>NZ_JBBOUU010000001.1:1588000-2257000 GCF_038006205.1 Solibacillus sp. FSL R7-0668 | reverse complement strand
GTGCAAAAGTTTTCCCGGGTGAAATGAGTGAAGGCCGAGCGAAAGAAAAAGTGAGAAGAAGGACTGACCAGGTGCATTCACTGAAATTTTAACAAACGGGGGTTGGGTGCGATAAGTAATTGAATACTATTTTTGTAAATAATAGTTATGGGAAAATAGAACTTTTTCTTGGTATATTCGTATTGAAAAGTAGTTTTCTTATTAAGAAAGAGGTGAGGAATAACTTTGAAAAAAACATTAGAAAATAGGTTGACTTATTTATATACAGGAGAATTATTTTCTATAATCACTTTTATTCCTACTAGTTATCTAATAAATTATGCATTTCCCAATCTACATTTATATTCTCTATATTCATTTTGGATATCGTTTATCCTTTTAGAGTTTCTTTTGTTACAAGGAACAATTTATTGGTATGTAAAATTTAAAGGATTTAGAAACGGGAATAACCCTACAACTCCGATTAAGGTTGTGCGACAATTACATAATTTAAAAACAGTTAATCTGATTATAATTGTAATCACAATTATAGTATTTGCCTTTGATCTCATAAGATTTTATCCATCTTTGCCAATAGGTGGCTTAATAGTTGCTTTCCTTATATATGTTTTTGCAATTTTAGAGTTTATTAATTATTTTTATATTCAACTCTCATACAACATCTCTAGTATTGAAAATTTGTTAAGAAATAGAAAATTGAAGACTTCATGTATGAATAAGGATTTTAACCGAATTAAAAAATTGTGATTTTAAAAGTAACAGGTTCGGTTGATGGGGAGAAAAGTACAATTAACCACGTAAATAACAGGTTAATCAGCGTATATTTCAACAGCACACTAACACTATAATTGACAATAAAAAACGCTCAGTTTCTGAGCGTTTTATGCTGTATTTTATTAGCTAATTTGAATTTCATCTACCCGATGGGAAGTGATGAATTATCTGGAGGCAGTTATTCCAAATATAAACTAGTTGAATATTCAATCCCATCTTCACCTATATATTTTCTTGGTGCAACTTTATTTAAAGTATAACTAAAATTTGGATTTCCTTTCACTTTAATCGTATAAGTGTCTTTGTTCTTTAATACACTGTATTTTTTATACTCTCCAGGAATTAGTTCCGTTTCAGTGATTGTAATATGCTTGTTGAAATCTTCTTTGGTAGAACCAATAATACGAGGAGAGGCCATAAATGAATTTTTTATTACGAGCGTCCCATCAATAGAATAGATTGCGTATTGCGTAGCACTGGTTTTGCTTGTTTGTTCTAGATAAAATCCTTCCCATTCCGATGTAACATTATTGTTCTTTTGCAGAAAAGTAAATATCAAAATTAAAATCAAAATTATCCCACCAAGCAATATAACCAATGTTTTTTTCGACATTCTCATCCCTCTTTCTTTTTTTTATATTTTTACTTATCTGTTATACGAGTTTCAAAGCAAAAAAGATTTATAAAATAGTAATAGGTTCAGTTGATGGGGAAATGCACCCGAACGCTAATACTATTTTTTTCAGAATTATCACCTCACTCCATTTTAATATTTTTCAAATTTGTTCAATTTTACCATATGATTATTTTAACATAAATTTTACCTTAAATAAATAATATCTTTTAAATCGAATTTTTTATCTGTAATTCCCAATCGTTGTGCAAGTGTTTTCATTTCTCCATTTGATTTAAAGGCGAAACAAAAATTGTAATACGTTTGCAGGATAGTAATCGCCATTTGAGCATATTTCGGATTGAAATTGGAATAAATATAACTTTTCCCGTCACGACGAGCAGTAGTTAAAGGTCTTTCTAAAATGGATAACCTTCTGCGTATTTGTTGAATAAAAGTATTCGTTGCATTGTCATTCACATTCATCATTAAAGCAGCGACGTCTTTCGGCTCCAAAGTAGAGAGGTTTGTTGTACAATCAACAGATCGCAGTCCTCTATCAATTGTAGCAAGGGGGTGTAGAATGGGATTGTCGGCATATTCTAGGTGTGTCCCTAATGCAGTAATCACTTCTTTGTGGAATGTATGCGTTTTGAATAGTTCCGCCATTTGTAAATAGGCTAATTTTCTTAATGACCTTGTTCGATAACCTCTCATATTTCCCCAATTTATTAAATCATATTTCGCTTGTTCAAATTCTTCACGAGCCTGTTTTCGGGTTTTAGTCTTATCTGTTTGACACAGAAAATGATGAGCGTCAGAAAGTCGTATTTCCTTTGAGAATACCCGATTAATCGAAGTCATAAGAGAACTATCTTCATCCGTCAAGAAACGCCACTTATCTTCTTTGGTAGCCAAACGCTTTAATTTAGCCAATCTTTTCGTCACCTACTAAATTTTCAATCCCGAGTTGTATCACTATCCTTCTGTTATTCCTCTTCTGTTCAATCCAAGCGATAAAGTCTTCGTCCTCCACAAGATTGAGAAGAAATAATTTAACTACTTCATTTTCACTATGCTCTGTGTACTCTGCATAGTTTTTCACGATATTCCTTGCCCTTTCCGATACGAGCCAATCTACCTTCTCTGCATTGTGATTTTTGGGTTTAATGAACTTCATCACCAATTCATTTGTGAATTGTGTCCCCAATTAGTTTGTTTTTTTATGTTTTTCCCCATCACCCAACAACCCTATATTTCATTTTGGACATATGTCCTTTTTGATATGATAGAAATAACGTATGGTAAAAAGGGGGGATTTCAGTGAAACTATTAAACGATCAAAACGTGATTACACAATACAAAGAACAAATTCATAAAAAGTATCCAATCGAAATGACTGCCCTTGAGTGGCGTTCTTTTTCTCCTGGAGAATGTATTTATGAACAAGGGTTCCCACTGCCCTTTCTATCTTTTCTCGTAAAGGGAAAGGTCAAAATACACACGACTTCAGAAGAAGGAAAACAATTAATTGTCGCCTTTAACAAACCGATTGAATTATTTGGGGATGTAGAGCTCATTCAACAAGTGGATACTTTGCATACGATTGAAGCCGTGACACCCGTTTATATCGCTATACTACCATTAGCAATAGCACGTAGCTGGCGTAAGGATACCGTTTTTAATGAGGTATTACTCCAATCAATTAGTCGAAAATTTTTAACGAAATCATCGACACTTTCTTTTCACCTATTACATGAGGCAGATGTTAAATTGGCAAGCTATTTACCTTGCTCCATGACGATTAAAGATTAATGAATAGTAATAGGCAATGTGCCTGCGATCGTTATCATGAAATAGGTGTGATTATCTTGCACCTTTTTCTCGTGGAGTAACGCTTTAAATGTAGCAATTGTTGCATGCCCACAAAGCGCTACCTCTGTATTTGGCGTAAAAAAGCGTACGTCAAACGTATCACTGTCGAGCTGTTTCACAAAGGCTGTTTCTGAAAAAACAACCTCTTTAGCAAATGCTTACATAAAAGCTTCATCTGTCTGTTGATAAATGACAACACCAGCAGGATTACAACCGAATCTTTCGTTCGTAAAAGCGTCTATCATATAGTATTTCAATTAGTTGTTCTCCTTTATTATGAAACTTAAAAAATCGTTATTCATAGCTATTGCACCCGAATTTTGATGGTGATTGATATACGCTTAATTCGGTTATGAGCTGCTCCAACACGTCTTTTACCGAGCCTTGCTTTATTTCTTTAAAATGAACACTAGCCCAAAGCGACATCGCCTGTGGATTTTCATTTTTTAACGCTGTTGCTCGAATTGGCTGCGTTAATGTATGGACAGCTGGGTAAATTGCCGGTGCTATGTGCTCATATGTCGATATAAAATCATTTTTCAAGCCACGTGCTAGTCGACCTGTAAAGGCTCGTGTCAGTGTAGTTTCTGAGAATTCATTGGATAAAAGTGCTTGCTTATAAACTTGGTTTGCTCCACTTTCTTCTGTACATAGAAAAGCTGTTCCAAGCTGTACAGCATCCGCTCCTGCACAGAGCGCAAGGTGAATATCCTTCCCATTCATAATGCCACCTGCAGCAATTATCGGAATCGTCACTTCCTTACGAATCGTATGAATTAAATTCATTAACGAAATATAAGACGCTTCGCCTACATTATCAAATGTTGCACGATGTCCGCCAGCTTCCACTCCCTGTAAACAAATCGCATCCGCTCCGTAACTTACTGCAACCTTCGCCTCTAACAAATTTGTCACAGTTACAATGACCTGACTACCAAAGCTTTTTAATTGCTTAATAATTGCTGTTGATGGACAACCGAACGTAAATGAAACGTAAGGTACTTTATATTTCATCACAATTGCTAGCTTTTCTATCCAAAAATCATCATGTGGCTCTTGCAGTGGTAATTTCATGTGAAAGTCTTCCTCTAGTCGCTGCTGATACAGCTCTAGCGTGGCATCTTCGACATCGTTTTGCGGCACAAATATATTCACACCAAATGGTAATGCTGCTGCAGTGCATGTTACAATTTCTTGTTCTAGTGCCTCTGGCGTTTTGTAGCCGGCAGCTAAAAAGCCGAGTCCTCCATTTTTCGATACTGTCAACGCTAAATCAACAGTAGATACACCTCCTGCCATAGGTGCCTGAATAATTGGATATTTGAAATGCTTAAACATGTACGCTCCCCTTCCTTTCCATAATGGAATAAACAACAACGAATAAACTTGCTAATAATACGGCAACACTTGCAACTATAAATGCCACACTAAAATGTGTACGATCTAACAGAAAACCTGCTACAACTGGGCCTATAATTTGTCCTAATGCATATAGTGCAGTTAAAAAGCCGATTGCCGACACATTGATTTGTTTAACGATGGCATTGGTCAACGCCGTAATCCCCATAAAAGTAAAACCAAACAAAAAAGCACTCACTATGAAGCTCCAGTTTGTGATGCTAATTGCGGGTAACACAATGCCTATTGCTTGCAAGAGGAGTGCGAAACTCAAAATCCTCGAATAACCAAATATTTCTGCTAACCATACAAATAACAGACAGGACGGAATAGCTGCAGTGCCTACAATGATCCAAATAAGTGCACTATCGAAATCGATCGTTGATAAGCTTTGGGCAACATTCACAATGAAAGTACCTGTAATAATATAGCCGAGCCCCTCTAAAAAATAGGCAATGTATAGCAAGTACAAAATTGGCGGCGTTTTACCCTTCGTTTTTTTCTGTAAAGGCATAGTAGGAACCACTTGAATCAAATAAAAGCCTAATATCCCTATGACTAAACTTGTAGCCGCTAATAGGATCCAAAGTGTCTTCATATGTAAGTGAGGTGAAAACAACAAAATTAATAGACTTGAGCCGACAATGCCAACCCCGACCCCACTATATAAATACCCAGCAAAATGATGCTTTTGAATCGTTTGAATATACGTCAAAATTATTTGTGTCGTGAAAATGAAAAGCACTGCACTTGTTACACCAGACACCAATCGAGCGAAAACGATTAACCATATTCGATCTGTCATGCCCATGATAAATAATGACAGCGTACTGATTACAATCATCCATATTAGTGTCATTCGCTGATTTTTAAATACTTTAAAAGTACAAAGCAATGAGCCTACTAAATAACCGACATAATTACTTAAAGCAATAAAGCCTGCCATACTGTTTGTTAAATGTAACTCAGCTTGCATCCATGGCAAGAGTGGCGTATACGAAAATCGCCCAATACCCATTGCTACTGCTAATAAACAGATTCCTCCAAAAATCTCCCTCATGTGAATCCCCCTTAACATATCCTAACAATTATTGGATATAAATAAAAATTCAAATAATATATAATAGGTATAAATGAAATCGATAACAAGGGGGTTATTATGGATATTGAAGCATTGAAGGCATTTCGATATATCGTAGAGCTAGGTACAATTTCACAAGCAGCCGAAAAACTAAATTACTCTCAGTCCAATTTAACAACGAAACTGGCAAAGCTTGAAAACGAACTGCAGACGAAATTATTACATCGACATAATCGAGGCTGTGAGGTGACCGATAAAGGAAAGGAATTGTATGAGTATGCACTTCAAATATTGCTGCTAATGGAGAAGGCAGAAAATGCAATGCTAGAAGAACATTTGCCTAAAGGGACGCTGCAAATCGGCTCCATTGAAACGACCGCAGCCATTCATTTACCGAATGTGTTAATGGATTATCACGAAGACTATCCAAAGGTGTCGTTAAATGTGTGCACACAACCTACAGCGATGCTAATTGAGCAAGTACTAAACTATCAGCTAGATGGCGCTTTTATTTCTGGGCCTCTGGAGCATAGTCTACTTAGTAAAAAAATAGTTGTGAATGAGGAACTTGTTTTTATATTTGCACATGGAAAAGAACCAGTATTAGAAAACATAACAATCTTAGTTTTCCGCTCTGGCTGCTCATACCGCTTTCAAATGGAAAAATATTTACGCGAACAGCATATTAAAACATATCAAGTAATGGAAATGGGCTCTCTTGAAGCAATTTTAGGCTGTGTACAGGCAGGGCTTGGCGCAACATTATTGCCAAAATCGGTCTTTGAACGTTATTCACGTTACTTTGATTTACAATATAAAAAAACGTCCGACATGTATAAAGAAATTCCAACCGAATTTATTTACAGAATGGACAACCCATCTGTTGCATTGCGATTTTTTATAGAGAAACTTGAGAATTTAAAAAAGTAAATTCACACTTAGAATTTTAATCTTTTAGGGAGTCCCGTCAGAAAAATGCGGATTTACAACGTTAAGCAAAGAAAGTGTCCAAACATTGCTTTGGGCACTTTACTCCATTTACTTAGTTTTAATTAATATCATGTTAAATTTGGTGTAAATGTAATTTTGAAATGAGGTGTATAAATGCAAAAAAAAATCAAAGTTAATTTTTATCCTACTTGTCATCAGCTTAGTATTAAATTTATATTCTGGAATTAACAGTTATATCAAAAGTACATATATGCCGAACTTAGATGACCAGGACATTTTAGCGGAAATGACAAGCATGGTCATTCAAAGTAAACAATATAAGGAGATTGCTTTAAGAGAAACGGTTTATGCCATTAAACAAGGGGTTAATCGATTTAATGTTGCGAATCCATCGTCTATTTATCATTATGAAATTTATGTAAAAACGGAAAAGCAGACGTATATTTTTAGCTGTACGGATAAAGCTTGTACAGACGTTTCGAATGAAGGTTCGACTTATTCAAGATATAGTGAAGAAGAACCTATATTACCTTTGAAAAAAGCTGACTAATGTATTTCCTATGGTTAAGCTGTGAGAAATCATTTTAAAGAAGACTGTTCGATCCACTTGTTCTGAATGGCGGTAACATATAAATAGAATCCAATGAAAAGTTACCAAAAACGCTTTGGAAATGTTATAAGGATAACTTTTGAAACTTTTATAATTGAATTAAAGTAAATAGAGTAATGACTTATTGTAGGGAGGCGGTTATTGTTTTTGATTATTATTTTTTATTTAGTTTAGGTGTGTTAATAGTTATAGGTAGTGCGATTTTTTTAATTCTTATATATAGAAAGAGAGAAATTAAGTTTTGGTCGACGATTAAAATGCTGAGCGGTTTTTTAATAGGACTCCTAATTTTATGGATGACTGTTCCAAGTTTAAAATATGTAATAACGAAAGACTTCGATGTTGTTAATGGTAAATGCACGATAGAAATATCTTCATCTGGTCGTTCTTCTGATTCGACTTTCAATATGCTTCAAACAGACGAACAATTTAGTTTCAATGAGATTCCTGAACTCGATGCTTATGGCAAATCAATTCCTTATTATTGTGAGGTTACAGTGACCAAAGATCATATGTGGACAGTGGATTATAAAATTTACGATTTAAAGACAGGAAAGCTTTTCGATTCACACACAGGTGAGTAGCTTATACTTTGAAAAAAATAGGAAGAATAAATATACATAGGTAGTTGAAAGAACGTTCCCAAATTAACTTTGGTAACATTTCATTCAGATTCTATTTAATTGTTACCACATACTCTAGTATGGTAAAATTGATTATATTAAAAATATTACCAAATTTGTAATATATAATTTCGCTCACATTATAAAGAAAGGGAGTGTTCATACCATGAAAAAGAAAATACTTGTGCATTTATCTATGGGGTATGGGTACTCGACTGCAGTTTTCTTTTAGAAAAATAGTAATTGGTGGAGTCCGCCTAATTATTTAAAAAGATATGCAGAAAATTTATAAAAAGTGAGGTAATTGAATGAAAGAAATTATTAGAAAAAACCCTACGTTAATGCCAAAACCAGTAGGTGACTACAGTCATATCACTAGAGTGCCTAGAGGGGCAGCATTAATAGTAACATCGGGTCAAATAGGAACAGATATGAAAGGCAATATTCCGGAGAGTTTAAACGACCAAATAACTAATACTTTTGTAAACATGAAAAAGGTTCTTGAATCAGAGGAGTTGTCTCAAAAGAACGTTATTAAGGTTAATATCTGGGCGACTGAAGAGATAGACTGGGATTATTTCGACCTTAAATGGAATGAGTTTTTTGATAATGAGTTCCCCTCAATGACAATTGCATATATATCAGCATTAGGATTACCTGAATTAAAAATAGAAATTGAGCTTTGGTGTGCTAAAAGTTAATGACAAAAAAAGGAACAGTAAAACACTGTTCCTTTTTCATATTCTGCTCTTGTTTCTACTTAAGTTAACCTACGCTGTTTGGATGCTTACCTAATGAGTAGATCTAATACAATCCGATACATTTTTTTGTTAACATAACACTAGTTATTGGCAATTGGATAAAACGTATCAAACCTTCCCAACTCGCTTTGGTAACTTGTTTACTTCAATAAACGAGGCAGAATAGTTGAGTAAATATTGTTATTTTATAGTATATTGGGATTTGTAAAGGGGGGGGAGGACATGTCAAAATATATTAGTATTTTTTTCTTATCTTTAATGATTAGTCTAATTTTCTTTTTTCTATTTGCTAATTTGTTTGACGGTGGTAATCCTGCAGAAACAGCAGTCTATACATTCGGTACAATAATTGTTATACTTCTATCATTTTTAATTTCACTCATGTACTACTTAATAAATTTATTGAAAAGAAAATTTTAACTCTATTTTTTACTAACGGGGGTTCTTTAGTGCAACAAGGATTTATAAGCTATACATTATAAACCTAATAAACGTTACTAAATGAAAGTTAGGGAATCAAAGCCACTCATTCAATTAAATGGGGGCTTTGGCTGCTTATAATCAGTATGTCCCCAAACAACGCTATAGTAGCTTTTCAGTTCAAATTTATATTAAAAAATGCGAGGAGATGGTGAAATGATTATAATGATAAATGGAGCTTTTGGTGTGGGTAAAACCACTATTGCAAATATACTTCAAAACGAAATTAAAAATAGTATGATATATGACCCTGAAGAGATAGGTTATATGTTAAGAAATGTTATTCCAATGGATATAAAAAGAATAGAATCCTCTACAGGGGATTTTCAAGATTTAGATTTATGGAAAGAGTTAACCGTTGATGTGGCAAAACGGTTAATAACAAAATATAAAATTAATCTAATCGTGCCGATGACGATTCGGAAAATAGAATACTTTCATTACATGCACAACGGATTTAAAAGTATTGATGAACAAACCTATCATTTTTGTTTGAGTGCAAGTAAAGAGACAATTTACGATAGGTTAAGACTGCGTGGCGAGGAAGAAGGCAATTGGTGTTTTCAACAAACAGATAAATGCTTGAAAGCCTACAATAAATATGATTTTGGAGATTATATAGATACTGAAAAAGTTGGTATCAATGTTATTGTTCAAGAAATAAAAGAAAAATTAAATCTTTTTTAAACTATGTTATTACTAAATCAATTGGTAATTTGTTTATACATATCAATTACAAATAACGTTCCCAAATCAAAACTTGGGGATACACCATTAAGCTACGAATGTTGTTAAATCAACGTTTCGTGGCTTTTCTTATGAATATTATTTATACGTCTTTTTATACAAGTGGCGCAAACGGTTGATGTAGCATTTTTTTCACTTGTCTAGTTTGTCCCTCACTTTCCATAAAATCATCTATATTTCTTAACGTTGTAAATGCGGGATATACAATGCTGAATTAAAAGATGTAATCAAATGACAGTCCGGGAACCATATAATTACAATTTATGTCTATATTGAAAAGGAGGAGACATTATTATGTGGGTAATTTTAGGCCTTATAGCAATCGTAGCAACTTTTATAAATCTATATTTGTACGGGACAGGCAAAGATTATAAATTGGCAATGGCAATGGGGTTATCGTTTACAGCATTAACACTCTGTGTAGAACAAAGTCTAGTTTCTACTTGGATAAAAAATGAAGATTGGTCCGCTTTAAGCGAAGTACCTAATATGAATAAGGCGTTTTGGTTTCTGACAATGGTTTCTATCTTACTAAATATAGCACCGATACTTTTAGAGTTAAAAAATAAAAAATAATTACTTATTAATCCAGCAAACAGGATTATCTTGTCTTGGTTGCTTTTTAAAATAGGTCACCAAACATCGATTTGACAATATATAAAGGATTTCATTAGCAATTTCTAGAATCAATAATATATCTACTTAAGAGGTTTATAAATATCACCTCATCTTAACGCTGCGAAGTTTGGAAACATATATATTCGTTATGATGTTTGAATGCAAAATAAAAAGCCCTAGTACACCAAGATTCCCAGAAAACCCACATTTAAATCAAATAGATGTTAAATGAATACCTATTTTAGAGTTACAAAATATTGACATGTACGCAAACATCGAACCTTTTATTCAAGAATATACGCAATTTCCTAGAAATATTTATTTTATAGAGGAGCATAAACTAAGTCTAAATGAGGTTTATTGGGTTCAATAGAATTACAATGAAATGTGATCAAACGACGCTTCGGGAAGGTTAGACATCAACTAACGGGGCAGTTTAATTATCCTTGAAAATAGATAATTATAAAAATATATTGTTTAAATTTAGGTGAGGTGGAAATCATGAAAACTAAAACTTTATCAATTGTTTTAATCCTTATTGGCTTAGCCATTGGTGCTTTAGGATACTACCTATTTATAGATGTATTTATTCCAAATATGATGTAATGAATTCCCTTAGATGTAATCTTTATTTTTTGACTGTAGTAAATGCTTCTTGCGGAATATTACATTTCAAAGTAACGGTGTCCTTTTGTGAAATAAGAATTTATAACGTTTACGAAATAAACTTAAATATCATTACCTAATGAAATGACGATTTGAAACTAAATAAAATATAAATAGACTACATTAAAAGGAATCATCTAATTTCTTCTTAAAAGGGAAAAGTGGGTTATTTTAGATAATTGTGAACGATAAATCATTAGACTATGGGTTAGGAGGTTCATTTTGAGAGATAGAGGCTCTGTAGTACTTATAGAAAATAATAAGGTCGCACTAATTAAAAGAGTTAGAGAAGGTTCAATTTATTTTGTCTTTCCTGGTGGTGGGATTAAAAATGGTGAAACGCCTATAATAGCTACAAAAAGAGAGGCTTTTGAAGAATTGGGTGTTAAAGTAAAAGTTAATGAGTGCATTGCAAAAGTTGAATTTAACGGTATACAATACTTTTTCTTAGCTGAAATTATTGATGGTTCTTTTGGGACTGGGCAAGGTGAAGAATATACAGATGAAAACAGAAATAGAGGTACGTATCAGCCGATGTGGGTAGACATAGAAAGACTTTTATTAATAGATGTCAGACCTAAAGAAATTGCAAAGATGATACATTACATACTCAATTAACCTCACTTTAGTTAAATAAATAATTCGGTTAATAATGGTAAAGTATTAGACATGGGAGAGATCATAGTGAGCCAATTAAAGGGGAAAATTGCTATTGTTACAGGTGTAAGCCGTCTGAAAGGGATTGGAGCTGCTATTTGTAAGGAGTTAGCTGATTCAGGTTATCATATATTTTTTACTTATTGGACGGAATATGATAAAAAAATGCCATGGAGCATTGAATTAGATGAACCCGTTACATTAAAAGAAGAATTAATAAAAAAAGGTATTAAGGTATCATATATGGAGTTGGATTTAACTCAACAAGATGCATCTGGATACGCAGAATCTTAATGAATTATTTCAAGAGCACCCCGTGACTTACGATATTAAGGATCAATACTTTTATAAATCGGAAGAAGATAATAGCTACATCCTGGCAATTTCAAATGCGGAGGAACAAAAAATTTTTGTGATGCAATGGATTCAATAATAGTTGGATTAAAAAAGTTACTAACGGAAGCTATCTTCACTAGAAGAGTAGCTTTTTTTATTTTAGTGTAAACTTTTTGTTCCAAATAGACTCTGTATTAATGAAGGCTTTAGAAAGGAGTGCCTATGGATTCGCATCTTTTGTTGGAAATCTACAGAAAGCAAGCAAAGTTGATTTATTATTATTTAAAAAAGAACGGGTGCAGTCATGAAGATGCAGAAGATATTGTTCAAGAAAGCTATACGAAATTCATTGCTTGTAGGAGTGGTGTTCCTTCCGATAAAGCGCTGTCCTATATTTTTACGATTTCCATGAATGAGTTTAAAAAACTGTTAAGGAAACGGGGCAAGGAACAATCCATATCGATTGACAATGCTCACTTTTGGAACAATTTTGCTAATGATCAGGATACGGAACAAATTGTATTAACGAACGAAATGAATCATGAAATCGCACTTGTTTTAGACCGTATTCAAGAAATCTTTAAGCAGCTTTTACTACTAAAATATGAGCTGGAACTTAGTTATAAGGAGATTGCTTTGTTACTGGGTATGAAGGAAGAAACGGTTAGGACTTATTTGTTTCGGGCAAGAAAAGAATTTCAAAAGAAGTGGAGGGAGCTACATGAATGATTTTTCTGATGATCTTTTTGATGAAAAGAAAATCAAGAAAGCCGTAAGAAAAGGAAAATGGAAGACAATCATGACCGTTATTATGATTTCTATCGTAGTATTCGTAGTGTTAAACATAGCAAATACTGCAATATCGGTACATTATAGTCAAAAGGCATTTAAGCAATGGGATGCTTATGTCCGTCTCAGCACGCCAAATGGTTACATAAGTGAAACCGTAGATTCCAAAGGTATTTTGGGTGGAATAAGTAACTATGAAATTTCGAAAGACTTTAAAATTAAACCGGTTGTTATTGAACGAAAACAATACTCATTTGGTCTGAATTCACCTGTTTTAACATCTAGATTCAGAGGTAGTAAAATAGGTAGTACAGGTGATGATTGGCAATTTGGCTATAAAGAAAATGGTTGGCGGGAAATGATGTTTTTCCATCCGAATGTATCTTATCAAAAATATAAGGATGAGGAAGAACTGATTGAGCGTATGCAAGGAGATAAAATTTATGAAGTGGCCCTTTCCTTTGATCAGCCTTACAAACCAAGGGAACTGTTCATGCAGTTTCCCGAAATGACATGGTTTTGGATAGACACTTATAGTAGTGAGCAATTAAATGAGTTTCAACAAAAGGCAAAAGAAAACGATTGGTCTTCAACATTTATACGTGAATATGATGCGCTAGGCTTCTCCATAAACAGGCCTTATATTTCAATCCATGATTTAAAAGGTGAGTATGAAGAGTTTTTAGAATTACTGCCAATGAGTATTTCCTCGGATCACCAGAATGCTTTTTACAAGATGAAAGATGTTAAGTTAGAGGATGTAGAAATATTAGGAGCAGTCGTTTATGGAACAAAGGAAGAATTAGAAGAAATCTTAAACGAGCCAATTATAAAAGCTTCATCATTAGGCGGAGTTATTGAGAATTATTAGGATAAAATAAATTCGATTGCTTTGCTTTATCAAGTATTAAAAAAGCATGCTAATAGAGGGTGAATGGTATTCCTAGGTAGTTGAAATAGCAAAACTAAAAACGAACTTCCGATAAATGGGAGTTCGTTTTTAACATGTTAATAACAACCTATTCATCAGGTATGTATTTATAACCTTCCCCGCGCACCGTAACAATGCGCTTTGGCTGTTTGCGGTCAACTTCAATTTTGGCACGCAGCTTTTTAATATGCGCATCAATCGTACGGTCGAAAATGTCCTTTTCAGTATTTGGATATAATTGCTCGATTAAGGATGCACGGGATATCACCTGATTGGGGTGATCCATGAAAAAATAGAGCAGCATAAATTCATGCTTCGTTAATTTTACAACTTCACCGTTTAATAATACCTCACCTTTGCGCGGCTTCATGCATAGCCCATTATGTATGATTTTTTGGCAAAACAATCCTGTACGGCGCAGCACCGCATGCATATGTGCCAGCAATTCCTCTAGGTGAACGGGCTTGGTCAAATAATCATCTGCACCGATTGTTAAGCCGTTAATTTTATCGGCAACATGATTTTTTTCGGTCACCATAACAATCGACACATCGGCCGTTTGATTGGCACGAATCCATTCACAAAGCATCTCACCCGAACCATTCGGCAAGTTTAGCTCCATGATCACCATGCACGGATAAGTTTGATGAAATACGTCCATCGCTTGTTCCGCAGAGGTCGTCACCATAACCGTAAAATTATTGTCGCATAAAAAAGCCGCCAATGTATCGGTCCATTGTTTATCCGGGTCCACTAATAAAATTTGCTGTTGCATAATAATTCCCTCATTTATTTCATAAGCTTTTGACTAGTCTACCATAATAATTCATCCATTTCCTAGAAGAGTTAATTTTTAGGATATAAGGGGGAGGGGATAGGGAATTAGTCATTTTTACGAAAGATAATGCAAAAAAATGTTAGACCATGTACACGTTTGGTTTAACATTTTCTTTTGTCCTAACCACTTATTTCGGATTTGTATTTTTTCTCTCACCTAACGCTCGATCAACTGCAAAATCTGAATAATCTTCGTTTTATTGGCGTGCCCAATGAGATTGCCGTATTGTCGATCTTTTGCGGCACGCGCCTCAAATTCCGCTAACCAATCTCTTTTGCCTGCTGCATCTGCTGCTGTTTCGTACATCGAGAAGTTTGGTGAGGCTTGGCCATTCGCGGCAGCTTTTATGTCCTGCGTAGCTCTACCGTAATCAAACGTTAATGTCATTAAATCCTTCACCTTGATGGCACCCGCATCATATAATTTGTTGGCGATTTTTTTTACTTCATCAAATGTCGCATTGCGGATGTCATAATCATTCGCTAGTTCGCTATAAATCGTTTCATCTAATTGCGCCTGTTCGATTTTCGTAGTGAGTACCTGTTCAAAAGAAGTCGTTGTCGCTTGCTGGGGTTGCTTTGTTGCCGCGTGTATTGCTTGTTGGTTACTGCCAATTTGCTGAATCAATGGAATCATCCTTTCACTACTATCTAAAAATAGTATCGGTAATATTGGAAATTTGTTTACAATTATTGTGGTAGGTGCAGTGGGAAGGAATGCGAAAAACCAAATTTTGGTATACAATGATTTGTAATTATTTTGAATTTTTGTGAAATAAGAATATAATTTTCACTAAGGGCTTTGTTTAATGCTGAATAATTCCAATTCAGACTGGGGGGAGTAGGGTGAAAAAATTACTGATAATTCTCGCTGTTGTAGGATTGTTTCAAATGGCGAGTATTGTATATTATGAATCAAAAATGCTGAAGAAGCCGATTATCATTGCAAGTGTAGTGAATGGCGATTTAAATCAAATAAATATCTCATATATTACGAATTCGATGCGTCCGAGTGAGCTGCAATCACTTGAAATTGACGGGGTGCAGTATTATCCGAGAAATTTTGATTGGTTTGGGCAGCAACTTTCAATGCAGCCCATTCAAGATCTAAGCTATGCCAAGTATGCGTATTATACGATTGTTGCATCTGTTATTGGGCTACAATCGGAAGAAGTAGCCAATCATTTAGCGGACGCAACAGAGGCCAATGTTACTTTTACAGATGGGCATTCAGAGCAAGTGACACTAACCTATCACAAATCAACGTATTATGATTATCTTGAGTTTATTAGGGGCTCTACTGGTTTAGATGGCACGGATGCACGCTATCGGCTAAGTCAAGCGTTGACGTTAACAGATGTAAGGGTAGTAGACGATCGAGTTGAACTGACAAACTTCCAAATTAATAACAAGGAAGTGCCACTACCTTTAACCAAACCGATTGAATTACAAAGAAAAGATACGATTTATATTGCGACAACAAATGGCATGGCACGCTTTCAAATGGATCAATTTACAATTGAATTGGTCGGCTTAGATCAACATAATCAAGAAGTGGTGTTAACGTACACCGATAGTTTGAATAGTCCTCCAAGTGCGGAGTGGGTAGAGGAAATCGTGAAGGAGCGTGGGGCACGATGAATTTTCACGGACGTATTTTAATTGGCATGGTGTTTCAGTTCGTTGATATTGATTTAAACGGCATCGATATCATTCCGGATGTTATTGGGTTTTTGATTGCGGTTTTTGCATTTTCAAAGGTGCAAGTTCCGTACGCGACAATGGGGATGTATTGCGCGGTGCTGTTGACGGTGAATGCATTTTTCGAAATGTTTCAGCCAAAAGCGCTGGGGCTGTCAATAGTTGAGCCGACCTCGTTATGGATGCAGCTAGTGATGAGTGTAATGGGATTACTTTATATTGTTTTTTTAGCCTGCATTTTCAGCGTGTCAAAAGAACTTGTACAAACCAAAAAATCGATTTTCCCCAAGCTATTTATCGGCATGCATATCCTGACACTGCTCTTTATTTCGGTAGGCATCCATTTGAATGTCAATGATGTGGAAGACTATCTTCTTATTTGGTTCGGCATTTATTTTCTTTTCTATCTCTATTTCTGTGGCTTTTTGTGGCGACGGGAATATATCGAGCTGGAGCTTCAGAAGAAAGACGAACAGCCCGTGCCGAGTGATTTGCTGTAGGCGAGATTGAATTATTATTTAGAAATAGCTATGTAAAGGAGCAGCACGATGTTTTTTATTCAAATGTCTGGTTTTCCTGGTTCGGGGAAATCTACACTCGCATTCGAAATTGCCAAACGAACAGACTGTGTGATTGTCGATCATGACGTTACGAAAACAGCCTTATTGCAGTCGGCTAAGGAAGGGGCAATCGACGAAAGGGCTACTGGAAAAATAGCGTATAACGTTGATTTTGCATTAGTGGATTTTTATTTAGCCCAAGGGAAAAGTGTTATTTTAGATAGTCCCTGTTTATACGAGGAGATTATTGTAAGAGGCACGGAAATTTCTCGCAAATACGGAGCGAATTATAAATATATCGAATGTTATCTTGCTGATTTTTCCGAAATCAATCGTCGTTTGAAAAGTCGTCAAAAGCGATTAAGTCAAATTGCAGAGGTGAAATCAACCGAGGTTTTTCAAGCAACTCTTACCCAAAGTAAAAAACTAGCACCGAACGATTTTCTTTTGGTGAATAGCGGGGAACAGTTACATAATTATATTAATATCGTAATGGAATATGTTCAAAAAGAGGCAGGAGGGGACAATAATGACACAAGTAAATCTCGGTGATATCATTGCTACTTTCGTAGTATTGGCATTGTGGGTCCTGCTATTTATCTCATTTTTTCTCTTTATAAAAAATATGATCAAACGCAGTAGCCAACAGCAAAGAAGCACGCAAAATGTTGAGGAAACACTACAAACTATTCAAAAGCAAAATGAGGAGATTATTGAGCTTTTAAAGAAAATGAATAACCGTTCGTAGCATGAAGGATGGGGGTGTCTCATAAATTCTCAGACACCCCTTTATAATTTATGCTAATG
This sequence comes from Solibacillus sp. FSL R7-0668, assembly GCF_038006205.1. Classification (NCBI taxonomy): domain Bacteria; kingdom Bacillati; phylum Bacillota; class Bacilli; order Caryophanales; family Caryophanaceae; genus Solibacillus; species Solibacillus sp. FSL R7-0668. Next base: position 2,239,185 of record NZ_JBBOUU010000001.1, on the reverse strand, counting down.
TAAACTTCTTCACCTTATCCACTGCATCTAAAAGCTTGACCGTTACGACATCAGATTCCTCGATATGTTGTGTAAGGATGGTGTTTGTTTCGTCAAAAATTGCGGTAGAGCGCTTGAAATTATTGAGCACGTCCTCATTGGATGTTTTTTGATTAGCAATTAAATTGAGCAATGCTTGGATTTCGCCTTGTACATTGTCAATCATCGAAAGTAACTGCTCGATTTTATCAGACGTTTCAGAGGTTGTCTGCATGCCTTGCTCCACAATCTGCATATTGCGATTGGTATTGTCAGAGACTTTGGCAATTTGGAGCTGCGTGTCCTTTGTCAGGCTCACGATATTCTCCGCACTTTGCTTCGTGCTTTCCGCTAATTTTCGCACCTCTTCTGCCACAACCGCAAAGCCCTTGCCATGCTCCCCAGCGCGTGCAGCCTCAATCGACGCATTTAGCGCTAGCAAGTTTGTTTGGTTTGAAATAGTACTAATGACCGTAACGATATCCTCGATTTCCTTTGAGCGCGTGCTTAATTCGTCCATATTATGCGCATTCTTTTTCGATTCCTGGCCCAATTCATCAATGATCGTTTTGACATCAGCCACCGCCTCTCGACTTTTTTGTGAGACATCGACCATGACTTTCGATACATCGATAAGATTGCTGCCTTTATCGAGCGCATTCAATGAAATGGCATTGGATTGAATCGTACTTTGCTCCACACGGTTAAATTCGGCTAGAATATCCTTCACCATTGCACCCAATGTAATGTGCTGGCTATTGACTTTATCATGCTGCTCAATCGCGCTAATCAGTTCTTTATGTAAGTCGTTCAAAAAAATTTGAAAGGCATGATCCTTTTCGTCCAATTGGGCATTTAAATCATCAATTTTTTGCTTAAATAATGCGATATCCTCTTTTTTTGATGTGAAAATAGAAACCATTGCCGTACCTCCATAAGATGTATTTTCGATGTATCTTTTTAGAAAAAGTATACCACATAATACCTAGTAGAGGCGGAAGTATTGATAAACCATTTATAAATTTTGTGACAAAAAATATACGAACCTATTTTTTAAAAAACGCGCCAATATAGATTGTTTCAGACTTAAAAGGAATAATAAACTGTCAAAGGTACAAACTTTAAATGAGTAAATTTATAACGAAGAATGATGAAAAAAAGGGGAGGTGCGTCTCCATAGATAAGATAAATTGTGACTTTTCGCCGATGCATAAAATATTAACAGAGGATATTCGTCAAGTAATTATAGCATTGCAACATAAGGTGGCATCGATGGAAAATGAAACCTATTGTCTTCTTACGGATTTAGAGAAAATTAAAGAAGACTTTTTGAAAATTGAAATGAAGGCGGCTACCTTCTATTTGAACTGTTATCTGTCACCCTTTACAGAAAAATATCCAGATGTTTCGAGAGGCATACAAACGATGTCCAAGCAAAGGCATGGGGGCTTAATTGTATTTCAACGCGAGGATGCGCTTGAAAATTTGGTGAAGTCCGGCGTTTCGATTCACGCAGAATTGACACAACCCTTGTTAGAATCCATTTTCTTCCCGGGAAATCCACTTCATGATGGTGCGGTAATCGTCAATCAAAATCAAATTGTCTCGGCAGCCAATGTTTTACCGTTATCAGGGAAATTTACAGGTGGTAAAAAACTCGGTACTCGCCATCGTGCGGCATTGGGTTTATCAGAACAGAGTGATGCTCTGGTACTAGTAGTATCTGAAGAAACGGGAAAAGTTTCTTTTGCGATAAATGGAGAGCTTCACCCCATCAATTCTCATGTACCTGGGGCTATTTAGAGTTGAACAACGGAACGGGTAGACTTCTTTTAAAGTCAATGAAACCGCAAGCTATCATTAGGTCAGCTTGCGGCTCTTCTTATACAAAATTAATTTTCCAATTCTATTCTTGATGCTAGGTTAAGCGATAACTGGAATATGTAGCAAGTAAGTTAGGTGCCGAGAAATCAATAAAATCCCCTAAGCACCCTATAAATAAACGCCAATTACACACGCTGATGATCAGCACGCCATGTTATGATGGCGGCTTTAATTTCTTCTGGAGATAGGTCTTCCTTCACTGTCTTTTCAACTAATGCCACATACTCCTCATCCGATGCAAAACGCAATGCGATGAGTTGCTTCATTGTAATTCGGGAGTCGATGCGCTGATTGGTAAGCATATAGTAGCGCAATTGCTCTTCTGTTCGAATTAATCGATCCTGCAATGTAAGCGCATAAATACGTGCGAGCATGCCTGGAATAATCGCTAACACAACCGCGCCGAGCAGTAAGAGTAGCGCAGCAGAAAATGTTCCATTCGCAATGCGATAAATTAGATAGCCGATTGTTGAAAGCAGTAGTATCACGCTTAATGGCAACCAAATAAACTGCTGTAATGGCTGATAGCGTGTATGATTGCTTGCAGATTGTTGTTTCATGTTATCACCTCCATATACCAATAGGGGTATTGTAACGGTTTTGATTATTCGATGCGATGAATATGCTTTTGTATTGGGATTTTTGTGGTTATTTTTGGGAATTCGCACGTAAATAGTCCAAAAACGCACGCATTTCTCAAAAAACGCACGTAAAATTAAAATATCGCACGTATCTGACGCAAAACCGCACATAAACTCGGAAAATTCGCACGCAAAAAATTTCCAGCATTGCCGCTGTAAAATTCCACCCCATACTTCGGTGATCAACCATAAACAGAAAAAACGGGGCTGTCCCAAAAGTCATTGAAATGACTTTTGGTGGCAGCCCTATTTTAAATTTAAAAATAAGCACAAAAAAATCGTCCGTTATTGTAAAATGAAGTCACCACAACACCATTTACAGAGAGGACGATTTTTATGAGTAATCCTAAAACTACTAACCAAAATTATAACACTGAACAAACATCACTTCCACTCCAGCTTTCAGAAGAAACTACCGTTCCTAAAACAGGTCATTCCATTCCTACATTTATTCCTTATAACAATAAACAAGGGATTTCCCTTTTTGATATTCAAGACACGATTTCTACAAAACATATATCACGTGTAATTGACGAAATGATTGAACTGATAGATGACCAAGTCTTTTTCTCTCACTACAAAGGTGGCGGTCGTAGCTCTTTTCATCCAAAAATGATGACGAAAGTGATTCTCTACGGGTATTCACAAAAGGTGTACTCTTCTCGTGGGATTGAAAAATTGCTTCATGAGAATTTACCTGCAATGTGGTTGGCGGCAGGACAGAAACCAGACCATCGTACAATTAATCGTTTTCGTTCACATCAATTAAAAAATATGATGGATTCGCTATTTGAACAAATGATTCACCTTCTTATCGAACAAAACTATATTACAATGGAAAATTACTTTTTGGATGGCACAAAAATTGAATCTGATGCCAATAAGTATTCTTTTGTATGGAAGAAATCGACTAAAAATTTTGAAGAGAAACTAAAAGAAAAGATTCGAGAAACCATTCTACATATTCAAGAAATAACAGAATCTGAATGCATACAATCTACTGTCGATAATTTGAAAGAAGACGCGACACCAGCACAATTAGAAACGATAGCGCAGGAATTAGAAGCACAAGTAAATGCCTTAACAGACGCAATTGAAGCTGAAGAAAATGTCACTGTACGTAAAGAAATCCGTTCACAGCGTAGTGTACTAAAGAAACCACTCAAATTAATTCGCGAAGATTTCCTCCCTCGCTTGGACAAATACAAAAAACAACATGAAATCTTTGGTGACCGTAATAGCTTTTCGAAAACAGATCATGACGCAACTTTTATGCGGATGAAAGATGATCACATGAAAAATGGGCAACTAAAAGCAGCTTACAATGTTCAAATGGCTACAGAAAATCAATTTATTTTATTTTACTCCATGCATCAACGTCCAACTGATACGCGCTGTTTTATTCCACACTTAGAGAAATTAGCAGCGTCTAGTTTGCCGATGCCGAAAACAGTCATAGCGGATGCTGGTTATGGAAGTGAAGAAAATTATCTTTATGCGATAGGTGACGAAATAGAACCTCGATTCGATTTTTTAATCCCATATGGCATGTATTTAAAAGAAAAATCACGTAGCTATAAAAAGAATATCAAGCATGCGAAAAATTGGGCTTACAACGAACAAGAAGATCATTTTATTTGTCCAAATGGGCAAAAAGTTACGTTTAAAAAATATCTAAATAAAAAAAATGCCTCAGGTTTTGAACAAAGTCTAAAAGTTTATGAATGTGAAGACTGTTCTGAATGTCCATTGAAGGCGCTCTGTACAAAAGCCAAAGGCAATCGCCAAGTACAATGGAATCCGATTTTTGAAGAAATGAAAGCAAAGGCAAAAGTAGCCCTTGAATGTGAAGAGAAATCACGAATCTACGCGCAACGTAAAATCGACGTAGAAAGTGTTTTTGGTCACATCAAGGGCAATCGGTCGTTCCGCAGATTTTTACTGCGGGGCATCGATAAGGTTTCCACAGAATTTGGGATAGTGGCATTGGCTCACAATCTCTTGAAAGTAGCGGGCATCCGCCAGCTACTTTCAAGAGATCTGGATAAAAACACAAAAACAGGTGTAGAAAAACGACTCGTTTTTCTACACCTGTTTATTTTAGGGACTTATTAGACAGCCCCGTTATGTATGCGCGGTTAATCCAATGTGCCCTTACTCATACCAAACTTCAAATTCAATTTCCTTGCCATTTTCAAAGATATGAATCGTTTCATATTCACGATCTAATTCGAGCGCATAGACAAGATCATCTATTTCATCTGGAGTTTGATCGTCCTTTTGCGTAATTTGTACATTTAAAATCGTATCTGCTGGCTCTAAGTCAACGGATACTGTGCCTGTTGCATTGAGTAATAAGTAACTCGTGCCAGTTGCACTGTAAATAAATGACGCAAATTTATCATCTTCTGTAATATCGACTAATGCTTGCACGTCCTCATTGACTTTTTCTACGATTTCAATTGTGGGGCCCTGTGTTTCTTTTTCACTACATGCCGCGAGTAATAGGGCGGTTGTCAGTACGAATAGCCATTTTTTCATTTTTGTCACCTACCTTAGCATAAAGCTACCATAACTTATGAAATACATGCTACTAAAAACCATTCATGGTCAAATTGAGAAAAGGCATATGAAATCCATTCATTTCATATGCCGAGGTGTAATTGCTAACATATTCTAGACAATTCACTTATTGTGAAAAACTAACCTCTAAATAGACTCATAATCGAACTAACTTGCTTAATCATATTCAGCCCATTATTAATAGTTCCCATATGACCGATAATCGTATTTAAATGATCGGGTCTTTCGGCAGGACGTTGCATAGGCAATTGCTGATAGGGCGCAAAAGGCTGCTGTCCCTGCCCATAACGAAAAGGATTTTGCGGATACATTGGATAATTAGCACTCCTCGGTGGCTGATAAGGACTTTGCATTGGATAGCCAAATGGTTGTCTAGCCAATGGGGGAGGACCAAATTGCTGCCCAGGCATAGGCATTCTATTTTGTCGCGAATAATATGTCAAAATACTCACCTCCATTATAAAATAAATCTCAAAATAGTATATGATGGGATGTTATTCCAACCTAGACTTTCAAAGGGCTTGCAGTTTTTTTAATTGCGGATAATTTTTATGACGCTTCTGCTTTGCTGTAATGGATTTTCATTTTTCCTACACTGGAGCATATTTTGGCATGATAAACTATAGCTATAAGCATATCTAACATCATTTACCAAGCATATTCAGCTTTGGCAGAAGGGATTTTGTGAAATGAAGAGAAGCAAATACATAACAACGATTATTCAGTTAATGAATGAGGTTGAAAAACTGAATGAACTGCACCGTTTCTTACCTCCAGTCAATAGTTTTTATGAAAATAATTTGTATGTTGGATAGATTTTTTTGTGAGGGTGGGGGTACCCCCACCCTCACAAAAAAATTGCGCATACCAAAGAGACCTAGCGAATGTTCTTTTTTTCGAAAGGTCTGTATGCTATAGTTAATTTACTGTAGTTACGATTTCTGAGCTGGTAGTGCGGACTCATAATCGTACAGAATGTTTTGTGTCAGTAACTGAAAAGCCATTTTCAGAAACTTATTGATACAAGCAATAATCGCGACCTTGTGAGGCTTCCTCTGAGGTTGCGTTTTTAATTTATCGTAATAATCTACAAGGTGATTCCTTGTCTTTTTTCGTAATGTAATCATTGTCTGAATCATAAAGAAAAGGATTTTTCGCAACTTTTTATTGCCCCGCTTATTAATGCGGTCACGATACTGTGTGTTACCAGACTGATAGCGCATAATATCAATCCCTACATATGCATTCAATTGTTTCGCGTTTTTGAAGCGTTTTATATCACCTAGTTCACCAATGATTCGGCAGGCCGTTGTATCCCCAATACCAGGAATTGAATGAAGCACTTGATATTCATTACGTTCCTGCGACATCTTCGTCATTTGTTTCACAAGTAATTCTTTTTTCTCCACTAAATCGGATATACGAGATGCGTAATCACGAATTTGATCGCAGCGAATATCGGTCTCTTTAATCGCTGGATAACTATTCCTAGCTGCCTCTAGTAATAGCACAGCTTTTTCCTCAGCACGTGCTAATGACAAATTTTTTCGTGTATTGGCCTTTAACCGATTTTTAATCACCATTTTTGAATGTGCTAATAAAAAAGTTGGATGAGGATACAACTGAACAATGTTTAAAAAGAGCGCTGAACGTGGTGTGATCAATTGTTCAAGCTCTGGAAAACTAAGGTGTAAAAGCGCATGCATTCTGCTTTTTAATAATGTGATTTCCTCATCCATCTCGTCATAATAACGTGTAAGTCCACGCATCTGTTCATAATAATCATCTTGTACATAAGTTGGCTCACGTTCCATTTTAAAATGGGTTTTCGCTAGCTCATGCGCGTCACTAATATCTGTTTTATTTCGGCGCATTGAAGCCATTTGTAGGTTCGCTTCAAGTGGATTCATCCGACAATATGTATAGCCATAATCAATTAAAAATGTTTCCACTGGTTTTGAGTAAACACCTGTTGCTTCGAAAACAATTTCAGGAGCTTGTCCATCTCGCACTTTAATTTCCTTCATTTGTTCATGCAATTTTTCAAAGTCAATACGTGAATGATTGAGTTCACCTTCAAACTCGCATTGTCGATATTGATCATAAATCGCAACGGTACTTTTTCCTTTACTTACATCTAACGCCACAACATGTTTCATTAAGATTTCTCCTTTTTAGCCAATCATAGAAGTCTTCACATTGCCTTATCGATTCCATTTTCTTATACACGATCTCTTGGACCCAACATACTAAACTGATTCACATAAGGGTGTGAAGTTAGCCGGTTTTTAATACGGATTCTGATATGATCCCAGGGGCTGTTCGGCTTTCCTTCACTTCTACTATAAAAAATAGTAGCACAAACCATGGCCTTGGTTTGTACTACTAATGTTAGTATGTTTTGTATGCGCGGTTAATCCAATGTGCCCTTACTCATACCAAACTTCAAATTCAATTTCCTTGCCATTTTCAAAGATATGAATCGTTTCATATTCACGATCTAATTCGAGCGCATAGACAAGATCATCTATTTCATCTGGAGTTTGATCGTCCTTTTGCGTAATTTGTACATTTAAAATCGTATCTGCTGGCTCTAAGTCAACGGATACTGTGCCTGTTGCATTGAGTAATAAGTAACTCGTGCCAGTTGCACTGTAAATAAATGACGCAAATTTATCATCTTCTGTAATATCGACTAATGCTTGCACGTCCTCATTGACTTTTTCTACGATTTCAATTGTGGGGCCCTGTGTTTCTTTTTCACTACATGCCGCGAGTAATAGGGCGGTTGTCAGTACGAATAGCCATTTTTTCATTTTTGTCACCTACCTTAGCATAAAGCTACCATAACTTATGAAATACATGCTACTAAAAACCATTCATGGTCAAATTGAGAAAAGGCATATGAAATCCATTCATTTCATATGCCGAGGTGTAATTGCTAACATATTCTAGACAATTCACTTATTGTGAAAAACTAACCTCTAAATAGACTCATAATCGAACTAACTTGCTTAATCATATTCAGCCCATTATTAATAGTTCCCATATGACCGATAATCGTATTTAAATGATCGGGTCTTTCGGCAGGACGTTGCATAGGCAATTGCTGATAGGGCGCAAAAGGCTGCTGTCCCTGCCCATAACGAAAAGGATTTTGCGGATACATTGGATAATTAGCACTCCTCGGTGGCTGATAAGGACTTTGCATTGGATAGCCAAATGGTTGTCTAGCCAATGGGGGAGGACCAAATTGCTGCCCAGGCATAGGCATTCTATTTTGTCGCGAATAATATGTCAAAATACTCACCTCCATTATAAAATAAATCTCAAAATAGTATATGATGGGATGTTATTCCAACCTAGACTTTCAAAGGGCTTGCAGTTTTTTTAATTGCGGATAATTTTTATGACGCTTCTGCTTTGCTGTAATGGATTTTCATTTTTCCTACACTGGAGCATATTTTGGCATGATAAACTATAGCTATAAGCATATCTAACATCATTTACCAAGCATATTCAGCTTTGGCAGAAGGGATTTTGTGAAATGAAGAGAAGCAAATACATAACAACGATTATTCAGTTAATGAATGAGGTTGAAAAACTGAATGAACTGCACCGTTTTGAGGAGTCAGGAGAAAGCTATTCAAAGCTTACACGCGAGGTTTTTAAAGAACTAGCCCAAGAGCCTCTTGTATTTCAATCAATCATTGATGAATTATTGCATGACTCAAACTATCCATCGATCCAAATAGAGATGGCTACTGAAGCGATTGGTATGAATTATCGTGTGATGGATGCGGTTGAATTATTAGAGAGCTATGCAAAATGGGAACAAGATATGACGTATCAAAACAAGCGAGGTCAACTATGTAATACGGCACAAATGCGTCTATTCAACTTGCTCGACTATGATATTCTTCATGATATGCGAGACTGCTGGATACGGCCAGAGAAAATCGAAGTATCCGCTATTTATAAACAATTTTTTGAAGAACGTAATGGCAATAAAGAAATTTCGATGTGAGTATTCAATAATTCTATTGAAAGACATTGGGGGGGAAGGGATGACCGAAACAAAGCTCTATGATATTACGAAAGGCTTTTCGAAGGATAAAAAATATGTTGCAGAGTTGAATGATGAAAAAGTAGTGGTCCACTTGTTTGATAATCAGGAACGTAAAGAACGAGAATATGCGGTTATGAAAGAGGTATATCGACGTGGTGTAACTTGTGCGAAGCCGATTACAATTGAGACAGGCAAAATGATGACGTCTTTTATAGAAGGAATCGATGGGGAAGAAGCAATACATACACTATCCGCTCAGCAACAGTATGATCTTGGTGTTGTAGCAAGTGCGGACTTACGTAAAATTCATACGATTGAGGCGAGTGAAAATACTTGGTATGAAGGTCAGGTCGCGAAATATCGCCGATACATAGCGCGTTATCAGGAACTGCCATTGAAAATTGAAGGGGATACGCAAATTATGCAGTTTATTGAGGAGCGAATCCATTTGATGAAATACCGCCCGAGTGTATTGCAGCACGATGATTTTCATCTACCGAATTTGATTGTGCGTGATGGGCACTACAACGGCGTTATTGATTTCGGTAACTTTGATTACGGCGATCCTGTGCATGATTTTATCAAGCTTGGGATGTTTAGTGCTGAACTCAGTGTGCCGTTTTGCAAAGGCTTGCTTGAGGGCTATTATGGAGGGCAGCCGAGCGAGGCGTTCTGGGAGCTATACGCACTCTATTTAGCGATGAGTGTGTTTTCGGCTATTGTGTGGGGACAGCAGATGGAGGATGGCGCAAATTTATTACAACATGCCAACCGTTTTACTGCAGACCATGATGGATTTACGCGCGTTGTGCCGAGGTGGTATCGTGAATCGATAGCTTTTTAGAAGGGGATATAAAAATTATGCTATTGAAATCAAAGGGAGGTGGATATTTTGAAATGATTGGGTATCGGGATTGGAACATTATTAATAGGGCTTATATTAAGTATCTTTCTCTCAAATATTTTTAGTTCGGGTGCACCTGAAATCGGAAGTTCCTATTTAGGTTTTATCGGTTTCTCAGTTTTGTATTTAGCAAGCGTAGTGGCAGTATGTACATATTTAATTATCAAAAATAAAGGTAAGTAGATAGAAGTGGACTTAGTACTTAATTTCATTGGAGGAATTAGATGAATTCAAAGAGACCAGCAGGATTTGTTATAAGGTTTTTAGCAAGTATTATTGATTTTTTTATTATTTCGTCACTACTTGGTATCGTGTTTTATATTATGAACGGTAATTATTCTAGTGAATGGACGAATGGATTAACTTTTCAGCTTTTATATACTTTGTATTTGACGGTACTCCCGGTTTTATGGGGCGGCTACATCATCGGTAAGCGAATTTGCAAGATTAAAATCAAACGTTTTAACGACGATGAAAACGTTACAATACTTAATATGATTATGCGAGAAGTGGTTGGTAAATTTATCGTTGTATTGGCTACCTTTGGACTTTCAGTAATAATTAGTGGACTTATGGTTATCTTTCGCGAAGACAAGAGAGGCATTCATGATTTCATTGGTGGAACCTATGTGAGTAGAGACTAAATGATCTTTTTAAATAAAATCATCGTTTGCATCCTGTGCACGATAGATCAATAGAAACTACGCTCAAAAAATTTTTTTCGCAATACTTTACACGCGAAACTGTCACTTTGCAATTCATAAACCTATCAAACCGTCTATTTCGGCTGTTTCTAGCGGCTTTTCAGCTCAAAACGCACTTTGATTTTTCTATTAAAATTGGCTATGCTTATAAAAATGGAGGGGAGGTTATTCATTGGTACTATCGCAAGTGTTAGAAAAGCCAATAGATTATGTCCAGATGCATGTCAACCAGGATGATTTATGGAAAAAGGTAATTGCGGATTTGTTTGAAGATTTTTTGTTGTTTTTCTTACCAGAATTTCATTCGGAAGTCGACTTTTCGAAGCCCATCGATTTTTTGCAACAAGAGCTTTTCAAAGAAATTATTGACGAACGAAAAGGGCGCAAAATGGCCGACCAAATTGCGAAGGTTCAATTAAAAAATGGACAGGAACAGTGGGTGCTGGTGCATACTGAAGTGCAAACCAATGATTCCGAGGATTTCCCACAGCGCATGTTCCAATATTACTACCGCATTTTTGATCGTTACGACAAGAAAATTGTTGCGATTGTACTGTTTACTAGGCCAAGTAAAATTAGTACAAACACGTACAACTATTTGTATTTCGGCACAGAATTATCATATACTTTTAATAAATATGTAATTGCGGATTTTGACGAAGAAGAGTTAAAAAATTCACCAAAATTATTTAGTAAAGCGCTACTAGCCTCAATTTACATGAATCGCTCGAATAAAAAGATGAGCCTGCGAAGCAACTACAAACGAGCCTTATTGCGAGAGGTTTGGTCCTTGAAAAATATCAACCGTAAAGAAATGAGTGCGTTGCTTTATTTTGTCGATTACCTATTGAGACTCCCAAAGGAAATGTCAGAGAAGCTACAACAAGAAATGCGCACAGAAATACGAAAGGAGGATGCAATCATGTTAGAATCCTATAAAGAAGATTTACCCCCAACATTGGCCGGGATTTTGGAAATGGAGCGCCGAGAAGGGATAGAGTTAGGGATTGAACGAGGAATAGAAAAAGGAATAGAACAAGGCATTAAACAAATAATTATCAGCTTAATCGAAAATGGCTTTACCGATGAGGTGATTGCCAATGTTGCCAAGCAAACGGTTAAGGAAGTAAAAGCAATTCGAAGTGCGTGTTTGGAAGAGAAGTGATGGGGAAAGCTAATTAGGAAGCTACTGTCTTTTCCTATGTAAATTGCATACCCACAAAAACGGCATGTCATCACCATAAATTGGGGATAGCATGCCGTTTTATTAAATGATAATGGGTATTTTTGGGTATTCGCAAATATATGGAGAAAATCGCAAATATCTTCATATTTTCGCAAATAACTTTAGAATATCGCAAATATCCTAGATTTTTCCCAAATAAAATCCAAAAGTCGCAAATATCTTTCCTAGCACAAAGAAATGAGTGCCCTAGTATACTTTTTCGATTTTTATTTTGTATTCAATTGCATCGCTGGGCCGAAGAATTCAAAGTGAATTTGGCTGTCAGGTATGTTGCATTCATGTAATGCGTTAATCGATGCTTCTAAAAATGGCACAGGTCCGCACAGATAGACTTGTGTATCCTTTGCTAAAGTCGGACGTAATACATTAGCATTAATGAACTCATTGTTATCTGAGTATAATACTTTATGATGTGCGTTACTGTCTTTTTTGAATGCGCTAAATAGTTTCTTTAAGCCAGTTGGACCATTTAATGCGTTCATTTTGTTTTGGATATCCTCGTGGAATGCCAAAACCTTTTCGTTACGAGCACATTGGATGAATGCTACATTTTCCTTGTGGTCGATTGATTGGAACATTGCGTTTAAAGGCGTTACACCAATCCCGCCACTTATGAATAACACAGGTGCTTGTGTCGGCTCGTAAATGAAAACACCTGCTGGATTACTGATATCAACAATCGTGCCAACAGCGGCGTCATGTAGGAAGTTGGATACTTTCCCCTTTACATGATCAGCATTTTCACGCTTGACAGAAATACGGAATTCCTGTGCATTGCTTGGTTGAGATAATGTATATTGGCGATTTAGCATGTATTCTTCACCAGGTACTGTTACACGGAGCGATACATATTGCCCCGCCTTATACGCTGGTACTTTTGAGCCGTCCACAGGTACAAAGTAGAAGGATGTTACTTCATCACTTTCTTCTTCTGTGCGCGCTATTTTGAATTGCTTAAATGCACGCCAGCCGCCACTATTCTCAGCTGCCTTGTATAAATCCTCTTCAACAGAAATGAAGATGTCCGCAATCACCCCGTATGCTTTGCCCCATGCCTCGATAATTTCATCTGTTGCGGCATCGCCTAATACTTCTTTAATTGCTGCAAGTAAATATTTCCCAACGATTGGGTAATGCTCTGGTAAAACGCCCAGACTTACATGCTTATGTGCAATTTGTACAACAACAGGAACGATTGGCTCTAAGTTGTCGATATGTTTGGCAGCGGCATATACCGTATTGGCTAATGCCGTTTGTTGACGACCTTGTGATTGGTTTGTATGGTTGAAAATATTTAATAAACCCGGATTGTCTTTAAATAAATTACTATAAAAAGTTTTGGTAATGGCTACGCCGTGTACTTCTAAAACGGGTACTGTTGATTTAATAACGTCGATTGTATGTTTGTCTAACATGCTGAACACGTCCTTTCGTGATAACTAAAATATATGCCTATTCCTTTTTTAAAGCAATATACAAAATACATCTTTAACGAAATAGACACAAAGGTGTATGAAAAATACTTCTTTTAAAAGATGTCACTTTACATTGCCTAATTTATTATTTTGATATAGTTGATAATGGCATCGAGCATAGTATATCCAACTAAATGCAAAAAATGCTTAGATGGAAGTTGCAATCCAAATTTTGTCATGCTAATGTGAAAAATAGATTTAGCAGTAATAAGCGCGATTCTTATTGTATTTGCGCCCAGTGCACAACTCGAAAAGGGAGACTGGCATAGATGAGAAAGATTTTATTAGTCGATGATGATGAAGCAATATTAAATTTATTGGCGACATATTTTAAGCAATGGCATTATGAAACAATTATGGCGAGCAACGGGGGAGAGGCACTGGATTTGATGGACGAAACGGTGGATATTGCTGTTGTTGATGTGATGATGCCAGTTTTAAACGGCTTTGAATTGACGAAGCGTTTAAAGGAAGATTGGGAAATACCGGTGCTACTGCTTACCGCGCGAGGCCAATTACAGGATAAGCGGGAAGGGTTTTCGGCAGGTGCGGATGATTACATTGTCAAGCCATTTGAATCCGAGGAACTGCTTTTTCGGGTGCAGGCGATTTTGCGACGTTACGATAAATTAACGATTGCCAAGTTAGAAATAGGTGATTTAACATTAAATCGAGCACAGTTTGAGGTTGCCAAAGGACATATTTCCATTGTGCTGCCGAATAAAGAATTTGAGCTGCTAGAGCTTTTATGTAGCCGAAGCCGTGTATATGAACGCGCCCATATTATGGAGCTTGTATGGGGGGGATATTGTGAGTGATGACACATTAAACACCCATATTAAGCGCCTACGAGAAAAATTGACGCGCTTACAAAGCAATGTGTCCATTAAAACGATTCGCAATGTCGGCTATCAAACTGAGGTCATTCATGAAAACACTCTACAGTAAATTTATTATCTTTACACTGGCGACCTTTGTCATTAGCGCCATGTTTAGTTTTTTAATAACGAACGCATTTTACCACCAGGTGATGAAGGAAAAAAACGATGCCAATTACGTCCAGATTGCAACTGATATTACAACATACATTGAAACGCACACGCCAGACTCGCTAGACGCGTATTTAACGCAGCTTGGTCAAATTGGCTATCAAATTTATTTAGCAGATGAAGTTGGAAATCGTGCCTTTTATGGGGAGGAATACCGATTAAAGGAGTTAGCAACAGCTGAAATCGACCGCGTTTTAGCTGGCGAAATATATCACGGAGTTGGGAATACCCACAGCAGCTCTTCATTACAGGCTATTTTTCAAATGATTTGAAAAATACAGTTGGGCTGCCATTTGAATATGAAGGGCAAAAATATGCCTTGTTTATGCGTTTAGATATTAAGCTCTTATTTAGTGAAATGCACTTTATTATTGGCGGATTTTTCATTTTTATTCCAGCTGTAAGTATTATTGCAATGATTTTAGCGGCGTGGTACTTAGTCAAACCGATTCAGCGCCTATCAAAAGCAACAAAATTAGTCGCCTCAGAAAATTTTGATGCGCATATTGATATAGATCGTGCAGATGAAATCGGCCAGCTCGCGACGAATTTTAACTTAATGACGAAGGAATTAAAAAAGCAGCGGGAAATTCGTAAAGAGTTTATTCGCAATGTGTCGCATGATTTTCAAACGCCACTGCAAAGTATTAGTGGCTACGCGTCACTTATTCAGCAGCAAAATGCAGATGCTGCGCGCACGAAGCACTATGGGGAAATTATTGAGCGAGAAAGTGAGCGGCTATCGCATTTAACGAAGCAGCTCTTATTATGGCAAAGTGCAACAAAGCTAGCAGAGCAAAAAGAAAAGCTCCTGCTTGACGCCATTGTCAAACAGATTGTGAGTGAGCAACAGTTTTTGCTTCAGCGAAAAAATATTTCTGTCTGGCTGGACCTTGAGTCACTAGAAATGTACGGCAGTGAGCCATTTATCGTCCATGCCATCGACAATTTACTAAGTAATGCGGTGAAATATAGCGAGGCAAACACGGAAATTAATGTGATAGGAAAAGTGTGTGACAAAGAAATCGAGCTCGTCATTCAAGATGAGGGGCAAGGTATTAGTGAGGAACAGATCACGCGGATTTTTGAGCCATTTTACCGGGGGGATGAAGCAAGATCGACAACGGGCACGGGTTTAGGGCTTGTTATCGTGAAGCAGGTGGTGGATATGCATGATGGAACAATTGCTGTGCAAAGTGAAAAGGGCGTGGGTACGAAATTTACATTAACATTTCCGATTTATTGAAAATTCCTGCTTGTTCAGATTGAGTTCAGATACGCATTCTATACTTTCTATAAATCAATTTTATGGAGGGTATTTATATGGTAGAGAAAAAGTGGAGTATTCATTACATTCGTTTAGCCGCAATTTTTGGATTAATTGGTGCGGTCATTGGTTCAGATATGTCAGGCAGTGGGAACTATGCATTGCGCCCTGTACACGCACATATCCTTGTTGTCGGCTGGCTATCACTTGCTGTTTGGGCATTGTTTTATCGAACATTTACTGTGAAATCAAAAAAATTAGTGCATTTGCATGGTTGGACAGCAGTGCTAGGAACAATTGGCTTAACGGTCGGCATGCTGTTTTACAATGTCAATCCATTTAACTTCAACGAAACATTCACAATGATTTTCTTCATCGTTGGCGGTTCGATTTTATTAATTAGCTATGTTATTTTTATTTGGATTACCTTTACACTGAAGGCAGTGGAGGACAAATAAACGCCTAAAAGCCTACTTGCGAAAAATAAGTAGGCTTTTAGTATGGGTATATAGTTTTTGAAATTTAATTTTCTAGTGTGATAATCTTCGTCGCAACAGACTTTACAAAGGAATAATCATGCTCAACGAATAGCAGTGTTGGCTTAAAACGTGTAAGCATGGCCTCGATTTGCTGCTGATTAAAGACATCTAAGTAGTTCAGCGGCTCATCCCAGATATACAGTTCGGCAGGCAAGCCAAGTGATTTTGAGAATTCAACCTTTTTCTGCTGGCCATTACTCATCTGCTCAATGGCAACATTAAATACATCACGACCAAAACCTAAAATGCGTAAGTTATTTAAAAATAATGTGTAATCAATGCTTTGTGTATCCGCGAAATCCTTCAGCACCCCAACATTGTCTTGATGCTGCTGGCGAATTGCGCTTTGTGTCAGTCCTTGAGGCATCGTAACTTCACCATGTACTTCGCCGGTAAATGTTCCTTGCAAATACGATAATAGCGACGTTTTGCCACTACCATTAGGTCCAACAATCGCCACTTGCTCACCTTGTAGAACTTCAAACGTGAGTGGTTTGAAAAGGGGAATACCGTCATAGCTTAATGTAAAATTCCTTACACGCAGCACTGGGTTACGGTGGCTGAACTGGCAGTTGATCGTTAAATCGCTGACCGTTTCGATATTTTTTAGTAGCTTTGTTTTTTCTTCCACTTTTTCAGTTGTGCGCTTTTCGATGGCTTTAGCCCGTTTATTCATGCGTTTGGCGATGGCGTTACCAAATGGGTCGTTTCCAGAAGGTTTTTCACGTTGATTCGCCCAATCGGCTTTTTCTCGCGCCGTTTTTTGTAGGCGGTCGATTTCTGATTTTAACGAACGATTATGCTCCATTTCGAATTCATCTTGTAGTTTCTTTTGCTGCTCATAGGTTGTGAAATCGCCTTTATAGAGCTTCAAGTCGCTCTTTTCAATAACTAACAGATGATCTACTACTTCATCAACAAACGCGCGGTCATGGCTAACAACGATAAAGCCCTTTTTCCTTTTTAAATAATTCGCAACAGTAGTACGGGCTTTCATATCAAGATGATTCGTTGGTTCGTCAAGTAGGGGGAATCGGCTATCATCGCAAAACAGCGCGGCAAGTAATACTTTCGTTTGCTCACCACCTGAAAGCTGCTCAAACGGCTGCCATAACAGCTCTTTACCTAGTCCAAGCAGCTGACATTCACGCTCCAATTGCCACAATTCCACTGGCGTCACTTCATCAATTGCATAATAGGTAATGTTTGTCGGATCGTGAATCGTTTGTGGGAAATAAACAAATTCCTCGTCGCTAAAAATTTCTCCACTAAATGGGCGCTTGTTCATCAATAATTGTAGTAGCGTCGTTTTCCCACGACCATTGCGCCCAATCAGCCCTAATTTCCATTTCGTATCAAATGTCAGATTTACATCATAAAAAAGTGCTTGATCTAATGTGTCATAGCTAAACGTTACATGTTTCATTTCTATTGGCATTCAGCATACCTCCAAAGATTAAATTTGAAAGTATACGCATTATTCAAATAAAAAAATCCTCCTGAATCATCAGAAGGATTAGTAGGTATACGTAAATAAGCCGAAAAAACGGCATTATCAAGGTAGTATAAATGGGCAGACTAATCCTATTTTAAGTGAAAATGCGTATACATTTTACGTGTAAAATAGAATTATAAATTCATTGGCCATTCATCGTCCCTTCAAATTAGATAATGCTATTATGGCATGTTATGAGGTGAAATTCAAACATAATTTTACAACTAGTCATTCGTGTCATGCTGCGGAATCGTCACTGTAATTATTGTCCCTTCACCGAGTGTACTTTCTACATCAATGGTGCCATTATGCAGTTGAACGATTTGTTGGACGATCGCTAAGCCTAGGCCTGTCCCTTCGATTGTGCGTGTTCTGGCAGAATCGACGCGGTAAAAGCGATCGAAAATGCGCTGCTTCTCCTGTTCGGGAATCCCAATGCCGCTATCACGGAAAATGACTGAAATACTATCTGAATTTTGCTGTATTTGAATGCTAATCATACCAAATTCGTTGGTATATTTAATGGCATTGGACAGTAAGTTATCCCACACCATATTTAATAATTCACTATCGCCGTAAATCATTGTTGCGGGTAGGGAATAACTAGCCATAAGCTCCTTTTGCTGAAATTGCCATTGGTATTGGTGAATGAGCTTTTGGAGCTGCTCGTCCAATGAATAGCTTTTGAATGTGGCGCTACGTTCCTGTTGATCCAATGTCGTCAGCTGTAATAATTGATTTGTTAGCGTTGAAAGTCGATCAATCTCCGCATGAATCGAAGCTGTATAAGGTGTATCAAGATGATATTCTTTTTCGATTAATGTCATAAAGCCTTTAATATTCGATAAAGGGGACTGAATATCATGCGAAATATTCGAGATGAATTCCTTGCGCTGTTCATCTACATAAGACAGCTTATTGGCCATATGCATAAAGCTTTCCGACAGCTGGCCAAACTCATCTTTGCGAGTAGCTAATTGAATATTATAATTCCCGTTGGCGATGGAAGATGTAGCTGCTTTCAATTTTTTAATTGGCTTTACGATGAATTTCGTACTCAATAATACGAGAATAATACTTAGCAAAATCGTAAAGATGATGAGCGCAGCAAATAGATAATGCATTTCGTTAAAGGCAAGCTTAATATTCGGTCTTAAGAAGAAGGCATAGGTTTCATTCCCATATTGTAAAGGTACGCCAATCGAATTTTTCACCTCATTGGCAAAAAAGCCTGTGACAAATGTTTGATGTGGAAACTCTGCGATACCGTGATAGATGTTCCCATTCAGCACCATTTCCAAGGTTGTTTGGTCAAGCGACGTGTCACGAAAAGGCTCCCCGTACATAGAAGTGTTAAACTGGCTATCAATTAGTATAATGTGATAGCCAGTCGCCGCACTATGCTGTAAGTAATCTTGTAAGGGGAGCTCTGGATGTGCTTCGATATATTGCACCATTTCCACAGCAAGGCCGGTTGTTTTTGCATCGTTTTGAGGCTTTAATGAAGATTGATAATATAAATTCGAAAGGAAAAAAGCCGTTAAACTACTAAAAATTATTATAGCAATCGTTGTGACGACGAATTTCGTATACAATGTTTTCATTTGCTTACCTCAATGGAATAACCAACACCGCGAACAGTTTTAATATGAAGCTCCGGTGCTAATTGGGACAGTCGCGCGCGTAAACGTTTAATATGCACATCCACCGTACGTTCATCTCCCGCAAAATCCAGATCCCAAACTTCCTCAATAATTTGCTCACGCGTTAAAACCTGCCCTTGATTTGCCACAAGAAAGCTTAATAGCTCGAATTCCTTCAATGGAAATAGTAATGTTTGCTCGCCAATTTGAATTTCATAGCGCTTTGGATGAATCGTCAGTGGCCCCATTTGCAAACTCTCTGTAGGGGTCGTGTCATAGCGCCGCAATAATGTCTCCACACGAAATTGCAGCTCTTTTGGATCGACCGGCTTCACGACATAATCATCTGTTCCAGCACGGTAGCCTTGTTCTTTATCCTCAATTTGTCCTTTTGCCGTTAGTAAAATCACCGGCAAATTATACCGTCGTCGAATTTCCTTTACAACGTCAATACCATTTAAATAGGGCATCATCACATCAACGATTGCTACATCAATTTGTCCCGCTTTTAATTTTTCGAGCGCTTCAACGCCGTGCTGAGCCTGAACAATGGTATAGCCAATTTGTGAAAAATAAATGGAGATGACTTCCCGAACTTTTGGGTCGTCATCTACTATTAGGAGAGTTGTCATTTATAAAAACACCTCATCGTATAAAATTTGACATCGTTACGCCTTGACTGGAGCTTGAATTATTTCTCCGTCTTGCATCGTTACGATATTATCTACAAAATGTAGCACTTCTTGGTCATGTGTGACAAGTAAAGTTGTTAAATTGAGCTCTTTTGTTAAATTTTTTAATAGCGCCATAATTTCCTCTGTGCGCTTCGAATCCAGGCTCGCTGTCGGTTCATCAGCAAAAATAATTTCAGGCTGATGAATGATGGCGCGGGCAATGGCAACACGCTGCTTTTCACCGCCGGATAGGGAAGAGGGGTAGGCATTTCTGCGATGTTCCATATCGACAAGCTGTAAGACACGCGTAACCTCAGCTTTATTGACCTTTTTTTCAGCCACATCTAGCATTAATGTCAGCTGTTCTTCCACTGTTAAAAAGGGGACAAGATGTGAAAACTGGAACACAAAGCCGAATTTTTTGGCACGAATGGCACGCATTTGCTCGGCGGATAATTTAGCTAAGTCTTGATTATTAAAGAAAATTTGTCCGTCTGTTGCATCCTGTAAGCCGGCCGCAATGGTTAATAATGTACTTTTCCCAGAGCCTGATGCACCAACTAAAGCCGTTAATTCCCCTTTATTTAAGGTTAAATCAACATTTTTTAAAATGACTTCTTCCTGATCCCCAAAGGAGAAGGTTTTTTTGATTTGCTGTAATTTAAACATTTCCATCTTACATCTCTCCTTGCTGAATGGCCTGAAGTGGCTGAATTTTTTTAATTTGTAAGCCTGATAGTGTTGCACCAATAAAGCCGATTACTAAGAAAATTACCGCAAATAGCAATGTCGTATCAAGTGTTAAATGGAACGGCATACCTGCTGGCGCAATTTGTTGAATGAGCTGACTTAAGCCCATTGATAGTAGGAGTGCCAAAGCTGTAATGAATAGCATTTGTACCCACATCATGACGAATAACGTTTTTGTTTTAACACCGATTGCTTTTAAAATACCGAATAGGCCTGTTTTTTGAATGTTCATCATATAGAAGAAAATCGCAAACAGTAAACCGCTAATAACGACTAAAAACCAAATAATTAAATTTAAGCTTAATTGCTCTGCTGAATAACTTGGAATCGTATTTAAAAAATCCTTGTTCGAGTAGGCAGTCAGTCCATCAATTGCCGCTGCATCCCCCGGCATATACATTAATTGCTTATCGAATGTGCGATACATTTCGGCAAAATTATCTGGATGAATAAAGGCTACCGCCGCATGGTTGAATTTCGTTTGCTCTGAAAAGCCAACAATTTTCCACTGCCCGCTATATTGATTATTTGTTAAAATATCACCAATTTCATAGCCATCTTCTTGTAACGATTGATCGACAATAATTTCGCCTTTGTTGACTTGTGGAAATTGCTCGGAATCACTTGTTGTTGCAAAGGCCACACTTTGCTGTTTACCCTCTTCATTAAAGAAAATCCCCATTTGAATCGACAGGGCTGTTGCATCTTCATACTTATTTAAAATGCTGTCTTGCTGCTCGGGTGAAATGGTGGATAATGCATAATTATCCTCGGCATCCGTTGCCATATAAAAATGTCCATCTGGCATTTCCTTAATAAGGGCGGCATTGTCCTGCGAAAGCCCGTTCGCCAATCCGGCAATCATAAAAGTAAGGGCACTAATTAAAAAAACGATAGCGCCAAAAATCAAAAATTTACTCTTATTTTTTTTCATTTCTTTAAAAGCTAAATTCATATCTAAAACCTCCGTTGACTTGATGTACTTAGTATAAAAAACGAATATGAACGGAGGATGAACGAGGGGGAAGAATAATTTTTAGCGGATTACCAAAGGGGAAAAAGACAATGCCAATCAAGTGGGAATTGTCTTTTTGTAATAAAGCAATAGGCAAAACGAGCCTAATTATTTTTCTTCAATGTCTAAATTTTGATAATAGGCATCCACAATCGGGTGAATATCTGGCTCCGAATCATAATATGTTTCACCAATTTGCATTAATGAAAAACCAAATTCTTTCTCCCCATCCACAACCTTAATACCATATCTCCAGCCAGAGCGTTCTTCTTGGTTTTTCTGTGGCGTATAAAGGATGTCCTTAATCAAAGCGATAAACTCATCAATTTGCTCCGAATCAGTCATTGTTTTTGAATAGCCTGTAGATCCATCGACAAGGATGACTTTGTCAATCGTTTGAATGTCCGCGTCGTTAAAAAACATTTCGAGCGTTTGTGTCTTGGCGTCAGAACAGCCGGAAAGGAGGAAAAACCCAATCAAAAGAATAACCGAAAAAAATGACTTCATTTATAGTCCTCCATGCTCATGATTAGTTTTGAATGGTCGGTGTCTAAAATCCCCTTCGTTTGTTGTAAAAATTGTTCATGCTGTGCGCTGTTGGCAATGCCTTGTTCAACACGGTCGTAGCGAAAGGCGCGGATGATGGCAAAAAGGGGTGAGGCAAGGTCAAATTCTAACGAAGTCCATGGCCGGAATTGCTGATAGGCATTTATGAATAATTGATATCTTTCCTCTGCGCAAAGCTTCCCTTGGTACGCCGTATGCCAGCAACAATAAATGGCTGCCGCGATACATTCATTTACTAAAACCTCATCACCGGCTAGATTGAAATCAAAAATGGCGCTAATATTATTATTTTCAAATAGCATATTGTAATAGCAAAAGTCACCTTGTGTTGCGGCCTTTGGTAAAGTAGCCCAATGCTGCTTTAATAAGCTTCGATGTGCATTATACAATTGTTCAATGGCTGGAAAGGCTTCGTCATGCTGAAATGCTTTTTTAAAATCGAGAAAGCTTAATTCATTTTCATCATAGTCGCCAATTGCCATTGTTGCATTGCCGCCAAACATCGACCAGGATGTTGCTTTTTGTAAGGCTAATTGATGTTTTAATGAATAGGCATGCAATTTACCAAGCAGCGCGCCCATTGCTTCGATTTGTGCATCGTTTAGCTGCTGAATTTCTTCCCCCATGCCTTTTTGCTCAAGCGTATAAACAAAATCATTCTTTTGTGCCGCGAAGTTTAAATTGGTTGTTGGCAAATAAGCGGAAACTGGAAGTGCATTTTGAAGAGCATTGGCAAACTGACAATAGGCTTCGACTTCCTGCACTATTTGCTTTTCCCCTTTTAAAATATACGATTGCGCGGACGTGTTGATTTCAAAAATATGCTTGTCTGCATTACGAATCGTTGTCACGTCTTGTATGGTAATATTCCATGTTTTTTCGATAAATGGCTGTAGCTCTTGAAATTCCATATGCTCGTTCACTCCCTGAGAAAAATCATCGCATAAAGCGGTTGTTTTTGGATAATTATGTTAATGTTATCATAAGTATTACCGAGGAGACAGTGGCTTTCTATTTTCTATGATGACTTGAAGGGCACAAGTGAGCGGATGTGCATGAGGTCTGCACAAGTGAATTGGATATGTGTAATATATTTGCGAATCACAATTTAATTCCTAATAATCAAATCCTACATTCAAAAAAAGGGGGAATTCTGTGAGAAATAAGCTTATGCTGTTGATTTCGTTCGTTTTATTAGCAATCCTCGTTGGTTGTGAAAACAGTGAAACGCTGGAGGTTAATTCTACTTTTGCATTACCCGTTACCTTAAGTGATGGGACAGATGGAGAGTATTTGCTACTAGGGAAAGAGGGGAAAATCGGCTTTTTAGTTGGAACGGGTAAAAAAGGGGAGGCAGTGGCAGAACCGATTATCGCCAATCAGGCAAATAAGTATATGTGGCATCTTTGGGGAAATCCCGAGATAATTAGCGGTGATTTTAAAATAGTTGGCACGGACGCAAAGGGAAAAGAGCAGCCGGTATTATTAATGGATAATGAAACCGTATGGCAATACTCTGATATTTCCATTAGCCCTAATAATGGTGCCGATTCTCACATTCCCTCGCAAATGCTGTTTCCTACAAGTGGCATCTGGAAATTAGCCGTTTATTTTGATGAGGAATTGTTTGATGAACTTGTGATAAATGTTCAAGATTTTTGAATCGACTCCAACTACCCTGGACTTCTGTGAGGGGAAATTTAATGAAAAAAACGATTATCTACCCGTCTATCGCTATTCTTATCGTTGTATTAGTATTTTCATTTTTCTATAACGGATTTTCAGGCATTCAAAGTATAACGATACAACAATATGATGAACCAATTAATGATGGGAAAATCACTACTGATAAAGAAAAAATAAAGCCCATTACTAGAATCCTTAATCGGTCAAATCGTGTTACCGGTGATTACGAAATGGAATATAAATACTATTACAAAATTCAACTGAAGTATAAAGACGGTCAGATAGAAGTTTTATATGTTTATGAAAATTTTAGGAAAAACATAACACTTTTCGTTAGTGATGTACGCGACAACTATAAAATCAACAATAAACAAGCAAATGAACTACTAGACCTTTTACTGAACTAACGGAGGCTTAGTGAGGGATAGGCACTCTAACAGCTGTTGCGAGTAAAAGTAGATATGGGGGGAATCATGGTGGATAACAGTAAAACAGGTACCATCTTAGGGATGTTATCAATCTTGCCCGTGCTCGTAAGTATCATTGCGTTTTTTATACTAAGAGGACCTAATGCGGATGTTTATTTAATCATTGCTATTTTCGGCATTTTGTCCATTATCGGCATTGTACTTGCTGTCATATCAGCGTGGATGTCCAAACGACGCATCAGCAAATTATTTATCGGATTGGTCGGGTTAACCCCAAATGTAGCCGTTTTAGCTGCGGCTTATCTATTATTACTAGCAATGGGGATTAGTGAGGTTTAAATATTTTAAGCTAATCAAATTACTAATGAAATGAGGAATTTAAAATGAAAAAATTATTTCCTTTAATGTTAGTTGTCACAATAATCGTAGCAGCCTGTACTCCATCTGAATTAAGCATTAGTGAAATTCAAAATGTTCCGAATAGAATACAAGCTCTGATTGACACTGATTACACACTGCAATCAATTTATGATAGTGATAAGGACAACACTTATATTATATTTCATTCTACAGAGACAGTTACAGCCGAACTTGAAAAAAGAGAGAACGTATTAAACATAAAGTTAGATAGTGTAAAACAAGAAGGGAATGCATTAAAACAGTACGTATATAAAATTACTCGTGGCGATGCAGAGTATGATACAGTAATTATCCTAGTTAATGGTGAAAATACACCTATAGATAATAGCACGAGTTTTTAAGGATAGAAATCAATGAACCTTTAATAACCCCAATCATTTTTATTGGATATAGCCTGTATAAATTATTGTAAAAACATATTTGAATATCATAAAAAGAGGGGGCTGCGCCAAAAGTAAATACTTTTAGCGCAGTGCTTCGTTCGTGTATTAATTATCCGCTGCAGGCTGCTTTTCGCGGTGGTTGAAATAGGTACAAATGCTAAAACCGTCACGTCGTGTGACAACGCATTCATGACCAGCATCGTGCTGGCCTCCATCCTCGGCGCAAGGGGGTGTCCCAGAATCACTTCTCGGACACCCCCTCTCAAACATTAGATGAAATTTTTAACATCCACATAAAATTCATAAAGAAAATAACAGGCGAATCCGAATAATAGAATTCCTGCCATGATCGAAGTCCATTTAATCATATTTCGATTCATCACTTTTCTTGTTAAAGAAACAAGGGTCAGTAAGCCAATATCATGCAGCAAAATCCCTGATAAGATTCCTAATGCCACAACGAGAAATTGAGTTGCCCCGTTCACCGCATAGGAATCCGCTAAAACAGCGCCAAATACGGAAATCCAAAACACTAAATTACCAGGCGATACCGCCACTAGTAAACCATTTCGATAGGTGGAGAAAAATGATTTTTGCACTTTTTCACCGGCTAAACTAATATCCTTATCTGCATTTTTTATGGAATCATAGGCAAGCATAAATAAGAAGATTGCGCCAATAATCCATAGTGGCATTTGAATATAGGGCAACGCTAAAAATTTTGCTAAACCTAAATAGAGCGCCACAATTAATAATGCATCAATGGTCATCCCGCCAATGCCAACTGCCCAGCCATGTAAAAATCCATTTTTCAATCCTTGCTTTGTCATTTCCACCGTCATCGCACCAACAGGCATTGCAATGGCCAGTCCGATCATGACATATGCAAAATACGTACTCATTTCAACACTTCTTTCAACAAAACATCTTTTCATACGTCCGTTTATAAAAATTATTATAGATGAATAATTATGAGTCTGCAAATTATTTCTAAATACGATATAATTTACATAAAGGATATATCTAGGAGGTTAATATGAACATAATAGAAATTTTCGTCGTTATTGCTATTATTGTCGCTTTCATTTTTGCCTATTTTAAACACACTGAATATAAACGAAAAATCCAAAATTCTTCCATGAATCGTGCAATCAAACAAAAATTAATGACACAGCTAGGCATACTGAATGGTGCATTAGTTGGCATTATTCTTTTCTATTCCTACAATATGATTGCTGGGTTAGTACTGCTTCCACCTTATTTTTTATCAGGCAATGCAGCTGCGCTTGGAGCTTTTATTAGTTTTCTAATCTATTTTGTTGTCAGAATGAGATTGCAAAAGCAAATTAGGGAAACAAACGCTATGCTATGGTGAGGAGTAGAGGGGGAAGCTCACCTGAATAGTGAGCAATTTCACTTGCTCCAGTATAGACTTGATGATATTTATTGACGCTCAATCATAAAATAGCCATACCTTCTGAGAAAGGGGAATGGTTTAGTGACTGTGGCGTTAAACATAAAGGGCAAGGATTCCATCATTATGGCAATTGATAGTAGGGCATCAAGAAAAAATAGCCCAGTCCACAATGATCAATGTCGGAAAATATTCATTTTACCGAATAAAGTGGCGATTTCTTTTTCTGGCAGCTTAACGCGTGTGATTTTCAATAAAGAAACGAACGAGATAATTTCTCGCTATATGGATATTAATGATATCGTTTACGGCTTGGCGCATTATCCGAATAGTAAAAACATGACAATCGCTGATACGATTGAATATGTCATCAGGAAATTTTGCAGTTATTTTGTGGGATTTACGACTCAAATCCATTTAGGTGGAGCGGAGGAAGGGAAATTAGTGTTCGTATCAATGGAATTCAAAAACGGCGAGCATATTAAAAATTACCCAATTCCTATAGATGAGTACGGTTTTAGATTTAGCGGGAGTGACCATGAGCAAATTTTTAGGAGTATGATTAAATGTAGCGAGCAACATCCAACAATAAGTTATGACGAGATGGCAGCCGCACTCATACAAAAAAGTAACGACGAGCTCATTGCGTTTACTTATAACGTCATTGCGGAAGTGATGAAAGAAAACGTGGATAAAAGTAAGGAGCAGCAAACAGTTGGCGGAAATATTGATATTGTGCAAATTACAAAAGATGACACGGTTTGGGTAAGGCGGGATGGGCAAGATATAGTGAAATAATTGGAAATGCAAAAAGCAATAGACGTCTAGCCTACCTATTTAGTGGGACTTTTATATATCGGATTTTGCATAATAGATTACATGAGCTCAGCTGTTGTAATCTGGGTATTATTTAGCACTTCACGTGGATATGTAAGCTCATCATTCAACAAAGCATAAAAACTATCAGGCATCTCCGGTACGATAGAGGGAGGTGCTATTTTTATGTCATTCAAATATAACATGTGGCCAGGATCTCCTAAAAATTCTCAAAAAACTAGATGTGTATGAATACAGTTAGAAAGTTATTGTCCAAAAAATATTTTAATATTTTTTTCAATAGATTGACCATTGATATCATTCATTTCTACTAGTAAAAAACTGTATTAATACAGAAAAAAGGTAAACAAAATGATTGTTTTTCTTAAAACACAGTATTACTATATGCAATGTAAGGCAATGGAATAGCCTTATTGTTTAAAACGATTAACACATATGATGTAGTTGGAGGAATGAAAAATGAAAGCAGCAGTATGGCATGGGGTTAAGGATATTCGTGTTGAAGAAGCAGAGTTAAAAGCTCTTAAAAATAACGAAGTAACCGTTCGTGTAGCATGGGCAGGTATTTGTGGATCTGATTTACACGAATATCAAGAAGGACCAGTTTTCGTACCAGTAAACGCTCCTGATGAATTAACAGGGGAAATTGCACCATTAACTATGGGGCACGAATTTGCGGGTGTGATTGAAGCAGTAGGTAAAGATGTAACAAAATATAAAGTAGGCGATCGCGTAGTCGTAAACCCAACACTCACTCATGGTATCAAACATGAAGATGTAGATATTTACGATGGTTTTAGTTTCATTGGTTTACATGGTGACGGTGGTTTTGCTACATTCGCGAATGCTCCTGAGGCCAATATTTATAAATTACCAGAAACATTATCTCTTCAAGATGGTGCTTTAGTAGAGCCTACAGCAGTAGCAGTTCAAGCTGTAAAAGAAGCCGATATGAAATTTGGTGACACGGTAGCTGTATTTGGTGCAGGTCCAATTGGCTTATTAACAATTATTGCAGCCAAAGCAGCTGGCGCTAGTAAAATCCTAGTTTTCGATTTATCGGATTATCGTTTAGGAAAAGCGAAAGAATTAGGTGCAACACATATCTTTAATTCAGGACAAGTTAACCCGTCAGAAGCAGTTCGTAATGAAGTGCCAGATGGCGTAGATGTAACATTTGAAGTTGCTGGCGTAGGTCCAACATTTAAATCTTCAATCGACGTAACAAAAGCACGTGGTACGGTTGTTATTGTATCAATTTTTGCTCGCCCAATTGAGTGGAATCCAATGATGTTAACAAATACTGGGGTAAAAGTAACTTCAACAATTGCTTATTCACCAACAACATTCCAACAAACAGTGGATTTAATGGGTACAGGTCAATTAAAACCACAAGGTATTGTAACTTCTCAAATTAAGTTAGATAACATAGTTGAAGGCGGCTTTGAAGCCTTAACGAATGATAAAACGCAAGCTAAAATTTTAGTAGAATTAAGCGGAGAAATGTAAGAAGCACTTCAATCAATCTAGCAATCCCATGAACAAGGGAATTGCTAGATTTTTTTAAAATCGGATTACCCTTCAATATCCCGTCGATTATAGCCAATAAAACCAATCAGCATAAGACCAGCGCCGATGAAGAATAGAACAGCTAGTGTCCATACATTCAGATCTTCCATCGGATATTGAGGGATATGCCCGTATGGCGTGATATCACGCATCCATTGCGGTAAATTTAGCAGCCCTTGTAAATAATCAACGAGGAAGGAATACGTTAAGTAGAGCCAAATAAAGCCTGTTGCTCTTGGTAGCACGCCAATGAGCAGTACCGCAAGTCCAATCATCACCCAAAGCGCAGGGAAATAAACGATGGCCCCACTGAAAATGTCACCGAATGAAATCCCATCTTTCAAAACGACGGCACTCGCTGACCAAAGTCCAATCGCAGCAAGTGACAGCATGCCAAAGCTCGTCAGTATCGAAATGATTAAGGCACTGCCCATTAACCGTGTACGAGAGATGGCGCGACTGAGAAAATGCTCCGTACGTTTCTTTCGTTCTTCTCCAATGAGCTTGAGCGTGGTCATCAAAACGGGAATGGTACAGAGCATGGCCATAATCGAAAGAATCATCATCACAAATTGCTCTGTTAATGAGCCGCCTTTCATCGGTGCTAAAATTTCGCCCATAATATCAATGTCTTCCATAAAGGATTCTAAATCACCTAACACCGAGCCATAGGAGGCACCGAGTATAAAAATGCCGATTGCCCATGCAATGAGTGCTGTTCGCTGCAGTTTGAGCAGTAATCCAAGTGGACCTTGCAAAAAGGCGGATGCATGCGCGCTCCCTGGCTTGGCTGGTAGTAAGCCGGCACCTAAATCACGGGTCGCATTTAAATAAAGCGCGAGCAGTGCAAGAAGGATGGTGATTCCAACCGTAAGTGCAATGGGCCACCAAACATTATTGACAAATACTTGTGAGCCGACTACCCAACCAAATGGGGAAAGCCAAGACAGTGTTTCATTGCTAATATCTCCAATCGCACGTAGGAGGTAAGCGAAAATTAATACGCCAAAGGATAAACCAATTGTCCCGCGAGAACTTTCTGAAAGCTGCGCAAATACGGCGGTAAGCGCGGTGAAAAAAAGACCTGTAGCCCCTAAAGCAGCACCAAATAACAGTGAACCTTCTAAGCTCATGCCTTCAATCGTGAAAGCCGATAATCCAAAACCAATGACAAACGCTAACACAATATTTGTAGCAAATAATACGAGCATGGCGGCGAGTAAAGGAGATAAACGCCCTGTTGGAAGGGAGCGGATCATTTCAATTTGCCCATCCTCTTCAGCTGCTCTTGTATGGCGCGTCACCTGTAAAATGCTCATAATGGCAACGGCTATCGCTGTAAAAAGTAGCATTTGATGGGCCATCATAGCGCCAGCCGTATAATTTTCTAGGCCATATCCAGGACCTACCATCGCCGTCATTGCAGGATTTTTCATCGTTTCCGCTAATGCCTGCTGCTCTTGCTTCGTAGGGAAAAGCTCTGAAAATGAAAGAGCAACCGTAAATGTCAGCAGTGTCAAAGAGCCAATCCAAATAGGAAGACGAATCCGGTCTCTTTTCATCATACTACGCACTAATTGCCCTGTATTTTTATACAAATGCTTCGCCATTATGAAACACCCCCTGATTCATCAGAGCTCTCCTCATAATGACGCATGAATAAATCCTCCAAAGTGGGCGGTGCGCTTTCTAATCGAACAATACCAAATGAGCTAATATGCTTAATGACCGCATCGAGTGCATCCGAATCCGTTTGGAACGTAAGCACGCGCTCTTGCTTTTGAATATTATAGACACCTTTTATCGTGGCTAGGTCTGTTACCGGTTGTTTTGTTTCGATAAAGAAATTGGTACGTGTTAAATGGCGTAGCTCCTCTAATGTACCGGTTTCAATCATTTTCCCTTGGCGAATAATGCCGACTCGGTCACATAGCTTTTCAACCTCAGATAAAATATGGCTGGACAGTAAAACGGTTTTCCCTGCTTTTTTGGCATCGAGCACACATTGCTGAAAAATCATTTCCATTAATGGGTCCAGCCCTGAAGTCGGCTCATCTAAAATATAGAGGTCTGCATCTGAGGCAAAGGCCGCAATTAACGCTACTTTTTGGCGATTTCCTTTTGAATACGTTCGGCATTTTTTAGTCGTGTCGAGATTGAATTTTTCAATCAGCGCTTGTAGTCGGCCTTTATCGATTGCACCACGCATTTTCATCAATAAATCAATGACCTCACCACCCGTTAAGTTCGGCCATAAATTGACATCTCCCGGTACATAGGCAATGCGATTATGGATTTCAACGGCATCCTTCCAAGCATCCAGCCCAAAAATTTTTACGTCTCCTTCCGTCGCCTTTAAAATACCGAGCAGCACACGAATCGCGGTTGATTTTCCGGCACCATTCGGACCAATAAATCCAAAAACCTCTCCTTTCTTCAATTCCATATTGACACCATCTAATGCGGTGAAACGGCCAAACCTTTTCGTTACATTCGTTGCGCTTAATACGGTCATTTGATTGCCTCCGATTTAATTAAAAAGTTTTGAATTTTCAATGTTATTAAATTCATATTAAATGAAAGAAACGACCTTTGCGATAGTTTAGGAATGATTTATGTTGTTTCTTTGCAAAATAGGCTATACTTCAACCGTTTTGCCAATACCGAAGAGCTAATGTCATTCAGAAACTTGAAATTTATGTATAAAAAAACATGAAACTTTACGCTATAATATGATGTATTTACAGTAAGCAAAGTATGAGGAGGGCAACACAATGGCAAAGATGCAAGCATTTAACGAAGGGTTTGGTATTGAACAATTAATTGCTGCTTCTGAAGCTGCTCGTAATTTTTCAGGTTTAAGAAAAAGTGCAAAAATAGCGCCACGACTAATTCTTGAAAACAACAAACCAGATTCGGTTTTATTATCAATCGAGGATTATCAGTTAATGAAAGAAGCAATTGCGATGCTGCAAGAGGAAATTATTGAGCTGAAAATGGGAGAGCGCATACGTAAGGCTGAAGCGAACGGCGTAAAAAAGCATGATTTCAAAGATTTTGCGACAGATGAAGATAAAGAAATTTATCAAAAAGCAGCGAATTGGGATATTTCAGATGATGAATTATTTGAATGAAATGTCTGATAGTCGGAACTTTTTTTATAGTAAATTGAAAAATAGCAAATACACCAACTGTCTTTAATCGATATTGATTAAAGTCAGTTGGTAATTTTTTCTCAAAATGAGCGTATACAACGATGTTATATAGCTACAAATAAGCGCTTCAAATATTATTTCACACAAATATATTCCGAATAAATCCAGTTCGTTGTTTGCTCATTTTTTCCGTTTCGAACGCAATGGGCAAAAAGCGTATACATGAATTTTTTAATATTCCAATGCATGCGATAATGCTTTAAATCATCTTCATGTCTTGATTGCTGTAACTTTTGAAGCCAATATTTTAAAGAATCGTCGGAAAGCCCTTTTTCGCATAAGGCATCGAAAATAGGCATCATGCGCTCGTCTTCCTCGTCGATATAGGCATAATCGGTTTGCAAACATTTTTGCACGATAGTAAGCACGGCATCTAATGAGGAAACTTCATCAAATAAGGGATGGGAAACCGCCCGAGCAAGTAAATCACTCCCGTGTGCCACACTATGCGCCCAGCCCTTGTTTTCAATATAACCACGGTAATCGTACTCGAATTTTAAGTAATCGATGCTTTTAGTGAGTATTTGTATTGCCAATGGTTGCGGTAAAAATCGTTCGCTTTGGTCTTTGTATAACACGAGTTGAATAGCAAGTGCTGAAAAGGAACGCGTCAGCACCGCATCACTTTGCTGTTCGTTGATGTTGAAATAAAGATGCGCATCATCACAACAAGTTTCCGCAATGAAAATAAGCTGTGAATCCGTAAGATGATCATTTAAAATGAGCTCGCAAAAGCCGCTGTAAATGAGGGTATCTCGAATGTATGGATCGGGATTACCGATATTGTTTAACATATAAGAGAGTAATTGATCTAGATTTTCAAAGTTAGGATTAAATGATTTATTACTTATTTGTTCTAGTACTTTAATAGGTTGATTCATTTTTGAATATTCCTCCTGAATATAGTTCATAAAAACTTCTCAATATAGCAGCAAGTTTTGTCGTGTTTGTTAATGGTAAATAATGTTGTCCATGTTCAAGAAAGCAAACATGGGCATGGAGGAATTGCTTTATAAAATCATGTGCTTTTGATTTAGAAAAATCATCTGCTGAAGCATCAGCTATAACAAGCTGTATCGGAATTTCAGCTTGTTTTAAACAGTAATTTTTAGTCAAAAGTTCTTTAGAAAGAGAATTGTAGGCTATTTCGTCACAATGATGTGCATAAAAGCCATTATGTAAAATATAATTTCCTAAAAAATATTGTTCAAAATTCTCATATGCTTCCTTTTCCAAATGGGTCATAGAATGAGCTAATTCATGAACTGCGCTATGGATATCCTCGAAAGATTCAATATTGGAAGCAAGTTCTATGTCTTCGTGTTCCTCACCACATTCCCCTAAAAAATAATGCCCACCGTCTAATAACACAAGTGACTGAACCTTATGTGGGAACATGGTAGCGAATGCTTGAATCGCCCATGCGCCCAATGAATTTCCGATAAAATGGGCTTGTTTTATTTGCTGATCCATCAAAACCTCATTGATTAATTTACAAAATGTTGGTATTGAATCATCTGCTTGTCGTTGCTTATGACTACCGGGTAAATCAAAAACAATCCATTTTATATTGTTCATTTCATTTGCCAGATGAATAAACATTTCTTTCCGCTCACCTAAAGCAGGGATGGCAACTATCGCCATTGAACTGGTCGTATCTCCATAAATTGTCCACATCGTTAACTCTCCGTTCTAAAATGTAAGTAGATAACTCACAAGCGCATCAACCTTTTGAAAGCCGGTTTGATAATAGAGGCGATTGGCTTCCGTGTTCGTATTATTTACCGTTAATGTCACTTGCGTAATGGCTTCATTTTTAAAAATCAGTGTTAACGCCTCATTTAAAAGCTGTTTGCCAAGACCTTGCCCGCGGTAGTCCGGTGCAATTGCTATAAATTCTAAATGCGAAGATTGTTGCGTGTCATCGGTTTCAAAGTAGGCATAGCCTTGTACTCTATGATTTTCCTTCAATATAACAAGCTGATTCGCGCTGTGATGAAGCTTTACTACAATTGTTTTCGCACTATAATATGTATTCGGGAATTCCTGTGAATGAATGGCTTCAAATTGTGCGAAATCCTGTTTAGAATAGGGCTTGCTTTCAACCGCTTCAACAGGCTGAAAAGTTGCTTTTGCAAGTTTTAAATACAATTCGTCACTCGATTTTTTTGCCTCAATTGTATCCATAAATTGCTGCTGAAATGTATTTTCTTTATTAATAAAAAATATAAATTTCCTGATTTCATCAATTTTTGCAGTCGCAAAATGCCAAAGCTGTAGCTGGTTTTCGGCATGCTGTTCACTTGAAAACGGTCCCCAAACTTCGCCAATTCCGTCGTAAATATCAAAACCTACGAGTCCTGTAATATGACCTGCATGACGCGAAACAAAGATATTCACTTGGTTTTCTACGATAAAATCCTCGTGTAGGTCGTTTAAAATATCTTCTATTTCCGTATCACAAAATCCAATATGAAACTTCTTGTTAGTGTTTAGCGCGGCAATAAAGGCTGCCGCTTCTTCTAATTGATCAATTGTAAGCTGTTCAGAAGTGGTCATAGTAAACCCCCTAAATATTGTTAATGAATAGTATAACAAAATATGGAATGTTATGGGGCCTTTACCTTAAGTTGAGCATGACTTGCGGTTTTATTAAAAAGTGGTGGATATTTTTAGGTAGTCGCAAATATATGTTAAAAATCGCAAATATCTTCATAATTTCGCAAATAACCTATGGAAATCGCAAATATACCGGAAATTTCGCAAATAAAACTCAAAAGTCGCAAATAACTCCCCACACATCGAAGCGATACAGAAGATGATTAGATAAATCACCCCCATATTTATTATTTTAGAAACGACACTTTGAATTTATAAACGAAATAACATTTTGTTTATTATAATTAAAATTATTTTAATTTTGTTTACAATTAAATAAATATATAGTATAAATTTTTGTAGAGGTGATTAATTTGGATATTCAGAATATTTCGGTTGATGTGTTGGAGAAGGGCTATGAACTGCGCGAGGATTGTTATGAATGCTTATTTTGCTCACAGCAATATGATGCACATGAAGTATTTCCATATGAGGGGCGCTTTTTCACAGCGGAGGGCATGATGAAAAAGCATCTAGAACAAGTACATCGTTCACCATTTCATGCGTTGCTGGCGCTTGATAAAAAGGTGACGGGCTTATCCGATGTGCAAATTGATATGCTGCAATACTTTTTTGAAGGAAAGTCGGATCAGGAAATTGTCGCAGCGAGTAATTTGACGAGTGTCTCAACGGTTCGACAGCATCGATTTAAGCTACGTGAAAAGGAAAAGCAAGCCAAAATTTTTATCGCGTTAATGCAGCTCATGAAAAATCCAGAGCACTACGCGATTCATAAAGGGGCGAGACAAGTGGATGAACGTTATGGGATTGAAGAAAATGAACGTGAAAAGGTGTTAGCAACGTATTTCAAAAATGGGTTAGATGGTGGGATTGATACGATTCCAAGTAAGGAAAAGAAAAAGCTGATTCTATTGCAGCATATTTTAAAGCGCTTTGAAACGGACAAACATTATGCTGAAAAAGAAGTAAATGAAATATTAAAAACCGTCCATGTCGATTTTGTCTCATTGCGCCGGCATTTAATTGAGTACGGCTTTATGGAGCGCAGTAATGACGGTTCGGAATATTGGGTGAAGAAATAGGGGGATACTTAGATGAATGTGGAATTGACGCGCTATCGTGTAAAGCCTGGTAAAACTGCCAAAGTGCAAGAATGGTTAAATTTTTTGAATGCGCATATGGAAGATGTACTTGTTACACTTGAAGGTGAAAAAATGTATGTGGAAACGATTTTTCATGAAATTTTGAATGGTGAAGAGTATTTATATTGGTATTCCGTTCATGGAGAAGGTGGAGCGAATGTTGATGATTCAACTCATTGGATCGATATAAAGCATCTAGAATACTGGGATGAATGCATTGATGAAAGCTTTGGCTCTGTTGATTTAACTACAAAAGTCGTGATGATTCCAAAAAAAATTCGTGCCAGTATGGTTGATTAAGGCATTGGGGCTATACGACCAATTCAGATTCCGCCACTTCTACTTAACAAAGATTTAACACGCATCATGGTAAACTAAACAATAGAGGTGTTTACGATATGAGAATACTTGTAGTGGAAGATGAAATCGATTTACAGGAGGCGATTACAGAGGGGCTTCGAATCGAAGGCTATGCAGTCGATACTTGTAGTAATGGCGATGATGCGTATGAGCTGGCCTACGTTGGCGACTATGATTTAATATTATTGGATATCAATCTGCCTAAAATGGACGGCTTTGAGGTGCTAGAAAAAATTCGAGCACATAATAATGACGTAAAAGTGCTCATTCTTAGTGCAAGGGGCAGTGTACTTGATAAAGTCAAAGGATTAGACATCGGGGCGAACGATTATTTAACAAAACCATTTGCCTTTGCGGAATTGGAGGCACGAATCCGAAATTTAATCCGGCGCAAATTTGTACAGGAAAATAACCGTTTAGCTTGCGGGGATATAAGTATGGATTTATCAAAACGAATGGTCTTTGTCGGTAAAAATGAACTAAACCTGACGAAAAAAGAATTGGCATTGCTTGAATATTTCCTGCTTCATCAGGAAAAGGTGGTCAGTCAAGAAGAATTGATTGAGCATGTTTGGGATGCTAGTGCGGATAGCTTTAGTGGCGCGATTCGAGTGCATATCGCAACCTTAAGAAAAAAAGTGAAGGCGCTTTTAGAGTATGATCCAATCCGTACAAAGATTGGAGAGGGCTACTATATGTCGAAAAATGTGGGTGATAACTAATGTTTAAACAAATGCCCATACGGCTACGACTTACGGCAATGATGGTCATTTTGCTAACCCTTTGCTGTGTTGGGCTTACGGTCATTCTCAATCTGTCTGCTGGCAATATGGCGACAAAAATTGATGCAGTTGCTACCTCTTCAACGCCGGCTCAACAGGTGGATAAGAAAGGGGAGGCAATGGACAGCTTCCAAACAACATCAAGTGAAATGCCCCTTACTCCGTCGATCAATGCACAAGAAGCAAGAACGGATTTTCAGTTTGAAAGTATGCTGTATATGCTTGTCGTCATTGTTGTCGGTGGCACATTGACTTACTATGTATCGGGCAAGGTACTAAAGCCGCTCACGACGTTGAACCGTCAAATTCAGAATCGAACGGTGCATAATTTATCTGAATCGATGGACATACCACCAACACATGATGAGATTGCGGAACTAACACAATCGTTTAATGAAATGATGGATAAACTAAACGCTGCATTTATGATGCAAAGGCGTTTCTCTGCCGATGCAGCACATGAGCTCCGAACGCCACTCGCGGTTTTAACAACAAAAATCGACGTATTTAAAAAGAAAAATACCCATTCTATCGAACAATATGATGAGCTAATTACTATTTTTGAAAAGCAAACAAAGAGATTATCCGAGCTTGTCGTGACCTTATTAGAAATGACCAATATGAATGATGAATTTGAGAAGGAAACCATTCATTTGAAGGCGATTTTACAAGAGGTGGTGGCTGAACTTTCACCGATTGCGGATGAAAAGGAGATTCAGCTTTATTTGGAAGGCGAGGATCACAAAGTACTAGGAAATATCGATTTACTTTATCGCGCGTTTTATAATATTGTGGAAAATGGGATTAAATATAATCATGCTGGCGGCGCGGTAAACATCCAAGTTCAATCAAGGGATCATCAAATTATGGTGGCAATAAAGGATACGGGCATTGGTATTTCAGATGAGGAAATTAAGAATATTTTTGAGCCGTTTTATCGGGTCGATCAATCACGCTCTCGTGCAATGGGGGGCTCGGGCTTAGGGCTAGCCATTGTGGAGGGGATTATTAACAAGCACAATGGGAAAATTACAGTGACAAGCAATGAAGCTGGTGGGACGTGCACGTGCTTCCAAATTTTTCTTGAGCAAGCATAGGATAAGCGCGGATTCCTCTTAACATGAATTTAACACCGGTTGTTTTATAGTGGTGATATCCAATAGAACAGGTAGGGCTACCACATTCTATTTGGAGACTAAAACCTGGTAGGAGGAAATAAAAATGAAGAAAAAAACAGTAGTGACGTCAATGGTGTTCGGCTTATCAATCGTTGCAGGCTCAGCTTATGCTGCGAGTAATACAGATATGTGGGGCGCTGCACAGTCTAGTGAACCGGTCAACTTAGAAGAGATGGCAACGGAGCAAGGCATCACAGTCGATGAATTAATTGCACAGCTTGAAAAAGAAGGCAAGCTAACAGAGGCAGCTAGTGTAACGGATTCTGTGCAAGCAGAAGGTGCAATGGTGTCAAACACAGCTGAAAACGCTGGTGGCATGACAAATTCAAGTGAAGCACTTAGCTTAGAAGAGCTAGCTAAAGAACAAGGTATTACAGTCGATGAATTAAAGGCACAGCTTGAAGAACAAAGCAAATCGGTAGAAGCAGTGCCAGTAGTACCATCAACAGAAGCTAAATAATTAGTAAATTTTAAGGGCTCCCAATTAGTTGAAGTAACCAACTTTCTGATAAATTTCAGAGGGTTGGTTTTTTTCATATCTCGCAATTTAGCCTCCAAGTATCATCAAAATACAAAACATCAAAACCGCAACGAATAAAAAGGTGAGTGCTGCACATAATCGTTTTTGATCACGCGTTTGTCGTTTATCAATCATTTTCTGAATCAAGTTTGCGTACGCATAAAATAAGCAAATAGCTAAAAGTGCTGGTAAAAAAATAATCATCATGAGCATGTTTTCAACCACCTTCCTCGTTCAACTTCCCTAAATACTCCCGAATCACCACGACATCTGGTGGGCTGATATGCTCCGGCAGCGCATCTAAATGAAAGAATTGTAAATCTTTCACTTCTTCAGGATCACAGCGCAAGACACCACTATAGTCAGTACATATATAGGCTGTCGAGACGATATACACTTCGTCACCATGTGGATATTGATAGTAAAATTCTTTGCCAG
This sequence comes from Solibacillus sp. FSL R7-0668, assembly GCF_038006205.1. Taxonomy (NCBI): domain Bacteria; kingdom Bacillati; phylum Bacillota; class Bacilli; order Caryophanales; family Caryophanaceae; genus Solibacillus; species Solibacillus sp. FSL R7-0668. The sequence continues at coordinate 2,199,671 of NZ_JBBOUU010000001.1, read as the reverse complement.
AGAAAATAGCAAATAGCTTTAAATGATGTGCAGTGAGACCTGTTTCCTCATACATTTCACGTAAGGCAACTTCTTCTAACGTTTCACCTAATTCCATTGAGCCGCCTGCTAAACCCCAACAGCTATTGTCAATTCGGTGCTGCATTAATAGCTCGTCATGTTCATTGAAAATTAATACACGGGCACCAACCATAATAATCGGGTCGGTGCCAATTTTTTTACGTAAATTCATGATATAACCCACATTCACAACTCCTTTTGTCTATTATTTACAAAAGACGTTTTGAAAAAGAGTTAGTTCCTTATATTTACAGCCAACGCTCAATACAAGTAATTGTTTTTTCAAACGTATTGACACGAATCTTTTTACCGATCGCTAATGGAAACATTGGGTGCGTATGTGAACAATCCACTTCTGCTAAAATCGGAATGGATTTGCCATCAAGCTGCTCTAAAAGCAGATCAAGCGATGTTCTGCCAGTGCCCTCATCATCAAAAAGCTCATGCTTCCCGAGAATGATTGCAGCTACCTTATCAAAAATGCCGTGTAGCTTCAGCATGGCAATGTTCTTTTCAACAGTTGCTGCATCTTTTAGTGAATCTTCAATAAGCAAAATGTCACCATGCTTGATTTCAGGGAAATACGGGGTGCCGATAAAGCCGTACATCGTGTTGTTATTTCCACCGATTAAGCGTCCTTCGACGATGCCTTCATTAACTGCAATCCATTCATTTTCATAAAGTGTTTTTGGCTTTTCATATTCAAGCCAGTTAAGTCTTTCATCTGACCAAAAGGCGGATTTTTTAATCGTATACGGTAGAATGGGATGACAAAAATAGCGTTCGAAATAATCGTACGTATCGTGAACAAGCGGCTCAAACTCACCAAAAGAAGGAATGAGAGCTGGTCCATAAAAGGTTGGGATATTTGTTTTCGCAAAGAGTGCTAGTAAAATCGCCGTTGTGTCTGAATACCCAACAACCATTTTAGGTGCGTATCGAAATGCCTCATAATCGATATAAGGTAGTAGACTGTTTGAGTTTGTCCCACCAATCGTAGACATGATCATTTTGATGGAAGGGTCTCGTAAAAGGGCATTCAATTCTTCAGCGCGGGCCTTTGGAGTACCAGATCGATAGAAATCTTCCTTCCCCGTTAAACTTCCTTCAACAATTTCAAACCCCTTTTCTTCCAAAAAAGCTTTCGCACGCGTGTAACGTTTTTTTTCGAATACGGTTGCAGGGTATGATGAAGAAAAAATACCGATTTTATCACCTTTTTGTAATGGCTGAAACATTTCATTCACCTAACTTTCTTTAAATGTTGACATGACTTTTTCATAATCAAACAGTGTTAACTTATCAGAAATTTGATGTTCACCGACTTTGACATAGCCTAATTTTTCATAAAAATGATGATTCCGCGTATTTAAATGCGGCGTATCAAGTGTCCAACTCCGGGCATCAGGGAATTTATCTTCAATAAGCTGCATAATTTGTGAACCGAGTCCTTTATTTTGAAAAGCATCGGCAATAAAAATTCGGTTGAGACGGTAATGGCTATTTGCTAGCTTGCGAATATCAATGCCACCAATAATTTCCTTATCTACCCAAATTGTAAAGTGTTCGAACTGTTGGATTTTAAAGTGTAAACGTTCCAGCGTTTCATTCACAGGACTTGAAGTGATGTCTTCATATGTTAATAAATCCGCTTGAAACGCTTGTTTTTGAATTGCCAATAGGGTGGGTGCTTCCTGCTGTGTTGATTCAGTCAGTTTTAAAGTCACCTACTATTCTCCTTTATAAATCGAGTAAATAGGGAATGAAAGCTTTATCAAGGCTATCGAAAGGATTTATTTCCTCAGTCATATCCCAAAGCATAGTTTTTTCGATTTCATCATTTTTAATAAATGGTTGCAATGTTTGAACTTCCGTCATGTACACAGGATTAAATTTCAGTTTACCGCTTAAGTCATTTTTCGATTTAACTAAACCTATAAATCTAAGATCGTAAACTATTTGCCCAGTTTCCTCGTAAAGCTCACGCATCGCACATTGCTTAGCTGATTCATGTAATTCTCGTTTACCAGCAGGGAATTCCCATTGATTACGCCACTTGTTATAGCAAATTAAAAATTTACCTGAACATTTTACGATAGCATAGGAACCTGCAATCGGTGAATAGTTGTCCATTTCATGCTCATGAATTACTAAAAAATCGATAAACTGATATGAATTCATTTTCAAGTTTTTTCTCCATTAATTATCTTTGTTTGTTAAAATTATACAGTATAATGAAAATCGTGAAAATGGAGAAAATCATAATGTAAAAATACATTTGTCTCTTTAGTAAAATATCTTTTCTACCATCATTAACTAACACAATTTGAATGCCTAATAAACGCCAAAGTTAAAAATATTGCGAGGGGGAAGCTAATTATTTTGATTAGCAAGAAGATAAATGAAAAACATTCAAAAAATATATGAACATGCACAACAAATGACGCATAAAGGGAATGCAGCATCTTACATCCCAGCATTAGCCAAAGAAGATCCAACCATGCTTGCGGTGAGCCTCATGTCAATGAACGAACAAATCGAGCTTGGAGATTGCAAAAAAACGTTTACGCTTCAAAGTGTTGTTAAGGTGCTAAGTTTTATGGTAGCAGCAAATCATCATGGGATAGAGGAAATCATGCGTTATGTAGATGTCGAGCCAACAGGAGATTCATTTAACTCGATTGTGCGCCTTGAAAGTAACAATAACAAGCCGTTCAATCCGATGATTAACGCAGGTGCAATTACTATAGCCTCTTTATTGCCCGGGGAATCAATGTTTGAGCGGGTAAAATCCGTAACTGCTTTCATAGAAAAAATATTAAGCAAACAAGTATCGGTCAATAATGAAGTATTTATGTCAGAATATCATTCTGCTGATTATAACCGTGCCATTGCCTACATTTTACAGGCAAATGGCTTTTTAAAATCCGATGTTGAAGAAGCGCTCCAAGTCTATTTACAGCTTTGTTCGATTTCAGTGAATGCTTCAGATTTAGCAAAAATCGCGTTGTATTTAGCGACAAATGGTCAAAACAGTGAAGCCGTGTGCAGCAAACAAGTAATCAATATTGCCAAAGCATTAATGATGACATGTGGCATGTACAATTTTTCAGGGAAATTCGCTGCATTCGTTGGTTTACCAGCCAAAAGTGGGGTATCTGGTGCCATTATTGCCGTCGTAAAAGAGGGAGAAATTGAGCAATTAAAGGGGCCGATTGGGATTGGACTTTATGGACCAGCAATTGATGATGTTGGCAACAGTGTTGCGGGCATTGATTTTTTAACAGAAATGTCGAAGCAGTATGAGTTATTTTGTTTATGAGAAGAAGCCTGCATGTGATGTGCAGGCTTTTAGGCGTTCTATTCGTTTGGCATAAATAATTTTCACTTACCTTACATCGCGCTGAAAACTCAGGGGGAAAATCGGTAAGTGAAAACATGCTAAAACAAAACATCCATTTTAAAGCGAATAATTAGATCCTCCGAGCCATTTTGTTCAACTATTTCGTTGATTGTTGGGGGAACTCCATAAATTATCTGAATATATGTGAAATTATGGGTAGATAAACTGTATACTAACAATAAAGATAAAAAGGGGTGGTCAAAATAAAAGGAACTTTAGTTTTGGGGAATATCATCTTAAGTGGTATTGTTGCATTTTTAATTTCTTGGTTCTTTGCGGAGGGTGCAATAGGCGATGCGAATTCGATTATGCCAGCATTCTTTTTCACTTTTCTAATCTGGGCAATTTGTGCATTATTGATTTGGAAAACCTCTTCTAAAGGAAAATTAGAAAATACGTCTTATATAAAAATAGTATTTGGTGGGCTTTTACTCTGGATAATGATTCCTATCGGATTGGTGATCTCAAATTTCTTTATATAAAAAATGGTTGAAATAAGCGAATTTGCTATTGCGGTTCAATTTGATTTATGAAATTTACAGTGCTTAAAACAAAAGGGGGACGGGGATTGTGGGAATAAGATTAGAAAAAGCAATTGATTTACGGGAAAATGGAAATTATAAAGAATCTAATGAATTACTACTGGAACTAGTGCAGGATTTCCCTGAAAATGCATCGATTAACTATCAATGTGCCTGGAGTTTTGATTTATTAGGAAAAGAATTACAGGCAGTCCCCTTTTATGAGAAAAGTATTCAATTAGGCTTGTCTTCGAAGGAATTAGAAGGAGCTTTATTAGGATTAGGGAGTACGTATAGGACATTAGGAGAATATGAAAAATCAAAAAATGTATTTTTAAAGGGAATTGAATTATTCCCAAATAACAGGGCTATTCAGACATTTTATTCGATGACGTTATATAATTTGAATGAACATACCAAAGCAATGGAATTATTACTTAACTGTTTAATTAATACAACAACGGATGATGAAATACTTAAATATAAAAAAGCAATAGATTTCTATTCAGATAAATTAGATACTGTTTGGAAATAAAAAGCAAAAATGCACTCGGATTATCGTATAAATTCTGTAAATTATCAAATGTAACAAACTTAGAGGGGGAATGGATATGATCATTCGAACAGCAAAACAAGAAGATGCACCCAATATCGCAAAAGTACATGTGGATAGCTGGCGCACGACCTATAAAAATATTATTCCACAAAGCTTTTTAGACAAGCTAAGCTATGAACAACGGACAACGCTTTGGCAAAATAATTTGGCCAATCCTGCTAGAAATGTATTTGTTGCAGAGGAAAACGAGGAAATTATCGGCTTTGTTGTAGGGGAAAAGCGCGATACAAATACAGAGCCGGGTGCTACCGATTTATCGGCCATTTATTTATTAGAACAGTGGCAAGGGAAGGGCGTCGGAAAGCTTTTATTAAAACAGATCATGCATACATTTAAAGATCAAGGCTTTCATAAAGTATATGTCGAGGTATTAGCAGACAATACGTCACGTGAGTTTTACAAATACTACGGCGCGGAGTATTTGAAAACCATTTCAATTACGTTTGATGGAGTACCAATCGACGAAGAAGTGTATGTGTGGAACAGTGTGGATACGGTGTTAGAAAAATTATCGTAATACTATTTTAAGAAAAGAAGGCGAGTCTATGTGGAAACAGCATATCATTGAAACCAAGCGTGGAACATTTGAATATTTTACAAAAGGGCAAGGTGCACCTCTTGCAATTACGCATTATTTTTCACAATTTGATGCACGGGGCAATTTATTTGCCAATCCGTTTACAGCGCATTATGTGGTGTTTTTAATCAATGTGCGCGGTGCAGGAAATTCATCACCAGTCACAGCAGATAATCAAATGGCTTTTTCAGAAATCATCAAGGATTTAGAGGCAATTCGCGAGGCATTAGGCTTTGAAAAATGGGCATTTGCCGGGCATTCTACAGGTGGCATGCTGGCATTACAATATGCGATTTTAGCACCACACGCTTTAACGAAAATAATTGCGGGCTGTACAGCGGCGAGTAAGGCTTATGCAAGTCACCCTGAAAGCATGTATTGCGCGGACAATCCGAATTTTGCGCGCATCATAGAAATTATGGAGCTCTTAAATAACCCCGCTACACCTGTGGAACAACGCCAAAAGCTCTCGTATGAATGGTCATTAATGTCGTATTACAATGAGGAAAAATTAAAGCTGACACTATCCCTTCCGAACAGTGGCAAAACAGTCGGTCCAGCGCTTGATTATTTTAGAAAAGTAGAAGTGAAAAATTATGATGTTCGTTCAGCATTAGCAAACATTACGATTCAAAGCTATATATTTGGCGGCCGCTATGATGCACAATGTCCAATTGAGTTTACATATGAAATAGCCAAATTGTTACCACATGCACAGTTAACCGTATTTGAACAATCCAATCACAATCCTTATATTGAAGAGCTGGAGCAATTTGAAGCGTTTGTGAAGGAAACGGTAGAAAGTGTGTGAGGCAAAAGATTGAATAAAGGGGCAGCATTTTCAACTGAATTATAGCTGCTCCTTATCTGTAATATCTCCGCTACGATCTACCCAAATACGAAATGGCTGTCCCTCTATTTCAACAACTAATACAAATTCTAGAAACCATTCTCCCCATGCACCTGTTTGATTGATCGTTACAATGTTTTCGATGCCCGAATTTTTTTCAATTACCTTACTTTTTACATCGTTCATTATTATAGTAGGAACTAAATAATAGATTATTAAGAATACGAAAACGAGACTAGTTATTCCAAATATGACTTTTTTCAATTATTTCACCCCTTTTGTGTTAGGAATTTCTATAATTATAGACGCATAAAGCAAAATGAAGATACATTAATCGCATCGAAACCTTGATTTGGTGGTGTACCTAATATATGTTAAATTAATATTCAATTACATAAATGTTGTTTAAATAGTTTTGTGGAGGGTTTTAATGAACATAACAGAGGCATGCGGCAAGGTGAGGATAGGGGATTTTGAATTTTATGGTCAAATTGAAACGGATAAATTCTGTCCCAAATGCAAGTTTAATTTAGTATATTACGATGATTTTGATAGTTATTTTTGTGATAAATGTAATCGTTGGATGGAATCAAATTGTGGTGATCCTACTTGCAAATATTGCGCCAAACGACCAGAAACCCCATTAAATCACAAATAGTGAAATCAAAGCAAAATCCTACTTAGGTATCACTGGAATGATAATGATGCAATGAAAAAAATAATGATTTCGAATGGATGTATTCAAAATGAAAGTACATTAATTTCTTTAGAATATACTGCTGATAAGTAAAGTTTTCAATAAGTACTTGTTATTTTTTGTGAAAGTGGTTATTCTTGTAAGAATGTTTAAACTTTGTAGAAAATGCTAGTTTCTAGAGTATAACGATTTTTGAGTTTACGTGCGAATTTTCCAGGTTTACGTGCGAATTTTCCAGGTTTATGTGCGGTTTTACGCCAGATACGTGCGATATTTTAAATTTACGTGCGTTTTTTGAGAAATGCGTGCGATTTTAGCCTATTTCCGTGCGAGTGCCCGAAAATACCCAATATTTCCTCGGTTTTAAATCATATTAAATGAAACTACAAGTCATCCCCAACGTATGGTGATGATTCATCTTCCTACCAAAACTAAAATGTTATTTATTGTGAATCAAGTGAGTCAATTATGTACCTATTCGATCATGATACAAGGAATGACTTGGAGGAGATACGAGTGTAAGTTTAACTACCTTTTAATTTTTTTTACAAGAAAGGGTAGTGAAGATGAGAAAATCGTTTCATTTTTTATGGATTAGTCAGCTATTCGCAAATTTAGGTGACGTTTTATATATTGTTGGGTTAATTTCTATTTTATATCAAGCAAGCGAATCGCCATTCTATATGGCATTATTACCATTTTTAAATATGACTGGTCGCATGATTAGTAGCAGTCTTGCACCACTGCTATTCAATCGTTACCGCCTAAAACAATTGCTTGTCATTTCACAAGCATTCAAAACAATTTTGTTGTTGATTTTGGCAGTAGCATCACTTTTTCAATTATCATTATTTTTTATATTCATCATCATTTTTACGGTTGCTTTTTTAGATGGGCTTGCACTTCCAGCTAGCACCGCGCTTCTCCCTCGAATCGTAGAAAAGGGACAGCTTCTACGGGCAAATGGTATTTTATCCATGCTGAATGAATTGACACAGCTTGGTGGTTGGGCACTTGGTGGGATACTTGTGGCAGCGACAAGTGGAGAAATGGTCATTTGGATGACGTTGCTATTATTTGTCCTATCGACCCTATTTATTATTCTCATAAAAGATTCCAAGCCATTCGAAAGAAAAAAGAACGTTACGAAAAAACAACAATTAACGGAGGGATTTAGTTTGATTTGGGAAAATCATTCCTTCCGTACAATTCACGTAATGATTATTTTTGAATCCATTGCAAATGTCGTTTGGGTTGCAGCTATTATGTATCTTTTTGTTGCCGATGTATTACATGCATCTGAGGCATGGTGGGGGTATATTAATACTGCTTTCTTTATGGGCTTGCTAATCGGTGGCTTTATTTGTACCAAATTCGAACAAGTTTTTGAGAGAAATTTAAAAAACATTGTGATCATTTCATCATTCGCCGTTGCGCTTGTACTGTTAGCATTTGGATTAAACGAAGTGGCGGTCGTAGCACTACTATTAAGCGCATTATTTGGTGTTTTTGACCAATTCAAAGGGATCCTACTTGGCACATGGCTTCAATTAAAGGCAACAGATGATCAGCTCATAAAAGTGTATAGTGCCCAAGGTGTTTTAACATCGCTACTATTTGGCTTATCAACCTTGTTAGCTGGGGCGTTAGCAACTATCATCTCTGTACAATGGCTCTTCATTGGTGCAGGGGTACTTTTACTACTGTCTGCAATCTACTTTAGTTGTGTGAGAAAACGATTTGAATAGATCGTTTCAAATGAATGGTTGGAAACAAAATAAAAACAGGCTCGATTCCGCTAATTTGGAATCGAGCCTTTCTACCTTACAAATGTAAGTATTACTTATTCAGTTCCTTATATAAAACATATTTTAAAGCGGAAATTTCTTCTTCAGATAGTGTACCTTCAATTTCGGATAATACGTCATCCTTACTCATGGAACCGTTTTGCGCTTGTTCCTGAATAGCAAGTAAACGATTAACGCCCACTTTTGTTATTAACAGACGTGTCGCTTCTTCCTTCGTTTGGAAGGGCAGGGTATCGGGATTTATCGTTGCTGCCTCGCGTACAATTTCTTGAACCTGCGAATCGTTCTCGATATAGGATTTTACTTCTTGTAGATTTTCGTCATCCAAAGTAGCTTCCACTTTTTCGATTATTTTTTCTGAAGCAATATTGGTCCCAAAAAGCCACACAGCATAGCCAGCTGCTCCTAGAATAATAAGAATCATTGCGGTAATTGTTAAAAACTTCTTCATCAACTCACTCCTGACACTTTGAATATAGCACAACTTTTCAATAACGACGAAGAAAATGGAACGTAGGTTGCTAGGAGGTAATACAATTGGTATATTTAGTTAAATAATGTAAATCAAAGGGTGTGAATTAGGTGAAAAGAATAATCGGATGCTTAGGCCTTATGTTTTTTCTCTCTGCTTGCTCAGATAATAACTCAAAAAATAATGATGAAGTAAATGCTTTGACACAGCCTTCAGAACAACAAAGCGCTGAAATTGACACATTAGAAAAGCAGAATGAGGCACTTCAGGCAGAGTTGGAGCAGATTCAAACAGATTTGAACTATAAGAAAGAGGAAGCGGATTTTTATAAGCAATTGATGAATGACCTGATGGAAGGCTATAGCGATGCTCAATTACAAGAGGTAGCAATTAAGTTATGGGACTATCAACTGCAAGTAAATGACGTAACGGTTCTGCCAAATGGTATTGTTGAAATACAAGAAAATTCAATTGAGATTTCGTTGACAGAAGGGCAGCCCGTCTATCAAGTGTTACCCAATGAAATCTTTATGCAAGGGAAATTAAGTGGCGATTATATGGAACATTTAAAACTGAATGGTAAACCTACTGAAACAACGGTTACAGATGGCACCGTTGTCACAGGAATCCATCATAAATATGTAGATGTAGCGGAAGGGGCGACTTTTACATTGACAATTACGGAAGAATTGAAACAACGACTAGGGCTAGAGACTACTCAGATTACTATTCACAATCGATAAATGTAACAATCCGATTTAAATTGTGGGGACTGCGGGGAGAACGCCACATCGTGCAGGCCCAGTTCCCAATGGCTATTAAGAATTTGCCAGCTATCAAAAAGTGAGGACAATTTACTTGAAATTATACCTACCGGGGTATATATTATAAATAAGCTACTTATAGAACACATATTGTTCACAGCATAAGTGAGCAAATAAATGATTTCGTCATGAAATATTAAAAATTTTAGGAGGCTATACGTATGGCAATTGTACATGCAACAGATCAAACATTTGAAAAGGAAATTTTAGAGGGAGCGGTATTAGTCGACTTTTGGGCTCCTTGGTGCGGACCATGTCAAATGATTGCGCCAGTCCTTGAGCAATTAGATGCAGAAATCGGTCACGAAGTAAAAATCGTAAAAGTAGATGTAGATGAAAACCAAGTGACAGCTGGACAATATGGCATTATGTCGATTCCATCTCTGTTATTATTTGTAGACGGAGAAGTGAAGGCAAAAACAGCAGGCTTTATGCCAAAAGAAGCGTTAATCGAGTTCATTAACGACAATAAATAAAAATGTGAAGAGGGTGTCCGAAAAGAAATTTTGGGACACCCTTTTTATACAAAATCAGTTTTAGATAGCGAAAGGAATGTTTAAGATGAACCAGTGGGATGAAAAATTCAAATCAGCTACGTATTTTTACGGAACGAAACCGAATGCATTTGTAGAGCAACAAGTAAATGTCTTTGGACAATCGAAACAGATTGCCTGTTATGCGGAAGGTGAAGGCCGAAATGCCGTTTTTTTAGCAGCAAAGGGGCATGATGTGACGGCATTTGATTATGCACAGGAAGGGTTACAGAAAACGGCAGCATTAGCGAAGTCACAGGATGTACAGGTGAAGACAGAGCTAAAAGATTTAATTCAAGACACTTTAGAAGAAAATGTATATGACGGAGCGGTCATGATTTTTGGCCATTTTGCTAAAGCGGATCAATCCGAAGTGTTAGATAAAATTGTGGGTTCATTAAAGGCGGGGGGTATCTTTTTAATGGAAGTGTATGAAGATGCACAATTGCGCTATCAAACTGGTGGCCCAAAGGATATCGACTACTTATACAACGAATCCGCACTAAAGAATTGGGCAAGCCAACATGAAATCCTTCATTTCGCATGTGTAGAAGTAGAGCGAGTGGAAGGCATTGGTCATAACGGGAGAAGTAAAGTTCTTCAATTGATAGTGAAGAAAAGAATGTAAAGGGATGAAACGACTTTTCGTCACGGGATTTTAAAGCTCATCACTGTCATTTCTCTATGAATTTGGTGAGCTCGGCCAATCTGCTTTGTGCGGCGGGAGAGATATTTGCGACTTTTGAATTTTATTTGCGAAATTTCCGAAATATTTGCGATAAATGTGTTTTATTTGCGAAATTTCGGGGTTATTTGCGAAATTCAACAGATATTTGCGAATCCCCAAAAATCCCCATTTCCCATTCGATTAAACCGCATACCCCCAGAAAAAAATTTCAAAATAGTAATCGCTTACAAAATTGACATTCACCAAATGATGGAATAATCTGAAAATATACCGTCTGGAGGTGCGTCTTAATGAAGCGTTTAACGGATCCGAAGCCATTTAAAGAAGTGATTCCGAGAGTGTTGCAAATGATTTTGAATGTTGGTTTAACGGTGCTTGCGTTAGCTTTATGCGTCATGCTCATAATTGAAATGGTGGAATTTTTAAAGTTTATTGTTGCTGGTGAAAAGCAGGAATACAAATATTTTTTAGCAAAAATTCTCGTATTCTTCCTGTACTTTGAGTTCATCACGATGATTGTGAAATACTTTAAAGAGGATTATCACTTCCCGCTTCGTTATTTTATGTATATTGGGATAACGGCAATGCTGCGACTCATTATCGTCGAGCATGAGTCTGCAATGGACACACTCATTTTTGCGGCAGTTATATTAATTTTAATTATTGGTTACTATATTATTAATGTCACGCCGAGGGAGCGACCATTGAGAAAAACATAAATTTCTGCCTACTTGTATGCTTGCGAGTAGGCTTTTAAAGTTGGATGAAACTTGATATCATAAATAGATTAATTCGTTAAGAAAAGGTGGAAGATGAAAAATTTTTATCATAGTTTAATCATGTGGATACCATTTGTACTGTTCTTTTCCTGTGCAGCATTTGGCGTAGAACTAATAGAAGGGAATAAAATAATGACATCGGAATATTTTGGTCCTTTATTATTTATTGACGTATCTTTAATTGTCATGTTATATCCCATTTCATTTTTACCTCTAACCTTTCTCATCAGTAAATATTTAAAAAAACCAGCGATCAAAATGATTCTATTTACTTTTTTCGGAGGGGGAATAGGGGCATTATTTTTTGAAATCATCTATGATGCGCGGTTTGTAGAAGAATTTAATCTAAGTATTATTACCTCAATTCTTCTGTTTAGTGTGGCAGGTGTAATTTTTTCGTTGGTTGAAACGGTTATTAAGAAAAATATAAGATTTGTTTGAGCATCGTTTTGTTAGGTTGATATCATTAATCGGTTTGTATGTCTTGATGGTAGAAGGGGGATTCCCAGTTCCTAAATATCTCTTTCAAATTTAGCAAAGTAAAACAACCATTTTTTTGACACGATATACGTATCTAATTCACCCTGAGTTCCACGTTCAATTGGCGGGTTGATCATTTCAAAGCCTTGTGAATTGTCTAATTCAACTAGCTGATTATTACTATATTCATACGGGACAATGTCAGCTTTAATAGCGGAAATCGGGTGACCCATAAAAAAGACATGCCAGCGAATCGCCATTTCAGGTGTGGCATGTGAAATTAAAAGTAACCCAATAAATAGTGACAGAAAAGAAAGTTTAATAATTTTCATAAAGTGCCTCCGTGATTGAGTTTTACAAATTATAACATATGGTAGGCGCAGTGGAGTAACAATAAGCCAGCTGGACGGTAGTGAATCCCAGCTGGCTTCGTTTCAGTCTGATTTCTCCAACGATTGATACCAAGCATAAATAGTAGTTGGTAAACAAACCGCAAACATAATACCACCGATCAAAAGGACACTATTGCGGAAACTATTCAGCATAAAAAGAAAAATTTGAGTATCCACACTGCCTCCATTTGCTTGAAGCCATAGATTACTGAATGTTTTACCCATCCAGCCACTGCCTAAAATGAGGACAATCCCAATTATCGATAAAATCCCGCTTAACTTCATTAAACTCGAATTGTTCGTCATGTTCCCCTCCACATTTCGAATTTGTTTTAACCTAATATTACACAGAAAACACTTGCGTATTGAATAATACTAAATACTTGTCGCATATTTTTCGAGCTGCTTTTCCTTTTGAGCGGCTAAGCCCGTTTTATGAATTTTATTGAACGGTTCTTTATCCAGCGTTTTTGTTAGCTGGTTCATCATCATTTCCGTGACCATATCCTTTACATCACCAGCGCTTTGTTCGTTTTTCTTTGATTTTGGTAACTTTGTTTCTTGGATTATCACTTTTTCACCGTTTGCTTTCGTAACGTAATGGCGAATATAGCCGTTTTCTTTTTTGATTTCGTAGGCAGCTTTTGATTTTTTGTTTTGATCTAAAAATAAAGCATCCGCTAAGCAATTCGAGCCCTCTTTTTTTAGAGTGCTATAATGGTTATGACTTCCGAAATGTATATTCATATGAACCTCCGAATGTGTAAAATATTTACTTTTATTATCGGTGGAATGACTATAGAATGAAGCGGATTTCTAAAATGTCATAGATGCTGGAGAAAATGCGCTATACTGAAGAAAATATTAGTCAAAAATGATTGAAAGAAGGCAGCTTATGAAAATTGATCGTCCAAAAATCCCGATAGAGTTAACGGAGAAAAGATTCCATGATTTGTATTATGAGGAGGACCCAATACACGAAAATAGCCTGATAACAGGAGCAGATTTTTCTGATGAATCGGTAGACCATATGCAACTTTATCGTTCTATTATTAAGAATTGCACATTCATCCATACAGATTTCAGTAAAATGGATTTGCTGGATGTGCGATTTGAAAACTGTGATTTATCCAATGTCAATCTTACGAAAGCGTCGATTCATCGAGTGGAATTCATTAATTGTAAATTGCTTGGCAGTAATTTCTCGGAATCATCCATTGGAAATGTAAAATTTGAGAACTCGATTTTGAATATGTCGAGCTTTGGTGGTTCAAAGCTTGAAAAAGTGGTTTTTCAGGAGAATTCGCTGCAAAATGCGGACTTTTATGATTGTAAGTTAAAAAAAGTTGAGTTTAATTATTGTAATTTAAATGAAGCGAGCTTTGAGGACACGTCACTTAAGGGTATAGACATCAGTTCTTCAAGTTTTGAGGATTTAACGATTTCAATTGAAGCTTTAAAAGGATGTATCGTATCCACTTCACAAGCTATTCTTTTTTCAACGTTAATGGGGTTAGTTATTAAAGATTAGTAGTGTCGATAGAAAAATGAGATACATAACCTCACGGAGTAGAAAAGTGAGGTTTTTTGCGTTTTCTAATTTATATATTCTGATCTTGCAGATGAACTAATTATTCTAGTAGGTGAGTTAATAGAAAATGACCTATTTTTGAACAATGACAAGCTTACTCCTGAACAACAGTTAAAAAAGACTATAAAGTATTGTTATATAGCTATCATGTAAGTAAATTACCTGGTGAAAAAGTTCAAGCCGAGTTATCGCAGCATTGGATTGATTTCTTTCAAGATAATTTTGGTGAAGCTGTGTATTCAACAGGAAACGGTTGGTCTCAGATGAATGACTCGGAAGACTTTATCCATGATGAATTCCGCGTTGTGTTTAATGCAAAAAATATTACGGAAGCTGAATTACAGGCTGCGCTTAGCAATGTTTACCTAGAAATAACCTATGAAAATTTGCAAGGCATTGTTGAAAAAGAGAAGGTCTACTTAGATAAATTTTTACAATATAAAGAGTAAATGATTCTGACCGTGTGTTCGTTTGAATGCGCGTTTTATTTGTGAGCTGCTTTTTTAATAACAAATAAATGCTAACGAAATTTTCAAACAATAATTTTCTTCTTTAAACGTAAAAACCAACTAATAAGATATGAAAATGATGATTTGATTCCAATCTACTTGTAAGGGAATAAAAAATTATTGTAGTATAAACCTATTGAATAACTAGGTATTGACGTTTAGGGGGAGAGATGATGTTACAAATGGCTTTAACGGGCATCCTTTGTGGTGCTTTATTAGGTTTTGTGATGCAGCGTGGGCGTTTCTGCTTAACAGGCGGTTTCCGTGATATGTATATCGCAAAAGATAATCGTATGTTTTACGCGTTGCTTGTAGCCATTGCGGTGCAAGCAGTTGGTGTGTTTGTATTGATCGAAGCAGGTGCCTTTGAATACCAAGCAGGGCAGTTGTCATTATGGGCAACGATTGCAGGGGCATTTGTTTTTGGTATCGGGATTATTTTAGCGGGTGGCTGTGCGACAGGTACTTGGTATCGTGCAGGTGAAGGGTTAATTGGAAGCTGGATTGCATTAGCATTCTATATGTTAATGGCAGCAATAATGAAATCAGGTCCTTTAGCACAATTTACAGTGGATGCACGGTCACCAGTTGTTGGGACGGATTCAATTGCCAATACATTTGGCATTAATGTTTGGTTTTTAGTCATTCCGTTTGTGGCATTAGTAGCATTTATTGTGTTCCGTGAATTACGTAAGCCACGCGTGAAAATTCCAAGCTTAAAGCCGAAAAAATCTGGATTAGCCCATATTTTATTCGAAAAACGTTGGAATCCATATGCATCTGCGGCTTTAATCGGCTTAATTGCAACCGTCGCATGGCCATTAAGTGCAGCAACAGGGCGTATTTTCGGACTTGGGGTGACTACACCTTCTGCAAACATTTTACAATTTTTAGTGTCAGGGAATTTAGATATCCTTAACTGGGGTGTGTTCTTAGTTTTAGGTATTTTATTTGGCTCGTATTTCGCAGCAAAAATGAGCGGCGAGTTCCGTTTACGTACACCGGACTCAAAAACAGTTGTACGATCTTCAGCGGGCGGTATTTTAATGGGCTTCGGCGCAAGTCTTGCAGGTGGCTGCTCAATCGGTAACGGGCTAGTCATGACGGCCATGATGACTTGGTCTGGCTGGATTGCATTAGCATTTATGATTTTAGGTACATGGACAGCATCTTATTTTGTATTCGTGCGTCCGGCAAAACAACGTGCAGTTGTGCGTAATTAGGGAGAGAAAAACATGAAAAAAACATTAGAAGTATTAGGGATGGTTTGTCCATTCCCATTAATCGAAGCAAAAGAAGCCATTAAAGAATTAAGCTCTGGCGATGAGTTAGAAGTCCAATTCGACTGCACACAAGGCACAGAATCTATTCCACGCTGGGCAGCAGAAGATGGGCACGAAGTAACAAACTATGAGCAACTCGGCGAAGCATCTTGGACGATTACCATTAAGAAAAAATAATAATTGTACGAAAAAGGCATGTAGAATCCATTGGATTTTACGTGTTTTTTTGTGCATTGTTATGGCTCATCACTATAGGTTGGGGATGACATGCAGATTCACTCCTCTGTGCGTTCAATTCGTTTCAAAATACTTTATTATGTGCGTTTATACTGTAAATAATGGTAAAATACGGTTAATCGAGCACAAATATCAAAAACCGAGCATAAAATTGAAAATTCGATCACAAATCACATAAAACCGAGCATAAAAATCGAATATCAAGCAAATTTCCACGTGAAGTGGTTATTCATACCGCCTATCTATAGAAGATTTTAAGAGTCTGCCCCTTGTTTCGGTGATGAAGCAATTATTGTAGAGCTCTTGCATTGAATTGGTAAATAAATGACAATGATGTAGAGGTGATTGGATGAAAAAGTTCATTTTCACACTGCTATGCCTGCTTGTGCTCGCAGGCTGTGGACAAAAGGAGCCAACATTAGATGATGAATTATTATTTGAATTGCAGGATGTCAATGACAAGGAATTTAAATTGTTAATGGAACGTACGACCAATTTTACAGAACAAGAGATTAAGCAAAACTATGCGACACTTGTCTTCGATTATCAGGTACGAAATGGTAAAAAATTCGATAAACTAACGGTGGCGCCTAATGATACTATTGGTCAATTAATGGATGCAGTTAGGTTTGAGGGTGGAATTAGATTTATGAATGGCGATGGAAAAGGAAGCAATTTTAGAAATGGTAGTTTCGAACGAGACTCATTCCGCCTTGTATTATATACGAAGGATTTTACAAAAGAGCAAATCCGAGACATTGTGAGCAACTATGAATTAGAGGTTGGATGGAAAAATAAAGACGGGCGCTGGCAAACTGAAATAATACCAGCAGGTGCGTCATTTAAGGATATGAGGGGACAGTAAACGATGACATTATACAGCATATTCGTGGCAGACAAAAAAATGAATGAAGTAGATTGTACCGGGATTGACTATGTAACGGTACGTGAAATGAAAAAAATGTATCCGATTTCGGAGCATTTCCCAGAGCAACCTTGGCACTCGATGGATGATGACGTGCAAATTTTACATGCGCCGGATGAAGCAGCTTTCGGCAAATTGCATGTTTTTCAGTGGGAAATTCCGCCCTATGATTTAGCGCATTATAGTGACAAAGCATTCATCTATGGCGTCGAAGGAAATTGGAATGCGGACTTTTTAAGCGATCTATTACAATATATTAAAGAACAGCTTTCGCCGAAGCAAAATGTGGAATTACTACGCTTTTGGGCAGGGGATTACCCGCTACCAAAGCTTAAAAAGCATACGATTTCCATAAACGAACTCAATCTTGCTCAATTACAAGAAATTGAGGGAGAGGAATATATACGTGTGCAATTGGTTTAGTTGTACTTTGATTAAGGAGGAAGTTCGATGATTCATATTATTTTCGGCGAATCAGCTGCGGGTTCGATGAGGTTTGCCTTTAAAAAGGATAAGGCTGAAATCATTGCGTTCCCAAATTTTTTAGGTGAGGGACCGATTCAGGGATTATTCACGACAGCAGGCTTGAATGCACGCGCAGCTTGGCTAGAGCGGGCATTTCGAATCGATGGTTTGGACTGGACATCTCGTTTTGAACAGGCCATCAAGCAATTGGAAGCCGTTGCTGAAGGGGAGTCCGTTCTTATTTAGGCAAGTGAAAATGCTGCGGAGCAATTTGGTTTGCGTATTGTTTGTCATGTGCTTGCTAACAATAATTGTGCTATTTTTCATTGTAATACAACTGAAAATATGCTGTTTCTACATCATGAACGCAATCTCCAACAGCTCATTCGACATTCTGGTGAAATAAGCGCTGAGAAAATGCGCACCATGCTTCATGAAAAGCAGTATGACCAGCTATCGACGCAGCAAATCGCACATTTTTCCACACAAGCTAAACAATTGATGCAGGGGAGTTCACTTCTTCGTACATGGCATCGTGGCGAAATTTTAGAGGATGTCGAAACGCGGGATGATGCGCTGATTTTGCAGTATTTAAAGGAGCTCCAGCAGGAAATGAACGAAGAATTTATTCGAGCGCCGCGCCTAATCGGTCATGTGCTGGGCTTTAGTGAGCATGATATTCATGATACGTGGATTGAATATCGTTTGCTGACATTAATTAAGCAGGGTGCGGTGAATTATCACGGGGATTTACGGGAGATGCGGATGTATGAAGTGCAATGTTAAGCGTGTGCTACATTATTGATAAGAAAATTATAGGAATAACCTCACATTGTAGAAGTGTGGGGTTATTTGGTGTTTTAAAGCTGTCCCTCAAAATGAGCGAGTTGGTAATACAGAGAATATGAACATTATAAATTGCGAAACAGTTTTAAATTCCTGAAAGTACAATGAAAAGGCGAACATTGGTAAATAATCTGAGAAGCGCTGGTTTTTATTTATGGTAAATTTATTCAAAAATTTGAAACGTTTTGGTAGTGAAGTACATCTAACAAGTAAGAAAGGTGGGAGGACGTTGACGCAAAAATCTTTATTGAAGAAAGCACAAAAAGGCAATGAAAAGGCCTTTGTGGAATTGCTACAACACGAAAAGCTCAAAATTTATAATATGGCATATCTATATATGAAAAATGAGAATGATGCATTGGATGTTGTACAGGAAACGGTGGCGCGGGCATTTGCCAGCATTAGCACGGTGAAGGAGCCAGCTTATTTTTCTACATGGTTGACAAAAATCTGCATAAACACAGCACTTGAAAGCATTCGAAAAAAGAACAAAATCATCTATATGGAACAGCCAATCACTGAAATAGTGAATGAGCCCGCAATCGATGAAAAACTCGATTTACTTGAGGCGATTGAGCAGCTTGATGAAAAATATAAAGCGGTTATTATACTGAAATATTATCAAGACTTACCAGTGAGAGAAATTGCTCAACTGCTGCAATGTCCTGAGGGAACGGTCAAAACGAATTTACATAGAGCCATCCAGCAGTTAAAAAAATATGTGTTAAAAGGGGGAAGTCACTATGGAGAACAATATTAAAAAAGCAATAGAGCAAATCGATGTACCACTCGACAAATTGGATGCAGCGATTATGATTGGTGTGCAGGCAAATGTGAAGAAACGCCCAAAACGTATGATGAAACTCGTATTAGGGCTTGTTTCAACCCTAGTTCTCGTGCTTCTCTCAGGCTATATTTCTCCTTCCGTGGCACGTGTACTAGCGACGGTCCCGATTATCGGTAACCTTTATTACGATATTGAACAGCAGGATATCGGACTTCAAGTGGCGTTGTCTGATGCGAATAAGATTGTGTTAAATGAATCGGTGACGAGTTCAGATATTACGGTAACCTTTGAGGAAATCGTTTTTGATGGGGAACGGATGCATGTCATTTTTTCAATGGACGAATTTCGTGATATTTATCCGTTATATATTTACGTAGATGGTAATCTTGTGAATCAGGCTGAAGGTTTACGGGAATTAGAAAGTGACACAGGCTATCGGGGGTTATGGGAATTAGATTTTGAGGAAGAATTACCGGATGCCTTTGAGGTAAACATTCAAATTCGATATATCGAGGGGATTAAGGGGGATTGGCAGATCACAACACCAATACAAAAAGTTGCGAACAATGAAAAAACGATTGCCACCAATCAACAAGGGCAAGTGGACGGCATTGATTATGAAGTGATAGAGCTTAAGACATCTAACACTTCAACAGTATTAAAAATGCGTTTTGCTGCAAACTTTACCACGATGTTGATGGGGGAGCAACGATTAAAGGCAACCATTACCGATCAACAGGGCATGCCTCTAAAAGTTTTGGACTTTAACACAGGAGGGGAATCGGATGCGCCGGAATTTAAATATATTATTGAACCATTAGCGGATGATGTAAGTAAAATGGTGGTGCAACTATATTACGAGCCACTCATTTACGAACGAAATGAAATTAACAAACGATTAAGCAAAACATTGCCGCAACGTATTTCATTTGGCAAAATGGGTGAGCTTGTTATAACGGATATTGTGGAAAAGGATCATTTGCGTACGTTAACGTTTAAGGTAGAGAGTTCGTTTGCGTTTGATTATGATTTCGACCCTAGTGTACACGTGCAAAATCGCGCTGGCGAGAGCCTTGTGACGGAGTATGTACATGCAGTGGGACCAAATGAGTATGAGTTAACATACCAAGATACTGGCGGAGATGTTTACGTGAGTTTGTTGGAGATGCCAAAGCTTGAAGTGTTAGAACGTTTTGAACTAGATGTAAAATAGGACGAAGAGGCGTTACCAAAAACAGGTAGCGCCTTTTAGTATGCAGGATAATCGATAATTCACACTGTTTAAAATCCACTTAATAATTTTGTTACTATGAACATTTGAAATGCTTAGAAGTACATAACAAAAGACCTCAAATCCACTTACTTGTATTTGCTTTGCGCTTAAATAGAATCAGGCTTAAGATAGCACTGGAGATTATTGAAATTAATATTTTGATAAGATCGTTATTTGTAAGCCCTTTAATCACGTATTCCTTAAACTTTTGTAGTAAGGTTGCTTCTGAAACCCAATCAATCACATACCCAATCCCTAGCATCGTAGGAAGGCTAATCAATAGATATACAAAGATAACACCGAGAATAAACGTCTTGATTTTCAAAGTATTTGACCTCCATCCCTATACGTGAACTTTTAACGAAATTTCATTCATATTGATAACAAGTTTCATAGCTACTCAACAATAACAAGCTCTGACAAGCCAAGCCGTTCTCATGATATATTTCGTGTTCAATTTTTAAGGTTATGTTTCGATTTATATTTGGATCATTAGGATCATTAGGATCAACATTGGTAATCGCTAGTGTTGTATCATCTTCCCAATGAACAACAACTTCGCTTTTCGCATCGGCATAATAAACAATTTTTGTGGAATCCTCTTTTTCGTTTTTTACCTCCATCCACACATTGACCCCACCTAAAACGCCACCATAAGGTTCATAATAGACCGTTGCAGCATAGGTTTCATTAAGGGAAAAGATCGGTCCCACACCTGGTTGCATATTATCTTTTTCAATGAGCCCAAACGTAAAGAAATATTGAATGTAAATAAAAATTGCGAGTAATAACGTGGGCCCTGCAGCGGTTGCCATCGTCAGTTTTTTAGGAAAAGGTATTTTCTTAAAGGAATATCGAATGAGTTGAATTGCTAAAATGACGGTCAAAATAGCCGTGACTAAAAATACGATTAATTCAATGAACCGTAGCCCAAGATTCATGAAATCCCCCCATTTCATCTATAGTAAAGACGACGCACTGGAAAATAGGATTCCGTTTTTAAAT
This sequence comes from Solibacillus sp. FSL R7-0668, assembly GCF_038006205.1. Taxonomy (NCBI): domain Bacteria; kingdom Bacillati; phylum Bacillota; class Bacilli; order Caryophanales; family Caryophanaceae; genus Solibacillus; species Solibacillus sp. FSL R7-0668. Next base: position 2,178,050 of record NZ_JBBOUU010000001.1, on the reverse strand, counting down.
AGTTTAAGTAACAACGATAGGACCGAATGGAACTTTCTACATTAAAATACGTACCTATGTAAAAGGAGTGTAAGCAAGTGAAAAGGGTACTAATAATGGGCTGTCTATTCATTACTCTCTATTTTATTTTCAAGCCTTGGCCAGAGCCAACGATGCTTGAAATTGTGGAAAGTTATGAGGAAAGATGGGGTGTTCCATTACCAGAGCCACAACGTTTCGAGAAGGTTTGGGCAACAAAATATCCAGCGCGCGGAGACGGCGAATGGTATTCGGTGATGCTTTATGAACAGGAGCTACCTGAAGCGAACGAAGCAAACTTCACTGAGATTACAGCTCAAAATGAGAAGGTTATTTTAGGCAAGGTCAATCGTTTTATAGCCAATACAATCGATACGCATCTAAGTGATAAAGAAACACAGATAGCTATTCGCGAAGCATTTGATGAGCATCCGGTCGAATTTTCGGTAGGGGATTATTATTTTCATCAAGCAGAAAATGGTGGCAATGATTATATTATTGGCGTTTACAGTCAAGCATACAAAAAAGTTTACTTAATGGAATGGCATCAATAGTTCGAGTAATTAATACTTTTGATTGGAGTTATTATGAAATATTTTATTATAAGCGTTGCACTTATAGTCGGTGTCATTTTTTATTGGGCATTTAATGCTTCACAATATACTGTGGATAGAGGGAAATTAATTAATTTTCTGGAACAAGGGGAAACAACGATTGATTTAACCAAAGTCACGAATTTTGAATGGACAAAGGCTGTTGCATTCGGTCCTTATACAACAACGGAAATGATGGAAGAATCGCTCGGCATTTCGATGGGTTTCGGTGGTGGAGAAGTGCTGGAGTCGAATTTTAAAATTGTCTTTGTCAATGATAAAAAGAAGCTAAGCTCCGTCACATTAAGTAGGGAATACGGTGATTATTCAGTGAAGGATAATCGGTATTTAGTGGTGGAGAAAAAGTAGTGCTGCAACAAAATAACCTCACGTAAAAAATAACGTGAGGTGAGCACTCAATTGATAATTTGATATTTTGTTTTCGGTCCATGTCCGATGCGTTCAATTTGATTGGCTACAATGAGCTTATCTAAAATTTTGCGCACCGTTGTCTTACTTTTATTTAAAAAGGTTTCGAGCTCTTTTGCTGAAAATTCAGGGTGATGGGACAACCAAGCCGTCAAAGGTTCATCTTCCGTTTGCACTACTAGTAATGGTTTTTTCGGTAATGTCACAACAAAGGCATTCGGTCCGATTTGCCAAGTAGGTGACACTGTGCTATCTTTGTAGCTTTCAACCATACATTGCAAGCCAGTACCGTACTTTTCCATCCATTTTAACCGGTGTAAAACATGCGCTAATTTTGCATTGCGGCTTTGTGAAACGCCAAGTTCAATATCCTCGGCCGTCAATCCTTTTACCAAACCACCAACAGAAATAATTTCAATTTCGTTTTGGTATAGGTGAACGAGGATGCTCCCATTATAGCTATAATCACGGTGTGTAACGGCATTGATTAACGCTTCACGTAAAGCATAAGCAGGGAAGCGTTCATGTTCCTCGTCATTACGAGAGGAATGATTCATATAGCTTAAGGCTTGTTCAACCTGAGTTAAAATCGACCCGCTAAACTCTTTGCGCTCTTGAATTTCGACTTTATCGGAATCTAAAAAACGTGCACATTTAATGCTGTGTTCACATTGATCCGAAAAAAGTAAACCTAAATTAGTAAAATAACCGTCCTCTGTTAGTAAGCCAAGCTTTCGTTGCTGCTTCGGACCAAACTTTTTCCCCTGTTTATTAAATACTTCTAACGCATCGTGGAATGTTAAGTCTTGTTGGATACTGCGCATTGTTTCAAAATGGGTGCTATCTGTTTCGAGAATCATTTGACGGATTTTTTCTTCGGATGCCTTTGTAATCGAACTACCATCGCGAATAAATACACCGGATGGATTCATTCCTTTATTTTTCAAATGATAGGGACGTTTAGTACCACGTGACACAGAAATTTTGATGATTTCTTTGTCGTCAATTGTTTCAAGTTCTATACAGTTATGTCCTGAAATATCTGGTTGAATGCTATTACGTAGCGTATTCTTAACCAATTTGAATGCTTTCTTGGCATTTTTTAAACCTACTACGGAGCCGTCATCATCAATACCAATATAGAGCTCGCCACCTTGAGTATTCGCAAATGCAATAATTTCCCTTTTTACATCATTCGTTAATTTACGTTTGAATTCTACTGTCGAAGATTTTTGTTTATCCATCAATGTCACCTCTAACGATTATTTTTTTGTAATCAATAGGAATCGATTAAAATCGATTCGCCAATTCACAGCTTCTTTAATGAATATATGTTTCATAACCTGATAAAATATCTCCAAAACACAAAAAAGCGAGAGGAAATCTCACTTTTGCTCTAGTATTTCGATAAACGCGTTTTTTTGACGCTATTGATGATTGAACGAATCGAAGCATACGCCGATTATCGTCATGTACATTGCTCCTTATGTATAATCATTTCGATTTCACTTACTAACTGCTGCGTTGTCGTTTGTTCATGAATCGTCAAAATATAATCTACCTCATCACAAGTGGGGGAATCGATTTGTGGAAGCTGTTTTTCTAGCAATTCCTCATATGTATAAGTTACGTCACGAAATAGCTTTGTGTCCCGTAATGTGTTGTCAATTCGGTTTTGTAACACGTCTTGTGCAAGAGCAAAGTGAATATATACGCGAACAAATTGCTCTGCAGGGAAGAAGCGTGCTAATAGCTGCTGGCGCGGTGCTTTATGGATATTACTATTGCACAAAATCAAATTGTATGAAGTTTGGGCAATGGCATAGTGCAATAATGTTTCAGATATAAGAAATTTCAGTGTATTTGGTCCGCTTTGTGGTACAAGCTTTTCATAATGCGTATTTAAAAATTCCGCCTGTTTGTCTTGATCGAGGACAATAAAATGGGGAAACGCCTGTTCAAGCTGCCGCGCAATTGTCGTTTTTCCACTATGGGTAGGACCGATTGTTAAAATAACGATTCGTTTCATAGCTACCTCCTCTAGTTGTTATTTCGAAAAATCATTCCACCAGCCCCATACGAAAAGCGGTCGAAATAATTTGGGTGCGGTTGTTCGCCTGTAATTTGTCCATTAATCGTTGCACATAATCACGCACCGTATATTCACTTAAAAACAGAACACTGGCAATTTCTTTATTTTTATAGCCTTCCGCAAGCAAATACAAAATCGTATATTCCTTCTCGCTTAGCTGTATGCGATGATTCAATTGATTGCGCAGCTGTTTGCGAGCCAAGTACATACCAAGACGCTTGCCTGCTTGTTCAAGTAAAAACAATTTTTCGTTGTCACATTCAAATGTTTCACCCATTTGGTCAAAGGATATCCAGCCATATAGCTGCTGTTCATATTCAATCGGAATAAATATGACGGAGGAAAGCTCAAATAAATCAATGGCAACCTGTTGCACATAAGGCGCTGGTTCCTTTAAGAAAATGGGCTTTTTTAATGCAAAAACAGGCTCTAATTCAATATTTCCTTGCATGCGTTGGACTTTTAGCAAATCTGCTCCAATAACACCGGAAAATTTATTGAGCCATGGGTTGTAACTAAAAAAATGCAGCGCTTAAATTGAAAAATTTCCTCAGCCTTCACAAGCAGTAATGGTAAATCCTCAGTACCATTCAATTGAATCAAATCTATACTAAACGCATCAAGCTGTTTGAATGAAGTTTGGGATAATTCGATTGCAGCAATCGGCTTTTCAAGCAATTGCATAAACGAGCGCATACTCTGATTCATAATCTCCACATGGGTTGCTAAAATGGCTTCTTTGTTGGAATGGTCAACTGAATCTAATACTGTACGTAAAACATGTTCCATTGTGATTGGAAAATAGCGCGTTTTATCAACTGGCAAACTATGCTGATGCACACGCACCCAATATCGGAGTGCTTCTAAATTAACTTGTTGCTGCTTCATTTGATTAGCTAAAAATTGCAAAAATGATATTGAAATAAGATGAAATTGGCGCTTTTCAATTGCGGTTAAATCGGGAATACTCTCGATGTACGCGGTCGCTTCATTTTGCAGGTCACTTCGATACATTTTTAAAAATAGCAAATATGGAAATTGTTCGTGTGTCATGGTTTCACCTACATTTATATGTAATTTGTTTATAAAATAACCGTTGTTTATACGTATCATATCACATGAAAGCGCTTTAATATAAAGGTATAAGCAATATTATTACTATTCTTTCAAAGGAGAGGTTCTTATGAATTTCAAAAATGTAACAATCGCAGGTAGTGGTGTTTTAGGTAGCCAAATCGCATTCCAATCGGCTTTCTTTGGCTTTAACGTAAGTGTTTATGATATTAATGAAGGCGCAATTGAAGCAGCCAAAACACGAATGATCGCATTGAAAGACACATATGGTGCTTATTTTAAAGATGAGGCGCGCGCGGAAAAAGCATTGGCTAGTTTTTCTTATTTCACAGATTTAGCAGCGGCGACAAAGGATGCTGACCTCGTAATTGAGGCTGTACCTGAGCGTATCGAAATCAAACAAAGCTTCTATGAGAATTTAGCAAAGGTTGCACCGAAAAAAACAGTATTTGCATCAAACTCATCGACATTATTACCAAGCCAGTTTGCAGCATTTACGGGGCGTCCCGAAAAATTCTTGGCGTTACACTTTGCTAATTCGATTTGGCAAAATAACACTGCAGAGGTTATGGGACATCCAGGTACAGATGTACAATATGTGGAGCAAGTAGCGGATTTCGCACGTGCCATTCAGATGATTCCATTCGTGCTGAAAAAGGAGCAACCAGGCTATATTTTAAACACATTGTTAGTGCCATTCTTATCAGCCGCAATGGAATTATGGGTAAAAGATATTGCCGATCCACAAACAATCGACAAAAACTGGATGATTTCAACAGGCGCACCACGCGGACCTTTCGCAATTTATGACATTGTTGGTATGGAAACGCCGTACAACTTAAACTTAATGCGCGCAGAAAAAGACCCAGCAGCTAAATTCGTTGCTGAAAAAATTAAACGTGAAATGATTGACCAGGGAAAAATGGGGATTTCGACAGGAGAAGGCTTCTATAAATATCCGAACCCAGCCTACTTAGACCCGAACTTTACGAAATCAAACTAATTGAATCATTTTTAAAAACCGCTAAGCTTTTGTTAGCGGTTTTTTTAGTGCATCATTCTAATGAAATATTTAAGTTTGAGTTAGATGAGGAATAAGTTCCGAAGTCATTGTATATGGAGAAGAAATGTAAATTTAGAGGCTGATTTCATGGTACAATGAATAGAATGTCGATTGCAGGGGGAAAACTTATGGAACTAATGAGTCAATCTGGCTTGGTATACTGGTTATCATTCATTCCGCCACTATTTTTTATTAGCTGCTTTTATTTTACGTTAACCTTTTTCCAACAGCTAAAAGTAGGGGATGAAACACGCATCAAAAAGGCGAAAATGGGGGCAATCCTTTCGTTAATACTCGCCTTATTCATACCGGCTATAGCGCAAATGATTATGTTCTTTTTAATGATGCGATAAGCAAGCAAAGGAGCTGCTCATATTATTGTGGGTAGCTCTCTTTTTTAGGTTCTTCTAATATATAGTGTGATTGTTCTAATAAGTTATGTAAAGATTCTAATAAACAGGTTCATCACCGAATTTTAGGGTTGTTATTCACAATTATTTATAGATAGGCGGTATGAATGACCACTTTACGTGGAAATATGCTCGATATTTGATTTTTATGCTCGTTTTTTCGTGATTTATGCTCGTTTTTTCGTGATTTATGCTCGAATTTTCATTTTTATGCTCGTTTTTCAGAACTTTATGCTCGATTAACCGTATTTTACCATTAAATTCAGTATAAACGCACACAATAAAGCATTTTTGAAACGAATTGAATGCACTGAGGAGTGAATCTACATGTCATCCTCAACTATGAGCCAATAAACACCCTAAAAATTCAAATTAACCTAAGAAAAGCTCTAATATCCTAGAAAAGCCCCATCACTTTCTGCTAATGCAAGTAATCAAATCGTTTCATTCACTTAAAATATGTCGAATTATGCACGGAATTTGAAAATATTATTAATTGAATGTTAAGAGATTGTAAAAGCAATTTACATTTACCTATAAGCAATTGCATAATAAGTCACATAACGTTGAAAGGTAGTTGACACATGGAAGTTAATTTTCAAGAGATGATATTTCAATTCTTAGGTGGTTTAGGGCTATTCTTGTTCGCCATTAAGTATATGGGAGATGGCTTACAAAAAGCGGCGGGTGATAGACTACGTGATATATTAGATAAGTTTACGACCAATCCATTTATGGGCGTACTTGTCGGGATAGTGGTAACAGTTTTAATTCAATCCAGCTCAGGGACGACGGTAATTACAGTTGGGCTTGTAAGTGCGGGCTTTATGACATTAAGACAAGCGATAGGTGTTATTATGGGTGCCAATATTGGTACAACAGTAACGGCATTTATTATCGGGATTGATGTTGGCGCGTATGCTTACCCAATCATGGCGCTTGGGGCTGTGTTTTTATTCTTCTTTAAGAAAAGTACCATTCAAAATATTGGACAAGTATTATTTGGATTTGCGGGCTTATTCATTGGGTTAGAAATGATGAGTAGCGGTATGAAGCCTTTACGTGATTGGCAGCCGTTTTTAGATTTAACAGTTCAAATGAGTGACATTCCGGTGTTAGGTCTTCTTGTCGGTACCGTGTTCACACTGATTGTTCAATCTTCATCTGCGACAGTCGGCATTTTACAGGGGCTTTATGCAGAGGGGCTTATTCCATTAGCAGGAGCGTTACCCGTATTATTTGGTGATAATATCGGAACGACGATTACAGCTGTTTTAGCTTCATTAGGTGCTTCTGTTGCCGCGCGTCGTGCCGCAGCAACACATGTCATCTTTAACTTAATTGGTTCAATAATCTTTATTTTATTATTAGTTCCATTCACAGCGTATGTGGAGTGGATTACAGGGGTATTAAATTTAGAAAGCAAAATGCAAATTGCCTTTGCTCACGGGACATTTAATATTGCCAACACATTAATTCAGTTGCCATTTATCGGTGTTCTTGCTAGGATCGTGACGAAGCTAATACCGGGAGAAGATTCTCTAATTGAGCATAAACCGAAATATTTAGATGAAAATTTAATTGCGCAATCGCCATCACTGGCTTTAGGTCAAGCAAAAATGGAAGTCATGCATATGGGCGCTTACGGTGTACAAGGCATGAAAGAAACGTTACATTATTTACAAACAGGTGACACAAAGGCCATTGGTAATGTCGAGCAATTAGAAGAAGCTATTAATAATTTAGATCGTAAATCAACGGAATATTTAGTGAAGCTATCGAAACAAGCTTTATCTCGATCTGAATCCACGTTACATCATAATTTATTTGATAATATTCGTGATATTGAGCGAATTGGTGACCATGTCGAAAATATCGTGGAGCTTTTACAATACCGCGATGCCAATAAAGTAAAACTAAGTGATGAAGCACAAGCAGAGTTAGTGGAAATGTATGAATATACGATGGATACTGTGCGTCAAGCTTTAGAAGCACTTGAAAAAAATGACTTAGCACTTGCACAAGAAGTATATGCAAGAGAAAATGAAATTGACGTGATGGAACGTAAATTGCGAAAAATGCATATTTATCGTTTAAACGAAGGCATTTGCTCTGGTTCAGCAGGCATTGTTTTTGCAGACATTATTAGCAATTTAGAACGAATTGGCGATCACGCAAAAAATATTGTAGATACAGTGAAATAATAAGAGGCGAAAACCCTGTTTGTGTGGGTTTTCGCCTTTTTTATATTTCAGATTAGTGTGTAAAGAATTAAAATTCATGATGCAGGAAATAATATAGTTCTCTGTGGCAAATAACAATTCCAACTAAAATAAAATCAAAACGGAGGTTAAAACATGAATGTCCTTGATTGTATCATAATAGGTGGGGGTCCTTCAGGGTTAAGTGCTTGTTTAACTTTAGGAAGAGCTAGGAGAAAAATTGCTCTATTTGACGATGGAACGAATAGGAATAGAGTGACACAAGCGTCACATGGATTTATTACTCGAGATGGGATAAAACCACAAGCATTCAAAGAAATAGCGCTAAAAGAGTTGGAGAATTACCCGTCCGTATTATGTTTTACTGCAACAGTTACGGAAATCATCAAAGATATAAATAATGATCGATTTACGGTCAAAACATCTACTAGTCAGGAATATGTTTCAGAAAAAATAATACTCGCTACTGGGATTCAAGAAATATTTACTATACCAAGTATTAGAAAGTTTTATGGGAAAAGTTTATTTAGTTGTCCGTATTGTGATGGCTGGGAGCAAAAAGATAAACCGTTAGTGGTTATTGCTGAAAAAGAAGAGCATGTATTGCATTTAACTAAGTTAATTTATAATTGGTCGCAGGATTTGGTTGTCTTAACGAATGGAACTCTATTATCTAAAGAAGGTGAAATAGAGTTACAAAAACACAACATCAAAATTATATCGGATAAGATAAAAGGCTTAATAGGTAATGACGGATACTTACAAAAAATAGAGTTTGAAACAGGAGAAACAATTAGAAGAACGGGTGGATTTGTTGCCCCATCTTATTATCGCTCCAATCAATTTGCTGAAAAGCTTGGCTGTGAAATTCATGAAAACGGAAAAGTTATAACAGATGGTGTTGGTAGAACAACGCAAAAAAACGTATATATTGCAGGGGAAACAGAAAGATCTAAACCATCCTCTTTAATGATCTCAGCTGCTAAAGGGAATAAAGCTGCAGTTTCAGTAAATACTGACCTATCGATGGAACGATTTTGATTAGGTCAGAACATTTTCTGCTTCAACTAAATAGGAGTTTAGCAAATATAATTAAACACTTTAGTTAATACGTTTTTTTAGGATTTCTGAATTCCATCGCATGGAAGAGTGTTTTCTTGACCATAATAGAGCTTAACTATTAGGAGCTTGAAAGCATTAAGAAGGTGTTAATATAATGATCAACTTCATTGGAATTACGAAGTCCAATCATTTGGAAACGGAAATTTCTATATACAATATCAATTTTTCTAATTATACATGGTTTTGGGTGGATTTTAATCAACCAACTGATGAAGAAATAAGACATTTAGCAGATACTTTTAACTTTCACCCACTAGCTATTGAAGACTGTATACATAGACTTCAACGTCCCAAGTTCGATTATTACGAGGGCTTTACTTTTTTTGTTACACACTTAGTTCGAGAAGAAAATAAAGAAATTATTAAAGAAGAACTAAATTTTTTCGTTGGAGAGGATTTTATCGTTACATTCCATCATACGCCATCCCAGGAAGTTTACCAGGTATGGGAAAGGGTGTTGCAAAAGAACATTGAAAAATGGGACCCCTATTATGTTTTTTATCGAACGTTAGACAAAATTGTCGATAATTACTTTCCAATCATCTATAAAATTGAAGATGATTTAAACAAAATTGAAGATAACATGCATCATAAATCGATGAACCTCCTAATGAATGAACTATTCGACATAAGACACATGTTATTAAATCTAATGCATACAGTAAACCCAATGCGTGATGTACTCTACCGTATATTAAATTCTCATCGTTTAAGTAAAATAACCGAAAGAAGAGAATATTTTTCTGATATTTATGACCATCTTTTAAAACTATCCGACTCAATTATGTCTGATAGAGAATTAACTGCTGATATAAGAGACAGCTATCTCTCCTTAAATTCACATCAAACGAATAACGTGATGAAAGTTCTAACAATTATCACTTCCATTTTTGCTCCTTTAACATTTATTGCCGGGATTTATGGGATGAACTTTGAACATATGCCGGAACTAACATGGAAATATGGTTATATTCTGACACTTGGATTTATGGGGATAATGGGCGTTTCAATGTTTATCTGGTTTATGAGAAGAGGTTGGTTTAAATAATATGCGTCTAAAGAATAAATTTTGATCCTTGTAGATCTAGTTCGTTATAAGAGGGGGTGAAAGCATATGGAGAGAGAGACTCACTATTTTTGGGCCGTACGTATTCCGGATGATGTTAAACAAGCAATTCACGATGAATTGACACAAATTAAATCAATATTCCCGTTTAAACGTTGGGTGAATTTAAATGATTATCATATAACCCTTGCTTTTCTTGGCTCAGTACCCCCACAAAAACGTCCATCTGTTATTAGATTAGTTGGCGACGCCATGAAGAGTCAAAAAGCTTTTATGTTAGAGATTGAAGGACTGAATGTGTTTGGTCCTCCAAAATCTCCTCGCGTATTTTGGGGAGCAGTGAATGAAGAGAAGCAGTTATTTCAACTTCAAGAAATTGTCCATAAAACTTGTGTTGCAGCGGGCTTTTCTTTAGACACACGACCTTATCATCCCCATATCACATTAGCACGTAAATGGGGGGGAAATGAAGATTTCAAAATGGCCGATTTAGTCACGCATAACCCTTTTAAAGAAAAAATTTTATCGTTTCAAGTAAGTGAAATTGTCTTATATAAATCGAATCTAGAAAGTACACCAAAATATGAATCCATTGCAGCTTTTTCTTTACTAAACTAATGGTTAACATGTAGTCGTTCATAATTCGAACAAAATCTTGCGGACAAAAGAGTAAACAGGTGGTCTGTAGTATTCTATTATAGCTTTTTATTCATCGTTCACCTAATCATTGATTATCTAATCATCGTGTCATGGGGACTTTTGACGAAAATAATATTTGTCACAACTATTTCTATGTTAATTAGTTTTGTAATACCTATCACAAAATAAAATAAAGTTTTCCTCTTAATCAGTACTGTTATTTTTATGGGAATTTCGGGATTTATTGTGATGTCATTTATATCTAGCAAATCATTTTATATACTTTTTATAGTTGTTTTTCGATTCTATTTATAGACGCTAACCTTCAGCAGCTTCGGCCTCCGCTTTCGTTCTATGAACCGTTCCGAAAGGGTGATTTGGCGGTGCATAAATTGTCGAAAGTTTTAACGATGTATGGCCAGTATTAATTACATTATGCCATGTTCCAGCAGGTACGATAATGGCATCATCCTCACCTACAATATGGACAAAGTTTAAATTATTTTTGTTTTTCCCCATTTGAACTAGTCCATGACCGCGCTCAATACGTATAAATTGATCAACATTAGGATGATTCTCCAAGCCTATATCTTCTCCAACGTTAATACTCATCAAAGTCAATTGCATATGTTTTCCAGTCCATATGGCAGTGCGGAAGTTGTTATTGTGCTTGGCTGCTTGATTGAGGTTCACAACAAACGGTTCTCTTCCATGATCTTTTAAACTAGGACTATAAGTCATATCTTGGCTATTTTGGTACGGCGAAAATGGGTTTGTATAACTCGCTCCATTTGACATATTCCAATAATCAGAACCCCAATTATTCCCCCAGTTATACATTGGTACATAACTGAAATAAGGATTAGGGTGGACATTCATATAATAAGGATTATTCATTGTAAAATACCTCCAAAACAAATGATCATTAACTCATCATATGCTTCATGTACTTAAAGGGATATTATCCTTTCTCCTTAACAGTGTATATCCACACTATTCTGACGAGATTTCAAATCAAATACCTGTCAATCTATAGTTCGATTGTGTAATGCCTAGGTAGTTTGCTCGCTGAAAGACTTCGAATACTGTATTTCGGTCGTGTCCCATGCTAAAAAACTGGATGCAATTGAGCAGAGACGTATTTGATTTTCAGTAAAAATGAATAGTTTCCTTTAAATTTGGGAACGATTTTAATGGCTTAAATTAGATTGAGGTCATAAAATTTAAGCCATTATCAGAGCGACTTGAAGAGGAGAGAGCATATGAAATTATTTAGAGGAATTCTTACACTGCCATTATTAGTAGGATTATTGTACGCCTGTAACAATAACGATGCAGATGTAGATAAGGATAAGGAAGTTACAGGAAATAATGGTACGGTTAATGAAACAACGAATAATAATAACACAGGAACAACGGAACCAATTCATAATGAGGAAGAAAAAGAAAAGACGGCAATTAAAGCGACAGATGTAAAATATTCATTTACGGACTTTGATTTAGAGGTAGAGTATGCGGATAATAAATCCTATGATGTTGAATATGAAAACGATGGAAATTATATTTATGCGGAAGTAGATGATGAAATAACAGGTGTTGAGCATAAAGGTGATCAAGCTTACGAAAAAATTGTCAAAGCATTAGAACAACTTAAATTTGATAAAGCTACTAGCGATGAGGATGTTCGTAAAGAAGTGATGAAGGCATTTGCTTTAGATGAGAACTATCAGTACTTTGACCTTGAAGTGAAATTCGATAATGGTGAAGAAAAACATTATCATTTAAATAAATAATGATGTAAAGGGGCTGAATAATGGCTCTTTTCCATAATAAAAAGGACATTAAAAGTGTCCTTTTTTTTAATATTTAAAAGTAGGGGATGTAATGCGTATCTAAAAGGCTAAAATCAGAGGATTACGCTAGTTTTATTAATTCTTGCTATATCGCAACTGTTTATTTACTTTTAATGGTGCTATAAGGGAGCAAAAGAGCTGCTAATGATATCGTTAGCAGCTCTTTTTTTAAGGAAATCTAATAGATTGAGTGATTGTTCTAATATGTAAAATACTAACAGTCAAAAGAATTGAAATATCTTTGCGCTAAACAAAAAGTATACAATAACTGGTACTTTATTAGCTTCTTCTCTCATATGTAATAGATATTAGTCTGAAATTTTATACTATTTTTGATATGGGGGAGAGTTAGATGGCATTTGCAAGCTTAAAAAAAAAGGCATCGTACGTACGTGATCGAAAGACAGTTATTGAGTTGACACAAAAATTAGTACGAATAGAAAGTGTGTATCGTGAAAATGATCCAAATGGCAATGAAGAAGAAGTAGCCAATTATATAGCGCAGTATTTACGAGATATTGGCATTGAAACATATGTAGAGGAAGTGGTGCCTGGTAGACCAAACGTTATTGGCATTATTGATTCTGGCAAACCAGGGAAAACGCTGCTGTTTGAAGGTCATACGGATGTTGTAACAGAAGGAAATCGTGAGGCATGGATGTATGATCCATTCGGCGCAGAAATTGTGGACGGTCGTATGTATGGACGCGGCACAAATGATACAAAAGGAAATCTTGCCTGTATGATTACAGCTTGTCAGTCCTTGCTGCTAGATCAGGAGGCGTTTACAGGCAAAATTATTTTATGTATTCCTTGTGATGAAGAGGGATTGATGCTTGGTATTAAGCATTTCATTAAAAACGGCTGGGCTGACGGAGTAGATGGTGCAATTATTTGTGAGCCACAAGAAAATAATGTGTGTATTGCACAGCGTGGTGCGATTCGCTTACAGGTAGATATTTTCGGTAAAATGGCACACGGTGCGATATCTTGGAGTGGCATTAACCCGAACTGGCGTATGGCGCGCTTTATTGTAGAGCTTGAAAAATTAGAAAAAGAAGAGCAGGCACGTTTAGGGAGAGACCCTATGTTGAACTGGCCCTCGATTACGCCAACAATTTTACGTGCTCCAGTAAAAGGGGATGCGCAAATTAATGTGATTCCAGATCACTGTATGACGACGCTCGATATTCGGACGGTGCCAGCGCAAGATCATGATGAGCTCCTTGGCAAAATTGATGCCATTATTAAACGCTTACAAGCGGATGATCCAGACTTCAAGGTGGAGTTGACGGTATTAGATAACCGACCAGCGACAGCAACCCCGAAGGAAGATCCTGTCGTACAAGCGATCTATGAAGCGGTTGCAGAAGTAACAGAACAAAAACCGATTTATAACGGTGTACCCGGTGCAACAGATGGCACATTCCTCCATGTGCATGGTGTGCCAATTGTGACAGTAGGTGCTGGTGATCGCGAAATTCCGCATCAAATTAATGAGTATGTGGATATTGAAGAATTAGCCGAAACGACAGCGATTTATCGTTTGGCAGCACTAAAGTTTCTTGCGGGCGATAAAATATGATAACAGCGACTCGAATAGCGATTATCCCAGGAGATGGCATTGGCAAGGAAGTAATGAAAGAAGCCATCAAAGTGCTGGAGGTTTTACAGGAACAGGATCATACACTACAAATAGAAGCAACAATATTTCCATGGAGTTCAGATTATTATCTAGAACATGGGCGTATGATGCCAAACAATGCGCTCGAAACATTGGCGCAATATGATGCGATATTATTTGGCGCAATTGGTGATGACCGCGTTCCTGATGATGTCACGGTGTGGGAGTTAATCATGCCGATACGCAAACAATTTCAGCAGTATGTAAACTTCCGACCGATTAAATCACTATCAGGTATTGCCTCACCGTTAGCAAATGGTAAGAATATTGATTTTGTCATTTTCCGAGAAAACGCTGAAGGGGAATATTCTAATAGTGGGGGACGTATATACAACGATCAACCGCAGGAAATGACCATTCAAAATACGATTATGACACGTATAGGTATTGAAAATATTGTGCGTGCTGCTTGCAATTATGCGCATAAACATCATAAAACGAAAATTACGAGTGCCACAAAGTCAAATGCCATCATACATTCGATGAAGTTTTGGGACGAGCACACGAAAAGGGTGCTCGGGAATACATCGCCAACACTTCAGTTGGAATCTATTTATATTGATGCGTTAGTGGCGTATTTTGTGGAGCGACCACAAGATTTTGAAGTCGTTGTGGCCTCGAATTTGTTTGGTGATATTTTATCGGATTTAGGATCTGCGCTTGTTGGGGGTCTTGGTCTTTCACCCTCTGCAAATCTCAATCCTGAAAAAGAGTTTCCGTCTATGTTTGAGCCTGTGCACGGTTCGGCACCTAATATTGCAGGAAAGGGAATTGCAAATCCAATCGCCCAAATTTGGTCACTTGCTTTACTGTTTGGACATATCGGTCGTCCAGATGTAGAGGAGCTTATTGTGACAGCGATTGAAAAGGTGCTAAGAGAAGGTAGTGTCAAAACTGCAGATATTGGCGGTCAGGCAACTACACAAGAAATGGGTAACGCGATTTGTGAAGTCATAGTAGCAATGAAATCAATAGCAACAGGGAGTGATTAATATGGCAGTTGAGCAGCAAGTAGTGATTGTGACAGGTGCGGGTGGTGGTATGGGACAAGCTATTTTAAAGCATTTGCTAGAGCAAGGGAAAATTGTTGTTGGGCTTGATTTATCAGTAGCATCACTAGCTGATAGGGAAAGTGATGTGCTGCAACTCCATGATGTGAATGTGCTTCATGAGGATAAAGTAAATGAAGTTTTTCAAAATATTTATGACAAATATGGCCGAATCGATGGGCTTGTCAATGCGATTGGCATTGCACAGGCGGCGACACCTATTGAAGATGTATCGATAAATGAGTGGAATCGTTTAATGGACGTGAATGTGAAGAGTTTATTTATTACGACAAAAGCGGCTGTGCCCTATATGAAGGCACGTAAAAAAGGAGCGATTGTCACGATTGCCTCAATTTCAGCTGTACGGCCGCGCCCAGGGTTGCAAGCTTATATCGCATCAAAAGGAGCCGCGGAAAGTTTTTCTCGTGGGTTGGCCATTGAACTTGCGCCGCATCAAATTCGAGTGAATACTATTCATCCAGGGCCAGCCGATACACAAATGTTATCCCAATTTGCGGCATCAAATGAAGACGTTGAACAAACAAAGCAAGAAGTATTTGTCCAATCTGTCCCACTTGGTCGCCTAGTTGATCCTACAGATATTGCAGGAGCCGTTTGTTATTTACTTTCGGATGCAGCGAGTATGGTAACGGGTACGACGTTACATGTTGATGGGGGCCGTGGATTGTAATGCAAAAAATTCCAATGTTGATAAATGGCAATTGGGTTTACGCGGATGAAGAACGATTCCTAGATGTAATGAATCCGTCTACTGGTGAAGTGCTGGCGCAAATTAGTAATGCAAATGAAGCGCAAGTCAATGAAGCGATACGCGCGGCACGTGTGGCATTTGACAGTGAAGAATGGCGCAAGGTGAAGGCATTTGAGCGGGGTCAGCTACTAATCGAGTTAGCACAATATATACGTGAGCATGCGGAAGAATGGAGTTTACTAGAGTGCCGAGATGTCGGGAAGCCGTTATCACAAGCGCGTGCAGATATTGAAGCGGCAGCTCGTTATTTTGAGTTTTATGGTGGAGCGGCGGATAAAGTGATGGGGGATACCATTCCGATTGAAGATGGTATTTTAAATGCGGTAGTACTGGAGCCAGTTGGAATTACCGTACATATCGTACCGTGGAACTATCCGATTCAAATTACAGCAAGAAGTGTCGCAGCTGCCATTGCCACAGGTAATGCGGTGATTGTGAAAAGTGCGGAAGATACGCCACTAACGACGCATGCAATAACGAAGTGGTTTGCGGATAAAGTGCCGGCAGGAATTTTCCAGCATGTTACAGGCTTAGGGAGTGATGTTGGACCACTATTAACGTCGCATCCAGACATTAATCACATTACTTTTACTGGTTCTGTCTCAACAGGCATTGCCGTGATGCAGGCAGCGGCTAAAAATATTGTGCCAGTGACGTTAGAGCTTGGTGGGAAATCACCGAACATCGTATTTGCAGATGCGCCGATGGAACAGGCATTGGACGGTGTACTACGTGCCATCATTCAAAATGCAGGACAAACTTGCTCAGCAGGCGCACGTTTACTGATTGAAGAAAGTGCAAAAGAGGTGTTTTTAACCCAACTAGTGGAGCGATTTAAAGTGCTCAAAGTGGGTCCAGGAGAAGCAGATCTAGATATGGGGCCATTATTAAATAAACGTCAATTTATGAATATTTCAGGGCGATTACAGCAAGCGAGGGAAGACGGCTATGTTGTAGTTGGTGGCGAAACATTGACGATTGAGGGCTATGGGAAAGGGTATTACGTTCAACCGACAATTCTTGATGGCATGGAAGATACCCACGTTCTAGCGCAGGAAGAAATATTCGGACCAGTCCTTACTGTCTTTTCATTTGACACAGTCGAAAAAGCAATTGCACTGGCCAATAGTACACAATACGGATTAGTAGCAGGTGTTTGGTCAAAGGATTTAGATACAGCGCATTATGTCGCAAGTCGTGTGCAGGCAGGGCAAGTGTTTATCAATAATTACGGAGCAGCAGGTGGTATTCAAATGCCATTTGGAGGATATAAGAAAAGCGGCATTGGGCGTGAAAAAGGCTTTGTTGCACTTCGAAATTATACACAAATGAAAAATATTGCTATTCGTTATGCTCTACCCAATTGAACGTGAGAAGGAGGGAAGCATATGGAACCAATAAACACGCAACAGGTGCTATTAGAGGTAAGCAATTTGAAAATTCAATTCCAGCTGAAAAATGGCAAGCAAGCCAAAGTAGTGGATGATGTGAGTTTTACCATTCACAAAGGCGAAACCGTCGCACTCGTAGGTGAATCAGGAAGTGGTAAAAGTATTACGTCGCTTGCCATTATGCGCCTACTTCCGATACCACCGGGGGAAATCACAGCTGGCACAATCCACTTTAACGGCAATAATCTATTAGACTACAAAAATAAAGAGATGAGTCATATACGCGGCAATGACATTAGTATGGTTTTCCAAGAGCCGATGACTTCACTTGATCCGGTTTTTACGATTGGCAATCAACTAATAGAATCGATTCGGAGACATCAAAAAGTGACCAAAAAACAAGCACGTGAAAAAGCTATTCATCTTTTACAAGAGGTAGGCATTGCCAATGCAGACAAAGTGATTGCTGAATATCCACATCAATTATCAGGTGGGATGCGTCAACGTGTCATGATAGCTATTGCGATGTCGAATAATCCGCAGCTTCTGATTGCAGATGAGCCAACAACTGCACTAGATGTAACAGTGCAAGCACAAATATTGAACTTAATGATGAAAATGAAGCAGGAGCATCGGTCAGCCATTTTATTTATTACGCATGATATGAGTGTCGTTGCGGAGACGGCTGATCGTGTCATGGTCATGTATGCAGGTCAAATTGTTGAAGAAGCACCAGTGAGGGAGCTGTTTTTAAATCCGCAACATCCATATACGACAGCCTTGTTAAAAACGATGCCGAGTCTGCAGACGGATGTAGAAAGATTGCCGTCTATCCCGGGCATTGTCCCACCTGCGTACGCGTTACCTGAAGGATGTCGCTTTGCACCACGTTGTCAATTTGCGATGGAACAGTGTCACACCCTTCAACCAGAAGTACTGGATGTTACGAAAGCACATAAAGTACGTTGCCACTTATTCTCAGAGAAGGGGGAGCGTGCCTATGCCAAAGAAGGATGTCTTACTTAAAATCAATCATTTAAAAGCCTATTTTCCAGTGAAGCGGAAGTCGATGAAAGAAGCAAAAAAAGTCGTCAAAGCAGTCGATGATATTTCCTTAGAAATTTATCACGGTGAGACACTTGGAATTGTAGGTGAGTCTGGGTCCGGGAAGTCAACGTTTGGACGCACAATTTTGAAGCTTGTTGAACCAACAGCAGGTGAAATTTTGTATAAAGGGCAGCAAATCCAGCATTTGAAAGGTAGTAAATTGCAAAATTATCGTAATCAAATGCAGATGATATTTCAAGATCCATTTGCGTCCCTTAATCCTCGTATGCGAATTGGTGCCATTATTGAAGAACCAATGGCATTACAATTGACGCTTACAAAAGAGCAACGTAAAAAACGGGTCAAGGAGCTATTGCAAAAAGTAGGCTTATCAGAAGATGCGGTGCATAAATATCCGCATGAATTTTCTGGTGGTCAGCGACAGCGTATTGGCATAGCACGAGCCCTTGCTATAAATCCAGAATTTATTATTGCAGATGAACCAGTGTCAGCACTTGATGTATCGGTGCAATCGCAAGTTCTGAATTTACTGATGGATTTGCAAGATGAATTTCAATTGACGTATTTATTCATCTCGCATGATTTGAGTGTCGTTAAACATATTAGTGATCGTGTAGCCGTGCTTTATCTCGGTCGAATTGTAGAATTAGGTACGAAAAATGAATTGTATGCGAATCCACTGCATCCATATACACAGGCATTATTATCTGCGATTCCGGTTGTCAGCTTTGATGCACCGAAACCGACCATTCCGTTGCAGGGAGAGCTACCGAGTCCGATGAACCCACCTGTAGGTTGTGTGTTTCATACGCGTTGTCCGTTTGTGATGGAGAAGTGTCTTCAAGTGCGACCTACCATGCAAGAAATAAACGAACATCAACGTGTTTCCTGCTTTTTATATGATAAATAGTACGAATCTTCAATCTAAAGGAGTGAGATCGATGTTTGGCAATATTACCGATGTCCCTGGTGTGAAGGTGGGACATGCAGAAAATAGGGATGCGATTACTGGATGCACAGCCCTACTTGTCGAAAACGGTGCAGTATGTGGTGTTGATGTGCGAGGTTCTGCACCTGGCACACGTGAAACAGATGCGCTTGATCCTATTAATGCCATTGATCGTGTGCATGGCATTTGCTTAGCTGGTGGTAGCGCATTTGGTTTAGAGGCTGCGACAGGTGTCATGCGTTATTTAGAGGAAAAAGGGGTCGGCATTGACGCAGGCGTTACAAAAATTCCAATCGTCCCAAGTGCCGTACTGTTTGATTTATTTATCGGGGATGCACACGTAAGACCTACAGCGAAAATGGGTTATGAAGCGGCGGCAAATGCGCAAGTCGGTGCATTTGCTAACGGTAATATTGGTGCGGGATATGGCGCAACTGTAGGTAAAATGGCAGGTCCACAATTTTGCATGAAAGGGGGATTGGGAAGTGCCTCTACCGTAGGAAAAGACAATCTTATTGTCGGAGCGATTGTTGCGGTTAACGCAGTGGGAGATGTGAAAGACCCTGATACAAGGGAGATACTGGCAGGTGCGCGCAACTCGGAAACTGCTAGTTGGATCGATAGCTGTGCTTATTTAGCAGAACATGCTCAATCACAAGCACTTGCAGGAACGAATACTACAATTGGGGTCATTGCTGTGAATGCACAAATAACGAAAGCGGAGGCGAAAAAAATTGCGCAACTAACACAAAATGCACTCGCACGTACAATCTATCCTGTCCATACGATGTTGGATGGCGATACGATTTTTGTGTTAGGTACAGGAGACAAATCCTATTCTGTGGACTATATTGGGCAGTTAGCGACGCAAGTAATGGAAGAAGCGATCCTTGCAGGGGTCAAATCAGCTGACAAATTAGCCAATACCGAAAGCTATTCAAGTATTCAAAATGCCTAATACGAAGGGAAGAAATTTTATGAAAATGAAAAAAAGTTGGTTATTACTTTTACTAACAGTAGTAATAGGTCTTGTAATCAGTGCTTGTTCTTCAAGTGATGATGGAGGAGATACTGCGAGCCCGGGCAACAAGGAGGGAGATAGTGAGCCAGTAGGTGAAGTACCACAAGAAATCGTCGTGCGTGTCAATGATGACCCAGACTTTTTAGATCCACATAAAGCGACAGCATCGATTTCTTACCAAATGATTCTCAATATTTTTGAAGGACTGATGGCACCAGAAACAGATGGTTCATTAAAAGAAGGTATTGCAGAGAGCTATGAAATCGCAGAGGACGGTTTGACGTACACATTTAAAATCCGCCCAGGTGTGAAATTCCACAATGGTGATGATATAACAATAGAAGATATTCAATATTCTTTTGACCGTTTAATGGGTAAAAGTGGTGGTGAGAAAATGTCGAATAACTTCGATAATGTCGCTTCAACAGCAGCACTCGATGCCAACACGTTTGTCATTACGTTAAAAGAACCAAACTCGAATTTCTTATATTCATTAACAGCACGTCAATCTGCGATCATCCCAAAAAGTAATGATGGTAAGCATAATGAAAGCCCAATCGGCACAGGACCATTTGCATATGTGAAATATTCTCCAGGTACAAATCTGGTGTTAAAAAAGAACGAAAACTACTGGAAAGAGGGCTTACCTTATTTAGATAAAGTCACATTTACATTCCAATCAGATGATCAAGCAGCAATCATGAGTTTGATGGCCAATGAGGTCGACTTAACGAGTGTACCTTGGCAACGTATAAGTGAAGTGGAAGGTAGTCATAATTTATCGCATCAAAATAATAACTCATCGTTAATCGTGACATTTAACGAATCAAAAGCTCCATTTGATAATGTAAAAGTTCGACAAGCGATTAACTATGCAATTAGTAAACCCGATATCATTGACTCTATTTTTGAAGGTTATGCAGTACCGCTTGGCTCGAATATGAGTCCAGCTATGGGTGATTACCAGAAAACGGGATTGGAAAAAATGTATACACATGATGTGGAAAAGGCAAAAGCATTGCTAGCAGAGGCAGGCTATCCTGACGGCTTTAAAACAAAAATTACAGTATCATCACACAATGATATGTATTCGAATATCGCACAAATCGTTGTTGCCAATTTAAAAGAAATCGGTGTGGATGTGGAAATTGAAGTCGTGGAGTGGGGTATTTGGCTAGACCGCGTTTACTTCGGTCGTGATTATCAAATGACGACAATTGACTTAACAGGGCGGGCTTCTGCCTATGAAATCTTAAATGATTATATCTCAACAAATGATGGTGAAAACTTTTTCTTATTTAAAGATGCTGAGTACGACCAGATTATGACAGATGTACTGAAAGAAACAGACCAGGCCAATCAAATTGCGTACTATCATCGTGCACAAGAAATTTTAGCAGAGCAATCACCTGCTGTTTATATCGCGGATTATCAAATTATTTGGGGTTCAGATAAACAGGTAAGTGGACTGAAGAGCTATCCATTCTGGTTCCATGATATGTCTGAGGTGAAGTTCTCTAACTAGGAAAGGATGAACGGTATGATGTATTTAATACGTCGCTTCATCTTGTTAATAACAACCATCATTCTAGTATCTATAATTACATTTGGTGTTTTTCAAATTTTACCTGGTGATCCCATTCGTACGATGTTAGGTACGGAAGCAGACGCCACACAAATTGAAAATTTGCGGTCCGAACTTGGTTTGGACCGCCCCCTTTATGAACAATATTCTGATTGGATGAAGGGATTATTGACAGGAGAATTAGGCAATTCAATTCGCTTTTCAATGCCAGTAAAGGATTTATTATTTGATAGGCTTCCTGTAACGATATCGCTTGCCGGGCTCACCCTGTGCATAGTATTAATCGTTTCTATACCTCTAGGGATGTTCGCTGCTCGTAGACAAAATAAGTTGAGTGATGTGTCGTTATCAACAGTGACACAAATTGGTATGGCTGTTCCATCATTTTGGTTAGGGATGATGTTGATTTTATATGTTGGGATGAGGTTTGATGTATTTAAAATTAGTGGCTATATTCCATGGACAGAAAGTGTGTCAGGTGCGCTAAGTACATTAGTGCTACCAGCCTTAACAATCGCGATTCCGCAAATTGCTGTCAATTTCCGTTATGTACGGACTGCTGTTTTAGAGCAATTGCAGCTCGATTATGTACGCACGATTCGCAGTAAGGGGATGTCCGAGCAAAATGTGATGTACAAGCATGTGTTAAAAAACTCAATGATTCCTATTTTAACAGTGTTTGGGCTTATAATGGCTGAGGTGGTAGCGGGGACAATTATAGTAGAGCAAGTATTCTCACTGCCAGGTGTTGGCCAGCTGCTCATTACAGCCATTAGTAATCGCGACTTTCCTCTCGTTCAAGGAATCGTCATGTATATTACTGTAGCGGTTGTCATGATTAATTTTATCGTGGATATTTTGTATTCCGTATTAGATCCGAGAATTCGATTACGATGAGAGTAGGTGGATACGATGAAAAATATAAAAAGGTATACTAAAAATATTAACTTAATCATTGGTCTACTAATCGTTGTCGGATTTTTCCTGGTGATTATTGTTAGTTTTTTTTACACCCCGTTTGATGTGAACGCGATGAATATTTCAGAAAAATTAAAAGGGCCAAGTAGTGTGTATTTCTTTGGGACCGATGAATTTGGTCGTGATATTTTTAGCCGTATTATGAAGGGCACACAAACAGCTTTTGCAGTGGGTATATTAACGGTAGTAATCGGCGTGACATTTGGTATTTTAATCGGTGCTATCACTGGCTATGTCGGTGGTTGGATTGACGAAATTTGCATGCGTTTTATGGACGCTCTAATGGCATTTCCGGGCATTATTTTAGCGTTAATGTTAGTGGCCATTTTTGGACCAGGAGTTGTCAATACCGCAATCGCGTTAGGTATTATAGCGATACCAGGCATTGCACGAATTGCCCGTAGTGGCTTTGTGCAACACCGAGATGCAGAATATGTACTTGCTGCTAAACTAATTGGTGTAAATCCTTTTAAAATCATGTTCCGTCATATTTTACCTAATATTTCATCACAAATTATTGTAGCAGCGACGGTGACATTTGCGACGGCAATGTTAGCGGAGGCGGCGCTTAGTTATTTAGGGCTTGGTGTACAACCTCCAAACCCAAGTTGGGGGCGTATGTTAAAAGATTCACAGGCATATTTAACGAGTGCACCTTGGTACATATATGCACCGGGGGGAGCTATCACATTACTAGTACTTGGGCTGTACATGCTCAGCAACGCATTTCGCGATTTTATGGACCCACGTTCAAAAGCCTAGTAAATCAGAAAAAGCATTTCCAAGCACTCACATGCTAAAGGAATTGCTTTTTTTAGATTGTGAAACCAAACTCATCTTTTGCCTGATAAGAAGTAATGATCACTTACATATTTGGTTTATTATTACAAATATAGAATATTGTATTTGTAAATTATGTATAATGGTAGTGTAAACATATGTTTTACGAAAAAGAGATAGGAGGATGAAGAATGGTAATTATTAAAAAGGCGGGTGTATTGTTATCTGCAACAGCGCTATCTGTTGGCTTATTAGCACCAATGGCAAGCGCCTCAATGTTAGGTATTGAGCGTATGGAGACATTGCCAATACAAGTCGCGCAAACGAATACAACGGTAACAAAAAGTGATTTAATGAAGCGTTTTCGAGCGCTATTTCCAAATGAGTTTCCAAATGTAACTGAAAAAGATTTTCGTATGGGGACAGGCTTCTCGCATCCTAAAGACTCTACGGTGCGTTATGAACTTAATTTCTCAAAGAACATTGATAATCAATATATATATGGAAGCTTTACATTCGTTGGAGAATCGTTAGAGTTAGAACAATTTCATTATCAACCAATAAATTCAAAGGATGTATTGTTCCCAGCAAAATATTCAAAAGTAGAAGCGCAAAAAGTAGCGACTAAGTTTATTGAAAAGTTTGATAAAAGTGGAGGGTACGAGCTTGTACCAAATGAATACAATTATTATTCATCATCTATTTTGACGCAGCCCGTTCAATATTCGTTTACGTTTACGAAGAAAAAGTCTGGTATACCAATTTCAGATCAGTCTATTAGTATAAGTGTATTAGGGGATGGCACAGTAACATCTTATTATAAAAATCAAGATGTAACAGATAATTTAACGTATGATGATCCGTCCAAGAAGCAAAGTGAAACAGTCAGTGCCAAACGTATACAGGATGCATTAAATGCGCAGTTGTCATACAAGATTAACACAGATAATACAACAGGGGATCACACAGTAAAGCTTGTTTATCAGCCGAATAGCGAGGTTACATCAGGTGTACATGCTCTTACGGGGGAATGGCTCACACCAGAAGGACTATCTTCTACGATATCAAATCAAAAGATTACACCGATTGTGACGAAACCATTAGCGGCAAAACAGCCGAATTTAACATTAGAGCAGGCACAAGCGATGGCGGAAAAGTTGCTTGCAACAGATGAGCCTGGTGTAAAATTAACGATTGAGTCTATTGAAGAAAAAATAATGGAGACGGGTAAGGCCGTATATAATATTCAATATATGTATCGCTATAGAAATGGTGGGACAGGCACAGAATTAATAATTGATAAAGCAACAGGGGAGATTATTAATTATAGTGATATTAAAAGTAGCCTCAAGGAACTAGATAATGATAGTAATAAAAAAGTAGAATTAACACGACAACAGGCAGTAGAAAAGGCGATTGCATATGTAAAAGAATGGGTACCTTCTTATGCACATCGATATGCATTACCAGTATCTGGGTCATTTTACCAGGAGTACAATGACAGTTATTACTTTACGTTCCCACGTATTGTAAATGGTTTAACGGTAGAAGGAGACCAAATCTCAGTAAGTATCGATGCAGAAACCGGTGATTTATTAAGTTTGTTTGTGAACGCGTATGATGATATCGAGTGGCCAGCAGCGAAAGATATTTTGACACAACAAGAAGCTTCAAAGTTATTGAAAGAACAGTTAAAGCTGGAGTTACAATATGTAAACCATCCAAAAGTAGGAAATGAGCAACATTATAGCTTAGCATATCAACCGATTTTCAAAGAAGGCGCGTATGCGGTCATTGATGCCAAAACAGGGGAATGGTTAGATGCATTTGGTATGGCAAGCTCAAATAAGCCGACAATCGAGCATCCAACAGCTGCGGAGGAATTAAATTATTTAATTCATACAGGTATTTTAGAAATAGATAAAACATTCAATCCAGATGCGCCCGTGACAAAAGAGGAAGCGCTAAAAATATTACTGAAATCTGTAACATATATGTATTTTGATTCTAGTTTTAATGAGCATGAAACGACGAATAAATCGTTTTCGGACATTGCCCCAGATAATTCTTTATATCCATTTGTAACACGTGCATTGAAAATAGGCATGCTTGATGCGTCTACTAAAACGTTCAATGCGGCTGCATCCCTTTCAAATCAGGAACTAGCAAAATGGGTAATTGGCTCACTGAAGCTAGATAAAGTAGCGCAATATAGCGATATATATGCGTTAAATTACAGTGATGCAGCACAAGTAGATAAGGAACTACGTGGCTATGTCGCATTAGCGTATGCAATGGGATTACTTGAAGCGGAAAATAATCAGCTAAAGCCAAAAAGTGAAGTAACGTATGCACAATTAGCACAAGTGACCATTCGTTTAGCCCATATGATGAACGAATATCAGATTGAAAACTATTAATAACTATATGGGCGAGAAATGCGGCCCATAAATGTAATAATCCCCATGCTACGCAAATGGCAAGGGGATTATTGTATTTGTAGATGAGAAATACAATACACAATATTTAGAGAAAACCGGAATTTTTTTAGAGTAGGTTCAGAAGGTGTTTAAAATCAGATGTGAATCGGATATTCGGAAATATTGGTATCCAGTGCGTGGCTCAGAATTATGGGAGAAGCTGTATAAAGAATGTACCGTAGTTGAACGTGTTAACGCCTATTTAAAATAATAATCAACATCCGTCATAGAACAGGTAAAAATGCACTTCAAATTTTTGACGCTTATTTAATGAAATTATGGGTTTCTAAAAATTCGTCACACATCCGACACGCAACAGCAAACACTATTCATTTTCATGCGGAAATTATGGAATAAAAAAAGCTGAATCCCTTTTTAATTAAGGTTTTCAGCGTGATGGTCCCGACTGGTCTCGAACCAGCGACCCCCACCTTGTCGAGGTGATGCTCTCCCAACTGAGCTACAAGACCTTGATAAGATACAAAATAACTTGTTCTTATCAATCATCATAACATTTATGATGGAAAAGGTACATAGGAAACTACTGATTTTACTTTTTTTGTTACTTTAAAAACGAAATACGCGCGCTTTTCCTCCTACACACTAACGTTTTTTCTTCTTATCATCTTTTAATAATAAATCCTTCTTAACTACTTTTTCTAACACCACATGAACGTGAAATTTGTTTTCTTCAATCTGGCTGACCGTTACAACCTTCCCTTTACGGCCTTTAATTTTAATATTTTCTTCGACTTCTGGTATACGTTGTAATAATTGACTTAGGACAGCTGTGTTTTTTTCAAAATAATGAATCGCAAACATGATGATACGCTCCTTGTAAACTCAAATAGAAGATTGAGTGGATTTTTCTCCAATTTATGATGATTTCGAAGCGTATAGAACCGATAAAAACAAAGTATGAATTGAGCCTTGCTGTGACGGTATTTAATTTTTTATTTGGAGGCTTCAGGGCGTAAATCAGTTAGTCGTTGTCATATTGAGGCTTACCTTCTCTTTACAGGGTCTTTAATAAATCTGAGACATGCGTTGAAATTGAAAATAGTTTCCACCTTTCAATAATAAGATAGGATAATCGAATGAATTGAGGTGGAGGAGCAATTAAGAAAAAATGGGGTTTACTAGCTGTCCTAGCATTTGGTTTATACGTTGTGGCGATGTATGTTTACTTTTTTCATAGTCCAAACAGTGGGATACCTGCCGAGCTAAAAGGAACGGTAGCAGATCCAAGTACTTTTCTAACAGCGCAGGAAATGGTATTAAGTCAGGATTTATCCAAAATAAGAAATTTCTTATTTTTTATTGCCACGCCGTTTGAGTGGTTGCTTTACTTTGTGATTTTGATTACGGGTACCTCACGTTTGTTCGCAGGAGGGGATACCGAAAAGAAATGGGCGATTTGGAGAAATGCGTCGTATGTATTTTTGCTATCCTTGCTCTTGTTCGTTCTCCAATTTCCACTAGATTATTACCGCTATAAGCTGAGTAAAAGCTATGGCATTAGTACGCAGCTTTTTTCCTCGTGGATGCGGGATAATGTGATTGATTTTTGGATGAGTTTTGGAATGTCGGTAATCATCTTCACGGTTCTTTATTGGCTCATTAAAAAAAGTCCGAAAAGATGGTGGCTCTCTGCATGGGCGCTTACGGTTCCATTTTCACTTTTCCTTATGTTCATCCAACCCGTCGTTATTGACCCGATATACAATGATTTCACGCCACTTAAAGATAAAGCATTGGAGGAGAAAATTCTTTCACTTGCAGCACAAGCAAATATTCCTTCAGAGCATGTCTATGAAGTGAACATGTCGGAGAAGACCAACGCTTTAAATGCGTATGTGACAGGAATTGGGGAAAACTCGAGGATTGTGCTGTGGGACACGACATTGAATCGGTTAACAGATGAAGAAATTCTGTTTATTATGGCACATGAGATGGGGCATTACGTCGTTAAGGACGTGTATTTAAATATCACGGTCTATTTGCTGATGACGCTCATTGGGCTATGGCTCATTGCAAAAATTATGCCTCGAGTGATTCATCGTTTTGGACCACTTTTAAATATTAAGCAAATGAGCAATATTCATTCATTGCCATTGTTTTTATTGATTTCATCTTTTCTACTATTTTTCTCAAGCCCGTTGTCCAATGCGGTTTCACGCTATCAGGAGGTTCGCGCCGACGATTATGCAATGGAACTAATCGACAATCCCGAGGTCGCGATTTCGACGTTTCAACAGTTGACTAAAGTGGGCCTTGGCGAAGTAAACCCACCAGCACTAGTCAAATGGTTTCGCTACACGCATCCGCCAATGTTGGAAAGAATCAATCATCTAGCCGAACAGGCGGAAGAAGAATAGGGCTAGGTTTGATTTTAATAAAGGTGTAAGCCTGGAATTAAATTACTATCACTTTTTCAAACAGTTCACCGCCAAAATTAATGTTAGGTCCCTTTATTTCACTCAAAATATAAATTAGCACCCATTCACTTCCTTTTTATTGTAAAATTTATCTAGTGAGAGTTGTGTAGGGAGGGACCTAATTTGTCGAAGTTTGCAATCATTTCAGATATACATGGCAATTTAACGGCACTTGAGGCAGTATTAAACGATATTGCGAAGCGTGATGTGGATCAAATTTTTTGTTTAGGCGATTTAGTTGGAAAGGGGCCACGTGGTTCGGAATGTATCGCGCTTGTGAAAAAATATTGTGACAAGGTGATTTACGGCAACTGGGAAGTATTTATGCGTGATGAAATTGATAATGACGTCATTAAGTGGATGCAAAGTCAACTAACAGATGAAGATTATGCGTATTTAGCTGCATTACCTTTTTTTATAGACTTTGAGTTAAACGGCAAGCTCATTCGTTGTTTCCATGCATCACCGCGCAGTGTATTTGAGCGGATTGCACCGGAGCATCATTCAAAAGAGGCATGCTTATCATTATTTGACAATAGTGAAGAAACTAATTCACTGCATAAAGACCGCACGCCGGATATGGTATTTTACGGGGACATTCATATGACATTGTTAAGAAGCTATGATACGAAGATTTTGTGTAATGTAGGCAGCGTTGGCTTAGATCTCGTCGATGCAACATATGTTATTTTGGAAGGGTCTTTTGGTGCAAATGCGATTCAATTTGTTCGCGTTCCATATGACCGAGCAGCTGAATTACAAGCGGCACGTGAGCTTGGCATGGTTGGCTATGAGCAATACTATGAGGAAATTATGTATGATGAGGTGATGAAGGCGAAGCAGTAAAATGAGTCATTACGATAATCAAACCGTATGTCTGATTTGTGAAAAAAGGAGGTATTATGTTAACGATTCGCCAAATTGATAGAAAACATTATCCAACGGGAAAACAGGTCTTTTATCGGTATACATCCGAAAAATATTATGATATTGAGATAGAAAAGCACCAACACGGCTGGAACTTTTCATTAACGGAAAAGGATTTTGATCGCCCATTTGAAAAAAATTTGGAAGAGGAGCTATTTGACGCCCATAATAAAGAAGCAGGCGTTTTTGTATGTGAAATCAATGGTCAGGAATGTGGCGTTATTGCTCTTCAAAAGATGGAATGGAATAATACATTGCTTATACATAATTTATACGTAGAGTTACAATTTAAACGGCAGGGCATTGGGACAGCTTTATTTGCGTTCGCTAAAAAGCAGGCACACGAAATGGGTGTCAGAATGATAACGCTGGAAACACAAACGTGCAATTATCCTGCTATTCAGTTCTATTTGAAGAATGGTTTTCAGCTCGTTGGTTTGAACTTAGCTTCGTATTCGAATGAAGATAGGAAGAACAAGGAAGTTCGTATCGAAATGGGCTATTTTATGGATGCTTGCTTATAATTTTAAATAGCCAAAAACGTTCCTTGTCAAACGTTTTTGGCTTTTCTAATTCTCTTCAACTTTATTTACTCACCGGCCCTGTCCAACTCGACATGCCTTCTTTGACATTGACGACGGTATAGCCTTGCTCGTGTAAAATTTCACTCGCTTGCTGAGAGCGGTTGCCACTACGACAAATAATAATGTATTTGCCATCTTGATTTAAGGAAATAAGGTCAGCTCCTGATTGAAGGGTAGATAAAGGCAGATTTTGTGCATCCGGAATATGCCCAGCTGCGAATTCATCGGGCTCACGTACGTCAATGACCTCATAGCCTTTTGCTGTGTACGCTTCGATTTCAGTTAATTCGATGGTTTTGTAACTTTCGCTTTCTTCGCTTGAACAGCCGACAAGCGCGAGCATCACAAGAACGATCGCTGCTAAAAAACGTTTCATTGTATTCACCTCTTGTGATGATTTTAAATGATTATGGTAAAATAATCTAGGTTTTGAATTCAGGGGGCATATAACCAATTCAAGTTTCTAAACAAAAATCTCGCATTTTTAGTTTTCATAAAAATGCGAGATTTTATCATTAAGAAAAGCTTATTTTTCTGTTAAAAATACTGGATTTGTAAATGCTTTATGTTTAAAGATTTGATAAATATAAATGAACGCAACTAGGACAGTGAAGCTTAAACCAATGATGACACCTGTATCATAAGCTAGGGCAAATCCTTCTGGTGCGACCATTAAGTAAACAAAGACGACAGAAGTCATGAATAGAGCGGGTAAACCTGCAATCCAGTGGAACTTGCCTGTTTTTAATAAATACGAGGCGGCCACCCAAAGCATCACGGTCGCAACCATTTGATTGGTCATCCCTACATAACGCCATAAGAATTGATAATCAATTGTTGATAAGAAGAAAGCAGGTGCTGCTACGGCAACGGTTGCTAAAATCGCTGTTGCGCTACTGCTTTTTGGTAAACGAGAGCCTAAAAAGTCTAATACGATCATACGTGCAGAACGTAATGACGTATCACCTGTTGTAATCGGTAAGATGACAATCCCTAAAATGGCTAAAATACTACCGAATGTTCCAAGTAAAGCATATGAAATTTCGTCTACTACGCCACCTGCACCAATTTCGGCGATTTTTGGTAATAAACCTTCAGTACCGCCGTAAAAACTCATACCAGCTGCACACCAGATTAACGCGATCACACCTTCACCAATCATGGCACCGAAGAAGACTTTGCGACCCTCAGATTCTTTCTTGATGGTTCTTGAAATAATCGGGCTTTGCGTAGAGTGGAAACCAGAGATTGCACCACAAGAAATGGTTACCATTAATAATGGCCAAACTGGTAAATCATTTGGATGCATATTTGTTAAAGAAACCTCAGGAATCGCAATACCTGAAGTGACAAGTGCTACTAATACCGCACCGGCCATAACGATTAATACGGCACCAAAGATTGGATAAATACGACCAATAATTTGATTGATTGGTAAAATGGCTGCTAATAAGAAGTATATGAAAATCGCAATAAGTGCTGTCATAAATGTAATTCCTAATTTTGACGAAAGAACAGCGGCAGGCCCTGCAGTAAAGGCAGCTGCTACTAAAACCATTAATACAACTGAAACGATATCCGTGAATACGCGCATTACTTTACCTAAATAACGTTGAACAAGTGCAGGGAATTGTGCGCCTCCATGACGCAGCGATAACATCCCAGCAAAATAGTCATGAACGGCTCCGGCAAAAATACAACCAAATACAATCCAAATCATTGCAACAGGTCCATATAGTGCACCTGCAATCGCCCCGTAAATCGGACCAAGCCCTGCGATATTTAATAATTGAATCGTCCAGCCTTTCCAAGCAGGCATCGGCATATAATCTAAGTTATCAGCTTTTGTATAAGCTGGTGTCGGTGTTGCATCATTAACAATAAACACCTTTTCAATAAACTTTCCATAAACGATATACCCTACAATTAATAGAGCAATCGAACCAAGAAGTGTATACATAAATCGTCCTCCAATTTTTCTGATAATTCAAATTATATAAACTGAAGATAGGGTTGTAAACAGAGTTTTTTGAAAATTTAGCTATGAAGATATATTAAAAGTGTGAATAATCAAATAAAACATAGATAAACACACATTACGTAGTGAAAACTGTTATATAAAAATATCATGGAATTCGAAGTATTTTTGAATGGGTTGTAAAAATGGGGAAGTAAAATGGAGGATTTATGGCAGATAGGTTCATCTAAATATCAGTGGGGGATGTGGGAAAAACCCCACTGATTGAAGATTTACTTTAGTATTTTTACATAGATTTTGTAAAAAAAGCTCTAGCTTCTTCGATTACTTATAGGTGAGTGTAATCACATAAAGCTAGAGCTATTAAAAATTTGAAGATAAAAATATTATAAAATCTGATGTAACATATTGGTATAGCCGTTACCGAAGCCGCCACCA
This sequence comes from Solibacillus sp. FSL R7-0668, assembly GCF_038006205.1. Lineage (NCBI taxonomy): Bacteria > Bacillati > Bacillota > Bacilli > Caryophanales > Caryophanaceae > Solibacillus > Solibacillus sp. FSL R7-0668. The sequence goes on along the minus strand of NZ_JBBOUU010000001.1, from coordinate 2,145,347 downwards.
TTGCCTTCTAAATATACTTCTTCTTGTCGGTCATTTAAAAATTTGGCGGAAAATTGGTATGAGTAATCCTCGTTATAGCCTAAAAATGATTGCAGAAAAGAAGGCTTGATGGATGGGGTAGTCACCGCAGCCCATTCGTCTGATATTTGAAGCACACCGTAATTCGGTGCATCTGTTATTTCGTGGGTCATATGAATGCGTGGTGAATAAATGGTCATGCCATCTGAAGTGCTCCAACCTCCTATTCGATCTAATTTCACCTGAAAATCAACCGCTTCCTTAAAGTTATGATGCCAGAGCACGTATGTCGTTGAAGAATCGGTTGTATCCAGCTGCCATAAATGCTTTGGCATATTGACGCTGCCACCAACGACATGCCAATCACGTTTATCCCATTTAAAGAGCAAAATTCCAGGGAGCTTTTCATGATTGGTATAGGGAACGAAAACATGTCGGTCATTCAGAAAAATAATGTCATCGATTTTTTCTGCCCGGTATTGCTTATCTGGATAGTTTTTGAGCACGGTTAGTAATTGCTCTTGCGTATAAAAAGCTTTAGGTGGAGAGAAATAATAGAAGCCGAATCCACCTAATAAAAGGATAAAAAGCCCACCGATTAGCCATTTTTTCATTTTCATTTATTGAGAGTGCCTCCCTTCAAAAAGTGATGATGGAACGGTAAAGTAATATTGCTTTTGATTGGAATCGACTAAAATGCCTTTGCCGTTTTCTTCAATATAAATTTTCGAAGTGATGGCACTCCCTTTTTGCGCCTGTTGTCCCATTAACAAATAGGGGAAGCGCTCGGGTGTTTCTTCATATGGTGGTTTCTCAAACGTGAGAATTTCCAAATTGGCCTGTTCAATAATATCGTTGGTCAAGGCAAGTATTTGCGTTTGATCCGTTGCTGTTGAAATTAGCTGTAACTGCTCAGTGCTGCGAATATACGTTGACAGTCGCTCTGGTTGATAAACAAGCGGACTTACAAAATAACTGACGATCAAAATGAATAAAAATACATAATTTAGCAAAAAGCCACTCCACGCAAAATGACGATATTTTTCCCAGCTGTCTTTATTCCGCAAAGCTAAGTAAAGGAAGAAAATCCCTAAAGGAAGAATGGCGATTTGAATCGTTGTCTGAAAAAATGGTAGCGAAAATGAAAAGCTGAAAAGCCCAATAACAAATACAATCAAACCACGCCACCAAGTAATGCCATGCTTCTTTGAAAGGTGTATACAATAGAAAAAACTAATGATCCAACTGATGATAATTAAACTAAGCTGTATTCCGTTCATACATTCACAACCTTTTTGACAATTATTCCTGATATAGCTAGATTTATCATCAGCATATCTGAATGAGGAAGAGATTTCAATGAATCCTTACATGAAACTTTTTTCATACAATGTTTTCAATAAAATAGAAAAAGGATTTGAGCACTTACACTCAATTCCTTTTTCTAATAATAAATATTTAACGTTTGTCCAGCTTCAATATAATTGGAGTTTAGTTGATTCCATTGCTTAATGGAAGTGACTTTAACTTGATGAGCTTCCGCAATTTGCGTTAGGGAATCGCCATCTTCAACTTGTACCGTCTTTTTACTTTGAATCGGTTTGTCATATTGCACTAAGTCATATTGGGCAATGAGCGCGTTCAGCTTTTCATTGTATTTGGAATCTGTGGCGTAGGTGCCTGTTAAGAAGTGGGTCGCATCCTTATAAGAAGCGGTGTTGCTTTTGAATACGCTCGTATAAAATTGCTTATTCCAAGAGACCCCGTTTCGAAGTAAGTTGACATAATCTTTTAAAGATTCTTCATAGGAAGCATACTTGCGGAATTCAGCTTGAATCGTTGTCATATTGCCTGTGCCATCATCTTCTTGCGTTTCGAGGATGACCGAATCGTTTTGATATTGTCCCTTGATGCCAAATAAATTATAGTTTGGCGATGCTGCGAGTCCACTTTGTCCGCTTTTACTCTCAAGAATAGCCTGTGCAATCATAACGGATGCATATAAATCGTTGTCTGCACCAAGCTTGCGCGCGGTTTCTGCAATTTTACCTATAAATTCCTCAACAGAAGGGCTTTCCTCAAGCGGTTGCGGAGTAGCTGTGTTCGTTGATGGAGTTAAAAAATGGATAAGTCCGAAAAATATAAGCCCAAAAATGGCACCAAGAAAAAGGGTAGCGAGGAAAATTTTTCGTATCAATGCCATGCGATTTACAGATGCTGAAAGCTTACAACATCTTCCTCCTTTCTATGGTCATAAAATAGTATTGTCGTTAAGTAAAGTTTATCATGATTATAACGAGTTTGGGTGTGAAATAGTTTCATAAAATACGTTTATCTTTAAAGACAATCGCTAATATGTCATTCGAATGGGGAGTTATGCTAGAGTGACCTAAGTTTCAATTGGTGAACAAGATCGTTGCGTTATTTTAGAGCTAAAGGAGAACCTATTAGTTATTGTAACTATTAATCCAAGAAAGCAGCTAATAAATCGCCATTCGATTTATTAACTGCTACATATTTTGCATAAAAATTGTTGATTAAATGCTATTTCGCCGTAAACTTCTTCACCGCTGGAATAATGTCATTGCCGATAATCTCAATATTTTTCATTACTTTTTCAATAGGTATCCCGCCAAAGTCAATTTGTGCCATGAAGCGTTGCATGCCATATAGCTCATATTGGTAGTGCAACTTTTCAATAATTTGATTCGTTGAGCCGACCATGAGTGCGTCTGTTACAGAAGTAGCTGCCTCGAATTGTCCACGTGGGTAGCCTTGTCCGCGAATAGCCTGCATCCCACCGTTTAAGTGTGGGTACATGCCTTCTAATGCTTCCGCCTCTGTTTCCGCTACATAAAATAAGCTCGCTGTGGCAATCGGCAGTTTCGACGCATCATGTCCACTGCGGTCTGCTGCTTCACGGTAGGCATCGACAGAGGGAGCGAATGCTATAGCAGGGCCGCCTAATGTTGTTAGCATCATCGGAATGCCCATTTTCCCCGCTTTAATGGCACTTTCAGGAGGGCCACCAACTGCACGCCAAATCGGTAGAGACCCATTGAGTGGCTGAGGTAAAATATGCGCATTGTTTAAAGGTGCGCGGAATTTGCCTTCATAATTGATGATTTGTTTGTCATTTAATTGCTTTAATAATGCAAGCTTATCTTCAAAAATTTCTTCATAGTCGCGTAAGCTCACACCGAATAATTCATGCGCCCCGACACGAGAACCGCGACCTGCAACGATTTCTGCCCGTCCACTAGAGATTAAATCTAGCGTCGCAAAATCCTCATACACACGTACCGGATCGGCGACACTCAAAACCGTTGCCGAGCTCGCCAGCTTGATTTTTGAAGTTGCCTGAGCGATTGCCGCAAGCACAACGGAATGGGCTTGCGTTGCGAAGTACTGCTGATGACTTTCACCGACAGCAAAGACGTCAATGCCCGCTTGTTCCGCGAACTTACTCGTTTCGATAATCTCCTGAATCCGCGCCTGTGCGGAGATACGTGAGCCTGTTAATGGATTTGGGATATGGTCACCTAATGTGTAAATGCCAAACTCCATGCCGTTTTTTTCGTTAATTCGATAGTTTTCCATGTTTTTTTGCTCCTTATTGAATCGGTTTTAATGACGCGATGATTTCCTCGCGCTTAGACTCTAAAAAGTCCGGTAAATCAAGCTGTTCACCTAATGTTTCGATGTTTCCATCAAGTAAAAATCCAGGTCCGTCTGTCGCAATTTCAAATAAAATGCCGTTTGATTCGCGGAAGTATAAGCTCTTAAAGTAGAAACGATCCACAATGCCTGAGCTCATAAAGCCACGTTTTTTTACCTGTTCATCCCAGTAAATTAATTCGTCCTCATTTTTCACGCGAATTGCTAAATGATGAATGCTGCCACGTCCCGGTTTTTCGGATTCGCCATCTTGCTCGATAATATAAATTTCGCCGAATAGCTCGTTATCAACAGACTGCATGAGCGCGGTTGTTGCTGTTTCCTCTGCTACGTGATAGCCGAAGATTTCAGTTAACGTCGCCATTAACTTTTTCTTGTTTTTCACGGTTATTTCGACTGTGCCCATCCCTTGAATTTGATGCGTTGCTGGAACAGGGGAGCCTTCATACGTTTCCCAATGTGCGACCTTTGTGTTCGGTGCCGCAATGAGTGCCATGCGCAACCCTTCTGAACCCTCGAAAAGCAGGGCAGGGCGACCGGCATACGTGCTCATTTCACTTTGTTCAACACCATAAGAAGTCAGACGCTGCTGCCAATAAACTAAGCTTTCTTCACTCGGTACGATTAAGCCGATTTTCGTTATCGCATTCGTTCCACGATGGGTGCGACCAACTAATGGGATTTCAAAAAAGGATAGCTCTGTACCTGGACTTCCTGTTTTATCGCCATAAAATAGATGATACATCGAAGGCGCATCCTGATTGACGGTTAATTTAACACGACGTAAGCCTAACACTTCACGGTAGAAGTGGTTATTTGATTTTGCGTTTTTTGTATTCATCGAAATATGATGATGTCCTGGAATTGTGTACATATAATGTTCCTCCTAATGTCTTTGACTGTTTTTTTCGACGCGAGAAACTAAATCATATAACTGTTTTTGTTCCTCTTTTGTTAATACATCATCAAAAAACGATGATTGAAATTGAATTTGTGCATCCAGTGCGCTTGTTAATAATTGATTACCTTTTTCGGTTAGCTCGATGTATTTTGTTTTCCACTGCTGTGTCCGGGTAATTAATTGCTCCTGTTCAAGACGTGTTAGCATGCGTGAAATTCCACCCTCTGTAACGGTGACCTTTTTTGCGAGCTCACTTTGGGTAATCGGCTGCGCTATTGAAATTTGTAGTAGCACATCAAATTGCGCGGTTGTCAAATCGTATTGCTTTAAAAACTCGTTCGATAATAGGTTACTTTGATGTGTAAAGCGCATCATACGCAACCAAATGAGTGAGCCGAGTGTATTGTTTTTCACTGCGTCACGTCCTTTCTTAGTTATCACTTTACTACTCAAGTGATGGTAAGTCAATGAAAATATCTCGAATCCAAAATAATTTGCGCTTGTAACTTTTTGGGATGTAAAACGACTGATTTTCCAAGAGGTGGATAAAAATGAAAAAACTTTGGATGTTATTGAGCTTTCTTGTATTAACGGCCTGTTCAACAGATGAAACGGGTGAAGTAGAACGAGTGGTTCTCGAAAAGAGTAAAGATACCGAAGAAATCATGATTCTTGAGCAGTCAGAGATGAAATGGATTCAAGAGCAATTGAATCAGGTGAAATGGGAGCCCAATGTGAAAGCAGAGATGGCGAGAATTGAGGATGTTCAATTGCAATTATTTATTGAAAAAAATCCAAACATGCCAGAATCAATTATTACCTATCGCATTTGGATAGAAAATGATCAGTCACTGACAATCATCAGTTCAGATGAAAAAGAAGGCTACGGACGGTTGAAGGCGGAAAAAGCCGAGCCCTTTGTGACATTTTTATATGAGAAAATAAATTCCTTAAAGTCGGTTATTGATGTGCATGGGCAGATTGAAAACGGTGAAGTGTTTGAGCGATTTGTTCAGCAAGTAAGCGAAAATAAGCCAGCAACCATAGCCATTACCCATTACACAATTGAAGGCGACCCAATTTACTACCGTGCCGATTATGATGGCACAAAATATCAGTTAGAAATTGATAAGCGTAACGACCGGTTCGGAAGTGGTGGGTTTGAAAATTACGCATGTAAAGCATTGGACTCTGTACATAACGGAGAGAAGCTGGAATATTTCTTAACACAATGCGATACGACGGACGCAAAGATCCATGTTCTTGCATTGCCGTTTGATACCGAAAAGAAACAGTTTACAAAGGAGCATCTTCCCGAAATGGCTCTGACAATTGGTGAAACGGCACTGGTTATTCAAAAAGGAACGTATGCTTGGACATTGCCAACGAAGAATCCGGCAGAAATGATGACCATCGAAACAGACCATGCAGCACCCAATCAAATGGTTGATGTCGCTAAAGCGGTGAAGGTTGATCAATCTGCTTCACGAAACATTCAATTTGAAGTAGAGCCAAGCCGTGTGGAATATCGTGTGTGGAATCAGGAAAAAATGCTTGCGACCTATCAATCAATTGGAGAGATTGAAACATCCGAGCCGTTTATTTTAGAGGTTATTGCCTATTGGGGCGAAAACTATGCGACCTATGTAGCAACGATGCAATTTGAATAGAAAAAGGGTGTCCTTGAAAATATTTCGAGGACACCCTTTTTATGAAACGAAAAAATGCCGCCTAAAATTAGTTCGTCTGTCTATGTAATCATTACTGAAAAGGAGCGATTAAAAGGAAATGCTTTATTAGGAATTGAATACTACTACAATAGCGACAAAAGGGGGGGAGAATCTTGAGAAAGCTACTAGTATTACTGTCTATAAGCGCACTTGCTTTTTTAATCGGCTGTACGAACAAAGAATTTCAATCGGATTACCCAATCGTCTACTGGGAGGGTGTCCATTATGTGGTTACGCATGAGCCAATCATGAAAGACCAATTAGAGGAGCAAATAGGGGAAATTACATCCGAAACAAGTGAATTACCAACTGAACATGGAGAAGGATTCAAGCTGACAAACGGTATAAAGCTTTACAAAATAAAGGATATTGACATTACTTCTGCTATTGAAAGCTCGCTGGCTGTAGAAATAGAAGGGGAATACCGTGTTGCAAGAAGACTTGTTTTGAAGGATTAAGGGCTAGATGCGCTCAAAAGAAAAGCACCCTATTTGCTCGACTTCTTTCAAAGCGCCAACCAAATAGGGTACTAATTTATTTAAAATAGGTTATTATTTCACCTGCTGCGCAACGGCTAACGCTTGTGCAAAATCTTCTAATAAATCATCTTCGTTTTCTAAGCCTACTGAAAAGCGTAATAATCCGTCTGTAATGCCACGTTTTGCGCGTTCTTCAGGCTCCATTGCGGCATGACTCATTTTGGCAGGGTAGGAAAGAATCGATTCCACACCACCTAGACTTACGGCGAATACTGGAATTTGCATCGCCTCAACGAATGCTTTCGCGACCGCATAGCTCGGTAAGCTAAACGATAATACTGCACCCGCTGAAGTAGCTTGACCTGCATGGATGGCAGCGCCTGGGTGTGTCGCGAGCCCTGGATAATAAACGTTTTCCACAAGGGGATGCTGCGCTAAATAGTCCGCAATACGTCCAGCAACACGTGTTTGCTCATTAAAGCGCACGGCCGTTGTTTTCATATTTTGAATTAATGTAAAGCAATCCTGTACCCCTAAGACAGAACCAAATGAATTTTGAATGAAATAAATTTGATTGCCTAATTCTTCATCCTTTGTGACAACTAAGCCCGCCACAATATCCGAATGCCCCGATAAAAACTTCGTCGCCGAGTGAATGACCACATCCACCCCTAAATCAAGCGGACGCTGGTGAAGTGGCGTCATAAATGTATTATCTAAAAACGTCATCGCACCGTGCTCCTTGGAAATTTCTACAACTGCGCGAATATCGGTAATACCGAGTGTTGGGTTAGAAGGTGTTTCGATATAAATGAGCTTCGTTTCCGGCTTGACGGCAGCTTTAACCGCCTCGACATCGGTGAAATCAACAAAGGTATGCGTAATGCCAAAGCGTGGTAATACTTTTGTGACAAAGCGATACGTTCCGCCGTAAACATCCTCTGTTATAACGATATGGTCGCCAGCAGATAGCAGCATAAAGCATGCCGAGACAGCAGCCATCCCCGTTGCAAACGCGAAGCCACGATGGCCACCCTCTAATTCTGCGATTGCTTTTTCAAGTGCCGCGCGCGTTGGGTTGCCTGAACGTGCATAATCATATTCACCAAATTCATCCATGGATTCTTGATGGAAGGTCGAGCTTAAATAAATTGGTACATTGACCGCACCTTTTTTGTCGGTATAGCCTTCACGAATGGCTCCGTGAACGAGCGCCGTTTCTAGTCGTTTACTCATGCGAATTCACCTCGTAATATGTCGAATACTTGCTGTAAATCAGCGATTAAATCTTCGGCTTCCTCAATTCCAACAGAGAAGCGTAGTAATCGATCGCAAACCCCACGTTCTAGGCGTTCTTCATACGGCATATCCGCATGCGTTTGCGTCGCTGGGTATGTAATAAAGCTTTCCACACCGCCCAAGCTTTCGGCAAAAGTAATTAATTGCATCGCCTTTAAAAATGGATTAATCATCGCTGCATCCTTTACGCGGAATGACAGCATGCCACCTTTCCCTGTATAGAGCACATCTGTAACAAGTGGCTCCTTTGCTAAATAGTCGGCAATTTTCTTCGCATTGGCATCATGTTGTTTTAAGCGTAAGTGCAATGTTTTTAATCCACGAATTAACAGCCAAGAATCCATCGGCGCTAATACCATGCCAATTCCATTATGATAGAAGGCTAGTTTTTCGCATAATGTCTCACCTTTAGCAACGACTAAGCCGGCTAACACATCATTATGACCACCTATGTATTTCGTTGCACTATGGAGCACGATGTCCGCGCCAAGCTCAATCGGACGTTGGAAATACGGTGTGTAGAAGGTATTATCCACGATTAGTAACAAGCTGTGCTTTTTGGCAAGTGCTGCATACGCCACTAAATCAATTTCCTGCATTAAAGGATTGGTCGGTGTTTCGATGAAGAGTGCCTTTGTGTTTTCATTAATTAGCGCTTCGACTTCTGCCACATTCGTAAAGGCATTATAAACCGGCTTGATATTATAGTTTTCTGCAAATGTTTTAAACAAACGATATGTCCCACCGTATAAATCCTCAGGCACAATCAACTCATCATTTGGTTTGAATAGAGACATAACCAGCTGCACCGCCGCCATTCCCGAACTACAGGCAAAACCTTGATCGCCACCCTCTAAATCTGCGATGCCTTGCTCTAAAATCGTACGCGTTGGGTTTTTCGTACGTGTGTAGTCATAGCCAGTCGATTCACCAATGCCCGTATGCTTATAGGCAGTTGAAAGATAAATCGGAGGATTGACTGCACCCGTTTTCGCGTCAGAAAGATTTCCTAATTGTACTAATTTTGTTTCGATTGAACGTTGAGACATGCAAACACTTCCTTAAAATATACTCAATATTTCGAATGAATCGATTATTACACCAATTTAACAAAAAAAACCGACTGAAACAATAGGTTATTAGAGGAATTTGAAAATAGTTGTAAAAAGGATTACATTAACTTCGCAATATTCGAGCCAAAATACAACAAGAAGTAAATAGATAAAATGCTAAATAGAGCAATTCGTTCTTTACGTGCAATAAACGAGGCGCATGTGAGAATAATTACAAGTCCTGCCAATGACCCAAATAGGCTGCTCATGGTCGTCTCCTTTTCCTGCTTGGTTAATATTTTCGTTTCAAAATAGTAATATTTGCTGCATGTAAAATCATCAATCCGGTAATTAAAAACCAAATCACTAATTTGTATGTATCATAATTGAGGTGTTGAATGAAGCGGTCATATAATTCAATACACAACCAGCCTAATGGGATGAGGGGGAAGACCACCCCATAGGATTTATTGGAAATGCTTTTTCCACGCTCATCTTTACTTTCTTCGCCCCATTCAAATTTCAACACAATAAAGATGGCGAGAAAGAAAATAAGTACATAAACAATACGCAACATCACGATGAAAATGTCCATAGTTATAGCTCCTTTTCGAAATCATATTGAAAAACTTCTTGTAGCTCTACGCCAAACAATAAGGCTATTTCGAAGGCTAATTTTAATGAAGGGTTATAACGATTTTTTTCAAGCGAAATAATCGTTTGCCTACTAACGCCTAGTTGATCGGCTAAATCCTTTTGTGATAATCCATGTTCGGCTCTTAGAACAACGATTCGATTATGAATCACTCTTCCATTATTGAATGCCATATATTGTCACCTCTTAATGTATAATGTAATATATTTTTTACTAATAGTAAAGTATTTTTTACATTTAGTGAAAGAAATCTTACTTAGTTGGCTGATGAGGATCGCATATTAAAAATTAATCTTGTAATAAAAGGAGATTCTTGTATAATAAAAATACAAATAAATGAATAAAAATTCAATTAGAGGTGAATTTATGAAATTAAAACTACAATCAGAAAATATGGTTGATTATTTACAGGAGTCAGAAGAGATTAATTATTCAAATACCTCGATTCAAGCATTAATCGTTGAGCTCTTCCACTCGCAGCAATCCGATATCGAAAAAATACAGACCGCATTCCACTATGTGCGTGATGTGATTGCGCATTCCTGGGATATTCAAAGTGAAAAAGTAACGTGTTCAGCTTCTGAAGTTTTACAGCACAAGCAGGGAATATGCTATGCGAAATCAAATTTATTGGCGGCGTTACTGCGTTCCCAAGCTATTCCGACCGGATTTTGTTATCAGCGTTTAATGCTATTTGATACGCCAGAAAAGGGCTATTGTATTCATGCGCTCAATGCTGTTTTTATTGCATCGCTCAATAAATGGATTCGAATGGATGCAAGAGGGAACAAGAAAGGCGTAGATGCACAGTTTTCGATAGAGAAAGAACAACTCGCATTTTCCGTCAATGAAAGGCTAGAGGAACTAGATTATCCGACGATTTTTATGGTGCCAAATGAAAAAACAATCGCCGTTTTAAAGGAAGCTTCGAATGCTATAGATATGTATATGAACGATTTGCCAGATTCATTATAAAAACGGCAAAAAACGGTGTAGATTCTACAAGCAGCTACACATCGCCAACATAGCGATGGAGGCTAGATAATAGACACGAATGAAACAAAAAAGGCATCTTCCATATAAAATAGAAGATGCCTAAACGATAGGGCTTAAATCGTTTTTATTTTATTTCGTTTCGTTGGATCAAGACGTCGCTCCAACCATAAGAGCAAGACATCTGCCAAAATCGCCATAAGGGCAGTTGGAATCGCGCCTGCTAAAATGATGGCTGTTCCGTTTGTGGCATTTGTCCCACGAATGATAATATCGCCCAAACCACCAGCACCGATAAAGGCACCAATTGCGACGATCCCAATCGCTACAACTAACGCGATACGTATACCGGTAATGACGACAGATAGGCTTAGTGGAATTTCCACCATATACAGTACTTGAAGTTTCGTCATGCCCATCCCACGTCCTGCATCCGTTAAACTACGATTAATCGTTGTAATACCAACATGTGTATTTTTAATAATCGGTAATAACGAATAAAAGAAAACGGTCACGATGACGGTCGTTTTTCCGAGTCCTAAAACAAGCATAATCATCGCCATTAATGCAAGGGCGGGTATTGTTTGAATAATATTCGCCAGCGTAATGATTGGCCCAGAGAAGCGGGGCATTTTAGAAATGAGAATCCCAATCGGAATCCCAACAATCGAGGCGAGTAAAACGCCATAAATCGAAATTAAAAAGTGGCTTAAAAATTGTGAAAAGATGTACGACCCATTTTCACCTATATAAAAGAAAAATTGCTCGACAACCGAAAGCTTGGTCATATCCGTCATGGCGTGTCACCTCCAGAGAAGTAATTATGCTCAATTAAAAACTTTTCAGCGACGATTGCGGGTTCGATTAAGTTATTATCCGCCAAGAAATTTAATCGCTGCATTTCTGCTGTGGAAATTTTCCCAACTAGAAGCTCTAATACTTTTTTCACTTCGGGCTTTTTCTCTAATAAATCGGTGTTTGCAAAGGGTGATGCATCATAGGGTGGGAAAAATTGAAGATCGTCCTCTAAAATGACTAAATCATAAGAGGCGATTCGTCCATCCGTTGTGTAACCTAGAACAGCATCAAGCTCACCTTGCTCAACGGCATCATAAACAAGGCCGATTTGCATAGGGAAAACACGTCCAAATTCCAAGTCATACGTCTCACTAAATGCTTTATAGCCATCGCCTTCACGATTCATCCAAGACGTATCAACACCGACAGCTAAATCCTGTGCGACTGCTTTAAAATCACTCACTGTTTTCAGCTGATATTTTTCAGCCGTTTCGCGTGTCACCATAAAGGCATACGTATTATTGAAACCATAAGAATCCATAAAGGTCATATTGTATTGTTCTTGGAAAAGTCTTTGCACAATTTCTAACGCTTCTTCTGGATCGCTCGTAGGCTCCTGCTTAAGGGCACCCATTAAATCGGTTCCAGTATAGCGAACTGCTGATATATTCGCGTCGCCACTTAGCATCGCTTGATGGAGAACAATGGACGATCCAAGATTATTAATAAGTTCAACCTCTTCATCGGTGTAATATTCAATCATATCTTTGATCATATGAGCTAATATTTGGCTTTCTGTTGTCACCATAGAACCGACACGAATCGTACTATTATCCTGCTCATTACATGCGCTTAGCATTACCGACATGATTAAAAGAAGGAAGAGTTTTTTCATGATGTACGACCTCCTTGGATGCGAAGCCCTTTTGGTATCATCACACGCTCAATGCGGCTTAGCAAGAAGTCTGTAAAGAGCGCTAATATCGTAACGACAATCGCACCACCTACAATAAGTTCAAGTTTGAATAAATTTAAACCATTAAAGATAAAGTCACCTAAACCACCAGCGCCAATATAGGAAGCGAGTGTTGCCCATGAAATGACATACACCGCAGATAGTCGAATCCCTGACATAATGATTGGCATTGCAAGTGGTAGCTCAATCATACGAAGTGACTGGAACGGTGTCATGCCCATTGCACGACCAGCAGCTTTGACGTTTTCATTCACTGACTGCATGCCCGTATAGGTATTATTTAAAATGGGAAGAAGGGAATAAATACAAAGGGCAATTATTGCAGGTATTTTCCCTACGCCTAAAAACGGAATCATTATTGCAAGCAAGGCGAGGGAAGGGACAGTTTGTAGCGTGCTCGTAATCGTGAGCACAATTTTAGCAATCTTTTTTGTTTTCGATAAAAAGATACCTATAGGGACGGCAATAAGTGTTCCTAACAATAAGGCAATGAAAGAAATATAAAGATGTTCCCATGTTTTTAATAAAATATCCGCCATGTTATCTGTGAAAAAGCTGATCATGAGTTTGTCAACTCCTGTTCATCATCGCCCCAAATTGTTTCATAGACGATATCTACGATGTTTGCGCGCGTAATGAGCCCAATTAAATGATTTTGATGGTCGACTACGGGAATATTATTTAAATTACGGTTTAAAATACGGCGGACGGAATCTTGTAATTTTGAGCCCGTTTTCATGTAAACAATGTCTTTAATATACACTTCTGCTACGCTTTTTTTTCGAGCGTGCTTCACCTGTTAAGCTTTCAACATTTAAATAACCGAGTAAACGATTGTCGCCATCTGTTACAAATAATGTATCGACGCGTGATTTCACCATTAATCGAATGGCCTCATCTAAACTGCGTTCAAGCGTAATTGAAATGGGTTTAATCATTACTTCATCAACGGTTTTAAAATTGGGTTTTTGTTGGATTAGTCGATGTGAGCCGATAAATTCTTTTACGAAATCATTGACAGGGTTAGACAAAATATTGTCTGGCGTATCAAATTGAATAAGCTTGCCATCATGCATAATCGCAATTTTATCGGCTAATTTGATTGCCTCGTCCATATCATGTGTTACAAAAATGATGGTTTTGTTTAAGTCCTTTTGCAACTCTTTTATGAGATCTTGTAAAGTATCGCGTGTAATGGGATCGAGCGCACCAAAAGGCTCGTCCATCAAGATGATATCCTGTTCAGCAGCTAATGCTCGGATGACACCGATCCGTTGCTGTTGACCACCAGATAATTGAGTAGGATAGTAATCTAAATAGGATTCTGGCAAGTTGACTAATGAGATTAAGTGTTTTGCAGTGGCTTCGGATTTTTCCTTTGGCCATTGAAGTAAACGAGGAACGAGCGTGATATTGTCTCGTATGGTCATATGCGGCATTAAACCGATTTGTTGAATGACATAGCCAATACTACGCCTAAGTGTGACTGGATTCATTTTCATTATATCTTTTCCGTTGATGGTCACGGTGCCACTTGTAGGCTCGACCATACGATTCAGCATGCGAAGTGCAGTTGTCTTACCACTACCACTCGTACCAATAAAGGCAATAAATTCACCTTTTTGAATATCCAGCGTCAAATTATCAACTGCAATTTTTCCGCCACGATAAACTTTCCTTAATTTTTCGATATGTAGCATATTTTTCATCTCCTTGTTTCAAATTACGTTACATAAAAATCGAATACGTATTTTACTAAAATAGTAAAGCACCTTTTAATCATACCCCAAATCTCAGGGAATTATCAATTATTTAGTCCTATTTTGACTTTTATCAGTCAAATTCCGTGTGTATATTTTATTTTTTTGCTTCGCGAATGATGGTTAAAAAAGACTGTGAATATGTGAAAAAATGGAGTAATTAAGAGCGTTAGGTTGCTTGAATTACAATAATCTTAATGATAAATTAGTTTCCAATAAATTTATTATTACAAATAAAAAATGCTATTTTACCCCGTGTAAAATAGCATTTTTTAGGATTATTCAGCTTGTTCTTTCTTGAGTATATCGCGAATTTCTTTTAATAATTCTTCCTTGGCATCTAATTCTGGTGTTGGTTCTTCAACAACAGCTTCTTCTTTTTTACGATTTAATTTTGAAATTAAACGTAATGCCATAAAGATCGCAAAGGCAATGATGAGGAAGTCAATAATCGATTGGACGAATACACCAAGCGCTACCTGTGCATCACCCTCAGCTGAACCAAATTTCCATTTCTCTGTTAAGTCAATCCCACCTGTTAGAATCCCAACTAATGGCATAATGATATTTTCTACTAATGACGTAACGATTTTACCAAATGCAGCACCGATAACGACCGCTACGGCTAAATCTATTACGTTCCCTTTCATTGCGAATGCTTTAAAGTCTTTCCACATAAAAACAGCTCCTTAGAATAGATAGTATTGCGATTTCCTATTGTACCGATTGTTATTAATATTTTCAACTAGGAATCTAGTATTCATTTCCATTATAATGGATAGGAGAATCTCAACAAGAATTAAGATTGGTGGCGTATATGGCAAAAAACAAAAAGAAAAAACCAATAATATCACCGAATGTAAAGCTTTTTTTAATCGTATTATTAATCCCCATTGCTTTAACAGTCTACATATTTGCCTATTTTAGTTGGCAGCAAATTCGAGAACTGCCATTTATGGAGCAGTTCGCTGAAAAATCGGTGTATCAGCAAATTCAAGAGCAGTTCGATTTAGCCATTCCGATTGAATACATTCCGATCTATGTAGCAGCGGAAGAAAAATATGGAGTGCCTTGGACATTGCTGGCTGCACATCACCGTGTAGAAACCCGCTTTTCTACCATGAAAACACTCGTCTCACCAGTTGGGGCAGAAGGACATCTTCAAGTGCGACCATAAGGTCATATAAGAAATCTCCATTAGCAAGGAGTAGGCGAGACTACAATGCCTATCATTACCCAACTTATCCGTGAGGGAAACCAAATATCGGGGAGTGTAGCATGTTGGGAAAGCTATGAGTTATCGAATCATCACGATACGACTGAATAGCAAAATGAAAAGATGTAAACGAGGATAAAAGCTAAACTGCCTGAATGACAGTCCGAGGGGGTTATTGTCCCACCTATGACGGAAGATGATTATTTACGTCATACAGCGAAACAGAATGGGGAATTGGAGACCATCTCTGGATACACTTTGATTAACTGCATGTCAAAAGTGCGTAGTCTATCGCTGACCAACTATAATAAATGGTAAAGGGCGAACGTCATATCCGACATTACATCGTGCTTGTTCTTATATGTGCTAAATGGTGATTACCTACGTCAGAACGCTTATGTATAAGAGCTATGATAAATATGTATCTGAATATCTGATATGGTAACGGAGTTCCCGTAGTAGTCCGAGGTGGGGAAAGCCCACTACATGGCGAAGGGGAACAGCTTATCTCGTCTAACTAAAATTGGAAAGGAGCGTGAGGCTCTATGAGAAGTCCAAACACTGTGTTAGACATTCTAACAAAACAATCAACGCGCGAAGATTACAAATTCGAACGAATCTATCGAAATCTGTATAACGTGGAATTCTATTTAATGGCTTACGCAAAGATTTACGCGAAAGAAGGCAATATGACACAAGGTGTCGACGGACAAACTATTGATGGTATGAGTCTAGAACGCATTGAAAGATTAATTGAAAGTCTAAAAGATTGTAGTTATCAACCAAAACCGTCCAAAAGGGTTTACATTCCAAAAAAGAACGGTGGTAAAAGACCATTAGGTATACCATCTTTCGAAGATAAATTAGTTCAAGAAGTTGTAAGAACACTACTGGAAGCAATGTATGAAAAAACTTTCTCGAACCATTCCCATGGTTTCAGACCGGAAAAAAGCTGTCATACTGCACTCATGCAAGTAAAAGACAGATTTACTGGCGCTAAATGGTTTGTGGAAGGTGATATTAAAGGTTTCTTTGATAACATTAATCATCACAAACTAATAGAAATCCTTAAAAGAAGAATTAACGATGAAAAATTCATCGATTTAATTTGGAAATTCCTGAAAGCGGGTTTTCTAGAGGACTGGCAATATCACAAAACGTACAGTGGTACACCACAAGGCGGCATCATTAGCCCGATTCTCTCAAATATATATCTAAATGAATTAGATAACTTTGTACTAGCTTATAAAGAAAAGTTTGATAGAGGTAAAGGGAGAAAACGCTTAACGGAATACCGCACAAGAGAAGCCAGATTATACAGAGCTAATGCTAGATATAAGGAAAAATGGGAAGAAATGAACGAGGAAGAAAAGGAACAAGCACTTCAACACTTGGACGAGTTGAAAAATCACATGATGGAATTGCCCTATAAAGACCCAATGGATGAAAACTACAAACGAATACAATATGTGCGATATGCCGATGATTTCATAATCGGTGTAATCGGTAGTAAAGAAGATTGTCAGCAAATAAAACATGACATCAGCACTTTCCTAAGTGAAGAACTGAAAATTGAATTATCACAAGAAAAGACGCTCATTACGCATTCAAGTAAAAGAGCAAGATTTCTTGGATATGATATTAAAATCAGTCATGATAATAAAACGACAAAGTATACAGCAAGTGGACATAAACAAAGAACACGTACAATGAGCTGTGAACTTCTTTTGCCACATGAAGTATGGCGAAATAAATTAATCGAATATAAAGCGTTAGAAATAGATCAAAAGACACAAAAATGGAAGTCCACGCATCGAGCGCATCTTCTGCAAAACGATGACCTTGAAATATTGATGATTTACAATGCGGAAATTAGAGGTTTATATAATTATTACAAGTTAGCGAACAATGTCTATAAACTAGATGGCTTTAAATTCATTATGGAATATAGCATGTATAAAACATTCGCAAACAAATATAAATCAAGCGTTAGAAAAATCCATAGAAAATACAGTATTAACGGAGATTTTGCGGTTAGATATGAAACTGCCAACGGCAGTAAAATCGCTTTCTTCTACAAAGATGGATTCAAAAAGAAACTATTACCATCTTCATATGCCGATGTTGATGTTATTTCTAAGACAAGAAACATTATTTACAACCGAACAGGGCTTATTGAAAGACTTGTAGCAAAGGAATGTGAATGGTGCCATGCCACAAATGTGGATTTAGAAATTCATCATATTAAGAAGTTAAAAGACCTCGAGGGCAAAAAACGATGGGAAAAGCGTATGATTGAAAGAAACCGTAAGACGATGGCACTATGCAAGAAATGCCACGTTGACTTACACAACGGTAAATTAGACTGATAGGTGGAGAGCCGTATACGCTGAGAGGTGTACGTACGGTTCGGGGAGGAGTTCTTGGAAACCTAGCATAGAAATATGCCAAGGCGCTGGGTTCTTACTCTACTTCATGCCCTGTACATTTGTTGGCTGGCAGCACCCGTCATGTAAGGGACTAGGCCAGGGTGATATTCCAGATAAGGATAAAACAAACCCCGCCATTATAAAAAAATACGGAGGCTACGGGGTAGATGCAAATGGTGATGGAGTAGCTGATCCGTTCGATATTGAGGATGCCGTTTTTAGTGCAGCCAAATTTTTATCGATTGCTGGGGTGAAGGATGGTCAATTCAAAAAGGCAATATACCAATACAACCACAGCGACGAATATGTGCAGGATATTTTACATTTTTACAACCAATATAAAGATTACGGTGACCAATTAAAATTAATTGCACTAAACGATTAATTTCGCAATGCTACCCAAAAAGGGAATGTCTCGGAAGTACATCCGAGACATTCCCATTCTTCATCAAGATTAAGATTATGTTGCTTTACGCATCGATTTCATAATAAAGCTTACGATGAAAATTAATACGATGGCTCCGATTAATGCTGGGAAAACATAGAAGTCCGATACTTTCCAACCCCAGTTACCTAAAACCATACTACCAATCCAAGAACCAATAATACCTGCAACGATATTTCCGATAATCCCGCCCGGAACGTCTTTACCTAAAATAACACCTGCTAACCACCCAAGAATTCCTCCGATGATTAAGAACCAAATGAAACTGATCATTTTTACTTCACTCCTTTGAAATAATATAAAAGATAATTGCATCTAATTAATTATTTCCAATATGCCAAAGGATTAAACCTGTTTTTATTAAAATAATATTGTTAGTTCATGTTTTATATGATAGTTGCGCCTAAAGATGATTCAAAATGACTAAGTGCCCATTTATGTCCAATATCATTGAAGCTAGCGACAGCATCTTTATAAACAGTAATGTTGTAGCCTAAGTTATAGCTGTCCACTGCTGTATGGAGTACACAAATATCGGTACAAACGCCGACGATTACGACTTCATTGACTTGTCGCGCACGTAGTAAAATATCTAAATTTGTACCTGCAAATGCACTGTAACGAGTTTTATCGAATGAAATGACGTCGTTTTGGTATTTTTCATACATGTCTTTTACGGCACCAAATAGCTCACGTCCGTGCGTTCCTTCAATATTGTGGGGTGGAAAAAGCTTCGTCTCGGGATGAAACGGATCATTTTCTTGATGCAAATCGTTAGCGAAAAAGACATAGTGTTTTTCTTGAACGAATTGTTCAATTAATGAAGCGATTTTTTTTTCGATTGCTTGCCCAGGTGCACCACAAGTTAATTTTCCATCTGATGCGACGAAATCATACGTATAATCAACGACTATTAGCGCTTTGTTACTCATTTTAAAAACCTCCCATAAGTTTGTCCTTCTATTATGCCATGTTAGTATAAATTATGTTTAGTAAAAAAAGTTAGCAAAATATTCAGAAAGTTTTGATTTTTGGGCGCGGCTAGTGTATAGTAATTCGTAACACAACTAAATGAGGTGATGTGAATGGATATGGCATTAATGAAAAAACTAAATCGTCAAGGTCTATTGTTTGTAGGAATTCACACTTTAATCGTGTTAAATTTTGCATTGGAGTTTTTATTTGTACACTAAATTTGTTAACTAATGAACCTAGCAGATTGTTGCTAGGTTTTTATTTTGGTAGGAAACACGTTGTGGAGAAACATTGTGTGCAGGATTTATTTGCCAATTGAGAACGTTTGTTCTATAATGTGGAAAACTATATTTGGAGGTAATGCGGATGAGACCCAATCTAACAAAACAAATCAGTGCAGAAAGCTTTAGAGAATATTATTGGTTAAAAGAAGAATTGCAATCTTTTTGTAGAGAAAATGGCATAAGTGCTTCTGGTTCCAAAATAGAAATTTCCAATAGAGTTGTAACATTTCTTCTAACAGGAGAAATCAAAGTTCCGATTAGAAAATCTAAATTAAAGAAAAAGGAAGAGCCACAAGTAGCTTTAAGTCTTGAAACCGTCATAACGGAAAACCATCGCTGTAGCCAGCAGGTAAGAGCGTTTTTTAAGAGCGTAATTCCGAAATTCCACTTTTCTACTTACATTCAAAACTACTTTAAAGCTAATATTGGAAAGACCTACCAAGATGCTGTGATGGCATGGCACGAAGAAGAGACAAGAAAAAAAGATCCCTCGTATAAATATAGTATTGCCCCACAATTTGAATACAATCAATTTATTCGTGACTTTTATGCCGATTCAAATAATCAAGGAAAAAGTCGTGAGGAAGCAATAGCTGCTTGGAATGACATCAAGAAACGTCCTGGCAGCAATAAATATCGCGTTAACGATGCCGATTAATGAGGGAGTGAACAATCTTATCGATCCTATTTTATAGAGGTATTTTCACAAAGAATAACGTTGAAAGCATAAAACATTTCCCATACATAAAGGAAATTTGAGATTCATAGCGAAATTTCCTATATTAAACGATTAAAGGAGGGAACTGAATGCAGCGATATCATGATGCATTTCAAAATATAGAGCACCCGTTTGCGTGGCTTGATTTAGATGCGCTCAATCGCAATATTGCGTACGTCAATAAAAGCTGTGGGGACAAGCAAGTACGCATTGCAACCAAATCGATTCGTTCCGTGCCCGCGCTTGAGTATATTGCAAAGCGCCTCAATCATTTTGCAGGCTTTATGACATTTACTGCGAGTGAATCATTGTTTTTATTTGATAATGGGCTCGACAATTTATTGATTGGCTATCCCGTTTATGAACAGCATGCGATAAGCCAGTTGGCACAATGGGTGAAAAAAGGAAAGTCGCTTACATTTATGGTTGACCATGTAGACCAGGCGGCGTTATTAAATGCCATTGCCCGTAATTTAAATATTACACTGCAAGTTTGTATCGATATTAATGTTTCGACGGATTTTAAAGTATTATATTTTGGCTCCAAACGTTCTCCGATTACCAGTTATGCAAAATTAGATGCGTTATTACAGCAGCTCAAAACATTTCCCTACATACAAATCACGGCGGTCATGGCGTATGATGCCCAAATTGCTGGGGTTGCCGATCAGACTAAAAATTATTTTGGAGCAAAGGGCGCACTTATTCGCACATTGAAAAAGCAGTCTTTACAGAAGATTACAGCGCTACGTCAGTTTTCTGTTGCACATGTCAAAAGCATGTATGACTTGGCGTTTGTGAATGCGGGGGGCTCTGGCAGCATGAGTTGGTGTGCGCAACAACCGGATGTAACAGAAATTACAGTTGGCTCCGCATTTTTTGCCCCGGCATTATTCGACCATTACGAAAGTCTACATTTAACACCTGCTGTCGGCTTTGCGCTACGTGTGACACGCCAATTTTCGGATGACATCGTTGTCTGTCATGGTGGAGGCTATAGTGCGTCCGGGGCGGCGGGAGTAGACCGCTTACCGACCTTTTTAGAGCCGAATCGATTTGCACTTCTTCCATTAGAAGGCGCAGGGGAAGTACAAACACCTATCTTGGTCAAGCAGGGTACGGTATCAATTGGGGATACGATTTATATGCGTCATGCAAAAGCTGGAGAACTAGGTGAGCGATTCCATGTGCTACATACAATTGAAGGTGGTAAGTACAAAGGACCACTCAAAACATATCGGGGGGAAGGACAATGTTTTCTTTAAATAAATGGAAGAATGGTCAAAAGTGGACGAACTGGTCTGAGAGCTATGTATCGTATCCAAGCATGTATTATGCACCACATACAATCGAGGAAGTAGCCCAAATTGTTAAGGAGCACGCGTTACTAAAACGAACGATTCGTGTGACAGGTGCTGCACATTCATTTAGTCCCGTTGCTTTACCGGAGCAATCAGCGCTATCACTACATCATATGCGCGGCTTAATATCAGTGGATCAAGAACAGCAAACCGCTACATTTTGGGCGGGGACCTATTTATATGAAGTGGGCTCGATGTTAGCGCAGCACGGCTTTGCACTTAGCAACATGGGCGATATTCAGCAGCAGACACTTGCCGGCGCGATCTCAACAGGTACACATGGGACAGGCATTGAATTTGGGTCCTTTTCTTCTATGGTGACAAGCTGGGGCTTTGTCAATGGGGAAGGCGATTATATCGAGCATGAGCGAGGCGAGGATGCATTATCGGAAAGCTTACATGTTTCGGTTGGGATGCTCGGTATTCTAGTAAAAGTAACATTATAGGTTGTGCCGCTCTATAGTTTGGCTTATACGTCTGAGCGCAGCAATTTTTATAGCGAAGTTTCTCTGCTACAGCAAACGATTCGAGATTACCGGAATGTCGAGTGGTTTTATTTCCCTGGAAGTGAACACATTCAAGTAAAAAAGATGCAGGCCGTTGCACCGGTAGATCAACCAAAGTTCGAAAAATTTGTGGATCAAATTAAGGTGCAAGCATTGGAAAATGGTGTGTTTTATATCGCCTCGGAGCTTTGTAAGTATATGCCAAAAGCAAGCTTAACGGTGAGTAAACTGGCGTCAAAGGTAGTCGGTGGAGAAGAACGCACGGGGAAAAGCCATGAAATTTATCCATCTCCGCGTAGTGTGAAGTTTGTTGAAACCGAATATGCCATCCCCTTGTCACAGGTAGAAGCCTGCTTGGAGGAAGTGCATGCTATGTTTAACAAGCAGCAGTTTGATGTTCATTTCCCTATCGAAATCCGTACAACAGCAGGAGAAGCCGGCTACTTAAGTCCGACTCAGGGACAGGAAAGCGCGTTTATCGCATTCCATATGTATAAAGGCATGAATGAGGGGCCGTATTTTGATTGGGTTCATGAGACGATGCAAAAATATAACGGACGTCCACATTGGGGTAAACAAAATCGTTATCATAAAGATAATATTGATTTTTACTATAGTAATGCACAAACATTTAATGAAATTCGGAAACAGCAAGATCCGAATGATGTTTTTTTAACGCATTATTTCCGCAATATCTTTGGAGAATATCAAATTAATAAATAAATTATTTAAAAATTCAAATTATCAAAAAATAGTACCAGGAGAGAAAAAGCATGCAACAATGAGGATGAAAGCGATTCCAATGTTTGTGAACTTTTTGAATTGTATAAAAAATTCAAAAAATAGTATTGACGCCATAGGCAAATTCGTACTATGATAACAACAATTTAGTACACCGCTTCGTAAAACTTCACAGTGATGTCAGTTTATAGCGAGGTAGGATTCGACGCTTACGAAATAAGAAGTTTGAATATTTCGAGAATCGTCGAAATATGTATAAGATAGATCATACATCGAGAGTAAATGCAATACGTTGAGGGGCGTTTAAAATGAGAAGTGACATGATTAAACTTGGAGTTGACCGAGCTCCACACCGTAGTCTTTTATATGCTACTGGAAAAGTAAAGGCGAGAGATTTGGAGAAGCCTTTTATCGGTGTTTGTAACTCTTACATTGATATTATTCCGGGACATGTTCACTTACGCGAGTTTGCGGACGTTGTCAAGGAAGCCATTATAGAAGCGGGTGGGATTCCATTCGAATTCAATACAATCGGTGTAGATGATGGCATTGCAATGGGTCACATTGGGATGCGCTATTCATTACCATCACGAGAAATTATCGCTGATTCAGCTGAAACCGTTATTAACGCACACTGGTTCGATGGGGTGTTCTACATTCCAAACTGTGACAAAATCACACCAGGGATGTTAATGGCAGCGGTTCGCACAAACGTTCCATCTGTCTTTGTATCTGGTGGCCCTATGGAGGCAGGTACATCGGCATCAGGTAAAACACTTTCATTAACAAGTGTTTTTGAAGGCGTCGGCGCACATAAAGCTGGCACGATGACGGCAGAGGAATTGCTAGATATCGAAAACAACGCATGCCCAACATGTGGTTCATGCTCAGGGATGTTCACAGCGAACTCGATGAACTGTTTAATGGAAATGTTAGGCTTAGCATTACCAGGTAACGGCACAATCGTCGCAACGAGTGAAAAACGTAAAGAATTAATCTACGAAGCAGCAAAACATTTGGTGCGCATGATTAAAGAAGACGTAAAACCACGCGACATCGTAACAAAAGAAGCAATTGATGATGCTTTTGCGCTTGATATGGCAATGGGTGGCTCTACAAACACTGTACTTCATACATTAGCCATCGCAAATGAAGCGGAAATCGATTATAACATTGAAGATATTAATAAAGTAGCAGAGCGCGTACCGTATTTAGCGAAAATTATGCCAGCATCGGATATTTCGATGGATGACATTGCAAAAGCAGGTGGTGTGCAAGCGATTATTAATGAATTAACAAAAATACCGGGGGCGATTCATCCAGACCGTCCTACCGTTGCAGGTGTGACAATGCGT
This sequence comes from Solibacillus sp. FSL R7-0668, assembly GCF_038006205.1. Lineage (NCBI taxonomy): Bacteria > Bacillati > Bacillota > Bacilli > Caryophanales > Caryophanaceae > Solibacillus > Solibacillus sp. FSL R7-0668. The sequence continues at coordinate 2,120,978 of NZ_JBBOUU010000001.1, read as the reverse complement.
GAACTTGTCAAAGATTATGAAATTTCAAACGACAAAGTCATTCGCACAAAGGATAACCCATATAGCCCGGTTGGTGGTTTATCGGTATTATTCGGTAACATCGCACCAGAAGGCTCCGTTATTAAAGTCGGTGCAGTGGATCCTTCGATTAAGAAGTTCGTAGGTGAAGCAATCGTCTTCAACTCACAAGAGGAAGCACAACAGGCAATTGATGAAGGTATTGTTCGTGAAGGGCATGTTGTTGTCATCCGCTATGAAGGGCCAAAAGGTGGTCCTGGAATGCCTGAAATGCTTGCACCAACGTCAGCGATTCAAGGTCGCGGGCTCGGTACAAAAGTTGCATTAATTACAGATGGACGTTTCTCCGGTGCATCACGTGGTATTTCAATCGGTCATATTTCTCCAGAAGCAGCTGAAGGCGGTCCAATCGCTTTAGTGAATAATGGAGATACAATCGAAATTGATCTACCAAGTCGTACAATTAATTTAAATGTTTCCGATGAAGAATTAGCAAAACGTCGTGAAAGTTTACAACCGTTTGAACCAAAAATTAAACGCGGCTGGTTAGCTCGTTATTCAGCGTTAGTAACGAATGCTTCAAAAGGCGGCGTCATGAAAATCTAACGAAAAATTTAATCGTCAAAACGTTGATGAGGTTAAAGGTTACAGAGCTTTGTATTTACCAGAGAGCCGGTAGTGGTGGAAGCCGGCGATACAACTGTATCCGACATCCCCTCGGAGTGAGCTATTAAACGCAATTCGCCATTAGATAGCTCCGGGCATAATCGAAGTGCTCGTTATTAATGAATCGTGCGCAGGAGTTTAGTTGCACAGTTTTCTCATATGAAAGCTGGAACTCTGCGATCCACATGATTCGCGAGGTAGCAAAGTGGAATTGGTTGCTTTTATTAAAAGTACCTATTTTCTCAAAGCTATAAACAAGGGTGGTACCATGGAAAGTCTTTTTCATCCCTACGTAAGAGGTGTTCTTTTGCGTGCGGAGAAAAGGCTTTTTCTTTTTATCTAAAATTCCAATGATAATACATTTTTTAATGAAGGAAGGAGAATTTTACATGAGTGCAAATGTTTCAGAAAATCAAGAAACCCAGCCACAAGCAGAAGAAATCAAAAAACCGCGTGATGGTGCTGATATTTTAGTGCAGGCGCTACACGATCAAGATGTAGATATCATTTTCGGTTATCCAGGTGGAGCTGTGTTACAAATTTATGATGCGATTTACCGCAATCCAATTCGCCATATTTTAACGCGACATGAGCAAGGCGCGATTCACGCAGCAGAAGGCTATGCGCGAGTGATGAATAAACCGGGCGTTGTTATCGCGACATCAGGTCCTGGTGCGACAAACTTAGTAACAGGGATTGCTGATGCGATGATTGATTCGATTCCACTTGTCGTGTTTACGGGTCAGGTAGCGACTTCTGTTATCGGTACAGATGCTTTCCAAGAAGCCGATATTATGGGGATTACAACGCCAATTACAAAGCATAACTACCAAGTGCAAGATGTACGCGATATTCCGCGCATCGTAAAAGAAGCGTTCCATATTGCTAATACAGGTCGTAAAGGGCCAGTTGTCATTGACTTCCCCAAAAATATTTCACAAACGGTGTTCCAAGATGAAATTCAAGCACCTGAAGAGATTTATTTACCAGGTTATCAGCCAACAACAAAGCCAAACTATTTACAAATTCAAAAGGCCATCCAAGCGTTAACTTTAGCGAAAAAACCATTAGTACTTGCTGGTGCGGGTGTTTTATTTGCCGATGCACGTGAACAATTGACTGAATTTATCGAAAAATACAATTTACCGGTAGTTAACACATTACTAGGACTTGGTAGCATCCACGGAGATCATAAACAGTTCTACGGAATGGCGGGGATGCATGGCTATGCAACAGCAAACGATGCCATTACAAAATGTGACTTACTTATTAATATTGGCGCTCGCTTTGATGACCGCTTAACAGGGAATTTAGCAACATTTGCACCAAACGCGACAATCGTTCATATCGATATCGATCCAGCTGAAATCGGCAAAAACGTTCCAACGGATATTCCAATCGTAGCGGACGCAAAAGAAGCCCTATTTGCCTTACTAAAGAAGGATTTCCAAGTAGCTGACACATCGGCTTGGATTCAATATTTAAACGAAAGTCGTGAAAAATATCCATTATGGTATGAGGATGCTGGGGAAGAAATTTTACCACAGCAGGCGATGGAAATTATTCACCGTATAACAGATGGAGAAGCAGTCGTGACAACAGACGTAGGGCAACATCAAATGTGGGCAGCGCAATACTACCGTCTAAACAATCCACATGGCTGGGTAACATCAGGTGGTCTTGGAACAATGGGCTTCGGCTTCCCAGCAGCGATTGGCGCACAATTCGCGAAACCAGATAAGAAAGTAATTTCAATCGTAGGGGATGCTGGTTTCCAAATGACGAACCAAGAGCTTGCGTTATTAAAAGAATTCAACTTACCAGTTAAGGTCGTTATTTTAAATAACAGCTGTCTAGGCATGGTACGTCAATGGCAGGAAACATTCTACGACGAGCGCTATTCTCAAAGCTTAATGCCGATTCAGCCTGACTTTGTAAAATTAGCAGATGCGTACGGTATTAAAGGTATTCGCATCGAAAAGTTATCTGAAGCAGAAGCGATGTTTGCAGAAGCCATCAATTCAGATGAGCCAGTTGTCATTGACTGCCGCGTGAAGCAGTTAGTGAGTGTATACCCAATGGTAGCGCCTGGTAAAGGATTACATGAAATGATTGGAGTGAAAAAACCATGAAACGTGTTATCACTGTAACCGTAATTAATCAAAGTGGTGTTTTAAACCGTGTGACTGGTTTATTAATGAAGCGTCAATTCAATATCGAATCAATTACAGTAGGTCATACAGAGCAAATGAACTCTTCCAAAATGACTTTCATCGTAAATGTAGAGGATGAAACAAAAATTGAACAGCTGATTAAACAGTTGTCCAAACAAATTGATGTATTAAAGGTCAATGATATTACGGAAAAAGCGATTGTTTTACGTGAACTCGCTTTAATCAAAGTTGTATCACCACCCAATTTACGCTTAGAAATGAATGCCATCGTGGAGCCATTCAGACCACAAGTAGTCGACACTTCGAAAAATGTTGTCACGTATGAAGTAGTAGGGCATCCCGAAAAAATCGACGCATTCATTGAGTTAATTCGCCCATATGGCATTAAAGAATTAACACGTACAGGTGCTACAGCTGCCATCCGTGAAGCTCAAAAGGTAGAGGGTCCACAGTTATCCATTTTAAAATAAGGTTTTCCATACGGGGCGGAGGATGTCATCCAATGCCCGTATTTCAAAAATATATTACTTAACTTATTGGAGGAAATGAAAATGTCAAAAATGTATTATGAAAACGAAATCAACGAACAAGTATTAAAAGGTAAAAAAATCGCGATCATCGGCTATGGTTCACAAGGCCATGCACATGCGCTTAACTTAAAAGAATCAGGTTTTGATGTAGTAGTAGGTATCCGCCCAGGTAAATCTTATGACGCTGCAAAAGAAGATGGCGTAGAAGTAAAAACAGTAGCGGAAGCAGCAGCTGAAGCGGATGTAATCCAAATCTTACTTCCAGATGAGCGTCAAAAAGCAGTTTACGAAGCAGAAATCGCGCCACACTTAACAGCTGGTAAAGCATTAATGTTCGCGCACGGCTTCAATGTACATTTCGGTCAAATCCAACCACCAGCAGACGTAGACGTATTCTTAGTTGCGCCAAAAGGTCCTGGTCACTTAGTTCGTCGTCAATTCACTGAAGGTGCTGGCGTTCCTGGTTTATTCGCAATTCATCAAGATGCAACAGGCCAAGCGCGTGACTTAGCACTTGCTTACGGTAAAGGGATTGGTTCAGCTCGTGGTGGCTTACTTGAAACAACATTCGCAGAAGAAACAGTAACAGACCTTTTCGGTGAGCAAGCAGTACTTTGCGGTGGTACAACGGAATTAGTAAAAGCAGGTTTCGAAACATTAGTAGAAGCGGGTTACCAACCAGAATTAGCGTACTTCGAAACATTACACGAGCTTAAATTAATCGTTGACTTAATGTTCGAAGGCGGTATGGCGACTATGCGTTACTCAATCTCAGACACAGCTGAGTGGGGAGACTATGTATCTGGTCCACGTATCATCGACGCTTCAGTAAAAGCACGTATGAAAGACGTATTAACGGACATCCAAGACGGTACATTCGCGAAACGTTGGATCGAAGAAAACGAAACAGGTCGCCCAGAGTACACGAAATTCAAAGAAGCTGGTGCAAACCACCAAATCGAAGAAGTAGGCGCAAAATTACGTGCGATGATGCCATTCATCAACCAAGGCAAAACAAAGGTTACAGTGAAATAATATGCGAAAAATTGACATTTTTGATACAACATTGCGCGATGGGGAGCAATCGGCTGGCATTAACTTAAATACAGCTGAAAAGCTAGAAATCGCAAAGCAGCTAGAGCGTTTAGGTGTCACAATTATTGAGGCGGGATTCCCTGCCTCATCTCCTGGTGACTTAGAGGCGGTATCATTAATTGCCAAAACGGTGAAGAATTCGATCGTAACAGGCTTAGCTCGCGCAGTTAAAAGTGATATCGATGCGGTTTGGGAAGCGATTAAGCATGCGGAGCAACCTCATGTACATACATTCATCGCTACAAGCCCAATCCACATGGAATACAAGCTAAAGAAAAATCCAGATGAAGTCGTAGAACAAGCTGTCACAGCAGTAAAATACGCAAAAGAGAAATTCTCATTAGTGGAATTTTCTGCGGAGGATGCGTTCCGTTCTGACAAGGAATTTTTAGTACGTATTTGCCAAGAAGTGATTAAAGCAGGAGCAACAACGATCAACATTCCAGATACAGTTGGTTATGCGTCACCAGAAGAATATGGGGCATTATTCCGTTATTTACGTGAAAATGTCATCGGTTCAGAAAACATTAAATTCTCCGCTCACTGTCATGACGATTTAGGAATGGCGGTAGCGAATTCAATTGCAGCCGTGCAAAACGGTGCAGACCAAGTAGAGTGTACCATTAACGGTATTGGTGAACGTGCTGGTAATGCCGCATTAGAAGAAATCGGTGTCGCACTTCATATTCGTAAAGACTTCTACGGTGTCGAAACGGGTCTGAATTTAAAAGAAATTAAACGTACTTCACAAATGGTAAGCCGTTTGACGAATGTAGTGATTCAACCAAACAAAGCGGTTGTTGGGAAAAATGCATTCGCGCATGAATCAGGCATTCACCAAGATGGCGTTCTAAAAAATCCTGAAACGTACGAAATTATTTCACCAGCACTTGTTGGGGAAGATGAAGTACCATTAGTTTTAGGCAAACACTCTGGTCGTGCAGCATTCCGTGATCGTGCGGAAACAATGGGCTTCCAGCTATCAGACGAAAAACTAAATAAAGCATTCGCCGAGTTCAAAAAACTAGCGGATCGCAAAAAAGAAGTTACCGAAGAAGACTTAACAACGATTTTAACCGAGCAACAAGTGTCATTTGAAAATGTGCCACTATTCGAATTAAAATCGGTGCAAGTACAATACGGTACAGAAAATATCCCTACAGCGACAGCATCTGTTGTTACGCCAGAAGGAGATGTTAAAACACTTGCCGCTACAGGCTCTGGTTCAGTAGAAGCGATCTTCAACACATTAGAGCAGCTTGTCAATGGTACAGTAAATATTTTAGATTACCGCGTAAAATCAGTAGGCAAGGGACGCGACGCATTAGGTGAAGCTGTTATTAACTTAAAATATAATGGCTACACATCAACAGGTCGCGACTCCGCACAAGACGTATTAGAAGCGTCAGCAAAAGCCTACCTAAACGCGATCAATCGCCATTTAATCCAACAGTATGTTCGGGAAGAGCAAGCTGTAATGCAATAAATAAATAAGCACCATCAATTTTGGTGGTGCTTCAACTACAAGTAATTTCACGTCGAAAGAAAGGTGTTTTTCAAATGGAAAAGAAAATTACAGTACTACCAGGTGATGGCATTGGTCCAGAAGTTGTTGCAAGTGCGGTAAAAGTATTACAAGTAATCGGGAAGCGTTTCAATCATACGTTTCAATTAGACTATGCGGCAATTGGCGGGGCAGCAATCGATCAATATAACAACCCACTACCAGATGAAACCATTGCAAAATGTGAGGCGAGCGATGCCATTTTATTAGGTGCAGTTGGCGGTCCGAAATGGGATAATAATCCACCTGAATTGCGTCCAGAAAAAGGTTTGTTAAAAATTCGTAAGCACTTCGATTTATTTGCCAATTTACGTCCTGTAAAAGCATTCCCAAGTTTACTTGCGTCTTCTCCATTAAAACGTGAAGTTGCGGAAAATGTTGACTTAATGATTGTCCGCGAATTAACAGGAGGGCTTTACTTCGGGGAGCCACGTAAAAAAACAGATGCAGGTGCTATTGATACATGTGTGTATTCACGTGAGGAAATTGAGCGAATCGTAGACAATGCTTTCGAATTAGCTCGCTTACGTCGTGGCAAACTTTGCTCAGTAGACAAAGCAAACGTACTCGATACATCCCGTTTATGGCGTGAGATTGTAGAAGAAAAGAAAAAGCAGTACCCAGATGTAGAAACAGAACATAACTTAGTGGATTCAGTGGCAATGAAGCTGATTACAAATCCAGGTCACTATGATGTCGTCGTGACAGAAAACTTATTTGGCGACATTTTAAGTGATGAAGCTTCTGTTATTACGGGCTCTTTAGGGGTATTACCTTCTGCGTCTATTCGCGGCGATAACTTCGGCCTTTACGAACCAGTACACGGTTCAGCACCAGAAATTGCGGGTCAAGGTGTTGCAAACCCAGCCGCTACAATTCTTTCAGTGGCGATGTTATTACAATACTCATTCGGCTTAAAAGAAGAAGCAGCAGAAATCGAACGCGCAGTTGCCGCAGTATTCGACGATGGCTACTTCACAGGTGACCTAGCACAAGAACATACACGTGCACTTTCAACAAATGAATGGACAGAAAAAGTACTAAACGAAATTGACGCAAGCTTCGTTTCGGATAGCATAATGATTTCATATAACTAAGGAACGGTGAATACTATGGGGAAAAATATCATTGAAAAAGTGTGGGAACAACATGTCGTACATCGTGAAGCTGGCAAGCCAGATTTACTGTACATCGATTTACACTTAATCCATGAAGTAACAAGCCCGCAAGCGTTCGAGGGACTACGCTTAGCAGGCCGCAAAGTGCGTCGTACAGACCTGTGCTTTGCGACAATGGACCACAACGTACCAACAAAAAACTTACCAACAATTAACGACCCAATCGCGAAAAAGCAAATTATGACACTTGCTGAAAACGCAAAAGAGTTCGGGATTGAACTTGCTGATATCGGTCACCCCGATCAAGGGATTGTGCACGTCATTGGCCCAGAGCTTGGTTTAACACAACCTGGTAAAACAATCGTGTGTGGTGACTCCCATACAGCGACACATGGTGCATTCGGTGCAATCGCATTCGGTATCGGTACATCAGAGGTGGAGCACGTACTTTCAACACAAACGCTTTGGCAATTAAAGCCACCAACAATGGAAATCCGTGTCAATGGGGAGCTAGGTGTGGGCGTAACTGCAAAGGATATCATTTTAGCGATTATCGCGAAATGGGGCATCGGCGTTGGTACAGGGCATATTGTCGAGTACACTGGAGAAGCAATTAAAAAGCTTTCAATGGAAGAGCGTATGACGATTTGTAATATGTCGATTGAGGCTGGTGCAAAGGCTGGTTTAATTTCACCAGACGAAACAACGGTAGAATTCCTACGTGGTCGTCGTCATGCACCACAAGGAGAAAAATTTGAGGAAGCAGCAAAATACTGGCTAAGCCTCGCTTCAGATGCAGATGCAACCTATGATGTTGTGCTTGAAATCGAAGCGGATGAAATCGAGCCAATCGTTACTTGGGGAACAAACCCAGCGATGGGCGTTGGCGTATCGAAATCTGTGCCAACAGCAGCTGATTATGATAACGAAACAGACCGTGCTGCATTAGACAAAGCACTGGCTTATATGGATTTACAACCAGGTCAAAAAATTACCGATATTGAAATTCAGCATGTCTTTATCGGTTCTTGTACAAACTCACGAATTAATGATTTACGCGCGGCAGCAGACATCGTAAAAGGTGAAAAGCTAGCACCAGGCGTAAAGGGGATTGTTGTACCAGGCTCTTGGTCAACGAAACAACAAGCAGAACAAGAAGGCTTAGATAAGATTTTCTTAGATGCAGGCTTTGAATGGCGTGAATCAGGTTGCTCGGCATGCTTAGGAATGAATGAAGACGTGATTCCTTCGGGTGAGCGCTGTGCATCAACATCAAACCGTAACTTTGAAGGACGTCAAGGTGCAGGTGCTCGTACGCATCTCGTGTCACCAGCAATGGCTGCAGCCGCGGCAATTCATGGTCGTTTCGTAGACGTTCGTCAACTACAAAAGCAAGAGGCGTAAGGAGAGATTGTATGCAACCAATTAATATTGTCAACAGCATTTACGCGCCACTAGACCGCAAAAATGTTGATACAGACCAAATTATTTCAAAAGAATTTTTAAAGCGTATTGAGCGTACAGGCTTCGGTCAATTCGTATTTTATCACTGGCGCTTTGATGCAAACGGCAATCCAATTGAGGATTTCGTATTAAATAAACCCGCGTATAAAGGTGCAGAAATTTTAGTTGCGCAAGATAATTTCGGCTGTGGATCATCACGTGAACATGCACCATGGGCTATTTTAGATTATGGCTTCCGTGTTGTCATCGCGCCAAGCTTTGCCGATATCTTCCATAACAACTGCTTCAAAAACGGCATTTTACCAATTAAGCTAACCGAAGCAGAATGCGATGAGCTCCTTGAAAAAGGAATCGCCGAGGCACAAGCAATCGAAGTCAATTTAGAAGCACAAACCGTTACAACGGACTATGGTAAAACATATTCATTTACAATTGATCCATACTATAAAGAAATGCTACTGAACGGCTGGGATGAAATTTCGTTAACCTTCCAATACGAAGACCAAATCGCAGCTTATGAGAAAAATCGAGTAGCTTATTAACGATAAAACACCACAAACGCACCATAATAAGCGTTTGTGGTGTTTTTATTGTGCATATGTCCGAAATAAATGCAGTGCTAATGTAAGCTCCAATAATTGATCGGGCTCATTTAAAGAACGTTTTGTTAATTGTTCGATACGCTGCAAACGATGATAGAGCGTATTTTGGTGAATATGCAGCGCTTCAGATGTTTTTAAGATGGATCGATTATGTTCTACATAACAAATCAGTGTATCAAGCAGGACAGAATCTTTTTTCTTTATTAATGGCTCCAGCACCTGGGTTATAAAGTTTTGAATATCTTCACTCGCATGATTACCAAACAGGCGATTTATGCCGATTTCCTCGTAACGCACAATCGAGATACCTATACCCGTTTTTTGATGATGGCGAATAGCATGTTCACTTTCATTGAAGCTTGTACTGATTTTTAATAAGTTTTCTTGAATTGTACCGACACCAATCATAATCGGCTGCTGATGGAATTGTACCCAGCCTTCTAAATGGGTAGGTAATTGTTGAAGTAATTTTTCTCGAAAAGCCTCGTTAGCCTGAATAACCCAAACGACTTGATCCGCCTGTGTAAAAATAAAAGGATGAGACGGGTAGTAATGAGTCAAGTGTTCAATAAATTGCACAACATGCCAGTTCGTAAAATTGCTAATTTTTATAACGATGCAAAATGTTGGTACATAGATAGTTAAATGCAAATCCTCATAGCGAGGATCTAGTAAGGGTGCTTGTCCTGCTAAAATGTGTTGAAATAATTCGAAACGTTCCTTGAAGCTCGTTTGGCTTTTCACTTGAAATTGTATGGCCATTAACGCCAAACTAATACTCGCGTTTTCGAGAATTCGTTTATCATCTGCTTCAATTGGGTGCTCCGTCTCAAATAATAGAAAACCAAAAATTTGATGTTCATTTTTAACTGGATAAACATATGTCTTTTGCGGAAGTAAATGGATGCTTGGTTCAGTAATCGACTTTAATTGATTGACTGTATAATCAGATGGAAACGTATCGCGATTAAGTAAGTTTACATAGTGAATATCACGCTGTAAGAGAGCGATTGTTTGTTCTAAAATGAGCGATTCATTGGCATTATGCAATGTGAGATCTAAAAACAGCTGATGAATCGTGTTATTGTGCTCATAATCACGATTCAACTGTTCGATTTGCTCATAGGCTTCCGCATTTTTTAATGCTACGGCCGCTTGTGATGCGAAACTTTTTAAAAGCTGTAAATCGCGAAACTGAAAAGGCATTTTATTTGAATACTGATGAACAATCATAATACCGAATTTACGAGTGTCTGAAAAAATGGGTACCGCCATCGTGATGAGGTTTTTTGATGCATTATCACTTAACGCATGTTCAAGGGCAAGGGCATTTTGATGTGAAATATTCCACATAATTTTTTGTGCTGCGTTTATATCATAAATGCCTGATTCCCCAGTTTGAAATGTGTAACCCGCAATCCCTTCACCACTTGAAGGCGAGTAGTTAAAAATTGAATCAGTCGTACCTTTTTTAGCAACGGTAAATAAACGATTTTCCTTCTCGTCAAATAGCATAACAAATCCTCGGTCAATTGACGGGATGGCTTCTAGTGAGTATTCCATAATTTTTTGTAGCAGCGGCTTGATTTTTAAGTCGGAATTGAGTGCAATCATAATTTCTGAAATCGCCAATTGCTGTTCTTGTTGCTTTGTGTATAGCTGTTGGAAAAAGATTTTTTCGGCTTGAAGTTGCACGGTTTCAACATCAAAGCCGCGCAAGTCTAGTGCAATGTGGCAATACACAAAATAGCGCTCAGGGATAGTGGTTTCAAATGTAGTCGTAAAAAAGCCTGTCTGTTCGTCAAGGACAAATTTTGATGGAAGCGACTTCATGGTGGTAGGTATACCACTAAATAAAAACCACTCATTTGTAGCGCTGTATATGTAAAAAGTGCAATGTTCCTGTCCAATCACATGGTATCTTTGTACGCTCAAGGTGGACACGCTCCTTAAATTCTTTGTTTTTTAGAACTTTATACAATGGACCTTTAATAAAATTGTAACTTGTTCCAATGAAAATGTCTCTTATTTTTCGTAATATTTAGATAATTTAATAAGGAGGCGATAGTATGGAGCAAGCACAATTAAAAAATAGAAGTGCATGGATTTTAGCGGTCTTATATTTTGGGTGGATTGTATCTTATATAGACCGTACAGCTATCACGTTAGCTTTAACGAGCATTGGTAATGATTTAGTGTTAAATGCAACGCAGCTAGGGTTTGTGTTAAGTGCGTTTTTTATGGGTTATGCGTTTATGCAAATTCCAGGAGGTTGGCTAGCTGATCGCTTTGGGATTGTGAAAATTTTAATTATTGCTGTTTTATTTTGGTCATTTTTCACAGCGTTTACGGGCTTAGCCTGGTCTCTTACCACATTAATTATCATTCGCTTTTTATTTGGACTAGGTGAAGGTGGATATCCAGCGGCGAGTACGAAAGCTATTGCAACTTATTATGAAAAATCACAACGTACAAAAGCACAATCAACGATGATGTCCTCAAATATGATAGGTGCAGCGCTTGCTCCAATTGTTTGTGCACCCTTACTAATGATATTTGGCTGGCGTACAGTTTTTGTTATTATTTCTGCATTAGGTATCATCTTTGTTATAAGTCTATTGTTCTTCACACGCAATGCAATAACATATATTGCAGATCAACAAGATAAACCAAAAGGGTCATTTAAGGCAGTTTTAACGAATCCGTATCTTGTAAAAGTATTAATGATTTTTTTCTTTGTAAATCTTGCAAGCTGGGGCTTAAGCTCGTGGATGCCAACTTATTTAATGCAAGAACATAATATTAATATGGCGAGCATTGGAATAGTGGCGGCTATTCCGGCATTATTTGCAGCAGTCGGTATGATCATAAGTGGACGTATCATCACAAAATTAGGCTCGAAATCAAAGTATGGTGTCATTTTAGGGACGTCAATTTTAGCGATTGCGCTCATTTTAATGGCGAATACGACATCGATTATATTAATTATTGTGTACCAGTGTGTTGCGTTTTCATTTATGTCATTTGTCAGTGCGTTTATTTTCACAACCCCACATCGAGTAGTAGAAGAAAGTAATGTCGCGACAGCATTTGGAATTGTCAATTTTGGAGGACAGGCAGCAGGGATTTTAGCACCGACAATTATGGGTTTATTAATTACGGCATCAGGTGGCTCATTTAATACATCGTTTATTTTCTTAGCGGTTGTTTGTGGAATTGCAGCATGTATTGCGATGCTGTTACCAGTAAAGAAAACAGAAGTAGAAGAAATTAAATGGGAAGCAGTGGAGGGATAATTGATGAAAAAACAATTATTTAATCAAATGGAGCAAAGTGAGGCAACGTTTGCAAAAATGGCCAAGGAGATTTGGGACAACCCACAAATAGGGTATGAAGAAACATTTGCCTTTGAGCTACAAAAAAACTTTTTAGCGGAACAAGGCTTCCGGATTACCACGGGGAGCGGCGATATAGCAACAGCATTTGTGGCAGAGTGGGGAACAGGCGCACCCATTATTGGCTTTTTAGGTGAATTTGACGCATTACCAGGGTTTAGCCAACGAACAACAGCGACTCTTTCACCAATTGTTGAAGGTGGTCCTGGGCATGGTTGCGGACACAACTTACTTGGAACTGCTGGTGTTGAAGCCGTTGTAGCGCTTAAAAATACTATGGAAGCAGAGAAAATAGTCGGAACAATTCGTTATTATGGATGTCCTGCTGAGGAATTATTATCAGGTAAATCGTATATGGCACGTGCAGGGGTATTTGATGATTTAGACATCGTATACACATGGCATCCAGGGACGTTTAATATGGTGGTACATCCTTCCATGCAAGCATTAACGGGCGTTGAGTTTTTCTTTAGTGGTCGTACAGCACATGCAGCTGGCGCACCGCATTTGGGGCGTAGCGCATTAGATGGCGTAGAAATTATGAATGTCGGTTCAAATTATTTACGCGAGCATGTGCCAGATGGGTCACGAATTCATTATCAAATTACAAATGGGGGATTAGCGCCAAATATTGTACCCGATAAGGCAAGTGTTTACTATTTCTTGCGAGGAGCAACACGTGATGCGGTCGATGATTTATTACGTCGTTTAATACGTGTGGCAGAAGGGGCAGCGCATATGACGGAAACGACAGTGCGTTGGGAAATCCGTTCTGGTTGTTATGATTCATTGCCAAACATGACGCTAAATAACCAAATGTATGCGCAGTGGCAGGAAATACCACCAATTGATTTTACTGAAGAAGAGCAAGCCTATGCAAAAGCATTACAGCAATCCATCGAACCATCTGTTTTAGCTGGTGCAAATCATCAGCTTGCAATGATGGGCGTCGATGTGAGCCAACTATTTACGAAAGAACCGCTCAATATTCCACAGCTTTTCCGTCAATCAATGCCGGGTTCAAGTGATTTAGGCGATGTTTCTTGGATTGCGCCACTTGGACAGGTGACAACAGTGTGTGCACCACATGGGGTACAGGTGCATACTTGGCAAGCAACATCGTCATTTGGTACGTCTATTGGAATGAAAGGGATGCACTATGCTGCAAAAACAATGGCTGGTGCGGCACTGGATTCTTTATTAAATCCAGAAATTATTGTGAATGCTAGGGCAGAATTCGACCGTTTACGTGCGGGTAAAGAGTACATTTGTGCAATTCCTGATAATGTAATGCCACCGAAGTCAGTACCAGTAAAAGTTTAAAAAAATTTACGCTTGAATGCCTAGTATGGTACCTAGAGTTAGGGCACTTGAAAGGAGTGTGAAAACTTTAGGTACCATATTTAGGTTAAGTGTTTTTTTGTTTTAATTTTGTTTATATGTATTTGACACAGGCAGTATGATTACGGTCGATGGTGGCGTTGCTGATGCGTTTTAGCGATAATCATATTGATAGCATGACAAAAGGCGGTGTCGATTTTACGACAACCACCTTTCGTCATGAATCAGTATCTTACACAATAAAATAAATAATACACACTAATTAAATCGCCACCCAATGATCCTTAGACACTTCCACTAATTTCGTGTGTTCTACATCAAAACGGTTGGATAATAGCTGCTCTTCCGACATCACTTCACGCTTTTTCTGTTTTTCAATTGCTGGGTCTGGAATCGGGATTGAATTTAACAGCATTTTCGTATAAGGATGCTGTGGGTTCGCATATAATTCTTCACTTTCTGCGAGTTCCACAATTTTACCGCCATACATCACAGCGACACGGTCACTAATATGTTTCACCATTGATAAATCATGGGCAATAAATAAATAGGTCAAGCCTAGACGTTGCTGCAAATCTTTCAGTAAATCTACCACTTGCTTTTGAATCGACACATCAAGTGCAGACAACGGCTCATCGCACACAATAAATTGAGGCTCTACCGCTAGTGCACGGGCAATGCCAATTCGCTGACGCTGACCACCGCTAAATTCATGCGGGTAACGAAGCGCATGCTCTTTATTCAAGCCAACTAGCTCAAGCAGCTCTTCGACACGTGCACGGCGTTGATCTTTTGACGTTGTGAGCTTATGTAAATCTAACGCCTCACCAATAATATCAAGCACCTTTTTGCGCGGATTTAATGACGAATACGGGTCTTGGAAAATAATTTGCATATGACGACGCATGCTTTTTAATTCTTTTTTCGTTAAACGGCTTACAGGAACCCCTTTGTAGAGTACTTCACCATCAGTTGGTTCATGTAATTGAAGGAGGGTACGGCCTGTTGTTGACTTTCCAGAACCAGACTCTCCAACGAGTCCTAATGTTTCACCTGGGAAAATTTGAAATGATAAATCGTCAACCGCCTTTAAAACATTGCCTTTCGCGAGCTCGAAATGCTTGGACATATGCTTGACCTCAACAAGCGGCACGTTCCTATCTAGCTCTGGTGCTAACTGAGGCATTACTTTTGGATCTTTCTTTTCATGCAATTTCGGAAGTGCATTTAGTAAACGTTTCGTATAGTCATGCTGTGGATTGGCGAAAATTTCTTCGGTTGTCCCTTGCTCCACCACTTCGCCTTCCTTCATTACAATGACACGGTCACACATACCTGCCACAACCCCTAAATCATGGGTAATTAAAATAATCGAAGTACCGAGGCGCTGCTGCATTTGCTTCATTAATGAAAGAATCTGCGCTTGAATCGTTACATCAAGTGCTGTTGTTGGTTCATCAGCTATGAGTAGGGAAGGATTACAGGCAAGTGCCATGGCGATCATTACGCGCTGACGCATCCCGCCGCTAAATTCATGTGGATATTGATTGTAGCGCTCTTCACTATTTTTGATTCCGACTAATTTTAACAGTTCAATCGTTTTGGCATATGCTTCTTTTTTCGATAATCCCTGATGCTTGATTAGACCTTCCGCAATTTGGTCACCAATGCGGATTGTTGGGTTCGTCGAAGTCATCGGGTCCTGGAAAATCATACTAATATCTTTTCCGCGAATCGCTTCCATTTGCTTTTCGCTTTGCTGTACAAGATTTTTTCCTTGGAATTCAATCGACCCTGTTTTCAAATAGGAGGGCGGTGAAGGCAATAAGCGCATAATCGAACGCGCTGTTACACTTTTACCACTTCCTGATTCGCCTACAATGCCAACTGTTTCTCCCGCATTGACATGAAAGCTCACACCTTTTACAGCCTCAAATTCTGATTCATTTGTTATAAAAGAAACTCGTAAATCCTTTACGGTTAATAATTTTTCGCTCATTTTGGACTCATCCTTTAAAAATATTCACTATTTGATATTGACGAAATGATGTTGCTCATACATACTGTACTAAACAGGTAGGGATTATGCAATATAAAGTTTTCAATGATTCCGACATTTATAAAAAGAATACTAGAAAGGAGTTGCACAGGTGAAAGTAGTACAAATTTTACAGGACAGCTTTGAAAAAAATGCTTCACATAAAGGCTATTATGTTGCCTTTGTTTTATTGGGCTTCATCGTGCATATCGCTACATATATTCTGTATCGAAGTGGCGGTATGAAAACAAAAAGCAATGCGATTGCTATGCAAATCCAGCAAAAGCTAATTGATGATGGGCAAGTGCTTAACTGGACATGTGAATACGAAGCACAAGAGCGAACGAAAGCCACGTTTTTTAAACAATCGGTAGATGAACAAAAAATTAAGCTTCAAGCGCAGCAACTCACGCAACAAAAAATTCAACGTATGGTCGCGAAAGAACTAGCGGCACTAGGAATCGAGCAGAACACGTATCGCCATTATTTTGGGCAGCTATTAAAAAATCCATTATTTCTATTCATAAGCCTATTTCCCGGATTACTGATGTATGTATTACTTATCTTTACTTGTAATCCTTTTATTCGCTTTATCTTTGAAAGATTCCTTCAAAGTATTTTCGTTATTTTGGGGGTAGCGACACTTGTTTTTACCATTTTGTATATTTCGCCATTCGACCCTGCCCGCAATTTACTTGGGGCAGAGGCAACAGCAGAGCAGGTAGCGAATTTTAATCGTCTGTATGGCTTAGATCAACCGTATTTCGTCCAGCTATGGCACTCATTATCTGGATTATTTACATTTGATTTAGGAACGTCTTTTGCTGGGAAGGAAGATGTCACACAAAGTATTTTAAACAAATTCCCGGTAACGCTAGAAATCGCGCTGTTCTCCTTATTAATGGCAGTTGCAATTGCAATACCAGTAGGCATTATTTCAGCAGTTCGTCCCAATTCATTTATAGATTATGTATTTATGTTAATTGCCTTAATTGGTCTTTCGATTCCAAGCTTTTGGCAAGGGTTAATTTTTATCTTAACGTTTAGTTTAGAATTAAAATGGTTCCCAGCGACATACAATCCAAACAACTGGATGTCGCTCGTACTACCGATTGTCGTACTCGGGACCTCAATTACAGCCTCCATTGCCCGGATGACACGGTCGAGTATGCTGGAGGTCATTCATGAGGATTATATTATTACGGCAAAGGCAAAAGGCTTGTCAGGTCGCAAAGTTATTACCAAGCACGCGATTCGCAATGCAATGATCCCGATTATTACCGTTATTGGTTTATTATTCGGCGGTATGCTTGGCGGGGCTTCGGTAACAGAAAAGGTATTTAATATTAGCGGTCTCGGAAGCTATATAGTAGATAAGCAGTTTATTCCGGATATACCCGCTATTTTAGGTGGGGTTGTTTATATTGCGATTACGATTTCCATCGTCAATATGCTGATTGATATTTTATACGCATTCTTTGATCCGCGTATTCGTTCAAAAATGAAGAAGTCATAGGAGAGGGTAATAGGTGAAATTCATTTCTGATGTAAAACTGCTATTGAAAATCACACAAGAATATGTAAATGCACAGTTTACCATTGCTTTTTCATCGATTTTTTCAATATTGTTTTTACTTTATAGCTTTAATTTTAATGAACAAGTTTGGCGACCAGTAGTACTACTATTCTTCGCCATCTATGTTGTCACAACATTCTATGTAGCTTTTGTAGCCTCCTTAATAAAGAAGGATTTAGCTACACATAGTGAAATTTCAAAGCGTACGAGATTATTAGGCATTCCTTTAATTTTAACAATTTTCGTTGGCAATGTTTTTGCGTCAGGCTTTGGTTTTATGCTCGCGACGAGAAATAAAACAGCGGAATATACATTTGTCGTATATGCCTTCCATACACAAATCTTTATTTTACTCATCTCGAGTTTAAATATTTTTAAACCGTATGTCGTGGATACGTTTTTACTTGCGATGGGGGTGTTTATTGCCTTAGCAGTTGTTTATTTAGGTGCAGCGATATTGATTGCACGTCAAGTGACGCTAGCAACTGCGCCAAAATGGATGCTATGGCTTGGCGTTGTGCTCCTAATCCCAGTTGTAACGGGGAACTTTTTCTCACTGCTTGCAGGCATTACATTAATTCGTAAAGCTCGTAATGCGGATCCTTCAGCTGTTGAAAAATGGCAAAAGCTATGGGACAAAATTTTACGCAATACAATGGCATTATTCGGCTTATTTTTCATCGTCTTTATGTTTAGCTTATCGATTATTAGCCGCTGGACATTTGATTATGATTTCGCGGTTGAAAATAACTACAGTGCGTTATTATTAACGCCAACATTGGAATATCCGTTAGGGACGGATAACTTTGGTCGTGACCTGTTTTCCCGCATTGTGTTTGGTGCGCAAATTTCACTCATTGTTGGTTTTTGTGCCACGGTCATTCCCGCGTTAATCGGAGGGGCGCTTGGTGCCATTTCGGGGTATTATGGCAAAAATACGGACAATATCATTATGCGCGCATTGGATATCCTCTATGCGATTCCAGGGATTTTACTGGCGATTGCGATTATTGCGGCATTTGGTGCGAATACAATGAATTTAATTATTGCCTTAAGTGTTGGCGCCATCCCTACGTATGCGAGGACGATGCGTGCAAATGTCATGCAAATTTCCAATTATGAATTTGTGGAATCTGCGCGTGCGTTAGGCGCAAGTGATGGAACAATCATCTTCAAGCATATTGTGCCCAATGCACTGGCACCGATGATTGTAAAGGCAACATTGACCATTGGTGGCGCGGTCATTTCGACGAGTAGTTTAAGCTTCCTTGGACTTGGGATTGAACCGCATATTCCAGAGTGGGGAAATATTTTAAAAGTCGGGAGCACCTATTTGGAGTCACATTCCTATTTAGCCATTTTCCCAGGGTTATGTATTATGCTCCTTGTTTTATCATTTAACTTTTTCGGTGATGGCTTGCGTGATGCACTAGATCCGAAATCAAATTAACTTTTTGGAGGAATTTACTTATGAACAAGAAATTATTTACGTTAGCTTCAACGGCAACAATTGCTGCGGTGGCATTAGCAGGCTGTGTGGAAACAAAATCGGATGTCAAAGAAAATGATGGAAACACAACGGAAACTGCAAGTGCAACACCAACAATAGAGTTATTAGGCATGGCTGCTTCAGAGCAGGACATGAACATTGTGCGTGATCAATTGGTGAAAAACGGATTTGATGTAAAGCTAAACATCCAACCAGATTATGGCTCATTCAAAGCACAACAAGATGCCGGCAATTTTGATATCTCGATTTCAAGCTGGACGACGGTAACAGGTAACCCTGACTATGCAGTACGTGGATTATTTAAAACAGGTGGCGACTACAGCGATACGTCAGATGAAACGGTAGATAAATTAATAGACGAAGCGAGTACATTAACAGGGGACGAAGCAAAGGAAAAGTATAAAGAGCTAGAACAAGCGCTTGTATTCGACAATGCTTACATAGCACCTTTATACATTTCACAAAAATTCCAAGGGATTTATAAAGTCGAAGTCAATCCAGATACAGTGCGTTTACCAAAATCACGTGCACAGGCTTGGGAATCAATTTCATTCAATGATGTAGCGAAAAATAGTTCTGAAACGTTAATTTTACATCAAGCGTTAGGTTCATTAACTTCACTTGACCCAGTAAAAGCAAATGACGGCTCAATCAATACATTAAACACAAATATGTATGTACGACTAGTCAATTTATCTGATACAGATGAAGTTGTTTCAGAGGGTTCATTATCCTATGATCATGCAGCAGCTGAAAATAATGAAGAATACTATTTTGTATTACGAGATGATATCAATTTTGCAAAAGTAGAAGGCGACAAAGCAGTGGATACAGGCGATTTAGTATCGGCAGAGGATGTTGTGTTCTCCTTAAACCGTGCTAAAGATAAAGATGCGGTACCAGATCACCGTACGTATTCCATTCACGAAAATATTGATACAGTCGAAATTGTATCTGATATTACAGCCCTCGAATCTGTAAAAACGGCTGATGGGAAATCTGTGTTAGAAGAGCTTTCTGATCAATTACCTGCAGCGATTTCAGAAATCGTAACAGATGAAAAAGCGGTAGATAACGCAGCAGGGAAATACCAAGTAATTAAGCTAACTACACCAAAACCATTCCCGCAAGTTTTAAACTATTTAGCGCACCAATCAGGTGGAATTGTATCGGAAAAAGCGGTAACGGCAGTCAACACATTTGACGTCGCAAGCTATGATCCAAATACGGATATTGCATACGGTGACCAAGCAACGGTGACAGAAGGCGCAACATATGCAAACCATTTAGCAGCATCAGGTCCATATATTTTAGTGAAGAAAAATGACTATGAGGCGACATTTGTGAAAAACCCTGCTTACCAAGTAGGTACGGAAAATGAGCCGAAAATTAATAATATCTCCGTTCGCTTCATCCAAGACAATGACAGCGCACTATCAGCATTACGTAACGGTGAGATTCACGTGTTACAATCAGTACCTGAAACAAAAACAGATGTTGTAGAAGGAGATGCTAACTTACAGCTGAAAACAGCAGATAGTAACGCCGTATCGTACTTATTATTTAACACAACGGGCCGTGAAACATCAAAATCAGTAGATTTACGTAAAGCTGTTCTTTACTCAATCAACCAAGATGAGTTCATCAGCTACTACCAAGATAAGAAAAAACCAGCTGTATCAACGGTTTCTCCTTTAGTAGACACAGGTCTTAAACTAGAAGCAGATGCAGCAAAAGTAAAGGAATTCTTAAACGCTTATAACGAATCTAAATAATTTTTGAATTAACCGAAGCTACGTTAACGTGAGCTTCGGTTTTTGTTTATAAGTTACTTGGAGAATGACAGTTTCAATTAAATGAATCTCAGAATCGGCTAAGATACTAAATTTAATTCAATAATTTATGCATTACAATTCAATAATTGGGCAACCTCTATTTTATACATAATTAAAGATGGAGGGAGTTAGGTGTCTTCTTTAGAAACGATTAACTGGTTAAAGGAACAATTAAAAAGTACAAATGAACTAACTCAGAAAACATTAGAAGATGAACAAAAACATGCCCTATTATTTTTTATTAAGCCTCTTATTAATCAAGAATTGCTACAACAAATTATAATAAAGCCCTTTTTTGAGATGTCTTCGGAACAAAAATTTAGACAGTATATGAAAGCATTGCCGTTCTATCAAGAAGCGGAGTCAAAGGAGGAATTAAAATCAGAATTAATGTATGGAAATGTAGTCGTCATTATTCAAAATGAGTGCTATTTACTCGATTTTAAATTAACTTCAAATGAAAACGCGAACACTACGAATGTAGAAACAACTATACATGGCTCACAAGCGGCATTAAGTGATAATCTTTCTACAAATATTAATATGATTCGTTCTACTTATCACCAGTCTACATTGTTTGTAGAGTATTTTAAAATAGGAAAAGTAAATCAACAAAAGATTGCAATCGTTTATGATCAGCAGAAGGTAAATGCTGATTTATTAAAAATGATTCAAAAAAAATTGCAGCATGTTAATAATCAAATTATTACTACAACAACACAGTTAAATAATTATTTAAACAATACGCGCTTTACATTATTTCCGCAAATGATTATGACAGAACGTCCAGATCGTATTGTCTATAATCTAGATGGAGGTAAGGTCATTTTATTAGTAGACGGAGATCCACAGGCACTAGCTGCACCTGTTTCCTTTTTCGATTTTATGACGACGATGGAGGATAATTATCATACATTCTTTATCACTTTTTTTTTAAGAATTCTCCGTTATACAGGTTTATTCATCAGCCTTCTTCTGCCAGGAATTTATATAGGAATCACCTCATTTGCTCCTGAAGTTTTTCGTACGGAATTAGCTTTGACTATTGCTGGCAGTCGAATCGGAGTTCCTTTCTCTTCATTTGTTGAAGTGCTCTTTATGCTTTTCTTTATGGAGATGCTTTTAGAGGCTAGTATTCGGCTCCCCAAAGCGGTAAGTGCTACTGCAACTACAGTAGGTGGGTTAATTTTAGGGACGGCGGTTACAGAGGCTTCTCTTGCGTCAAATATTATGGTCATCATCGTTTCTGCAGTTGCTATTTCTACCTTTGTAATTCCTGTCAATGAAATGGCCTTTTCCATTCGCGTCGTTCGATTATTTTTTATTCTCGTTACTACAATATTTGGTTTAGCGGGATTAGCACTAGGTCTGTTTGCATTAATTATGTATTTAGTGAATTTAGATAGCTTTGGAGAGCCTTATTTGAAATTTAGCCCAACAAGGAAAAAAGGGGAAGTACGGAGGGATGAGTATGAGTAGATTTTATTACTACTTAATATTAATTAATATGGTAGCCAATATTATTGCTTCCGTTCCTGCAATACTCTTGCATTATCATAAGGAAGGCGCAGTGTCTGCTATGATTATGGCACTAATATTTGGAGTTCTTCTAATCACGATTTATACACGCTTTTTTAATTCCTTTCCTGGAAAAACATTACCAGAGCTTTTGGCAACAACAACAGCTAAATGGTTTCACTTACCATTTGTCTTTTCATTAGCCGTCATTTGGTTTGTTGCAGGATTGATAACATTAATCACGTTTACATTTCTGCTTATTCGATATCTTACCCCGGAAATGCCCATTATTCAAATTTGCCTAGCCCTAAGTTTATCCGTTATTTTTGGTTGTTTAATGAAAACTGAACGTGTGTTATATACAGTTGAAATTATTTTAATTATTTCGAGTCCTCTTATTATATATATTTTTATTAAAGCTTATGGCAGTGATAATTTAAAGTGGGATTTTGTAAAGGAAGCCGCTTTGTACGTGAATCAGTATCCTAATTTCAATTCCTTCTCTGCTAGTTTTTTTATATTTTTAGGAGTTGCAAACTTATTTCTTTTTAATCGTTTTTTTAAAGAAAAACAAACTTTTCGTATGAAGCAACTTGTATTCATTTTCATGATTTCTATTGTTACATTATTTACGACATATTTTATTCCAATAGGTTTTAACGGATTCGAACATATTGACGAGCTCGTTTATCCTTGGATTTCTACATCAGATTCATTAAACATGGATTTCTTTGTGATTGAGCGCGTTCTATTTATTTTTTTGTTGTTTTATCTAGGAATCGCCTTTTTAAGTATTTTAATTCATTGGCATGTCTCTTTAGAGCTTTTAAAGTTTGTTTTCAAATTAGATGACATTAAATATAAAGAAAAAGTTATCGGGAACTATCTTCCTATCCCTTTTTTCATATCTATCTCGTTACTTATGGTGAGCTTACTAAATGAATATCAACTGTTTCGTTACTCGAGTTACTTTTATCATCTCGTCGTTGTCATTTTTCCAATAATGGTCATTTTATTTTTCTTTATAAAAAGGAGGATGAAATATGCCAAGTAACCACATCAAAAAGAAGCATTTTATTTTTTTGTTACTACTATTCCTTCTATTCTTAACAGGCTGTGCATTTAAGGATATCGATAAAAATGTATTTGTTGCAATGATTGCTATAGATAAGTCTGATGAAGAAAAAAAACCATACAAAATAACGTTAAAAATTTATGAACCAGTTAGTTCCTTTAAGCAATCAACACAACCTGAATATTCGTATATTTCCGAATCAGGGGAAACGCTATCTGAAGCTATTCGTTTATTGCAATCGTATACTGATAAGGAGTTAGATTTCGGACATACGAAGCTGATCGTCATAGGGGAAGAACTTGTTAAAGAAGAAAAAAATCACGAGATCTTAGATTTTTTGATACGTAGACCAGATATTCAAATGATTTCATGGATTGCGGTTGGCCGACCTACTGCAGATGAAGTCATCAAGTTGGAACCAAAGGGAGAAAGAGCCGGATACCCGGAATTATTCAATTTTTTAGATCATAATGGAACTGAAAGTCAATATGTAGTCACAACGTATTTATTTCATTTTAGAAGAAATATGAAGGAATATGGGATTGATCCTGTTTTACCCATTATCGAAATCGATGCGGAAAACAAACATTTTAAAATTAATAAGTCATTATTAATAGCAAACAATAAGCGACCGTATGAGTTAAATTCACTTAATACGGCACTATACAATATATTAAGGGAAAAAACCAATCATGCAGAGGTTGTCATTATGGAAGATGGTGAACAGTTTATTGCAAAAATTGACACAATAAAATCAAACTATAAAGTAAATATTCTAAATGACGATAAAATAGAGCTTGAGATTGAAATGGGGTTATACGGTTATATATCTGAATCCAAAAAGGCTTTAAATAATATGGAATTACCGAAATATAACAAACTGTTAAAAAAGGAGGCTGAGGAAAAATTTAAGGAGTTTTTAGATGAGCTGAAAAAAATAGGTTATGATCCATTAGGCTTTGGGATTAATTATAAAGGACAGAAACTGCATAATCACAGAATGAGTAAAGATGAATGGCAAGAGGCATATAAAAATGCAAAAGTAAAAATCAAGGTCAACCCAGGTTTAAAAAGTACCGGCTCCATACAGTAGTAGATTGTTGAAAAAGTAACAGGCATTTCACTTACCGCAGATAAGTTCGATGCCTGTCATCTCATTATTTGGGGTTGGGAACCAGTTTAAAAATACAATTACAATAAGCGTTTCAATATACATAAAATAAGGAAAATCAAACAACCAATTCTATTTTCATGTTACACTACTGTTACGATTGAAATATTAGAAAGGTTGATCGAGATGAAAAACAAAAAATCAGCATTATTACTATCATTAGCCGCCATTCCAGCCGCTGTGACATTTGCTAGTAATGATGTAGCTGCCAACAATACATATGACTGGACCCAAGCGCAGGAAGTCGTCAAATTAATCGATAAAATTGATCCGAAAAGCACTACATATAATTACTATTTAACAGAAGCGTATAATGCCTATTACCGCTTGTCCGAATACGAGCGTCAATTTGTATCGAATGCCAGTCGTCTCTTTTATTACTATAATAATACAAGCTCCGATGGTAACCATGTTCAACCCGGAATAGACAGCTTTATCAAAAAAATGAATGCCATTTCGATCGGTAAGGCGACATTTTTACGTGATGTCAAAGAAGCCAATCGTTCTTATGATTCCTTGACGGAGGCACAAAAGGCGGGGGTTCCTCACTATTATGTGACACAACTGACTACATATAATACGAATATTGCGAAGATGACAGCGGTCGAAAATAGCTTCAATGCGCTCGATGTTATGGATACAAACTATGTGGCCAATTATTTAGCAGCCTTACGTGATTACAATACGCTCGATTACAACTATCGAAAGTTAATCGAAAAAACTGTAAACATAAAAATCGAGCAATATAATCAATACCATAATACAGATTACAATCGTTCCATTGCCCAGCAGGTGATTACAGCGATTTCCAAACTGACGACTTCCTCACATGAAGCAGATGTTGCGAAAGTTCGCGCCTTATACAATGGTTTAACATCACTCCAAAAGAGCTATATCGCCAATTATCGCGACCTGCAATATATTGAGGATGTACAAAAGAACATCCCGAACGGCTGGAATCCAGATTATGTAGATGAAAATGAAGAAGAAGTGATTCCAAATGACAAGATTTCTGTTATCGAAGACGGATCGACCTACACGATTTACTTACCTGTTTCAAAAATGAATCCGCGTTCGGCTACGACAATTAAAGTGTCTAACACAATCACGCTGGTAATACCAAAGTCAGCCGTTCCCGAATCCAACGAAAGTGCTGTCATAGTGATGACCATTGACGATTATGAGGATTACGGCTTAAACTTTTATGCGTCTATTTACGATAAGGAACTTGAATTTTCCACGTATATCGATATTATTGTCAAAGGCTTAAACGCAGACGATACAATCGTAAAAGTTGCAGAAAATGGAGATACTGTGGCCGCACCGCATAAACGAACAGCAAAGCAACATACGATTAAAACGAAGACATCTAATGAATATGCCGTTGAAAACGACGAGCTCTTCTTTTATGATGTCGTCACTGAGCCACTTCGATATGAAATTTTGCAATTAGCTAAGCGTAAAATTGTCTCGGGCCCAGAAGAAAATTATTACAGACCCAAAGCAAATATCACGCTTGCACAATATGCCACGATGATTAGTCGCGCGATGGACTTACCACCAGCGGACCGTGCATCAAATGGTGACCTTCAAGGAAAGTGGTATGAGGATGCGATGGAAGCACTTGTTGCAGCCAATATTTTAGACAGCAATCATTCACCAAATCAAATTGTGACTCGTAAGCAAGCAGCTCAAATATCCATTCGAATGTTAGAGCATGCAGGCATTCCGATTTCCGCACCGAACTATTCGGCTGTCCGATTTAAAGATTTTAAGCAAATGACCGAAGCGGACCGGTATTATGCAGCCGTTGCCAACGAGTTAGGCATTTTTGATGGAAAAGTAGATGGTCGCTTTGATCCAAACGGCCAGTTAACACGCGCGCAAATGGCCAAAGTATTGCAGCGCACATTAAAACATGCGAAAATGATGTAAATTAAAAAGATGTTCAGAATGGCGACTGCCCATTTTGAGCATCTTTTTTAACGTTGCTCTAAAAACGGGGAATAGTAGTAATTAGAGCGCACTGAAAAGCATGAGTATCTAAAAAAAACATTTGTCAAAAAAAGAAATTCCTCAAATTCAAAAATATATAAACTTTTTAAGCCGATTCGTCCGTCTAATAGATGTCTAAAAAAATAAGAGAGGTCCTACACAATGAATCCAACGATTGAAGAGCTATTTATTAATTATGTGCGGGACAACAAAAATCAGCTTTATCTTTTAGCCTATAGCTATGTCAAAAATGAGCAAGACGCCCTCGATGTCGTACAAGATAGTATTCAAAAAGGTTGGGTAGCCTTAGAAAAGCTTGAAAATCATAGTCAAATGAAAAGTTGGTTTTACAAAATTGTTGTTCGTACAGCCATTGATTTTTTACGCAAAATGAAGCGAATTCGTGTAACAGATGATGAGACACTTCTGTATTTATGCGAAGAAACGGAGGATACGTATAAGGATACAGACTTGAATAATGCGCTTGATACATTGCCTTTATCATTAAAACAAGTTATCATCCTACGCTATTTTGAAGATTTAAAATTAGAGGACGTATCAGACGTACTCGAAATCCCTTTAAGTACGGCCAAATCCAGGCTGTATAAAGCATTAAAGCTTTTAAAAATCGAATTACAAGACGAGGAGAAGTGGTATCATGGATAAAAAATTATCAAAATTAAAAAAGGAATATGAAAACGTGGCGATACCAGAGGAGCTTGAAGAGGTAGTTGAGCAGGCATTAAAGCGCAATACAAAAAAACGATTCAAGGCAAGATGGTTGGGTGTAACGGCAGCTGCGGCAGTTATGGCATTTACGATTACCGTAAATACCAATATGACATTGGCAAAAAATATTTCGCAAATTCCGATTTTGGGTTCAATTGTGGAAGTGCTGACGATTTCCAAAATTGAAGATCACCAAGGTAATCACCAAGCAACCATTGAAATTCCAAAAATCTCAGGTGAATCGGAGGAAATTGCCGCACTCAATGCACAATATGCCGAAGAAGGACGTGAATTGTATGAGCAATACCTTCAATTTTCTACAGAAATGGATAAGGATGGGCACTATGGTATTGATAGTGGCTATGTTGTGTTGACTGACAATGAACAGCTATTGTCATTTGGGCGCTATGTTGTCGAAATCGTCGGTTCATCTTCAACGGTAATGAAATATACTACAATCGATAAAAAGGAGCAAATCGCCATTACATTACCAAGCCTATTTAAAGATGATCGTTATATTGAAACGCTTAGCACATATATTGCTGATGAAATGCGACGTGAAATGGCTGAATCGAATGGGGATAAAACCTATTGGGTAAAAACGGAAACGAGCGAAGATATATTCGAAA
This sequence comes from Solibacillus sp. FSL R7-0668, assembly GCF_038006205.1. Lineage (NCBI taxonomy): Bacteria > Bacillati > Bacillota > Bacilli > Caryophanales > Caryophanaceae > Solibacillus > Solibacillus sp. FSL R7-0668. Next base: position 2,092,935 of record NZ_JBBOUU010000001.1, on the reverse strand, counting down.
ACTTCGAAACGATTAAAGCCGACCAAAACTTTTACATTACAGATGAAGGCAAGCTCGTTATTGCATTTGATAAATACGAGGTTGCACCGGGCTATATGGGGCTAGTTGAGTTTGAAATTCCAACAGAACTTATTGAAGGCCAATTAGTAAGCAATCAATATGTAAAATAGAAAAAATGTATAATTAATACAAATAATTGCGTAAGTAGACAAATTATTCTAAATCTTCCATGTTATAATTTATAAAGGTAGGTGTATTTTTATAGATGTTGGAGGATGGGGTTATGAATAAATTGACAAAAACAGCTTTTGCTTCGACTTTAGGGGCGACTTTAATGCTCACTTCAATTGCACCAGCTGTTCAAGCTGAGCAAGCTGCACCTGAGATAAGCAACTGGGCATTGGAAACGTTAAACGATGGGGAAAAGTACGGAATTTTCCCACTTGAATGGTATTATGAAGATTTCCAAACAGCTATTTCTCAAGAGCGCTTAAATACATTAGTACAATTAACTGCAGAAAAAATCGCTTCGTTGGATTTAGAGAAAAATGATCAATTCAAACCAGCTGTCGTTAAAGGCAATAATACACGTGAAGATATCGTCAACCGCTTATACAATATCGTTGCGCAATATAATATTGGCTCGGAAAATGACCCCGTAAAAGATATGCAAAAGCGTAATGTATTGCTTGGATCTGGTGCAGGACTAATGCTGGAAGACAAGGCAACGACGCAGCAGGCTGTTATTTTTGCGATTCGCTTAATTCAGGATGTTTATGAGCAAGCAAATGCTGGAGCTAAAGGGGTTGCTTGGGTCGTAGCGGACGAGGATACAACGGTCTATTTATTAGGCTCGATCCATCTCGGTGTGCCAGATTTGTACCCAATGCATAAAAAGCTAACAAATGCCTTTAACGACTCACAAGGTCTATTTGTAGAAGCGAATATTTTGGATCCTGAAGGCATGGCCTACTATATGGAACAAGCAATTTACGAAGAGGGCAAATCGATTAAAGATGATATTAGCGAAGCAACGTATGCCAAGCTTCAAGAGGTAGCTAAGCTGTTAGAGATGCCAATTGAGGAACTAGAAGCAATGAAACCGTGGTTAGTAGCAAATAATTTTTCAACATTAGCGATGGATGGAGCGTTTGGTTTATCCGTTGAGGAATTGGCGATGCACGGCATTGATATGCAATTTTTACTAAGTGCTTACTTACAGCAAAAGCCGATTTATGAACTAGAAGGCGTGAATGCACAGGTCGATATGTTCAATGGCTTATCAAAAGAAGCGCAGGAAGAATCACTAGTGAGCGTGCTAGATAGCATTCTAGAGCCAGTTGAACAATCGGATGAAGATATAGCATTACTGTCAGAATGGTTTATGAACTGGAAAACGGGAGATGTCGAAAACTTCGCGAAAAGCTTAGCGGAAATGGAAGGCGATGTTTCAGAGTTTGCCACGATGCTATTCGGTCAACGCGATGAAAACATGGCGAAGTCGATTGTAGATGTGCTTAAAAACGAGCCGGGCAAATTCTTTGTCGTAGTAGGAGCTGGCCATTTCTTAGTCGACAAAAACATTCGCTACCATTTAGAGCAAGCTGGCTACAGCGTAACACCGTTTTACGAATAAATTTTATCGAACCCTCACTTTTAAAAAGTGGGGGTTTTCAATAACATGAAAAGCTCTAATACTCCATGAGGATACGTGCGATTTTTCAAAAATGCTTACGACTCCCCACTTAATCCCAAAATATTCAGGAGAAAACTTAAGTCAACCGCAACAAATGATACTAATTCTAAATAGGGGGAAATAAGGATGATTATATTTATATATATTGGTATATATTTAACACCCGTATTAGCTATTATTTTTTGTGTTAATTTAATAGCCATCATCAAAAAAGTAAAAGACGATGAGCCTACTAGTTTTAATTCATTTTTATTAACATTTTCCTTCGTATTAATTGTTTGGAGTATTGCAATAATGGCTGTTTATAACTAAATCATTAAAATGCCTGACTACATATTGAATGGAGTCAGGCTTTACATTAAAGTAGCTTATCTGGATTCATAATATTTTTCGGGTCTAAAGCAAGCTTAATGGCCTTCATGACCTGAAGTGCGTTGCCATGCTCTTGCTGCTGATATTCCATTTTTCCAATACCGACACCATGTTCGCCTGTACAAGTACCACCGATTGCTAAAGCATATTCTACAATTTTTTTGTTGTATGCCTTGGCACGTGCTACTTCCTCCGCATCTTTTATATCAAACATTAAAATCGCGTGGTAATTACCATCACCAACATGGCCAGTCAGACCTCCGATTAAGCCACTCACTTCTAATTCTCTACGCGCAAATTCAATGGCATTGGCTAATTCATTTATCGGTACACATACGTCCGTAGACATCAGTTTTCTCCCCGGATTCGCATGAATAAATGCGTATGCTAAATTATGGCGTGCATTCCACAATAGATTGCGAGCAGCGGTATCCTTTTCAAATTGAATCTGATCACAGCCAAAGTCTTGTAAAATTTCTGTCGCAAATTCTATATCCTGTTGTAAGCCGGCTTCATTTCCGTGAAACTCTAAAAATAAAGTCGGTTGCTCAGGATAATCCGTTTCACTATAAAGATTGACGGCCCGAATGGATGATGGGTCAACCAATTCCACACGACCAATAGGAATCCCAGCATGTTTAATGGCAGTAACTGCTTGCACCGCAACATCTGTAGAAGCAAACACGGCGCGGCCAGCGACTTCATGCTCTGGAATGCCGTAAACGCGTAACGTAAGCTCAGTAATACAGCCCAAAATTCCTTCAGAACCGACAAATAATCCATTTAAATGTAAACCGGAAGATGATTTTGCAGCGGAATTCCCTGTATGGATGATGTCACCATTTGCTAACACCACCTCTAAATCACGCACTTGATCGCGCATCCCCCCGTAACGAACCGCTGTCGTTCCACTTGCATTGGTAGCAGCCATCCCACCAAGTGATGCATCAGCGCCTGGGTCGACTGAGAAAAATAATCCGTGCTTTTTAAGCGCTTGATTGAGCTCTGAGCGTGTAACACCAGGCTGTACTTTTACGAGTAAATTTTCAGGCTCAATGGCTAGAATCGCGTTCATTTCATTAAAATCAATTGAAATACCACCATTGTAAGGAATAATATGACCTTCCAAACTCGAACCACGTCCAAATGGAATGATGGGAACTTCATAGGCATTGGCTATTTTTAAGATGTCACTAACCTCTTGTGTGGAGCGAGGAAAAACAACTAAATCAGGCAATGCAGGTGTGTGATACGATTCGTCTTGACCGTGTTGTTCACGAATAATAGCATTATCTGAAACTTGCTCAGGTGTTAAGAATGCAAGTAACTCCATTTTAATTTGATCAAATTGCATAACATGGCCCCCAATCAACGGAATGTACGTCAACAATAGCGAAATTAACTGAAATTGTAAATGAATTTCTGTATTTTTTTGTTATTAGAAGGGTGACATTGTATCTTTTTTCAACCACTCGTCATTCGGCATCGTTATACTAAATAGAAGGGAGTGAAAACTGTGAATGAAGAGCAGCTTGACCTATTAATGAAGCAGCATAGCGGACGACTATTGCGTGTTGCTTATTATTATACGAAAAATTTACATACAGCCGAAGACATTGTGCAGGATGTGTTTATTAAGTATTATCATTTGAGGCAACCTATTGATCCATCAATAACCGAGAGATACTTAATAAAAATGACTGCTAATAAAGCGAAAGATTATTTAAAAAGCTGGCATTATCAAAGACTTGTGTTTCAAGAAAAATGGCATTCGTTAAAAAATCAGCAGCAGGATGCACTCGTTATTCACGATGAAGAACAGCTCATAAGTACTGCGGTACTCCGTTTGCCAATGAAGGAACGAGAAATCATTGCTTATTACTATTTAGAAGGATTGACGTTAAAGGCGATTTCTGAGCTCATTCAAATTAACGAAAACACATTGAAATCAAGGCTAGTAAAAGCAAGAAAGCTGTTAAAGGCACAGTTACCAGAAGTAGAATGGGAGGTGTTAAAGGATGACACGCTATAAATTAAAGGAACTGAAACAGACAGATGTGAATGAACAGCGTATTAGGCAAAATGTGCAACAGCAAATCAGCAAACCAAAACGAAAACTAAATTTTCGTGTGCCAATCCTAACAATCATCGTGAGTACTGCGATTATCTTTTTACTCATTCAGCTCTTGACACCAACAGACATGCGGCATAGTACAGCTAATGAACCTACCTTAATGAATATTTTTTACGAAATAGAAGGGGATGGCGTCACCTATAATCAAAATTTTACGACCTATGATCTGCAAAATATAAGAATACTTAAATATTATAAAGAAATGCCCTATATAGATTTTTTACAAAAAACGAATGTAAATACAATTGATATTCCGACACCGTTTCAAGTAGAGGATGGCAAGGTTATTGCAGTGAACGATGGCTATTTTACTGAACTTCAATTCCATTTTCCATACGAAAAAGAGTTTATCAATATTTCGATGACAAGAACATTCATGGAACCAATGGAATATGACGCCCTTGCTGCTAATTTAGTAGATGCTTATGGAACACCAATTGAGCTAGAGCGCTTAAATTCTTCGTCAACACTTGTGACGAAATTTTTAGAAGGCGATGGAGGATTAGTGTACACGTATTATTCTTATGATGAAGAGGAAAATAGGATTCATTTGACAGGAACGAGGGCAAATGAATTTTATACGATTGCAGAAGGCTATATTTATTACATCGGATTTAGTGAAAATAGCTCGTTATCAAAAGTACAAATGACGGAATTTGTGAAAACTTTCATCGAGCACAATGAGTTTAAAACGCTTGAATTTGAAGAAGCAACATATAAAAATTCATGGCTCACACGTGGTGGGAAAACAATGCTTATTTGTTTAGCAATTGCACTTGTCAGTTTAGTAGGTATGCCTTTGCTTATTCAAAAACGCTCTCAACGGGTTCAAAAATTTGTGTGGTCACTCGTATGGATTTTCATTCAAGTTCCCATATTAACATGGCTTATTTCTTTTTCTGTCGGGACATTGTATCGTGACGGCTTTGCTGCAATTGGCATGATGATGATCACATTCCCAGCTTTACTAATTCTCGGTATACTTATCATCCTTTTCGTCAACAGAAATCGAATAATCTGGCTTGTTATTTTGCATATACTTACATTTATTTTTGCCTTTGGGACGTCCATTTGGAATTCGTTTAGTATTGGTTGATTAACCTTGAAACAAGCATCCAAACGTTAAAATAACAAAACCGCGCCTCTCATTTACTTGAGAAGCGCGGTATTTTAGCTTTGTAGCATAGCCATAATGGGCTTACCAATGACCATAAAAACAATATAAATCCCAAGGGCAAAGAGCACGGCTTGCCTAGGCTTCCAAATACTTGAGAAATAAAAGACAAGGCCTGTAAACAGTACCATTCCAATCGCACCAAAAATCGCGTTTTGCTGCACAAGATGAAACGTTTCATCCGTCATGGCTTTCATTTGCTGACGCATATTGAGTAACGTTAAAATCGGCAACAGCGTAATCACGCCAGATAAATAATGCAGATTCGAACGACTTAACCAAGAAGCAAGCAGCATGACTGTGCCGCCAATAATAAATTGAATCACATAAAACACGCAAGTATTCCCTCAATTCCACTAAAATATATACACTATAGCGTAGTGAAAATGTTTCTACAATAGCATTTATAGCGGAATAGCAACAATGCTAACATGAAAGAATTATCCAAACACGATAGAGCAATAATTTAAAATGCTAATTATAAATCTCCAACACTAAAATTCTTAATTTAACGGAAACACTTGATGAAAATGATTATCATTTGCATAATAGAGGTATTACCATTTATATCAAGAAGGGATCGACTATGAACATACCAATTAATGAGTTAATAAAATATTTTGCCAATGCACCGATTCAATTTTCAGATTTATTTGTGACAAGCTTAAACCCAAATATTCAAGATGGCAATCGTTACACAGCAGCCCATTATAATGGACTTGTTATCACTTTGTCTGGAAGTGCTAATTTTTCGTTGAACGGTGCGTGCTATGCCATCAATAAAGGGGTAGTATTACACGCCGGTCCACGAATGGAAATCAATATTGAAGTGACGAGTGAGGAGCCTTGGCATTATGTAGTCCTTCATTATGAAGTGATTGAACGTACAGTACCATTTAAAAATGCTCATTTTACTATTGAGAGTGGGGAAAATCATAAAATTGATTATTTTGTGCAGCAAATGATTCAGACGGAAAAAATTCCTGGAGACTTACATAAATTAAAGTGTAAATCGATCTTTTTACATATAATCGAAATGCTTCTTATTTGCGCAAAAATGAAGACTACAAGTAATGTTTTCGACCATGCGGTTAGTTTTATGACGGAAAATTATGCGCAGCCCATTGCCATTGCAGAAATTGCCGCAGAGGTTGGGTGTGATCGACGTCGCTTAGCGTATTATTTTGATAAAGAAGTGGGGATGTCACCCATTCAGTTTTTAACGGAAATTCGCCTCAAGCATTCAAAACATATTCTCCGTACTACAGCGATGCCAGTGAAGGAGATTGCTGAGCTGGTAGGTTATCAGGACTCGTTTTATTTTTGCCGCGTCTTTAAAAAGCAGTATCAGATGACACCGACAGAATATCGTAAGCAATTTTAACCTGATTGAGCAAAAATCCATATACGTTGTAAAAATGTCATTAGCGTTGCATAAAAATTTTTAACATTTGTCAAAAGGGGCATAATACCTACCTGACTCATATATCTGAAAATTCAGAACGAACGATTTCTCCGTATTTGAAAAAAAGTCAACGTGGGCATAAGCGGTAGTCCTCATCCACAAATTGTAAATTATTTACATATGATATAACCTAGAAAATCGGGTCGTACGTTAAATTGTCTAAATGTTCCACCTCTCTTTCGTCAAACTGTTTGACGATGAGCTGAAACTCACTGTCCCAATCATGCTTTTTTCGTCCTTTGGATTGCCTTGTCGGCGGTCTGAAAAGTGCTTTAACAAAAGTTTCAAAAGGCTTGAAAAGAAGATTCTGAAGCGTTTCTTTCATCTCTAAAAGTGGTCCATCATGGTTCAGTTCCAGCTTTAGCAATACTTGCAGGCAATACGTAATCAGAGCAATCCAGATTTGTGTGTAGACGGCGTTCTGACTTTTTCCGAAGAACTTTTTGATTCTTAGGTGCTGTTTCATCCATTTAAAAAACGTTTCAATTTTCCAGCGGTAGCGATAGAGGTCTCCAATTTCTTTCGCCGACAAATCGAAACAGCTTGTGAGAATAATGATTTCATTTTTCTCGCGATCGACTGTTCGGATTAAACGCAGCGAATTCGACATTTTCGTGCGGTTCTGCTCATCCCCCAAAAAGACTTCTTGATCCGAAAAGATGTTATTTTCAACGTCTGGGGCTTGCTCATTCAGCACTTCAATCTTTGCATTTTTCCTCAATCGCGTGATAAAGCGAACCTCTTTCTCACACAATTTGTCATACTGTTTATAGTCCGTATAGCCTCGGTCAAACAGATGAATGGCATCGGAATCGAACGCCACCAGCGTATCCATTTGCGTACGGTCTGCATGTTTCGCCGGCAAAAGAACCGCCTGATCTGGGAGCGTCACATCTTTTGTGACAACGACGCGTAAATGCAGACGAACACCTGCCTTGGTTTTTCGAAACGTAGCCCAGGGATATTGGCTCAGACTCATGGACATGGTAGAAGAATCGATAACAAGTAGTTGATCGATATCCCGAACAAACGGTTGCCTTCTCTTCAATTTTACCTGGGCGGCAACGACGAGATGGCGAAAGACCTTTTCAAATATGCCCGGCGTCAAGCAGGACTGTCTGCGTGAAAGCTGCGACGAACTAATGGTACCCATTTGAACAAAGGTTTGAAGCTCTTCAGTTTCCTTCAGATGTTTCGCCAATTTTTTGAGCGAATCTTTTTCATTCAGCTGTGCAATGATGAACAGTTGTAAAAACTTATAGGCTGACAGCTTTTTCACGTAATAATCAAGATTGGAGACGTTCACAATTTTTAAAAATGTTTTCTCATTTAGTACTTTTAACAATTCATTTAATGTGGATTTTGTGGTATCCTTGTTCATGGTTGGCTCCTTTTAATTGGGATTTGGACAGAACTACCAAACCTAATTATAAGGAGTTTTTTTGTGCAACGGAATACCTTGTTTTGGAATTTTTTTAGTTAGAAGGACTCTTGATGAATAGTGTTTTAATTTAATGCAATGTTAATGTAAAAATGTCTATTTACGCTTACTCGTCTGTTTGATATTATCATGAATGTAAATAAGTGATAATGAGAATCGTTATCGATATGGAGGCGTTTATTTTGAAAAAATATGGTGTATTAATTGGTGCAGCAGCATTAACTCTTATGCTTGCGGCATGTAATAATGATGAAGAGGAAGTCAAATCTTCAGAGGCGGCTTCAACAGATGCTAAAACGGAAGAAGTAGCAAAAGAACAGAAACAAGAAGAGGCAACTACTCAAAAAGTAACGTATTTAGGCACAGATTATGAAGTACCTATACAAATTAACACGATGATTGCAGCAAGCCTAGAAGCAATGGAAGATTCAGCTGTTCTTGGCATCAAGCCTGCTGGTGTTATATCGACGGATGGCTCTTCCATTCCAAAATACTTAGAAAAGGAATTAGCGGGTGCAACAGTTGTAGGTAGTAAAAGAGAGCCGAGTACAGAAGCGATGTTGGCACTAAGTCCAGATGTGATTTTAGGTACGAGTAAATTTGATGAAACGCAGATGGCAAACTTCAATAAAGTGGCGACAACATTCCCGTATTCACATATCTCAACAAATTGGAAAGAAAATTTAACATTATTAGGTCAGTTAGCTGGTAAAGAAGCAGAGGCTACAGAAGCTATCTCGAATTATGAAGCTTCTTTGACAGAGACAAAAGAGAAGATTGCGAACAGTGATATAAAAGACAAGGATGTTTTATTAATTCGTGTACGTAGCGGATTAGCGGTCTATCCAGAGGCTGTGTATTTAAACCCTTCTCTATATGAAGATTTAGGCTTACAAGTACCAGCAGGATTAGCGGCACTAAAGGCGAAAACAGAAACAAAAATCACCTATGAAACGCTTGCAGACTGGAATCCAGATGTGATTTTATTACAATTCGCAGCGGATGAAAACACTGAAAATCCAGGGCTACTAGATGAAATTTTAGAAAATGCCATTTTTAAAAGTACGACAGCAGCAAAAGACAATCAAGTTTATGTAAATATTGTGGAACCACTTGCGCAAGGCGGTACAGCTTGGTCAAAAATCAATTTCTTAGATGCATTTAAAGAAAATGTAGTGAAATAGTGATATGTAAAGCTGGTAAGTAAATTCTTACCGGCTTTTTAACTTGGTATGCCTGGCATGCACAATCACTCAAAGGAGGTTCCAAATATTGAACAGTTCAAATCGACATATTCTTTTATTTTCTATGATTATGCCTATTTTAATTGTGTTGGTCTTTTTATTCTCGGTTTCATTTGGTACAAAATCGATCCCATTTTCTGAAATCATGCAGGCAATTGTTCATTTTGATGAAACTGAAGCGAGCCATCAAATTATATGGTCTGGCCGAATACCTAGAGCGCTAGCAGTATTATTTGTTGGAGCTTTTTTAGCTGCGGCGGGGGCAATCATGCAAGGCATCACACGAAATTTCCTAGCCTCTCCTTCGATAATGGGGGTAACAGATGGCTCAGCCTTTTTCATTACGATGACCTTTGTGTTTTTGCCCGGGATTTCTAGCTTTAAATTAGTCGGTATTTCCATGATAGGATCGCTATTTGGAGCCGCATTAGTATTTGGCTTTGCATCGATTATTAAAAATGGGTTATCACCAGTACGCCTCGCAATTATTGGTACAGTTATCGGTACATTTTTGAGTAGTTTTGGTACGGCGATTGCGATGTATCATCAAATCTCACAAACGATCACAATGTGGTATAACTCAAAAGTACATACAGTAGATATGGATTTAGTGTTACTTTGCGTGCCAATTGGACTTATTGGACTCGCACTTGCTATTTCACTATCGAGTGCCGTGACGATTACAGCGCTTGGAGAGGAAGTAGCGGTTAGCTTAGGACAAAAAACACGTACAGTAAAAGTATTAAGCATGCTTTCAGTAGCCATTTTGACAGGTACGGCCGTTGCATTAGTTGGGAAAATTGCTTTTGTAGGCTTAGTTGTTCCGCATATTGTCCGCATGCTAATGGGGGTGGACTATCGAATGATTATCCCATGCTCGGCCGTTTTCGGAGCCTTTTTCTTATCAGCATGTGACTTGATTAGTCGCTATGTTAACTTTCCATTTGAAACACCCATTGGAGTTGTCACAGCCATCGTTGGTGTACCATTCTTCTTATACTTAATTCGTAGTAAGGGCGGTGAAAAGTATGCCGCTTAAACAAGCAAAATGGATTATTACGCTAGTTATTATGTTGTTGATGCTCCTTGCAGCGATGTATCTTCATTTAACAAGTGGTGTATTTACGATGTCAAGCACTGAAGTGTTTAAAACGTTATTGCGCATCGAATCTACTCCAAATTTTGATTTAGTCATCTTTGATTTACGCTTACCACGCATCATTACGGCTGCACTTGTTGGCATGGGTCTCGCGATGGCAGGGGTAGTATTACAAGGAATTACGAAAAATGCACTTGCTGATCCGGGCATTATTGGGATTAATGCTGGTGCTGGCTGTGCCATCGTAATTTTTATGTACTTTTTCCAAGTAGAATTAATTGATGTAGAAATTAATAGCCTCGTGAAAATTTTAATTGTCCCTATTTTTGGCTTTGTCGGTGGGGGATTGGCCGCTGCCATCATATTATTCATGTCGTACAAATATGGGCGCATGGATATGCAAAAGCTTATTTTAACCGGAATTGCGATTAATACCGGATTTAGTGCTTTGACCTTGTTTTGGTCATTAAAAATGGACGAAAATGACTATCAGGCTGCGGCAATCTGGATGAATGGCTCCATCTACAATTCGAACTGGTATTTTGTGTCGGCAATGCTCCCTTGGTTGTTGATTTTAGGTTTTTATATTTACCGCAAAGCATATATTCTTGATTATTTTCAATTAGAAGAAGAAACGATTTTGAGCCTAGGTATTTCACTTGAAAAGGAAAAAATCAAGCTTCTATTGGCGACTGTTGGTTTAGTAAGCGCTTGTGTTTCTGTATCTGGTAGTATCGGTTTTATTGGGCTGATGGCACCGCATATTGCAAGACAGCTTGTTGGAATCTACCATCGCTATTTAATGCCGGTTAGTTTACTTGTCGGGGCGATCTTACTTGTATTTTCGGATTATGTGGCAAAGTCGTTATTTGCTCCGGTTGAATTGTCGGTCGGTATTGTTGTTTCCATCATAGGCATTCCTTATTTCTTATTTTTACTTGTAAAGGCGAAAGGATAATATACAATGAAAACAGTATTCAAAGTGGATCGTTTAACAACGGGCTATGAACAAGCTCGTATTATTGAAGACTTAAATGTATCGATACCTGAGGGCAAAGTGACGACCATTGTTGGTCCAAATGGTTGTGGGAAATCGACATTATTAAAAACGCTTGGTCGGATTTTGAAAAAAGAGCGCGGTGATATTTTTCTACAAGAAGAAAATATGAATGCCATGTCTACAAAAGAAATCGCCAAAAAATTAGCACTTCTTGCACAATCCCCATCTGCACCGGGACAATTAAAAGTGCATGAATTGATTGCATATGGTCGTTATCCGCACCGTAAAAATGTCGGACGCCTAACAAATGAGGATGTAGAAAAAATTAACTGGGCGATGGAAGTGACGCAAACGTACGAGTTTCGTGAGCGTGAAATCGCGGCATTATCAGGTGGGCAGCGTCAGCGTGTATGGCTTGCGATGGCACTTGCACAGGAAACGGATATTTTATTACTCGATGAGCCGACAACCTATTTAGACATGGCGCATCAGCTAGAGGTGCTAGAAATTGTTGAGCAGCTTAATAAAAATTATGATTGTACAATTATTATGGTACTTCATGATTTAAACCATGCTGCGCGTTTTTCAGATGAATTGATCGCGATGCGTAAAGGTAAAGTGTTGCATACGGGTACACCGAAAAAGCTAATGACAAAAGAAATCTTACAGGAAGTTTTCCAAATTGATGCAAAAATTATTCATGATGACGAGCATAATGTACCAGTATGCTTTTCATACAATTTAATAAAGTAGGTGCAACCATTGAAATCAGCATTTAATAATTATGAATACCAGCTAGATATTTTCGTACCAGAGGAAGCGCCGCCAGCAGAAGGTTTTCCCGTTATTATCGTATTAGATGGAACGCGCTATGCACGAATGATGCATGATACACTTGCAAATCAGCTACGAAATCGTTTAAAAACAGGCGTAGAAGCAGCGATTATCATTGGTATTGGGCATCACGAAAAAGATATTCCAAATCAACGCTTTTACGATTTTACCGCACCAGCAGATAATTATTCCTTTCCGATGCGCCGTGGCAAAGAAATGCAGCCACTACCAGCAGGGGGCGCGGAACAGCTGATGCAGTATCTGACCGAGCAGGTGCTTTCACATATAGCAAAGCAATGTGAAGTAAATCTCGAAAATGTATCGCTTTATGGGCATTCATTGGGTGGGCTATTTGTATTATGGAGTTATTTACAGCACCCGCATGTATTTACAAAATATGTGGCACTAAGTCCTTCCATTTGGTGGAACAAGCATGAATTATTCGGTATTTTACAAAGGACCGATATACAAAACCCGGCACCACTTTATATGACAGTTGGTGGTGAGGAAGGCGATATGGTGGACGATGCACAAAAATTCCATGAGATTGCCCATACAAAAGGCATTCCAAGTGAGTTTTATGTCGCAGAATGTGAAAATCATGCGTCAATCATTCCGACAACGATGAGCCGTGTATTACGATTTATAAAGGCATAATGATGTTATAAAAAGGCTTTTGCTTCGGTAAAAGCCTTTTTGAAGTTTTAACAGAGTGAATATAGGGGAACATAATACGAAAGATAAAAAATAATATTTTCCATTTTTTCTTTAATAAATGAATCATAAAGGAGCGATTATCTATGGAAAATAAAAAGAAACAACTAGATACAGAAAAAATCTCGTATAATTATTACCCCGAAGAAAGTAAAAAGAAACAGGATTTAAACCAAACCGAGCATCTTAAAGCAGCAAAAGAACATGGGAAACGTGAAAATGAAAATACCACACAAAAAGAGAGCTACAATACACTACCTGGACGCGATGCTGAATAAGAACGTTTATATGTTAAAAGAATGGCAAGCCGTACATTCATTCGATTTAAAAATGCGTAACTGTAGATATTTCCACCGAGCTGATAGGGGAAAAATCTTTAATCGATTATACCCAATCCTGTCAAAAGGGAAGCATAGGGAACTTATTATAAACAATTTTGTTTAATTCAAATAAAGAAACATTTACTCGAGCTATATTAGCGCGAGTTTTTTTGTGAAAAACTTTCCAAAATTCAGAGTGAATACTGTTGTAATTGCCAAAAGTAGTGTACGATATGTACGGTACAAATAACGCAAGTAGGTGAAATATGAAGAGAATACAATTAAGCTTACTATTATTGAGCACAACGATTTTATTAGCAGGCTGCCAAAGTGTTGAAAATAAGGAAGGCTTCTTCTATGCAACGTTTGTCAAGCCAATGAACTGGGCACTCGATACGTTAGGCAATGCTTTTGATGGTAGTTATGGTTTAGCTATTATCGCCATTACCTTAATTATTCGATTAATCTTACTACCATTTATGTTGAAAACGTATAAGAGTCAATCTGAAATGAAAGTAAAAATGGACAAAGTTCGTCCACAAATGACGGATATCCAGGCGCGATTAAAAGAAGCAAAAACGCAAGAGGAAAAAATGAGCGTGCAACAAGAAATGATGGCCTTGTACAAAGAGCATAATTTAAACCCATTAAATGTCGGGTGCTTGCCGACGCTGATTCAAATGCCAATCGTAATGGGCCTTTATTTTGCTATTTTGTATTCTACTGAAATTAAAACACACTCATTCTTATGGTTTGACCTTGGTGCAACGGATTTAATCATGACGGCCATTGCAGGTATTGTCTACTTCGTCCAAGCGAAAGTATCTTTACAAACCGTTCCAGAAGCGCAAAAGGCACAAATGAAACTTATGATTTACATTTCGCCAATTATGATTGTGTTTATTTCATTATCATCTATGGCAGCACTTCCATTGTATTGGGCAGTGGGTGGGGCATTCTTAATTGTCCAAACCTATATTGGTAGAAAGCTTTATCCACCAGCTCCTGTGACAGAAAAAAATGAATAAAAGTTGAAGACTACTGGCAAAACTGTCGGTAGTCTTTTTTTAGTGGATTTGAAAGTATAAGTTTTTTTAAAAAATCCATATTAGAAAAGATGTTCAATCGCAAAAAAAGTTGCAAAGTATCGCTTTTAAATAACTTTTTAAAAGTTAGTTACTTTTTGTAACTTTTTGTTGACACCTGTTTTTTAGCATGGTATATTTATCTCGAATTTAGAATAATTGAATTTGAGGTAAAAGACAAATTAGTTGAGGTGACACAAGTCATGGGCTTTTTTAATAAATTATTTGGCAATCAACAAGAGGAGGATTTAACAATGGCACAAACATTAAACATTGGAATTATTATCGGTTCAACACGTGAAGGACGTGTCTCTCCACAAGTAGCAGAGTGGGTGAAAAAGGTAGCTGACAAACGTGGTGATGCAAATTATACAATTATTGATATTGCGGATTACAACCTACCATTCTTAGGCACTGCCGATGCACCAGGCGCAGCAGATTGGTCGAAAGTAATTGCTGAACAAGATGGTTTCGTATTTATTGTACAAGAATATAATCACTCGATTACAGGGGCTCTTAAAAATGCATTAGACTACTTACGTGCGGAATGGAATAATAAAGCAGCGGGGATTGTCTCTTATGGTTCAGTAGGTGGTGCTCGTGCTGCCGAACATTTACGTGGTATTTTAGGAGAACTATTGGTAGCAGATGTTCGTGTACACCCGGCATTATCATTATTTACAGATTTTGAAAATGGTACAAAATTCACACCAAAAGACGTACAAGAGGATTCAGTCAATCAAATGTTAGATCAAGTAATCCCTTGGTCAACGGCATTAAAAACAATACGCTAATATAATAGGATAGAGGAGGGGCTGTCCAGAAATATGTTTCGGGACAACCCATTCCTATTTTTTACATAGTATAATACAGAAATGAGGGTTTATTATGGATTTCGAACAATTAGCCACAGCTCGTCATTCAGCTGTCAATTTTGAAAAGGATTTTAAAATGACAGAGGCGGATTTCGAAAAAATATTCAACTTAACGAAAACAGCGCCGAGTGCGTACAACTTACAATTTACGAACTATTTAGTTGTAATGGATGAGGATAAAAAAGAACGTGTGCGTGAATTAAACTTTGATCAATATAAAATTCACTCTGCAAGTGCAGCCGTTATCGTCATGGGCAATCGTCAAGCAATTGAACTGGACAATGCAGAAAAAATCTATGGTCCGATGAAAATGTTAAAAATGATGGACGAGCACACATATGATATGACAATGGATCAAATTCGTGGTTACGCAGAAGGGTTAAAAACAGACGATGCATTAGTGAAAGAAGAGATTATCCGTAACTCAGGGTTACATGCGATGCTATTCATGCTCGCAGCCAAACATTATGGCTTTGATACGTGTCCGATGCATATTCATAATATTGCAGAGGTGAAAAAGGAGTTTAATATTCCTGCGCATCTAGAGCCGATGATGCTGATTACAATTGGCAAAAGCGTAGATAAAACACGTCCACGCGGTTATCGTAAGCCTGTAGGGGAATTTGTACAGTTTAATAGCTTCTAATAATAGTAGAAACCAATTGCGCTTGTTTTGTGCAGTTGGTTTTTTATTTTGATGGAAAAAAGGAAACAAACCCGTTCGTTCAATAGAAGCGGAGCGGGTTTCGTTATTTGCTCAAATCGTAGTTTGAAATTTATTTCTCCACAATATGAGAAAGTTCAATCCGATAATCAGTGCACTAATAAGGAAAATCGGTTCAACGGGTAAAATATCAGCCCAAATCCCACCAATAAACAAGCCAACAGGTAGCGCTAATTTCATAATCATAGAGGTTGTACCCGCAACTCGGCCAAGTAAATGATTCGGCGTAGTCTCTTGTCGGATTGCTAAATAGACAATATTCGTCATGGTGGAAACGGAAGTACGAAGCGCTAGTAAAGCACCCATTAACAGCCAATGATGACTAAAGAATAATAACATTAGAGCGATTGCATCCACGAGCATCGAAAACGTATAAATTTGTCCCCGTGTAAAACGGTTGCGCAATGGGTGAATCAGTTTTGCGCCAATAATGCCTCCAAATGCCGATACCGTAAACATAAAGCCTAACTGCTCTTTCGAAAATTGAAGTTGATCCAGCGCATAAAACGTTAACACGCCAATGATTAAACTGGTCGCGAAATTCGAGAAAAATATCGTCCATGTTTGAAGCAGCAACGACCGATTTTCAAGCAATGCATCAATCCCTTCCTTCATATCACGAACTATCGAATTATTCATGTTTCGCTCGGGTGTAGGTACAGTTTCAATAAACAATGAAATGAGCATTACACAGAGCTGACAACTCACGAAAAGCCATAAAAAGACTTCGTTAGATACCCATAACAGTAACATCCCAAGTAAACCTGGTCCTATAATTGTAATCATCGTCGACAGCAACGAAAATTTAGCTTGTATGTCTGTCATCAGTGATTTCTCAAATAATTGAGGCATAATGGCATTTAATGCACTGCCTACCATATAGCCAGTGGATGAGAGTAAAAATCCAATCACATACACATGCCATAAGACAAAATCAGTGCTGTTCAATAAATAGACTAAAATGATGGATAAAATGACGCGAATCAAATTGCCATAAATTAAAATATACTTTCGATTGATACGATCAACAAACACGCCAATTAGCATACCAAGAAAGATATTTGGCAAGAATTCCATCATGCGCATTGTACTCATTGCAAGTGCGGATTTTGTTAAATCATAAAGAATAATTGGAACAATAAATGAAAAAATAGTTATTGAAATGTTTACGAAAAAGTGGATGCTATAAATTTTACGAAAAGTATGATTTTTAAATAAGTTCATATGTCTCACTCCCTTTGAAAAGTGTAAAATAAAAAAAGGGGAACAAAAAGTGAATAAATTAAAAAATCAATTCACCTTTTAGGAGGAAGCAATGAATTATGAATTAACATTATTTCAACATTTTCAGCCGAATCGTAAAACGGAAACAACAATTGAAACGATCGCAACAATCTGGCATTGCTCAACGCGTCATGCAAAAACTCAACTACATCGCTTACATGAACAACAAATCATTCACTGGGAAACGTTTCAAGGGCGCGGGAAAAAGCCATTTCTTACAATTTTAGTGCAAGAAATGGACGTATTACTGGATGCCATGGAAACATTGTGGCAAAAATCAAAATTTGAAGAGGCTATTCAATTAGCGAAAGAAATGGGACGACTCAATCATCCAAATGTGCAGCATTGGCTTACTATACGATTTGGTATACAACATGAAAAAAATAGGCATGTATTTCGCCAATCAATGTATTTTGTGGAGCTTTGTCTAGATCCACATCAAGCTTTATCGAGACATGATATACATGTATTAGAACAAATTCATGAAACCTTGTTTATTATTGATGATGCAGGACGCGTTCAGCCTAATTTACTGTTTCATTTTTCTACACAGGATGCAATCACTTGGCATTTTCTATTACGAAAAGGAATTCAATTTCACCATTTGCAGGAAGTTACTGTAACCGATGTTAAAGCAACCCTTTTAGCAGGGGCATTTATTTATAAACATTCATTTGAAATAGAATCTATAGAAGTAATTGATCGCTATGAACTCGTAGTGAAGTTAAAAAATGCGTGTGCACTATTTCCCTATTTTTTAGCGAGTACCCGGTTAGCCATTGTGCCAGAGGATGGACAGAAAAATATTGGCTGTGGTCCATTTATGTTATTGGAGCAAAATGAAAATCAATTAACGCTCCAAGCCTTTCAGCACTATTTTAAATCACGTCCATGGATTGACTGTGTTGAAATCGTTTATAACCGAGAATTTCAAATGGACGCGATTCGTTATGAACCGTTTGAACCAACAATACCAAGTCGCAAAATAGAATTTGAAGAGCCAGGCGCTTGCTATATTTGCTTCAATAGCCGTTATGGTCCTTTCGTAGATGAGCAATTACGTGCCTATATTTGGCATGCAATTGAGCCTTCCGATTTTATTTTAGCGGAGGAAAATGAAAAAGTAGCGTACAGCTGGCATTTAGAGGGGGAAGGGATTATATTACCTGAGCCTGAACAAAAACCAAAGCTACCAGAAATGCTTGTCATCGGCTATCAACAAATTCGTCAAGGTGTCAATCATGAAGAGAAGGCAAAAATTTTACAGCAACAACTTAGCGAGATGGGGATTAACGTGAAGTTGACATGTATTAACTTTAAAGAGCAGCAAAATAAAGTAAATGAAACAATTGATTTGTTTATTGGAGGCATTGCACTCGGACAAAATCTAATCTTATCACTATTGCAATCATACTTAGCAGAACCGAAAATAATTTTAAATTTTTTAACAAGTAGTGCCGAAATGCACGTAAAGCAACTCTTACAAACGGTTGTGCAAAAAAATGCTGATCCGATGATTTTCCATGAAATAGAGCATTTTATCCAGCAAACCTATACAGTGAAATTTATTACGCAAAGGAAGCATACTTATTATGTGCGAGAGGATACGCCGTACAAACATGTCCAATTCGATAAACATGGACGTATAGATTATCGCAATTTATTTTATTCGAATGAGTGAAGTTCAAGAGTATTTTAAAGATTTCAGGGGAACATACGCGTAAATTAAATCTCTATTTAAGGAGCATGCGATGAAAAAAATACTAGGAATCCTTTCTTTTACTCTTCTTTCTATCTATCTAATCAATCATTCATTGATTGTGGAAAAAGCCCCGAATGCGGACTTGACCAAAGATGCTATAGTAGCAATCACTTCGGGAGAGTTTGTTTCCCAAAGTGAGCAACCAGAGTATAAGCTGATATATGATACGTTGCTTACAACACTCTTTCCCTCCATAGAAAAAGAATTGATTAATTATTATGGCTATCTCAAGCAATTTGAGGATGCTAAAATTCTGAGTATTACAAGAAATTATGAAGGCAGCTATGATTTTAATGCAGAAGTCCAAATCACAACATTTGAACATGCACATGACCCTCCGTATGGAAAGGAAACTATGACGTTTAATATAAGTCCTTTTGGGGTTAAAAC
The DNA here is from genome assembly GCF_038006205.1 of Solibacillus sp. FSL R7-0668. Taxonomy (NCBI): domain Bacteria; kingdom Bacillati; phylum Bacillota; class Bacilli; order Caryophanales; family Caryophanaceae; genus Solibacillus; species Solibacillus sp. FSL R7-0668. The sequence goes on along the minus strand of NZ_JBBOUU010000001.1, from coordinate 2,073,322 downwards.
GATTCGCTTTCAGCATGAGGGCGATCCATTAGAAAAGGATATCAATGAATTTTATCAAGCAACACTTTCAGATATCAAACAGTCTTTTAAGCTGAATTTAGGGTCTTACACTTCTTACACATACAATCAATTGCAGTACCAAACAGAAATAAATCATGATTTTAAATCTCTTTTTAATCTTGTGGATGAAATATCAACCACCATATTGCTTCCTGAACGAAAAATACCCGATAAAAATGTGATTGATCCAGTAACCTTTCTAAAAAACAACGAAGGCTATATCCTCTTTAAAAAGTCTGACGGTACAAATGTAAAATATACGATCCAAAAGAAAGATGGTAGTTGGTTTGTAACAGATAAAAGTGAAAAAAAGGGCAAGAAAATGGATGATAAAATACCGTGGTATATATGGGGGGGAATTTGAGCCTACTGATTAATGCGGTTCGGCTTTTTTTAAGTATAAGCAAAGATCTATACAAAGAGAAAGGACATTCCACATTAAGCAGATGGAATGTCCTTTAATATCCTTATTTATGTTATTTCGCCACAATCGGCTGCTGTTCATCACTTACATCTGGGTGCAGTGCCTCAAACTGCTGGACATAGTCTATAAATAATTTGTAATCGGCGTTCACAATATGCTTGTAGCGCATTGCCTGAAGGACGATTGCCTCAAGGAAAATTTCCTCATGTCCGCGTACTTGCTTTAAAATTTCATCTTCACTGTGATACGTAAAGATCGTTGAATAATCCAAATCGGCACGCGCGTGAATTTTAGCTGCGATTTTGCCCATAATTTCAGTTGTTGTATAGTAATCTTCCAGTGAGCGATAGTTTTTTGGCTTTACCTTTCTTTTATATGGAGAGCGCTCGCGAATATAATAGTCCTTGTCGTCCATTGTCACATATGCTAAATGGGGGTCTTGTAAATGGTGCATAGCCTTTTGTGTCCCAACAACGCGTGCCCCCTGATGCTCATATTGCGACCAAAATGGCGTGTGATAGGGAAGGAAGTAGGCAGGAATCGCCAAGCGTACCTCTTTCATTTCAAGCACTAAATCCTTTCCATTCAGCGCATCTTTATGACTATCTACTAATAAATAAAAGCGATCTAACCCGATGGAAGCCGTACCAGAACCGTGTTTAATGGCAATATCCTTCACATGATAGTTTGGGACAAGCGCAGTAATTTTTTCGAATAGGGCATTATCAATCGGGTGAATTTCGTCACTCCAAATAAACACACGTTCTCCATTTTCCTGTATTTCTGTAATATCATCAATGAGCTCTGTGCGTTGGCGTTTTTCTAATTTTTTCAGCACACGCTTAATCGGTCCTTTTGTGTTTTCCTGCGTAAACACAAGACTTAGTGCATCATCCTTTTTCGCTTGGAATCGCTTTAATTGCTTGAGATAGGCTTGTAAAAAGTGTTCAATAGCCTGCTGTTGCGCGGATTCATCAAGTAACTGCTCCTCTAAATACAGCGCGATGCTAATGCTCATGCGTAAGATATCATATAAATAGGACCCGACATAGCCCTCATCAAAATCATTGACATCATAGACAATGTCGCCATTTTCATTTTGGAAAGCACCAAAGTTGTCCATATGCATATCGCCCATGATCCATGTCGGACGTTCTTCAGGTGTATGGAACGCGGAAGGGAAATTAGTCGTATCGTAATAATAAAGATACGCACTGCCTCGGAAATAACGAAACGGACTATCCGCCATTTTTTTGTATTTTTCAATACGCTGTGCGGCGGTTAAGTGCATTGTTTGTCGATCAAACTGTTCAAAAATCATATGTAGCTGCTGTTGACGCAATGAAATTCGCGTGTTTTGGACCGTTTCGAAAAGATTTTGAGCCATGATGAAAATCCTCCATTCTAGAAAGAAATATTGGTATATCGTATTCATTTTACATTATTTTAATGAATTGCTTCAATCGAACTAGTAAACTACGAATAGGAAGAGATAGAAAATTCAGTATTTTCTATCTTACTGATGTTAAATAGCGTTACGCGCTAGCCCAGTTTTTTCACCATAATATAATCCTGTTGCGCTTCATCACCAAACATAAAGGTGTGCGTTGATGTTTTGACGAAACCTTGCTTTTCATAAAAGGCGATGGCATTTTCGTTTTTCTCCCATACACCAAGCCAAATATTCGATTTCTGAAGCTGCTGTGCGATTAAAATGGCCTCATTCATCAACGCTTTTCCAAGTCCCATGTTTTGGAAGGCACGTAATAAGTAAATACGCTCAACTTCTAATGCATTTTCAGCAATTGCATCTGTTTGCGCGTTGCCTTCGTTGACCTTTAAATAGCCTGCCAATTGATTATCTACATAGAGCAGCTTGAAAATGGATTGTTGATTATTAATTTCTATTAATAATTTCTCTTCTGAAAAGGCCTGTTGTAAGTAGTGCTGCATTGTTTGTTTATCATTATTTTCATGGAAAGTTTCAAAAAACGTTTCTCGACCAATCGTTTGAATGTTATGAACATCTTGTATAGCTGCTCGCTTTAATTCAAAGTTCATAATAATCACCTCTTACAATTATTAAAGCTTTTTTCGACATAAAAGTAAATGTGCGAAATACGAGATAAAAAAATTACTAGTTCTAAAACCAATGCTGACGAGCTTCGTTCTATAGATGAAGGGATGAGCAGTGTAACAAATTCAGAAATAGAACAGCTCATTGAGTCGGATGAACGTAAATGGATTGGTACTGCGATTTTAATACTATGAAGGACAAAAAAGATGAAGAGCTTGTGTAGCTTCTCACCATTTTAAAGTAAACGATCGAATTGTATTGACAAAGCCTTTTAAACCTTGCTATAGTAAGCTTAACAAATTTCGGAAGTAGGTGAGCAATATGACAAATCAATTTGAGAATGTATTCGTGCAATGGGACTTGTCATATGCGACTCACCATACGTGTGCCTTTTAAGGTATATGCTTCTTTACCGTGCGTGTGTAGCCTTATGATGAGCGGCCATTGCCTATCATAAGGCTTTTTGTTTGCCTAAAAACAAAAAAATCATACGCCTAGGAGGCAAACGGAATTGAAAAATCAATTAGTAGGATTTACTGAATTTTTTGAACAACAGCTAGAACAAATGGAAACAACAAATAAACTAGTCGGGCGCGTCATGCTCGAGCATAAGCATTCGTACCGTGTCATGACAGAGCAAGGCGAGCTATTAGCGACCGTTTCAGGTAACTTTGCTTATCATAGCTTTTCACGTAAGGATTTTCCGGCGGTTGGGGATTTTGTGCTCGTCGAAAAAATGCAAGGCGAAGAACGTGCCATCATCCATGCCTTATTTGAGCGCAAATCAAAATTTACGCGAAAAATGGCGGGGTTAGAAATCGATGAGCAAATCGTTGCGGCCAATGTGGATGTCGTGTTTTTAGTGATGAGCGTAAATGCTGATTTTAATATTCGCCGATTAGAGCGCTATTTAGTAGCTGCATGGGATTCGGGGGCAACACCTGTCATTGTTTTAACAAAGGCAGATCTTTGTGAGGACGTAGAACACTATGTCCAAGAGGTGGAGGCTATTGCCTTTGGTGTAGAGGTAATGGTTGTCAGTGCATTAACTGGTCGTGGCATCGAACAGCTTCAAGCGATTCTAACAGTAGGGAAAACCGCCGCATTACTAGGCTCTTCAGGTGCAGGGAAATCGACACTAACAAATGCTTTATTAAACAGTGAGCAAATGAAGGTTTCTCATATTCGTGAGGACGATGCAAAGGGCCGTCATACGACAACACATCGAGAGCTTGTCGTATTACCAACAGGCGCTTGTTTGATCGATACACCAGGGATGCGGGAATTGCAGCTTTGGGATCAGGGCGATAGCTTGGCATCTAGCTTTGCTGATATTGAGCAGCTAGCCGAAAATTGCCGTTTCCGAGACTGCACTCATAAAAACGAACCCCATTGCTCAGTACAAAAAGCCATTCAACAAGGTGAAATAGAGCACGCACGTTTAACGAGCTACTTTAAACTTCAGCGTGAATTGGCCTATATTGAAAAGAAAACAAATACCGATGCCCAGCTAGCCGAAAAGCGTAAATGGAAGCAAATTTCGAAGTCACTGAAGAAAAAGAAATAACGATATTCAGATGTGTTTCTTACGGAGCACATCTTTTTTCATTGTAGGGGATAGCAAAAAGGGCTATAGCAAAACGATAGCCCCTTCGAAAATTAACGCATATTTCCAATAATTGATGAACGACTTTCTTGCATTTTCTTTATAAAGTTTGTCATCGTGTCGAACGCTTCATTACGTTTATTGCTCAAACTTTGAAGACGAAGCATGTCCATATTTTGTGAATTGCTCAATGAATCGATTTGATTTTTTACATCTTGAATTTGTGCTTGCAGTTCATCTTGCTTAGCTTTATCCGTTGTAGCAGCTTTCTCTACTTCTAATTTGTCTAGCTGTGCATTAAAGTTTGCGATTTGCTCATTTTTCTTTTGAACCTCTGCTAGTTGTGTTTGTAACTGACCTTCTAATAGTGTAGCTCTTTGTGTTTGCACCGTTAGCATAGATGTTTCGATATCCGTTGAACTAAGGTCCACGCCACCTACACCTTGAATTGAAGCGGCAGATGGTGACCCTGCTCCAGCAAATAATAAACCAACTGCGATTGTACTTCCGATTAATACTTTTTTCATAATAAAACCTCCAATATTTATTTTTCTAGGAACTCTATTGCAAATCCCTTATAGCAAAGAATAAAAGAGAAAGGTTAAAATTGGGTTAAAAAATAAAGAATTTTCTAGGGAGTGAGGAAATAGTAGTTTTTTAATATACGCCACAAACGAAAAGACGTCATTTTATGCTATTTGAAATGAAATGCGAGGTTTGTATATATGATAAAAAAGGTTACTATAAAGAGAGGTGAATCTATTTGCTATACGATTCGAGCATATTACATAGATAAGAAAAATGACAGCCCGACACTTAGTAAAAATGCCTGAAATCGATCGGAGGTATAAATGGTTTTTTTAGTAGCAGTATTTACCATATTGTTTTTGACGAAGCGAAGCCGATTTTTTAATATTTATTGGTTAGCTTTCATCCTATTGGCGTTGATCTTGTCCTTTTTAGATCTTACTTTCTTTGCGCCACAGGAAGATTCTAAATTATATAGCTTTTCTTTATCCATTTTTATTTTTGCCTTTTTACCACTCGTTTTATTAACTTTATCGGTCGTTACCTTCTTTAATAGTAAAATATTGATGGAAAAAGAAGGGAGACGCGTTCGGAATTTATTTATTTCATTAATTGGTATAGCATCACTTGTCATTTTGTTATTTTCCGTTTATCAATATATGAACAATTTTCATTCGAGTGCTTTGGAATTTTTCTATTATTATATTGTCGCATTGTTCATTTATTTTTTAGGATTATTTACTGCAAGCGCGATATATACATGTGTTTACTTAGCAACTCCATTTTTATTTGAACCGCAGTATATTATTGTTCTTGGCTCAGGGTTAATAGGGGATCGTGTGCCACCATTACTTGCAAGCCGATTAGATAAGGCGGTGCAGCAATATCGTAAATATGGTGAGCGCGCGTTATTTATTACTTCAGGAGGGCAAGGAAGCGATGAATTGCTTTCAGAAGCGGTGGCGATGAAAAAATACATTATTGATAAGTATGACATTGCACCTGAAAAAATCATTGTAGAGGACCAATCAACGACTACCTATGAAAACATGCTATTTTCGAAAAAAATGATCGATGCCCATGTGAAAAATGCAAAAGGGATATTTGTTACGAATAACTTCCATGTTTACCGTGCAAGTATCTATGCCGAAAAAGTTGGGTTAAAGGCCGTTGGGGTTGGTTCGAAAACCGCAATGTATTATTTACCAAACGCCTTTATGCGGGAATTTATCGGGTTATTAGAGATAACGAAATGGTACCATGTAATTATACTCGGGTTATCTACGATTATTTGGGCAATTGTGATGAACGGATATTTATAAAAAGCAAATCGAGGTGAACACCATGTCAATCGCAAGTATATTAACCATTACACTTTATGCATTAAACATCATTTTTGCCCTTCTCGTAATGTTTATTAGCAGAAAAAGTCCTTCTTCCACATGGGCTTGGCTATTTGTGTTCTTTTTCTTGCCAATTGTCGGATTTTTCCTGTACTTATTATTCGGCAGAAATTTACAAAAAAAACATTTTGTTCGATGGCAGGCGATACATCAGCGTGAATCATTGGAAGTGTATAAAGAACAGCAGCAAAATATTCATGATCGGACGTATGATTTTCCAAATGAAATCACTAAAAAATATGCGCCACTCATTCAAATGAACGTGGATTATAATCACGCCATGCTAAGCAGTCATAATGAGGTCAAAATGTTCGCGGATGGCAATGAAAAATTCACTGCGCTCATTGAGGATATTATGCAGGCGAAGGAATCTATCCATATTCAATATTATATTTTTAAATTGGATGATGTCGGAAACCGCGTTTTCAATGCATTAGTACAAAAGGCAAAGGAAGGCGTAGAGGTGAAACTCATTTATGATGATTTAGGTTCACGTAAATTACGACCACATCATTTACGGTTACTAACCGAGGCAGGTGGACAAGCCGTGGCGTTCTTTTCATCCCTTTTCAAAATACTTAATCCCCGTGTCAATTTCCGTAACCACCGAAAATTGGTTATTATCGATGGCAAAGTAGGTTATATAGGAGGCTTTAATGTTGGCAACGAGTATATTGGACTAGACAAAAAGTTCGGCTTTTGGCGAGATACGCATTTGCGCATTGAAGGGCATTCGGTCTACAGCATGCAAGCCCATTTTTTATTCGATTGGCATCAAGCGCGGAATGAAGAGTTTCAATCAGGCGATGAAAAATATTTCCCATCGTTTGAATTGATGAATATGACACCAGTGCAAATTGTATCAAGCGGGCCAGATAGCGATTTTGAATCGATCAAAAATAGTTATATTCGCATGATTCTTAGTGCTAAACGCTATGTTTATATTCAATCGCCTTATTTTGTTCCTGATGAAGCCTTTTTACACGCCGTTCAAATTGCAGCAAGTTCTGGGGTCGATGTGCGCGTCATGACACCTGAAAATACCGATCATCCCTTTATTTATGGAGCAAACTCTGCCTATAATGGTGATTTATTAGAGCAAGGGGGACGTGTATTCCGCTATACAAAAGGCTTTTTACATGCCAAAATGCTCGTTATTGATGATGAAGTGGCAACAATTGGGACAGCAAATATTGATGTCCGCAGCTTCAGTTTAAATTTTGAAATTAATGCACTTATATACGATGCAGATTTTGCAATACAATGCCGTCAGCTATTTGAACAAGATCAGCAAGATAGTTTTGAAATGACGAAGGAGCTGTTTGAGCAACGTAGTAGTTGGACAAAGGTACGAGAAGCTGTGTCACGTTTAATTTCGCCTATTTTATAAAAGACAATCTACTCCTTTTCTTTTGCGAGAAAGGGGGTAGATTTTTTTTATCTAGTAAGATGCCGATTGGCGACAAAGCGTCCCTTTATTTCAAAATTCGAAATAAATACGAGATTTTTCCCTAAAAGTTTAGTAAAATGGGAATTGAATTACAATTCTGAAAGTGAGGCGTTTTTAGATGACAATCGCAACCTATCCACAAGTATGGGACTTGGATGTATTTTTTCCAGGAGGCTCAGCTTCACCTGAGTTAAAACAGCATATTGAAAATTTAAACCCGAAATTTGATGTATTAAAAGAAAAGGTGGATCATTTCGAAATTCCAACGTCTACAGATGCGGCACCTGCGCTATTATCGATTTTAGAAAGCATTAAAGAAACGATGATGCATATTTCACAGGCAGGTGCGATGCTTTCATGTTTAACCGCGCAGGATATTACAGACCGCGAAGCACTACTTTTACAGGGGCAATTATCAGGCATTACAGCCAATCTATCACCAATTTTAGAAAGTTTTAATCAAAAGCTCGGTCAAATTGAGCAAGATACATTCGATTCAATTGTGAATGATACAGAGGCAAGCGAATTTGCATTTATCTTGACGGAATGGCGTGAAAAGTCCAAAGAATCGTTATCAGAGGATGAGGAAGCGTTAATCGCTGCTTTAGGCGTAGATGGATACAGCTCATGGGGCCAACTCTATAGCATGTTAATCGGCGATATTAAAGTGGAAGTTGAAGTGGACGGCGAGAAAAAGTTATTATCAATCGGCCAAGCGAATAATCTATCGTCACATAAAGACCGTACTGTGCGTAAGGCTGCGTTTGATGCACTGGAAAAAGTCTTTACAGAGCGCGAGGAATTTTTCGCAAAAACATTAAATCACTTAGCAGGCTTCCGATTGGCAGTATACAAAAAGCGCGGCTGGGAATCGGTAACAAAAGAGCCACTGCAAATTAACCGTATGAAGCAAGAAACAATCGATGCGATGTGGGGTGCTATTACATCTCGTAAGGCAACATTTGCTAATTACTTAACACATAAAGCAAAGATGCTTGGCACGGAAAAATTAGCTTGGTATGATTTCGACGCACCAGTAACGGATTCAACTGCGACAATGCCATACCAAGAAGGCGCGGAGTTCATTTTAAAACATTTCGGACGTTTCGGTAAGGAAATGGAAAGCTTTGCGCGTAAAGCATTTGAAGATGGCTGGATTGAAGCAGAGGACCGCGACAACAAGCGTCCAGGGGGCTTCTGTACAGGAATGCCATTATCGGATCAATCCCGTATTTTCATGACTTATTCAGGCTCGATGTCAAATGTATCGACATTAGCGCATGAGCTAGGCCATGCATTCCATTCGTATGCATTACGCCCAGTGCATCCATTAAACCGCCGCTATGCGATGAATGTTGCGGAAACGGCCTCGACTTTTGCAGAAATGATCGTGGCCGATGCAGCTGTGCAAGAAGCAACAAACGAACAAGAAAAAATTGCATTATTAGAAGATAAAATTCAGCGTTCTGTGGCATTCTTTATGAACATCCATGCACGCTATTTATTCGAAACAAGCTTCTATGAAGAACGTAAAAACGGTGTTGTGTCAACAAAGCGCATCAACGAGTTAATGGAACAAGCACAAATCGAGGCATATGCAGGGGGCTTAGGCGAAACACACCCTCATTTCTGGGCTTCTAAAATGCACTTCTACATTACAGGTGTACCGTTCTATAACTTCCCGTACACATTTGGCTACCTATTCTCGCTAAGCATTTATGCAAAAGCGAAAGAAGAGGGGACAGGCTTTGAAGAAAAATACATGGCCTTACTGCGTGACACAGCAATTATGACAGTAGAAGATTTAGCGATGAAGCATTTAGGCGAGGACATTACGAAACAAGACTTCTGGTTAAAAGGCATTGCGCTTTGCGAAACAGATGTCGAAGAATTTATTGCATTAACTTCAAAATAATTAGAACAGGCTACTACGCAATTTGACGTAGTAGCCTGTTTTAGTGATTATAATGTTTTCTTGCGCAATTTAAAGTCAACTGCATCGGCATCGTGAATGGTAATTGTAAAGGTGCCGTTCACTTGGTCTTGATGGACTTCAATTTTGTCATCTAAACGCTTATCATAACGAAATACGATTTCGCCCTCCGCTGATTTATAAAGCACATTCAAATCATCGCGCTTTACCTCAAAGGTCGGGGTGAAGTCTGGATTGCGGTCTGTAAATTCGTTGATGAATAATTTCGCGCCTTGCTCAACAAAGTCGTCCTGATTATTTTCTGGTGCGATTGCTGTGTAAATATTGTGTACAGAAGCATCGAGCTCGACATATTTTCCGTTTTCAAACTCATCATCAATAACCCGTTGGAGGCGCGGCTTTTCTTCGTCTTCCATCGATTCTCCAATTTTTTCGTACAATTCCTTCATCAGCATCTTCGTTTTCTTTTTGTCTGAGGCAATGGGTGTTGCTTGCAGGAAGGTCTCCAAGAAAAACTTGGCTGGCTCACCATCGGATTGCTTATCCAGCACATAGACATTCTCTTCAAGTGGGTTATAGTCCATGCGAATTAACGCGCATTTTTGCACGCGGCTTGTCGCATCCGGTAAAATATTTTCAATTGTTGAGAGTTCCAATGTTTCTAAATCGATTTGTACGGCATCTTTCGGATCAAGCTTTAAGAGTAGAATATATTCCTCGCCAATCATTTCAAGATGCGCCACAAACACCGAGCCATTTGAAGAAGACACATTTTGCATAATTTGATACAGCTTGTTCGATAGGTCATTCGCTAATGACAAAAAGTGCGTATCATCGGTAAATTCAATATAACGATTCATTTTAGTTAAAATATCATTGTCGCGATCCAAAAACTTACCAGCCACCGATTTGGGACTATTCATTGTGGCATCAATATAGCTTTCAAAAAACTCGCTATAGACGTCTGATTCAAGCTGCGTTAAGTCCATTGTTTGGCTGGCTGATACGAATCGGCTTTGCTGCATATCGAGCAATGTCACAGCCATGCGCTTCATTTTGATAGCTAATGTCGTTTCTTCTTGTATTTCGGTCATTTTTTTCGAACTCCTTTACGTCACATCCATTTAGTATAACGAACAAATGATGGAAGCTCAATCCTTTACAAAGGCGAACGTATATGCTAATATAAGAATGTGCTATTTTAGATAGCGCTATAAATAAATTGGCATTTCTGCTAGTGTTTTTGAGGATACTTATTCACACTGGCGCAAGCTAAAGGGCTGCAAGGACATAGTAGCAGGTAGGGACTATGTTGCTTAAGTTAGAAAAGATTAGTGGAATTTTACCGCGGTTAAAACTGAAAGTATCTGCTTTCGAATGATATAAATTCCCCGGATGATCGGGTTGAGACTTACATTTATTTATAAAACTATCTATTAAATACTAAAGGGGATTCCTGATATTCAGGAGTCCCCTTGTCCAATTTAATGGGAAAAATGCCAATATAAATACCATCCAAAAATTTTTTGGATGGCGGGAAAAAAGAGTATTAGTCCGTGAAGCATAAAGAAGTCATATAACCAAGCATACATAATAAGCCTAGGCTGATTGCAATTGTCATAATTTTGTAAACCTCCTTTAAATAACTCACAATATCTTCCTTTTTATTGTACAATGTTTACAAGGAAGATGAAACCTTTTCTTAGGACAAACGTATATATTTATAGAAGAAGTTTAAAAATTATACATAATTAAAGTAGGTGGAAATGATGAAAAAATGGCTTTATAAATCACTCGTAGTCTCCGTAGCTTTCGTTACATTTGGTCTGATTACGCCAAATCATGAAATTTGGGCAAACTTTGATGAAGAGCGTGCCACGAAATCGATTCTGGATCGCCCATCAGATAACCAAATTTCCGCTGCCTATCAGTTAGATGAAATCATCGTTGACCAGCAGCAAATCGCAACTGTTGATACATTCGTAGAAGCAGCGAAGGAACAATCGTACATAAAATTCGGAACGCGTATTGGCCCGGTCATTGAAGACGAATTTGAAACAAATATTTTCCCGAAAATCGAAGAAGCGATTGCGATGACAGTGGATCGACTCGGTCATGAGAGCTTATCGAATTTAAGCATTACTGAAAAACCAAGTGGTGAATATTCAGAGAAAATTTTCCACATTGTCGATAATGACTCCAAAAAAGACGTCATTCGCTTCCATGTGCGCACAGAAAACCGCCCGTTTGATGGCTATTACTATAATTTCCATTACCATACATTTGAGGACAACTACCAAACGCACTACAACCTCGGCGATATTTATTGGTCGAAAAACACCCCGCCGAAGTGGTTGTCTTAATATTACAAAAAACACTCGTGTAGAAACGAGTGTTTTTTTCATTGATACAACTAGATTATTAATCCTATCTAAGCGTCTTATTGTTTTTATCTCTCACAATCACCGTATAGGGGATTTTTTCGATGGCAAGTTCATTGAATTTAAGCTCTATAATTTTATCAACATAGTTTACAATTCGTTTAACTTGTTTTTTAGATTTTCCAAATAATTTCGGCGATTCTATGTTGGTTTTAATAATAATCTGCAATGGTTCAGGGTGAAAGGAGTATGCAAATCCCCTATACTCATCGAATTCCTTTTCGGTTTCTTCTCTGATTACCTCAAATATAGGTTGCCATAGTTGGTCTTCCATTTCACTTTTGTCTTTTTCACGTAACGAAACCTCAAAGTTAAGATTCGTATTCGAAAAAATGACATGAGCTAGTTGTTTTTCCAATTCATCCTTATTGACCAAATTACCATTCGATACTTCAATACTAACTTCTAATGTTGATTCGGTTATTCCTGAACTGAAGTGGTCATATCCCTTTTCTTTTAAATATTCCGTAGCTATTTTCAATACTGTATTTAGTTCAATTAATTTGTTATCCTCCTGTTTTGTCACACGATCACTATCCAAGGCAATGAATTTCATCTCAAAGTTTTCGAATGCCATCTCTCCTGCATTATGTTTAATTATTTTTTCTATATTTTTTTGATTTTTTATACTATTTGAATCAATCGCTTGAACAGTAAAGATTCGACCATCTGGAGAATAACTTAATGAGGTTAGGCCATATCTATTTTTATTAATTTCTTGTGGAATTTTACTTAATAATCTAATGATCTTTTCTTTTTCTTTTTTGGTTTCATCCATACTTTTAACTAAAGCACTTTCAATAGCTTCATTTCGTGATTCATCTGATGCTTCCGAAAAGAAAAGGAAAAATGAAGTAATGACCATTAAGAAAGCCACAAAGCTAATAATTATTTTCTTCAAAATCTTCCTCCTTCTAAAGAGTATGAACATTTATTTGGTTTATTCATCTCTATAAACTGTGAATTTTATTGGAGTAATTCTGTTATAGCTTGCTAATAGCTATTTATTTTCAAATTTTTCTTTTACACGCTGATTACAGACAAATAAGAACTGAAAAAATTTTTATCAAGTTTAGGCTTTTATAGTGAATTTTTTTGCGAAAACAGGTAAAATAAATACATATACATATTTCTGTGTGATTATTTATACGGAGATACGTAAAATTATACTAAAGGGGGACTGCCGATGATAACCGGTCAGTTAGAGCGAGCATTCCAATTAGCGGAAAAACATAAGCTCGACGTAAACACAATTTTAGAATTAAACAAAGTAATTGCAAAGGAAGTAAATAGCTCTCCAAAGTTAGAAGAGAAAATTTTACTGCAAATCATTCAATTACTGGAAAACAACAAAACCATTCTCCGGGAGGCAACATAAGAATTGGAAAAAACAATTGAACTATTTGATGATTTAGACACATTTGACTAAAGGCGCTACTCAAACCAAGTAAGACGAGTAGCGCCTTTATTATGTTTGTTTTTATATACATATAATGGATATTAATTTAAAATACATATAATTATACAGAAAGTCGGCGATAAAATGATTCCACTAGTATATGATCAAGTTAATGGTTGGGGAAAAGACGATGAGTTCTTTTTAGCTCTTTTAAAAAAGATAGATATTAAAACAATGGCAGATTTAGGCTGCGGTACGGGTAGATTGACGACATATTTTGCACAACAAGGCTATCAAATTACAGCGATTGATCCAAATGAAGAAGCTATTCACGTGGCTAAATCAAAGCCACATACAGAAAACGTCACTTGGATTGTTGGAGATAGTTCCAACCTACAAACAGCTGCCTATGATGCCGTAATTATGACCGCTAATGTAGCTCAAGTATTTCTAACAGAAGAAAGTTGGCACCATTTGCTTACAGATGTATATCGCGCATTAAAACCTGGTGGGCATTTTATATTTGATACGCGCAACCCATTAGCAAAAGTGTGGGAAAAGTGGCAATTAGATGATACCCCAGATAAGGCAATTGATCCTGAAACTGATGATCCACTTGAAATTTGGACAACTTATGATGGCTTTACGAATGATGTTTTTACATTCTATGAAACAGTGAAAAATGCCCATACAAAGGAAGACGTTGTTCGTTTAAAGATGCAGTTAATATTTAGAGAGAAAGAAACGATCGAGCACAACTTACTGCAAGCAGGATTTTCGGCCATTAATATTTATGAGGATTGGGAATTTGAGCAAGCAACAGCATTAGCCAATTCTTTCGTTTTTCATTGTATTAAATGAAATATAAATACGTAAAGTAAAATTGGCTCTAATTCCAATCGTTTATTTACGCTTCCACGCTTTAGATGCGTTTCATTCTGTCTATTTAACGACATTTGATGAATTTTGCGCGCGGAGCCTTTATAATAGACAAGACAGTTATCAAGGAGTGAACATTTTGACAAACCAAGCAGACCAAACGTATTTACAATTATTGCAACATATTTTAGACAACGGCACAGACAAATCTGATTGCACAGGAACAGGGACACGTAGCGTAATTGGCTTTCAAATGCGATTTGATTTAGCAAATTTTAGTTAGCGAAATAGAATTGATGAATCCTAGATTTTATGTTTGTATTGAAATTATTTTGGGAAAGTAATTTGAATAGGAATATAAAAGTATATATGTTTGTCTTAAATTTAAGGGGAGGATATATAATCAGAATCGGTAGAAATAATAAATGTCCTTGTGGTAGTGGTCTTAAGTATTAAAAATGTTGCATTGATAGAGAAGATGCAACATTTTTTAAATCCTGAGAACTAAAAAATTAAGGGAACATAAACAAGAGGAATTTACTCATGGAAATTCTAGGTGGTGAAGATAAAATCGATATATTTGCCTCACCTTCATATAATCTATTTAATTTATAAAGGCTGTTTTCGTAAAGGTTATAGTTTTTAATGAGAGGATTTTTATGGAAACCTTGTAAGATTAAAAGAGTCTTATTTTATATAGGGAGGGGGAAATAATGAAAAATTTACAATTTTTTATAACTAGAATTTTTTTAAAAAGATGGATAATGGTTTTGGGAATGATAATATTACTTTTTATTGTCAACTACCTTTCTTTTACGGCTGCTCGTGCATTGGTATCAACTTTTCAAGGTTATGAAGAATTAGAAACTATGAATCAAGAAGGAACATTTATCTTCAATCTAGATCCAAATAGTGACGCAGATTTTAATAAAATTGAACTAGAGGATACACAAAAAGTATATGAATATTTAAATAACAATTATACTTATGCTCTTCAAGTCGGTGGTTTTATCACTCCATTACATAATAGATATAATATGGATGTATCTTTCAATTATTTTAATGAAGAATCTTATAAGATAAATCAATTTAGATTATCTAAAGGAAAGCATTTAAATTTTGACTATGAATTTAATAAAGAAGAAATACCTGTTTTAGTAGGTGCAGGTCTGTCTACAACATATCCTATTGGTTCAAATATTGAGGTTACAGATCCTGTCACCCAACAACTTGTCAATTTAAAAGTTCAAGGTATTTTAGAGAAAAACATTTCCCGTTCTAATTATTATTTTCCAAACTTAAATAACTATTTCAATTTTTCGGTTTTTCTACCTGTTAATGAAGAATTTATTCAAAGTACAGGTTTAGACTTCCAAGTTAATGGTTTGATGGACATTGCACTTCTTGATTCGACAAAAGAAAACGCTACGAATTTAAGTGCATTTATCCAGAAAAATTTAGGTTTAAAATTTAACTTTTTTAGTCAACAAGAAAACTTTAACGATTTTGAAGATTATTATGCCAATCTAATAAAAGTAATCTGTATTATTATTTGTATTTTGTTGGTAGCCATTGTTTGTCTAGCTATATGGAATACTTTGATAAGCATTCGTTTTATGATAAAGGATCGTACAATTAATTTATTAGACGGATTAAGTTATTCGAAACTAAGAGGAATATTATATAGTTACTTCGGAATATTATTTTCTGTTAATCTAGTAATATTGTTTGGAATAATTGCTTTCAAGAGATATAGCTTTTGGTTAAACAAAGACGCAATACTTGCTACTTACGGAATATTTGGATTGATAAGTGTGGATTGGATTGCTTTCCTTATTGTTCTTTTAATAAATCTGATTATTGGATTTGTAATTGTTGAAATCACAATAAAAAAAATTAGAAAGTCTCCAATTCCTTCTGGGGATCAAAGTGAATAATCTAATACGTAGAAAAATATTCAAAACCTTCTGTGAGGCTTGCAGGATGGTCTGAAATCGCTAGAAAAGCAAAATGCTACAGGAAGAAATACGTTTAAGAAAATAGAACGAGTTGAATGGGTGAACGAGGCGCCTGAAAAGTTATTATAGCTCGTAGAAAAGAAAAATATAAAAATAGAGCCATTTACAATTGTGATGACGGAAGAAGACAAAATTCAACAGTTAGAGAGTCAGCTAGCATTATCCAAAGAAGAAGCAGCAAGATGGTTTGTTAAGTATGTAGATGCAACAAGGAAATTACAATTAGCGAAAGAAGCTTTGCAACGTCAAATAAATTCGTAAAAATAGGAAATTGACAACTTCTTAAATTGCTATAAAATGTGGCAAAATCTTAGGAGGAAATTTAATGAAATTAGGCAGAAATGATAGATGTTCTTGTGGTAGTGGTAAAAAATTCAAAAACTGCTGTGAAGAAAAAAGTAATTCTTTAGAGTTAGGGAATTTAGTAACGGATTTTTTATATAATTACTATATTATTTATGATTCGAATAAAAGTAGAGAAGTCTCAAGTTTCTTACATGATTTTAACCCAGTAATGGGAGATTTAGTTGATGCTTTGTGGTACTGCTTGCAATTACCTAGACACGGTTTTGATTTAATAATGGCTCCTGATAAACTGTTTTCAGTAGGAGACGGTATACAGCAACATAATATATTCATTATTACAAATGAAAAGACGCAGGGAAATTTAAATCTCTTATCCACTTTTCCACCTACAGTATATTTAACGGAAGAAACTTGCAGAAAAGAAGCTTTAGAGTTGAATGATTTAGTGCCAGCTAAATTAGGTATAGAAACATTAGAAAAATTGGATTCGGATAATTTAAAAAAAATGTGGCATGATTTAAGGGAAGATGTAGAAGATTTCTGTAAGAAATTTAAGATAAAAAGAGATACTCTAAAAGGAATGTCTGTTCAACTTATCAATAAAGAACAGAGAAGCGTTTTACCCAATATATATTTACACAATCAATATGGTGAGGATGATTTAAACTCGCTATTAGAGAAATTTAAACAAAATAGTTACTCTGCTATTGAAAGAGCGTTGCATGCTAAAGAAGCATTATTTATCGCAAATGCATATAGCCAACTAGGTGATACTTTAAATAAATTTGAAAAAGATTTTGAAACCATTAAACAGAATAATTATAAGACGCAACCTACTGCATTAATATTGACCTTGCCAGGCAGACCTAAAATAAATTTAACTAATAAACCAGAATATAAAACTTTCTATAATTCAACAAAGGAGAAGGAAATAATAGACTTTTTAGCTGTACAACGAGCAATTTCTTTAGGTGGTGTTTGGTTAGAAGGCGAGTTAATTCCATCACAATTGTTTCTTGAAATAGCAAAGTTAGAGAAACATTTTCATGAAAAAAATATTAATATGAATTATGTTAAGAGAACTCAACGGAAAATTGGTAAAGAGTTAGTGAAATGTTTTCCGAATTATGAGTTAGGGCAGTTTATTATGGCGTCTTCAAAGTTAATAGCTTTTACAGATTTCCCAATAGGTCTGGCGATATTACCTGGATATGACGACCCTATATGTAATTTAATACCTATTACATATCGACCGTTAACACCATTGGATTCAATTCTTGGATCTAATTTGCCACAGATAAAAGAACATTACATAGGTAGAGGTAAGGGATTTAAAGTTCTAATCGTGGAGTGTTTAGATAAAAAAGATACTATTAGGTTAATTTCTGACATTGCATGGTTGGTAGTAAAGCAACAACTTAATAATAACAAGTGGATTAATGTCTATTATGAAGAAGCTGAGTCTATTGATGTCTTGGAATCAATTATAAATAAATATAGAGATATTGATTTTCTTATTGTTTCAGCACATGGTAAGTATAATGAACATGGGGAAGCTGGATTAGAGGTCGGAGAGGAATACTGGATTCCTAAAGATAATTTAAAGGTGCCACCTATTATAATACTTAGCGCATGTCATGTAGCAGTTAAAGGGACTGGCAAAGCTACAATTAGTGACCGTTTCTTACAAGTAGGGGCGTTAGCCGTATTAGGGACTTTGATACCAGTAAATGTTAAAGAAAATGCGATGTTGACTCAAAGGTTTTTTTACTACATTTCTGAAGTAATTGATGGGCATCATCTTTGTTATGATTTATCAGAAGCGTGGATGCGCATAATTAATGCCAATGTTTTTTCCGAAATATTGACTTCGACAAATAAATTAGAAAAGTGGTTTATAACCAAAAATAAGGATGGAAAAACACCATACGAACAATATTTCGAAAAGGTTACTGAATCAGGAATTAACAGAAATGAGATACATAATAAAACAATTGAGTATTTATTAGAAATTGCAGAGAAGGATGGGATGAAAAAATATCTTCAAAGTGTTTTAAGTAGTAAAGGGTATATTCCTGAATCTTTATTTTATATTTTTAGTGGATATCCAGAAAAAGTGATTTTGAAATCAAGGTATTAAGGTTATTTTCAAATTTAAAACTAGGGGCTAATTTATTTAAAGGAATCTTTATGTTAATTGAATGAGGAATACACTTAAAAAAATATAATGTTGTTCTACAAAAAATTATATTTTCCGCTATAATGAAACGGAGGTGAAGTATAATGATAAATGAGTCAGAGCAAAAGTATTTAGATTTTTTACAGCATATTTTAGATAATGGTGTGAAGAAGGAAGATCGTACAGGAACTGGTACAATTAGTGTCTTTGGTTATCAAATGCGTTTTGATTTGTCAAAAGGGTTTCCTTTATTTACGACAAAGCGTACACCGTTTCGTTTAATTGCCAGTGAATTATTATGGTTTATTAAAGGAGATACAAATATTCGTTATTTACTTCAACATAATAATAATATATGGAACGAATGGGCATTTAAAAAGTGGATAGAATCGGATGATTACCAAGGTCCAGATATGACAGATTTCGGTCGTCGTTGCTTAGTAGATGAAGAATTTAATGAATTATATCAAAAAGAATTAAAACTCTTTTGTGAGCGTATACTATCAGATGATGATTTTGCAATAAAATATGGGGAATTAGGCAATGTATATGGTAAGCAGTGGCGTAATTGGACAACGTCAACAGGCGAATGGATTGATCAATTAGTCGATGTAATACAGCAAATTAAAACTAATCCAGATTCTCGACGTTTAATAGTTAATGCATGGAATCCAGAAGATGTTGTAAATGCTGGAGCAAAAGGAAGTAAAGCGGCTTTACCGCCTTGTCATGTATTATTCCAATTCTATGTAGCGAATGGTAAGTTAAGTTGTCATCTCTTGCAACGCAGTTCTGATTCATTTCTTGGGGCAAATTTTAATATACCTTCATATTCACTCTTAACACATTTAGTCGCGAGAGAATGTAATTTAGAGGTTGGAGAGTTTGTTTACAGTATTAGTGATGCACATATTTATTTGAATCATATTGAACAAGTTAAAGAACAATTATCGCGTCAGCCACGAAACCTCCCAACATTAAAAATTAATCCAGAAAAGACATCAATTTTTGATATCGAGATGGAAGATTTAACAATTGAAGGATATGACCCACATCCATCAATTAAAGCACCAATAGCTGTATAGAGGAGGAGAAGCAATGATTTCATTAATCGTCGCACATGATAAAAACTATGTCATCGGCTATGAAAATGGGATGCCGTGGCATTTACCTGGTGATTTACAGTATTTTAAAGAGATGACAATGGGCAAGCCAATCATTATGGGGCGTAAAACATTTGAGTCAATCGGTCGTCCATTACCAGGGCGTCGCAATATCGTCATTACACGAAATGAAAATTATGCTGCTGAAGGGATTGAAACAGTAGCCAGCTTAAATGTCGCGCTGCAGTTAGTGCAAGATGTACCTGAAATTATGATCATTGGCGGCGCACAAATTTTTGAGCAGGCAATGTCCATAGCCGAAAAATTGTACATTACGTTAATCGATCATGAATTCAAAGGGGATACTTATTTTCCACGCTACGATGCTTGGCGCTTAACATCTAGCCAAGAAGCGATCGATTCTGGAAACGGCTATTCATTCCGTTATTGCATATTTGAAAAATAAGAAAGGTGTGCTGTTTTTATATCAGCACACCTTTTCATATTACATTTTAAATCGCTTCACAGAATCATTTAAGCTATTGGCCAGCTCTTGAAGCTGTTTTGCTTTCGTGACCACGTTTGAAATCGATTGTAATTGGATATCGGCAGAGTTCGAAATTTCCTTACTTTCTGCTGCTGTTTCTTCCACGAACGCGCTAATGCCTTCAACGTTTTCTAAAACTTGAGAGCCAACGTTGCGTGAAGTGATCATATTGTTGGCAACAACTGAAATCTCCTCCATAATCGCCTGTACTTCACGTTCAATTAAAGTGAACGCTTCCGTTGTTTGCTGCATAGAGGATTGCTGCTTATCGGCAATCGTAACACCGACTTTGACTGATTCCGTCATATCGTTAATGCCACCTTTAATCGACTGCACAATCTCAAAGATTTCAGTTGTTGAGGCATTGGATTGCTCGGCTAATTTGCGAACTTCTTCAGCAACAACTGCGAAACCTTTCCCATGTTCACCCGCACGCGCTGCTTCAATCGAGGCGTTTAATGCGAGTAAATTAGTTTGATCCGCAATGTCTGACACCGCTTTGGCCATCATTTCAATTTGACTCGTATGCTCTAAGAACTTTACAGAGGCATTATGAATGGTATTCGTTGTTTCGATATTTTCTCGAATTAAATCTTGCTGTACTGCGATAGCTTGCTGGCTATTGGCAATGGCATTAGACGCCTCGGCACTACGTTGAACGGAGTGAGCTGAGCGTTCTTCGGTAATGGTGAAATTATGATCCATTTTCTCAACGAGCTCTACCGTTTCACCTAAAGAACTAGCAATTGTTAATGTCCCTTTTGATAAAACAGATGTAGAATCCGTTACTTGAATACTAATTTGCTCAAGCGTACGGTTTTCCTCCATTAATTCATTCGAATAAACCTGAACTTGATCACTTACTTGTTGAATCGAAGAAAGTAAATCTTTTAACTGCGCGGCCATTTTTGTGAAGGAAGCATTCAGTGCACCGATTTCATCATTTGTATGATAGGAAATCGGGTCAACTGATAACTGCCCATCCGCGATTAGCTCTGCACGATTTGATAATTCGCGAAGAGGGGTTGTGATTTTCCGTGTTGTCAAAATCGTGAAGATACCACCAACAACGGCAATGATTAAAATACCAATCAACGCAAAGGTAATGACTAATTTTAGATCACTTGCTAATTGCTCTTGGCTGTAATTATATTCTGTATTGACGAAAAGCTCGAGTTTATGTATATCATTTAATGCGCCAATAATACGAGCTGCTTGTGTGCGAACAATTGTTGCTTCTTTGGCTGTAATTCCAGCAATCGCTAAGTCCTGAATTTTCACATGCTCATTTAAAAAGGCATCAAGCGTTTCTTGTTCCAGGGAAGTAGAGATACTCGCTTCAATAATGGCAATATTTTCGTCAATATGTGCAAAATATTTTTCTGTTGCGAGCTGTGCGTCAACTGTGACACTCTGAGGCTGTGCCACACTAATACTATTCGCATAATTATTTAAAATATTTTGAACTTGTAAGTAATCGGATTTTACTTCAGAAATCGCAATAAATTTTGGCATGACATTATTGCTAGATGATTGGACATTAAGCATACTAAAAATAACGACACCTATTAATGACACGGCTAATACGATAATTGTCAGCGAGTTCACTAATAATTTTTTACTGATGGACATTATCTCACTCCTATATTATTTCAAGTCATTTTTAATTTTTTCAACTTCTTGTTCAAGATCGATTGCGTCTTCAACGATACGAATAGGCGCAAGATCGACACCATCCTCCGCAATTCCGAATTCTAGGTTCAGCTGTGAAGTAGGCTTCTTGTCGATATAATTTTTAACATAATCAAATACCGCTACATCAATATTTTTTGTCATCGACGTAATAACCGCTTTTTCTGCATAGAAGTATTGGTCTATATCAACACCGATTGCATAAACACCTTTACGCTGAGCTTCTTGTAGTAGCCCCACACCTGTGTAGCCAGCTGCTGCGTATAAGACATCGGCCTGTTCGGCAATCATATTACTTGCAATGCTTGCTCCGAGCTTATCGTCTGAATACGTGTTTGCATATTCAACGAGCACTTGGATGTCAGGATTTACGGATTTTGCCCCTTGCTCAAAGCCTTCTAAAAATTTTAAGATAATCGGATCTTCAAAGCCACCAACAAATCCAATTACGCCTGTTTTCGAAGTTCTTCCTGCAACAACACCTGCTAAATAACTACCTTCATCCTCTTTAAACATAATACCGTCAATGTTTTCCACTTCGCTTGCAGAATCAACAATAACGAACTGCTGCTCTG
This sequence comes from Solibacillus sp. FSL R7-0668, assembly GCF_038006205.1. NCBI lineage: Bacteria > Bacillati > Bacillota > Bacilli > Caryophanales > Caryophanaceae > Solibacillus > Solibacillus sp. FSL R7-0668. The sequence continues at coordinate 2,050,702 of NZ_JBBOUU010000001.1, read as the reverse complement.
GATTTTCAACCGCTAATTTCTCCAAAGCCTCCTGTGATGTATAACCAACACCAATGATGAGATCATGTTTTTCTTCGATTAATGCCTGCAATTGCTCTTCAATAATGTCATTTGTTGTTGCTTCGCGATACGACCAGAGAATGTTTAAGTCATCACGCGCGTTAACTAAACCATTTACTGCTAAGTCGTTGAACGATTGGTCTCCAAGTCCGATATCAGGCAAAAGAACACCAACACTAAACTGTGACGCTTCGGCTTCGATGAGCTTCTCCTCTAATGAATTATTTGCGTCATTACAACCAGCTAATGTTGCAATTATTCCAATGCAAACGAACATTCGTACTAATTTCTTCACAAAAACTACTCCTTTAGTAATTAATAATGTAAAATTATAGCATATTACCAGGGATTATTTTCCGATAATTAACTAGGTATGAAATTATAAAAGGAATCTGTATATGAAAAAACTCCTTAATTCACTAAGTATTAGGAATTAAAGAGCTATTATAGGAAAAATATAATATAGAAATAATTTTGAACATTTTAAGTTGATCGTGCTAAATATTATTATAGCCCATTTTGTATCATTTCTAGCTTGGCATCACCGTGTAAATAGTACCAATGGCGATTAATATATGTGCCATCATCTTCTTCAAATTATCGACGGGTCTTAGTAAAAGAAACTTCAAAAGTAACTACCAATTTTGTAAAAATAGGATTATAGTAAGTAAAAAATCTTTCAACATACATAAGTAAGGGATGAATGAGATGCAAACATACAAAATTGCTGTTATACCAGGAGATGGTATTGGGGTGGAAGTAGTTCCCTCGGCTATTAAAGTTTTAGATAAAATTGCAAAAAAAGAGGGTACTTTTCAATTTGAATGGACGTATTTTCCATGGGGTTGCGAATATTACTTGGAACATGGTGAAATGATGCCAGCAGATGGCATAGAAACTTTAAAACAGTACGATCAAATTTTCTTAGGCGCGGTGGGCATGCCAGATATAGTGCCAGACCATGTTTCACTATGGGGTTTACTGATTAAAATTCGTCGCGAAATGAAGCAAGCGATTAATGTACGACCTGCGAAATTATTAAAAGGTTTAGATTCACCGTTAAAAAATCCGAACAATTTTGATATTATGGTTGTTCGAGAAAATTCAGAGGGCGAATATTCGGAATCAGGTGGGCGTATTCATGCAGGGCAAGATGAAATTGCGATGCAAAATGCCGTTTTCACGCGCAAGGCAACTGAACGTGTGATGCGTTATGCGTTCGAGTTAGCAAAGCATTCACGCGGTCATGTAACAAGTGCGACAAAATCAAATGGGTTAACTTACTCCATGCCATTTTGGGATGAGGTGTTTGCTGAAGTGAAACAAGATTATCCTGAAATCGACACAGCAGTTAATCATATCGACGCACTCGCAGCCTTTTTCGTAATGAAGCCACAAGCATTTGATGTCATTGTAGCATCGAATTTATTTGGTGATATTTTAACGGATCTTGGTGGAGCGATTATGGGCAGTATTGGTATTGCACCAGCCGCAAACTTAAATATTGAACGCGAATACCCTTCCATGTTTGAGCCTGTGCACGGTTCTGCACCAGATATTGCTGGTAAAGGCATTGCCAACCCAATCGGACAAATTTGGACAGGGAAAATGATGCTAGATTTTTTAGGGCATCCTGAAGCAGGGGAACAGGTAATGGCAGCGATTGAAGCGACGCTTGAAGCGGGTATAAAAACGGGTGATATCGGTGGTACAGCTACGATGGATGAGGTAGTTAAGGCGATTTTAGCCCGTATATAATTGAAAAAGGACGACTTCTCCATTTTGAGAAATCGTCCTTTTTTCTATAAATAAAAATACACACAGCCAGCCATGCAACCACAGCCAAGAATAACAAATACATGCCAAATTGCGTGATTATACGGTAGCTTAGTCCACATATAAAAAATGGAACCAAACGTGAACAACACACCACCGGCAAGTAATAGCATAAAGCCATCAAATGTCAGATAGCTATAAAGCGGACGGATTAAAAAGATAATCAACCATCCCATGATGATGTAAAGCGCCAACGAAAACTTTTCAAAACGGTGAATAAACAAAAATTTAAACACTACACCAAATAGGGCGATTGTCCAAATGACACAAAGCATCACGATGCCTAACACCCCACCAATGGCAATGAGTAAAAATGGCGTATACGTGCCTGCGATTAAAATATAAATGGAAGCATGGTCTAAAATCGAGAAAACATACTTGTATTTTTCAGGCAGGCTATGTAAAAGTGTGGACATTAAAAATAACAAAATAAGCGATGCACCAAAGATGGAAAAGGCAGTAATTTGAGTAGCAGAGCCATTTTGTGTAGCGTAAAAGATAAGTAATACACAGATTGGAATGCTCAGCAATAGCCCGATTCCATGTGTAATGGCATTCCAGCGTTCTTCTTTTAATGTTTTATAGTCAAATGCTTCAATTATTTGCATCTTGCTCACGCTCCCTTACTTTCTTACTATAATTTAAAATGTGATTGCTTGTGAATGTGCATTGTCATTATGTTATACTGCAATATGTCATACCAGTTATATGATAATTAGAGTCTCGAAAGAATGACAAACGTCATATTGGTAAAAAAATAGGATTTCTTTATAATAGTAAAGAAGATATAAAAAGGATGTGTTTACTTTGACTCAAATCCAAATTGTAACGGATTCTACATGTGATTTAACAGATGAAGAAATTAAAAAACACGGCATTCGTATGGTCCCATTATCAGTACAAATTGATGACAAGACGTATACAGATCGCGTGGATTTACAGGCGGATACTTTTATTGAATTAATGAACAAAGCAGAAAATTTACCGAAAAGCTCTCAGCCAGCTCCAGGCGTATTTAAAGAAATTTATGATGAGCTGGGCAAGGACGGATCGCAAATTATTTCGATTCACATGACGGGTGGTATGAGTGGTACCTATCAATCAGCATGCCAAGCTGCGGAAATGTGCGATGCAAATGTAACAGTTATTGACTCACGTTATATTGCGTTTGGTTTAGCTTTCCAAATTCGTGAAGCAATTCGTTTACGTGATGCAGGCGCAAGTGTAGATGAAATTGTAGCAAGTCTCAAGCAAATTCGTGAAAACACACGTCTATTCGTCGTATTAGACACATTAGAAAACATGGTAAAAGGTGGCCGGATCGGAAAAGGGAAAGCCGTTGTCAGCTCTTTGCTCAATATTAAGCCAATCGGGCATTTAGATATTGGGGAAGTGACAATTTGCGCGAAACCTCGTAGCCACAAGCAAGTTGTGAAATATTTAATCAGTGAATTTGAAAAAGATACAAAAGGTAAAGTAGTAAAATCAGTGGGTATTTCTCATGCCAATGCATTGGATACACTAGCCAATCCGTTAATCGAACAGCTACGCGCTATTGGCTATGATGGAGAGGTTGAAATGGCCTTCACATCACCTGTAATTAGTACTCACACTGGCGAGGGTGCAATGGGCTTCGTCTACTATACAGAGTAAATAACTTTGTGTACGGAGACTCGTTTCACAATACGATTTGAAGTGAGTACTGTCAGTTTAATTGAAATGATATAAATTAGCAAAAGGGCTTGTTCAGAAAATAATTTCCGAACAAGCCCTTCATGTGTCAACAACGTATATTATAGCGACCCGACCAATTTAAAAAGGGCGCTTCTACTACTTTAGTAACAGTTTTAATAAGCGAGTGAACAACGTTTTGAACTGTTACGCTTCTACCACGTTTCTTGTTTTTACGATCTTTGTCACCGCACAATTCCGTAATTTAAAGCATCATTATAACCAATTTGAATGGTTTGGTGCTGTGGTGGTGATTTTGCTTCTAATTGGATGACGGTTGAATAAAAGGCATCCGAAATGGTGATGAAGTAAAAAAAGAATAAAAAATATTTGGTTCAATGTGACAAAAAAATCGTTTCTCCTTTAAAATAACAAAATATACTATTACATACGATATAAAGAAGAAAAGGTTTCAAATTTTTACGGATTTTTTAGGCAAAACATTCCTTTCTTTTTCACAAATATCTTATAATAGTATAACAATGTACTAAAGGGGAGATTGTATGTGGCGTCTATTACTTGCGTTGTGTCTCATCACGCTACTATCAGCATGTTCGGTATCAATTGACCCGGAAACGGCAGAAGAGATACCGGTTGAAAAATCCATACAAAACGGAGCATCCATGATTTCAGATATCGCCCCAACACTTGAAGAAGAACAATCAAGGACAGAGCGCTTAAAAGAGATAATTAGCGATGTATTTCATATAGAACTGAAGGATTTAAAAGCCGAAAATGCACAAGATATAATTTATTTGGCATTAGGAGATTCCTTAACGCGCGGTGTCGGGGATGAAAAACAGGATTATGGCTATACGATCCGATTACAAAAGGAATTAGAAGACTGGCCGATGATTAACTCCGTAGAGCTCGATAATCGTGGCAAAAACGGTCGTCGCAGTAATCAGCTATTAACATTACTGAAAAAAGGGCATTATGATGAGGAGCTAGCTAATGCCAATCTCATTACCATCACACTCGGTGGGAATGATGTCATGAAAATTGTTAAGAAAAATTTATTTTCAATGGAAAAGTCGATGTTTGATAAAGAATTGCCGTTATTTATTAAGCGCTATGATAAAATTATAACAGAAATTCGGCTTCGCAATGCTGACGTACCGATTATCCTGATTGGCTTTTATAATCCGATGTCCATTGTCGTCGATGAAATCACACCCTTTGATCCCATCATTTCAGAATGGAATACAGAAATTGAAAAACTGAGTCAGGTTAATAGCAATGTATGCTTTGCGCCAGTGGAGGATTTATTTGTATCGAATGAAGATCTAGTATATCATGTAGACTTCTTCCATCCGAATAGTACGGGCTACGATCGAATGGCAACGCGCGTCATAGAATCGATGCAAGCATGCGATATTGAGTCAATGTCGAACGGGTTAATAGGTTTTGGAGAGTGAACAGCATGAATAAATGGAAAGTGGCGTTTTTTGTCCTAGCAGGATTGATCATTATGGTTGTTGTAGGCTTAGTGTATTTAGTCACTGCAGACATTGAGCAAGCAAGTCCAAAAGAGCCACTTGCGCTTGAGGGCAATATTTTAACAGTTCAAACAACGGCGAAGGAATTTGAAGCAATCGCCAAGCAATATTTAGTAGACGAGACAAAGAAATCCCCGGTTCCAGTTGAACTTGTTATTGATGATAAGATTTACTTATATAGTACGTTAACATTGTTTAATTTTGAGTTACCGATTCAAATGGATTTTAGTCCGGTTGTCAGTGAGGGCAATATCATACTGAAGCAGGATGCCGTCCATGTTGGCATGAAAAAGATCCCGCCAGAAATGGTATTAAAATTAATGGCAGATGCAGTCGATTTTCCTTCATGGATTACCGTACAGCCGAATGACGAGCAAATTTATGTAGACTTATCTCGTATTAATATTGCGAGTGGATCACGAGTACGAGCACAGGAAATTGATTTAGCCAATGACAAGATTGTCTTGCAGGTGGTTATTCCAAATGAATCAAAATAAGGGGGCATTATCATGGCATTACAAAAAGCGATATTTGCAGGTGGCTGCTTCTGGTGTATGGTTAAGCCGTTTGATACGCAGCCAGGTATTATTGAAGTCATATCAGGTTATACAGGTGGACATGTTGAAAACCCAACATATGAGCAAGTGTGTAGTGAAACAACCGGCCATCTAGAAGCCGTTCAAATTACATTCGATCCAGACATTTACCCGTACGAAAAATTGGTCGAGCTCTACTGGACATTAATCGACCCGACAGATGCGGGCGGTCAGTTTTACGATCGTGGCGAATCTTATACAACGGCCATCTTTTATCAGGATGACGTACAAAGACAGTTAGCCGAGCTATCTAAGGCAAAGCTAGAGGCAAGCGGTAAATTCCGCGCACCAATCGCGGTAAAAATCCTACCAGCTAAGCCATTTTACAAAGCAGAGGACTATCACCAGCATTATTATAAGAAAAATCCAGCCCATTATGAGCGTTATTCCGTAGGCTCAGGACGCGCTGGATTTATTGAACAGCATTGGGGGAAACGATAGTGGATAAAAAGGAACGCTTAAAGCAATTATCAGATATGCAATTTCATGTGACCCAAAATCAAGGGACAGAGCCACCATTTCAAAATGAATATCATGATGTTTTTGAAGATGGGATTTATGTTGACATCGTATCAGGGAAGCCGCTATTTAGCTCAACAGACAAGTTTGATGCGGGCTGCGGCTGGCCTTCCTTCTCGAAGCCGATTGATGCGCCAGAGGTAACGGAGCATTTTGATGCATCACATGGGATGCGCCGTGTGGAAGTACGCAGTAAAACAGCCGATTCACATTTAGGACATGTTTTTCCAGACGGTCCACGTGAATTAGGGGGCTTGCGCTACTGCATTAACTCAGCAGCACTGCGCTTTGTGCCACTTGCAGAGTTGGAAAAAGAGGGCTACGGGCAGTATCTTTCGTTATTTAAATAAAAACTCGCTCTTGTTGTGAAAATCACAATGGGAGCGAGTTTTTTCCTTAGATCTTAAATTCTGCGACGACACTGCGTAAATCATCGGCCTGTGCTGCGAGTTCAATGGCTGAAGCATTGATTTCCTGCATGGACGCGGAGCCTTGTGTAGCAGCCGTGGCACTAAGTTCGGTGTTTGCAGCCGTATTTTCAGCAATGGCAGACACATGGATGAATGAAGAAGTGACATCTTGAGAATTTGTTAACGTTTGTTCGATTTGAACGACCATATCGTTTAAAATTTCAGAGGTTATTGCAGTTTGCTGCAAAATTTTGTGTAAGGATTCGGTTGTTTCATTCGTTACTTCGACACCACGAATGACCTTTTGAACACCGGTTTCATTTTGCGCGATGATCGATTTCACCTCAGCTTGAATAGAGCCAACAATAGATGTAACTTCACTAGCAGCTCGCTGGGATTGCTCGGCTAGCTTTCGAACTTCATCCGCTACTACGGCAAAGCCTCGTCCGTGTTCACCAGCGCGGGCTGCTTCGATAGCTGCATTGAGTGCTAATAGATTCGTTTGCTCAGCGATTGTTGTAATCGTACTAATAATAGATGTAATATCAGATGATTTACGACCTAAATTTTCAACCGTTGCTGTAGTAGAAGCCATTGTTTCTTCAATTTCAAGTATCACATGGGAAGATTGAGCGACTGAACGACTTCCTAAGTGTGCCGCTTGCTGCATGGCTGTCGCAGCTTGTTGTACTTCTAGCGCTTTATTGTTTAACTCGTGCATCGACGTTTCAAGCTTATTCATTTCGTTTGCGGATTGACTGATGCTTGTTAATATTTCGTTGCTGTCACTGGCAATATCCTGTGTGGAATTTGCGATGGAATCAATTGTTCGGGCATTTTCATCAGCTAATGTCATTAACGCCTGTGAGCTGCCCGAAACATTTTCTGCAAGGCTTGACACCCGTTTTACAAGATGAGCAATCGCATCAATTAATGTATTTGTGGAACTTGCGATTTGTGCAAATTCGTCTTTTGTCTTGACTTTAACACGCCTTGTTAAATCACCACCAGCTTGCGCAATATCTAAAATCGAGTGATTAATGGCAGTCGTATTTCGACGAATGGATTTCCATAATACATAGCCTAAAGATACGGTGATAAACAGAGCCATCCCTGAAAGAACGAAAAACGAAATTTTGGAAACAAGTGCAAACTGCTCAAGGTCTGACAGTGTTTCCTCGTTACGCTCTTGTAGTATTTGAAGTAGCTTGTCTGTATTCTCATCGATATAGTTTTTAAAGCTTTGACTCCCACTTGTTTTAAACATGATGGCTGCGTTTTCATAGCCATAATTTTGACGAACTTCAATAGTCGATTTAGAATAAGATAAGTAATTGGCATAAAACTGCTGGATTAGTACGACTAAATCTAATTCTTTCTTTTGATTTTCAAGGGAGCTTTGGATAAGTGATAAATTGTCATTGATTGTTTCCTTCATTTCTTCATAGGCCTTTAAATGATAATTATCACCAGTAATGATATAGCCCTGTTCGTGACTAGAAAGCTTGGCAATATCCGTAACTAAGTTATTAATGAGCATTTGTTGCTTTAAATTCTCATCAGCGAAGTTTCGTAAGTTGTTTTGTAAATTGGTAATATTGATGTACGATAAAATTTGCATGGCGATAATAATGGCCATCAATACCGAGAAGGCGACAACAATTCTGCCTCGAATAAGATGTAGAAATTTAAATTTGGATTTTTTGCTATTATTCTTTTTTGTAGTTTTTTCTGCCTTAGGTTTCGATTTCCTTCTCTTGAGCAAAAAATTCACCAACTTTCTAATAGATCAATATTTTATTATTCTACTACAAGGAGTCCATTTGTACACTATTTAATGGAAAAAATACAAAATAGGAGGAAAATTGTTGAAAAAGTCATTTTATCATTATGTTTTAACATTTAGAGGGGGAGATTGGGATGATAATAAAGTACGTTTTGCGGAAAGTATGTTCATTGATCACGGTTTTCCAAAGATGTCAGAAGATTTTCAAGAACTATCGGACTATATTGAAATGCAATCTGATGAGTATTTGACAGCAGATGCCTTCGATTCTCTCTGGGCAATGTATGAGTTGAAGTTTCAATAGTTGGCCTGTATTTGCATAATTTTGAGTATTTTGTTTCGAGAGCAGTGTAGTAATGAATGTAGCTCGTTATCCTAAGTCTACGTGCTAGTTCGCAAAAGTACGTGATTTTTTTTGTTAAAGAAAGACGTCTAACGATTGAATATTTATACGAAACCGTTTACAATCAAATAGAATGATGAAGAAAAGAGGTAATCTAAATGAGCGTTCATATTAATGCCAAGCAAGGCGAAATCGCAGAAATCGTATTATTACCAGGAGATCCATTACGTGCAAAGTATATTGCCGAAACGTTTTTAGAAGACGTTGTACAGTACAATGAAGTACGTAACATCTTAGGCTATACAGGTACTTATAAGGGCAAACGTATTTCTGTTCAAGGTACGGGTATGGGTGTACCGTCTATTTCAATTTACGCTACAGAGCTAATGCAAGAATACGGTGTACAAAAATTAATTCGCGTTGGTACTTGTGGGGCAATCCAAAAAGATGTAAAAGTACGTGACGTAATTATCGCGCAAACATCTTCAACAGACTCAAGCTTAAACCGCGTCATTTTCGGTGGCAACATCGACTACGCGCCAACTGCAGACTTTGATTTATTATTAAAAGCATACACAGCGGCTAAAGAAGCGGATCTAAGTGTGCGCGTAGGGAACGTATTCACAGCAGATATGTTCTATTCGGATGAGGCACAAAACGAAAAGCTAGCACAATATGGTGTACTAGCTGTTGAGATGGAAACGGCAGCGCTATACACATTAGCAGCGAAATATGGTCGAAAAGCCCTTACAGTATTAACGGTTTCAGACCACATCTTAACAGGTGAAGTAACAACGTCTGAAGAAAGACAGACTACTTTTAACGATATGATGATCATAGCGTTAGAAGCGGCGATTCAAGAGTAGTTGTAGCAACGGTTAGCATTACTCTAATAATTAGCGAGTGACCAAAAGAGAGTAAAGTGATTTTTCACAGACTCTCGTAAAGGTCACTCGCTTTTTTGGTTCTACGATTTCAAGAACACTGTTTAAAATGGTGGAGGAAGGGTAAATTAAACGTGTAACTTGAAAGGATGGGATGAAATGACTTCTGTACGTGATGACATACTTGAAATATTAAATCGTGAAAAAATTGGTACAATGGCAACCGTTCGCAATGGGAAACCATATTCTCGTTATATGACATTCCAGCATGAGGACTTCGTGCTATACACGGTTACAAGTAAGCATTCCGAAAAAGTAGAAGAGCTGCAACAAAATCCGTATACCCATATTTTATATGGCTATGAAAATGAAGGATTTGGTGATGCTTATGTAGAAATCGAAGGCAAAGTGACGGCATTTGAAGATGAAGGTATAAAAAATAAGCTTGCAGAGCTGTTTTCAGGTATTTTTATCGGAACGAAAGATGAAATGCTAACGCTGAAGATTGAGCCGATTCGAATGCGCCTAATGAACAAAAAAGGCGAGCCACCGAAAGAAATTGAATTTACAGCCAAGTAGTTAGTAGTTGCAACGGAAAAAATGAATGCTTGCCTTGTCATAGTGTGAGTGGTACCTGCATAATGTAAACTAGCTCATAATCCTCTAAAACATGTGACATTTTTTAGTGAAAGTTATTTTAACCATAAACTGGGGAAATGCTTTTATGAGGGATGTTGCATGTTTTTTTGATTTAATTCCAAATGATATCGGTAGTTGTGAACGTATGTTTGGAATATACGTTCTCTTTTTATGTGAAATATGTTAGAGTTGTAAGAAACGTTTTTAACATATGGGCAAGGAGAATTATTGACGAATGCTAGGGAACACACACATCGTAGGAGGCATCACAGCTAGTCTTGCTTTTGCACAAATTTCGAATGAAAATCCAGTCATCTTGGTCGGTGCAGGGATTGTCGGTGCGTTATTGCCCGATATTTGCCATGGAGGAAGTAAAATAGGGCGGACATTTCCGATTAGTTCAAAAATTATTAATAAGCTTTTTGGCCATCGTTCTTTCACACATAGTTTACTATTTTTACTTTGTGTAGCGGTGCTAATGAATGCTTTCGTACCTAATAAAGCCGTCACAGTCGGGCTACTTTTAGGAATGCTCAGTCATTATCTTCTAGATATGTGCACGAGACAGGGGATTAAGCTGTTTTTCCCAATCAAAATAAAAGTACGGTTTCCCCTTACAATCAAAACGGGAGGCAAAGTGGAAAAATATGTTTTCACAGCGCTCTGCTTACTATCATTGTACTTCGGCTTAGAAATCATTATGGAAATGGTAAATCTTACGTAAAATTATCCCTGCATGTAGCTCGATTCATGCAGGAATTTTTGTGTATTCTATATCTCCGCGCTTTGAAATGCTTCTCAACTTTCCTCTAACGTCAGCTTCAATAATCGATAAATGGTGAATACTCCAACATAAGCACCAGTCAGTAAAAATACTTCATTCAGGAAAAGGCCGTGAATCGTCGTCATAAATACATCCCCGTCAGCGATTATTTGGTAGATGGAGGTTGAGGCAATAATACTAAATATTAAAAAACTAATTACAGCAAATAGATTAAAAAAATTATGGGCTTTATCTATTCTACGATCTAAATAGAGCATGATAACTGGGATAATAATCGTGAATAATAATAGTAAAATTTTCATATTGTCACTTCCTTCATTATTTGAAGTATGTGTATTTTTAGTAAACAATAAACGTTCGGCACAACACATACGCAAACTCGAAAATAATCTCCATAAATTAAAAGCATATCAAAATGAATGACATAAATGATTTATAAAGTAACCTTTTGTTCAATTAACCCGAACATAGTGATTATTGGAACTAAAAAATGACATTTAAGCATGAAGGGAATTTAGAAGCCTTTATTGAATCTTTAAAACAGGAATACAATTACATAAAAGGAATGGTCAAAAATGAAAAAAGTAATCTTAGGAATTTTACTTGCACTAAATTTAATCAATATATCTACGCCCACCTATGCGACAACCAATCAAATAACAATTGATGGTATTACGATTGCATCTGATGTGAATCTAGAAGTTAAAAATAATCGTACAATGGTTCCTTTACGTGTAATTAGTGAAAACTTAGGAGCTAACGTCAATTGGTCAGATTCGCAAGTCACGCTTACTAAAAACGATATGAAAGTAATCTTAAAATTTAATAGCAATAAAGTAGTAAAAAATGGAAAAACGGAACTTCTTGATGTAAAACCATATATAAAGAATAATCGTACGTTTGTTCCGATGCGTTTTATTGCCGAATCATTTGGCAGCAATGTCAATTATAAATACGGTATAGTCACGGTTGATACGAAGCCATTCATTATTGATAGTGTAAAAGTCAAAGCATTACAGCACGAATATCATGCGACAATGGGCGGAATAATCCAGGAAATTAAAGGGCATGGTTATAACGAAGCTATTTATAATGTTTTTATAGAAAATAAAGGAAGTAAGATAGAAGCTCCTGCTAATTATACGTGGATGAGTCATCCTTCACCTGGGGAATATTATAAAAGCGGTCAATACGATTTTATAGACCAAGAAGGGAATAGCATAGCGCGTTTTGATATGTATACTTTAGTTCAAAGTTTTGATGACAATTTATCCAGTCAACCCCAAGTTTTGATTCATGTGCCTACTGAGCATCAATGGTATTTGTTTAATGAAAACGCAAGACAAGCCATGGATACATTAATTGATAGGGCTTTTGCGAACGGCTTTGTGACGGTTATTAGTAATACCATTCCATAAGGTGTACAAAACCTAATGAGTAAACTTATTTATGCAAAATAATTTCCATAATATAGAATAATAATAGTTATTTGTCTATAATTTAGCTATTGAAATCTAACTAATCCTTCTGACATTTAAGTTCAGGAGGATTTTTGGTTGTTTTTTCTATATAAACAAAAAAATTTAAAAGGAGACATTTATGAACATCCAAAAGTATACACCAAAATATGAGGATAGTTGGCTCCGTTGTAGAGTGCTAGCGTATTTATATACATCTATGTACGAAGATGTTGAAACGTCGAAACCAACATTTGAAGGGCGTCCATCCATTGAGTTGATCGCAATAGAGGACGGGATTGTTGTTGGACTACTAGATATGGTACTTGATACAGAACAATTAAAAACATCCTTTTTAGCAAAAGGCTTAGGCGCGTTTTTAAAAGTTATTGCTGTTCATCCGGACTACCAATCTAAAGGAATTGGGCGTCAGTTATATGAAACAGCTTTAAAAGAACTGGAAAGTACTCCTATTGAATTTATAGAATTGTATACACGGGGAGATGAACAAGCAAATCATTTTTATAAAAAATTAGGGTTTGAATTATTAGTAGAGTCCTATGACGTATTTGGAGTCGAAAAAGATAGAAGCAAATCTATTTTCATCAATGGTATAAAAAATAAAAAGCTCAAGGCAACCTATGAAACCGGTGAAACTTGCGATTATATCATGGTCGATGGGGTATATGAAGTATATGACTTAAAAGCATTAGATAAAATTGACTATGACCGTTACTACCCAGCACGCGGATATTACAAAAAAATAAAATAATAAGTACATTCGCAATATTGATAGGAACCATTTAGTTGGACACAGTTTTTATAGGAAAAGGAGCCAAAGATTATGCCTGTGTATAATAAATTAGTAAGAGATAAGATTTTAGAAATTATCGAAGCAGATGGGTTAACATATAACGCTCGAATCATGGAACCTAATGAGCTTTTAAAAGAAGTTAAGGCGAAGATGATTGAAGAAGCAAAAGAGTTTTACGCGGCAGATACTGTCCATGCAAGCGTTGAAGAATTAGCTGATATTTTAGAGTTAGTACATACAGCTCTTAGTGCATTAGGTGTGACTTATGAAGAACTAGAAGTAATACGACAGCAAAAAAATGAGAAACGTGGAGGCTTTGAAAAGGCAATTTTCTTGATTGATGTCGAGGACAAGTAATTTGTGTCAAAGAGTAACGCTGCAGTCAATGTTGTATACAAGCCTCATTGAAATCCTCAAAATAATGAAAAGTTAGGAAAGAAATGTATCGACGGTTGTATACGCAAAAAATATTCTCAAGAATAGGTTATGGATTGGTCCTCTTCTTCAAATAATGATAAAGAGGAGATGAAAAAAATGAGTAAAGAAGTAGGGAAAATATTTGTAGAAAGATTAACGACCAATAGTGACCCGTTATCCAATATTGTGACCGTCCACCTTTTTTGTGAAAATGCGATTAACTGCTTGATAAAAGCTAAGGGAGTCGGTGTAGAGGACTATTCTAAAAAAAATAGAGGAGATACCTACATCCCTATATTAGATTCAAATTATGCTACAAAACTCTATTTTGTATTCTCGATGGGCTTCATTGATCATAAACTATATGATAATTTACGCTTACTCAATCATTGGCGCAATAAAGCCGCGCATAATATACATGAGGAAATCAAAAGGCTACCAATGGATTTTCATATTTCAAGCGAAAATGAGAAGAAAATTGACCCAGAATCCACTGAAAATGAAATAGTTATTGGTGTCGCGTTTGCAACTTATGTTGAATTACATAAGTTTATTGAAGAAAAATATGACATTGAATTATAGCGTGAACCTTTGCTCAGTGGGAGGTTTGAAAATGCCTCCGAGCATTAAACGGTTACAAATAAAGGGAATAAATAACACCTCATCGAAATACGATAATAATTGATAAGTTCGGGTATAGATGAATAGAAAAGGGGTTGAAGCTTTTGAAAAAATATTACGTATTGGCAACATCGGCACTAATGGTATTCACCTTAGCAGCTTGCTCAGATACGGCTGAACCTATTACAGGCACGCAAGATAAATCGAGCTTAACACTCCAGCAGGTTTTTGAAAAAGCAATCGAGCGTCAGCAAACATTAAAAAATGTACATGCATCAGTGGATATGGAGCAATATACCGAAATGGTGATCGAAGGAGAAACCGTCCAATTTTCAACATCTTCTGATTTAGAAATGGATATTCAGCAAAATCCAATGGCCATGTATACAAAAGGAACGGTCGCAATGGATATGGGCGGTGAATCGATGGAAATGCCGATCGAAATGTATATGAGCAAAGCGGATGGCTTTTACTTGTTAAATGGTGAGGCGAATCAGTGGGTAAAGCTTCCCGACGACCAATATCAGCAAATACTCGCGCAAACAGGTGCACAAACCGATGCCACAGTTCAACTGCAGCAATTGAAGCAGTTCATTGATGATTTTGAGTTCAAACAGGATGATAAGAGCTATTTATTAACATTGAATATTGAAGGGGACAAATTTAAAGAGTTTATTGCTGGGCAATTGGAGGCAACCGTTGGGGAAACAGCAGAAATGTCGAATGATCTCATGAAAACGATGACATTTGAAGACTCCAAATATGAGCTGGTCATTGATAAGAATACGTTTGATACAAAAGAAATTGAGATGGATCTAACAATGAATATGGAAATGGAAGGTCAGCCAGCGCAAATAGTGAATGATGCGACCATTGAATATAGTAAATTTGACGAGTTAGCAGAAATTACTGTACCAAAAGAGGTCAAGGACAAAGCAGTTTCTCAATAATGGAGGCAGTGCAGCGGCAAAATCTTGCTGAATCGCACTGCTTTTTTCTTTATATTGTCATCTAAATAAAAAAATTGGTGACTATTCTTTTCTAGTTGCTAGGAAACTGCTATTATTGGTATATGTGTGAAATCAGTCATGGCAAATATGAGAGTGGTGAAAATTTTAATGGATGAACAAAATCAAAGTGGGCAACAACCCGAAAACAACGAGCAGCAAGTGAAAGTAAAACCTGCGGGTAAATATTTACGCATGAAACCATTTGCATTCATTATGCTCCTATTTCTAACGATTTTAGTTACAGCCGGCTTAACAATTTTTGCGCTTACATTTGGTGAGCAAAAAGTTGTTGAAGTAAAGGTTCCGGTTGAGCGTACCGAATTTAAGCAGCTATATGAAGCGTATGATGCATTAAAAGATAAGTACTATGAAGACGTCGAGGAAGATCAATTGATTCATGGTGCCATTAATGGATTATTCGATTCATTAGGTGACCCCTATTCTGACTATATGGATAAAGAGGAAGCAACAT
Source organism: Solibacillus sp. FSL R7-0668 (assembly GCF_038006205.1). Classification (NCBI taxonomy): domain Bacteria; kingdom Bacillati; phylum Bacillota; class Bacilli; order Caryophanales; family Caryophanaceae; genus Solibacillus; species Solibacillus sp. FSL R7-0668. The sequence goes on along the minus strand of NZ_JBBOUU010000001.1, from coordinate 2,034,824 downwards.
CATTTAATGATAGCTTATCATCGAGCTTCCAAGGCATTGGTGCAGAAATCTCGGAGCGAAACGGCTATATTATGATCGTTTCACCAATCAAAAATACGCCTGCAGAAAAAGCAGGATTACAGCCAAAAGATTTGGTGCTTTCAGTAGATGGCAAAAGCGTAAAGGGCATGAGCTCTACGGAAGCGGTATTACTAATCCGTGGTGAGAAGGGTACTAAAGTCACTTTATCCATTCAACGTGGAGATGCAACACCGTTTGATGTAACCATCGTGCGTGATGATATTCCTGTTGAAACGGTATATGGCGATATTGACGAAAATGGAATCGCACACTTCCAAATTACATCATTTAGCGAGAACACAGCAACAGAACTGGAAAAGCTACTTGAAGAATTTGAAAAGCAAGGCATGACTGCTATCATTTTAGATGTTCGTCAAAATCCAGGTGGTTTCTTAAAAGCGGCAATCGATATTTCAAACTTATTTGTTGAATCTGGTAAAACGATTGTCCAAATCCAAGAAAAAGATCAAGAGCCGTCTATAGTAAAAGCAGATAATGGTATTAAGTATAATCTGCCAATTACGGTATTAATCGATGAAGGAAGTGCCTCTGCTTCAGAAATTTTAGCAGGTGCGTTAAAAGAATCTGCTGGGGCCAAACTAATCGGTTTAACATCATTCGGTAAAGGAACAATGCAAGAAGTCCTTTATATGGAAGACGGTGCAAATTTAAAATTCACAACAGGTAAATGGTTAACACCAGATGGTAACTGGATAAATGAAAAAGGGATTAAGCCAGATGTCGAGGTCAAATATCCTGACTATGCATCATTACCTTATGTTGACCCTACACAGTCCTTTGAAGCGGGTGCAACCAACCCAATGATTCAAACGGCGGAGCGCATTTTAGAGGTGCTTGGCTACAATCCAGGCACAGTGGATACAATGTTCACTGAAGAATCTGTAGACGCCTTAAAGCAATACCAACAAGATAATAAGTTGGAGGTAACAGGTGTATTAACTGGAGAAACAACGTATGCCTTAATGGATGCCATCAGTGAAAAGCTAAAAACAGATGATCCACAAATTTTAAAAGCAAAAGAATTATTAGGTACGACAGAAGCAACAAATGAATAATTCAATTGGGCTGGTCTTGGGTTTATCCTAAGCCAGCCCATTGTGTTAAGGACGTGACGACATGAAGGATGTATATTTATTTAGCGGATTTTTAGGAAGTGGCAAAACATCGATGTTAACGGATGTCATTCGCCAGTTAAAAGAAGCGGGTTTAAAACCTGCTGTAATCATGAATGAGCTTGGAAAACTGCCGTTCGATTCGCAGGCGGTGGAAGAAGATGTACCATTAAAGGAAATGCTGGAGGGCTGTATTTGCTGTAGCGGTGCAGAAAAAACAGAGGCCCAAATTCAATCCTTGTTACATGACCAAGATTTTGATGTGCTAATAATCGAAACAACAGGCGCGGCTCACCCGGTTGAAGCATTGGATGCCGTGTATTCGCCGCTATTTGCCGATCAATTAAATATTAAGGGCATTGTCACCGTAGCAGATAGCAAGCTGTGGCTGGATCGTGCAAGCTTGACACCGCAAGTGCGCTCATTATTTATGGAGCAAATTCGTCACGCACACTTATTGTTAGCCAACAAAACGGATTTACTAACAGAGTCTGAGCAAGCGCAGGTGGTCTACGAATTACAAGGCTTTAACGAAAAAGCATTCATTTTACAAACAACAAATGGGCGCGTGCCACTCAAGTTGCTACAAAACATGCAGTCTACTGCGCGAATTTCAAAAGACGAAATCATCTCTGCGCGCATTGGGGAAAGCTTTAACTTAGGCTCACGCTTAATTGAATTTGAGACAAGCTTTACACAAGAGGATTTTGAAGACTGGGTACGCCAATTACCAGAAACGGTATACCGTATGAAGGGTTATGTACCCATTGAAGGGATAAAAAATCCGATGCTGTTCCAATATGCATACGGAATGGTGCAATGGCTGCCAGAGTATGTAAAAATGGCACCGAATTTAGTGATGATTGGTGAAAATATAAAAGAGATTTCGGTCATTGGGGAATAGGCGTCAATAGCTTTTGACATGAAATTGTTGCGCAGGTTGGATAAATTTACGCATAAAAAAGTAGAATAAACCCCTAAAACTAGGCTTATAGATTGGGAGTTGGACAACTTACCAAAATATAGGCCATTTTTTTTTTGATTTTGCATGTACGATGAAATCACGAAAGGAGGCGTACAAATGAAAAAATCAGTTCTATCATTTTGTACAGTATTACTTTTAGCAACGCAAGCGCCCGTTGCAAATGCAGAGGAGGGCAATGCTGAAGTTAAAGCGAAAGTGAATTACTTCCAATCGGCTTCTGAATTACAATTGCAAATTAATGCAACTAAACTTAACATTCAATGGCCATTTGAAAATATACAAATCGGGGATTTAGAATCAATCTTAAAGCCCTTCCCAAAACCGGAAGTAAAACCAGATCCGAAGCCGGAAACGAAACCGGAAGTGAAGCCAGATCCAAAGCCGGAAACAAAGCCGGAAGTAAAACCAGATCCAAAGCCGGAAACAAAACCGGAAGTGAAGCCAGATCCACAACCAGAAACGAAACCGGAGCAACCAACAACACCACCAGGTCAAGTGACTGAACCAGAACAACCAAGTCAGCCTGATAATAATGTAGATGATGCTGATGTTGCTGCGATTGAAAAGCAAGTCGTTGAATTAACGAATAAAGAACGTGCGAATCAGGGGTTACCAGCGCTTGCAATGGATCAACCATTAATGGCAGCTGCACGTGAGAAATCTCAGGATATGAAAGATCACAACTACTTCTCTCATACTTCACCGACATTTGGTAGCCCATTTGATCGTTTGAAAGCATTAGGTATTTCCTATAAATCAGCTGGGGAAAATATTGCAAAGGGTCAAACAAGTGCGGCACAGGTTGTCCAAGCTTGGATGAACTCTGAAGGCCACCGAGCAAATATTTTAAATCCAGAATTTACGCATATTGGTGTCGGCTATGTTAAGTCGGGCAATATATGGACACAACAATTTATTAAAAAATAATGAAGTAGCCTACCTTTTTTAGGGTAGGCTTTTTAAATATCTGTAAATCATTTTCTACATATAATATTTTTTTGTCTCATTCAACAATAAAGCGATATGGATTTCAAACGTTCTATCGTTATTTTTAAATGAAAAGTTTTCTAAACTCATGAAATATGCTACAATACACAAGGTAGTTTATATGTTAAATGCAAAATATTGTTACCATTCATTTGAATCTTATGTAAGTACATAACTACTTTCAAAAAAACAAAAATAATATAGACAGAAAAACGTATCGTTACTTGAGGAAATTATTATATAAAAATAATAACTGATGCGGTGGCAGCAGATCAAAATGCATGAAACGCAATAATGTTGCATAGAATGGAATACTCATATTGTTTGTTAGGAGAAACTTATGGAAGCAAAATCAATTATTTTAACCGGTGGGGGCACAGCTGGTCATGTTTCGTTGAATGAGGCAATCATCCCATCTTTAATCGAAGCAAATTATGATGTGCACTATATTGGATCACAGGATGGAATCGAGAAGGAATTAATCGGCAACGCTTTTCCTGAATTACCTTATCATAGTATTGCGAGTGGAAAATTACGCCGTTACTTTTCAATGCAAAATTTTACAGACCCATTTAAAGTGTTAATGGGGATAGGGCAGGCATTTTCAATTATTAAAAAGGTAAAGCCAAGTGTTATTTTTTCAAAAGGTGGCTTTGTTTCAGTACCCGTGGTAATTGCTGCAAAATTAGCAAATATTCCAGTTGTTGTACATGAATCAGATGTAACGCCAGGGTTAGCCAACAAAATCGCACTTCCATTTGCATCTCATATTTTTACGGTGTTCAAGGAAACGGTCAAACATTTACCAAATGATAAGGCGACTTGTACGGGCTCCATCATTCGCCAGCAATTATTTGAAGGCAATCGGGAGCGTGGGCTTGCTTACTGTGGTTTTACAGCGGATAAAAAGGTGCTCTTAATTATGGGGGGTAGCCTTGGGTCCGTAGTTATTAACGAGGCGGTGCGTGAAAATTTAACGCAATTACGCGAGCGCTATCAAATCATCCACCTATGTGGTAAGGGAAATGTAAATCCGTCATTAGAAGGGTTAGAAGGGTATCGTCAATTTGAATATGTAACGGATGAATTGCCGAATTTGTTATATGCGGCGGATTTCATAGTATCACGTGCAGGCTCCAATTCTATTTTTGAATTTTTAGCATTACACAAACCGATGCTATTAATTCCGTTATCCGCAGCCAAAAGTCGTGGCGACCAAATATTAAATGCCCGTTTGTTTAAACAACAGGGCTTTGCACATGTTTTGGATGAAGATACAATGACCAATGCATCATTTTATAAGGCGGTGGCGTTACTTGCTGCAAATGCCGATGAAATGATCGATAAAATGCTTGATGTAGAGCAACCAAAAACACCAGCAGAAATGGTGTCCTTAATTACACAATATGAAAAATAAAAATCGCCGAGGTATGGTTGCCTCGGCGATTTCTTTACATTGCTTGCTCTTCTTCGTCGCTTGGTGTGTAAGCCGTTGTTAAGTAGAACAAGTCTTTTGGAATTTTAAATAGGCGAAATTTCGTCTCGCCCTGATTAATTTCATTAAATAGTGAGGGATTGGAATGTTCCGCATCGACTACATAAGGTAATTTGAGTGCGGCAGCTTGTGAGCGACCGTTTTCTTCACGAATACGTAAAAAAACCGTATTAAAATTATAGTCAAAAAATAACTCATTTAAAAAAGCTAACTTTGCTTTTTGGTTGTAGCCAAAGCCTTGGAAGGGTTGACCAATCCAAGTCCCTAAGAAGCCAGCACCCTCGTGAATATCAAAAATACTAATTGTCCCGATTGGCGTACCCCATTCATCGATAATTGTTCGTGATATTGTGAAGCCGTTTTGCTCTTCTTCCATTAATTGCTTCGTCATAAATAAATATTCTTCAGCGGATGTTGCTTTTTGACGTACATAAGGAAACACAGATGGATGACGTAGTAACTCGTACAGTTCTGCAGTTTCGTGAAGTTCTCTTTGTTTTAACATGAGAAACGCCTCCTTTTAAGAAGAAAATGGTAGAGCCTAAATTGAAAATGAAAAAACCTCATTCAAATGGAGATGAAAAAGGTTTTATATCCAAAGGCAGCAGTCATTTCGAACTTGATTCAACCTAAAAGAATCTGACGTTAAACTAGTTGTACGTTAGTCTGAAGTCTCGCTCTACACTAGACGATGAAAAACAATATCGAAATATAATTATTATCTACATTTTATTATAATAACGTCTCTTTGTGCAACTTTCAAGCTCGAAAAGAACATTTTTTTCTATCTAATTGCATATATATTCTGAATAATCTTAATATTCCATTCTTTATTGTCATAATGAATTTTTGCGCAGTATAATAAAAAAATGGATATATTGAAGAGGGAGCGGTTAAAACGATGAGATTACTGAAAGTTCACGGTTCAAGCAATACATTTTATTTATTCGAAGCATTATATGATGATGATGCCAATTATGTACCATTAACAAAATGGCTATGTAATCCATCCAATGAAGGCGGTGCAGATGGGCTATTATTAGTTCTTCCTTCCGAAAATGCAGATGCCAAAATGCGTGTTTTGAATGCGGATGGCTCGGAAGCATCTATGTGCGGCAATGGGCTTCGCTGTGTTGCGCGCTATGTTTGTGAAAAGCTAGGCGTTGAAGAAGCAGTAATTGAAACAATGCGTGCCAATTTGCATGTAAAAAAAGCTCAACCAATTTTTGAAGAGCTGCCAACCTATGCCGTCGAAATTTCACCCGTTTCATTTGAGTTAAAAGCATTGCCGATGTGCTATAATGACCTATCACAAATCCGCCATCAAGTGTTAACGAAGTTTGCACCAGATATATTATTTTCCGCTGTTACTGTACCAAACCCGCATTTAGTAGGGATTGTCGAGGCTTCTTATATTAAAGATTCAGCACATCAAGAGCAGCTTGCTTCCTATTTGAATGAAAATAATGAATTTTGTCCAGATGGCGTCAATGTCAGCTATGTGTACCCTATGTCTGAGCATGAAATATTTGTTCGTACATATGAGCGCGGTGTTGGCTTTACAAATGCGTGTGGTACAGCGATGACAGCTTCGGCGTTAATTGCCAATTTAGAGCACTATGTAAATGTTCCGCTTGTGACTGTTTACAATCCAGGTGGCTTCGTGCAATGTCATGTTCAAACATATGAAAATCAGTATGAATTATCATTAATCGGGAATGCTACCATTATCGGATATTACGAGGTAGAACCGATAGCCAATAGTTTCGTGTTTTCGAATTGTTTTTTAACAAAAGAACAGGTACAATATGAGAAATGTGATATTTTTGCAAGAAATAAACTAGGTCAATATATTTAGTGTATAGTCCTTTGGGAGGTATTTCATGAGCTCGGTGTTTTCTGTTGGGCAATTCGAACTTTTATTTGGTAAAAGTCTTGATGCTGTGTTCTTTATGGAAAAGGTCCATGAGGATTATCGCTATATCCATGTAAATGAAGCAGCGATAAAACTAATTCACATGGATCCTACAGGGAAATTTGTTGGGCAAGTCGTGCCGTCACATTTAGCCCAAAATATTTTAAAGAACTATAATCTAACACTTCAAAACTGTGAACAAGTAGATTATGAGGATTATACTTACGCTGAAATGGAAGTACGAAAACAACATACATCTACAATCCCTGTAATTGAAGGGGACAAGCAATATATTTTAGCGATTACGAAAGAAGTGCATTTGAATCGTGATACGGAAGACAAATATCTGTTTACCCGCTCACTATTTTTTAAATCGTTTTTATCATCGATTGTAATTTCAAATGAAATGACGCTAATTGAGGCTGACCCGAAATTTGCAGATGACTATAATTTAAAACCAGAAATCGTAAAAGACACAACGATTTTTGACCTTCCTTTTGTGGACACGAAGAATGCGGCAATTTTAAGAAAGTATATACTACTTGCGCAAGAGGAGAAAAATATTCCATCCAAAATGCTCTATTTCATTGATAAATCGGGGCAAACACGTCATTATAGTGCGACCTTTTCTTCATTGTCGAGCAATGATGAGATTTTTGCGGTCTTCATTATCTTGCAGGAAATTACAAGCTTCATTAAGCAGAGTCAGGCATTAAAAACGGCCTCTCATGGCTTAGACATGTTTAAGAATGCGATTAGTTCGGTTGCAGATGTTTTGTTTACGAGTCTTGATGGAACGATTTTGGATGTCAATGATCGAGTCATTCAAAATACTGGTTATCAACGAGAAGAATTAATCGGACAAAATCACCGAATCTTTAGCTCAGGTTATCACGAACCTCAATTTTATGAGAACATGTGGAATACGATAAAAAGCGGCAATATTTGGCGTGATGAAGTATGTAACCGTAAAAAAAATGGGGATCTATATTGGATGGATTCTACAATAATACCTCTGAAAAATGTTCAAGGCGAAATCGATCAGTTTTTATCGTTCCAATACAATATTTCTTCTCAAAAACGATTGATGTCAGAGCTTCATAAAATTGAGCAAACGTTCCGCGCAATTACCGAAAACACGAATGATTTTATCGTCATAACAAATCGATGTGGATTAATCAAATATGCATCGCCATCCTATACGCGAAAACTCGGCTACAGCCATGATGAATTAATCGGTTTACCATATGAACGCTTATTAACATCCGATAGTCAGGCAATTTGGCAAGATGTCATTCAACAGCCTCATACAAGTGCCATTCAAGAGCAAAAAATTGAATTACAGCTACGCTCCAAATCAAGTGCTGCCATTTGGACAGAGGGCAATTATACGATTTCTACTGAGCTGATGGAACAGGAAGTAGCAGAAATCGTTATGGTTTCGCGTGAAATTACAGAGCGCAAGGAATTAGAAAAGCGCCTCACATATTTAGCGTATCACGACAGTTTAACGCATTTAGGCAATAGACGTATGCTTTATAAAGAATTTCCCATGATTGTGGAGCGGGCAAAAGAAACTGAAACAAGTCTTGCTATCTTTTATTTAGATGGCGATAATTTTAAGCAAATCAATGATCAATATGGGCATGATGTGGGCGATGAATTTTTAAAATGCTTTGCGCAAACGATTGTGAGCAGTGTGCGACACGATGATTTAGTCATTCGCTTTGGTGGCGATGAATTTTTAGTTGTCGTGACAGGCTTGTCTTTAGAATCGTTTGAAAGAATGAATCAAATTAGGCATATTATTGACCGCTTAAAAGCACAGCTTGCTATTGGCTGGGAAATTAATAATGTACATTTTTCACCGACTTCAACAATTGGGATTGCCATTTACCCTGAAAACAGTACAGATTTGGACGAGCTTATTGATTTAGCTGACCAAGCATTATATGAAGCAAAGCAAACATCGAAAAATTCCTTTCAGCTTTGCCAAGAGACGCAATTGAAATAATTTTACGGGGTGCAGCACAGTTGCATCCCTTTTTTCATGGGTGAATAGTTGTTCTCGTGGTACACTGTAACTAACTTTCATGTAAATTAAGAAAGAAGGCGTTAATGTGAAGCAGAAAATATTAATTGTTGAAGATGAAAAAAACATCGCGCGTTTTTTAGAGTTGGAATTGCAGCATGAACAATTTGAAACAACTCAGGCACATGATGGGAGAAGTGGGCTCGAATTAGCTCTAGCGGAAACCTTTGATTGCATTTTGCTCGATGTCATGCTGCCAGAACTTAATGGAATTGAAGTGTGTCGTCGAATTCGGAAAGTAAGCGATGTCCCGATTTTACTTCTAACTGCAAGAGATGCGGTAATGGATCGTGTGGCGGGCCTTGATGCTGGGGCAGATGATTATATTGTAAAACCTTTTGCCATTGAAGAGCTATTGGCGCGCATACGTTCTATTTTGCGCCGTGTGAAGCCAACAGAGCAACAGGATGTTCTTAAAATTCGCAACTTAGAAATCGATGTCAATGCTTATGAAGTTGTATTCGAAGGTAAAAAGCTAGAGCTTACTAGAACAGAGTTTGATTTACTCAAGCTGCTTGTCGAAAATAATAATCATGTTTGTACGCGTGAATCGATCCTAGAACGGGTATGGGGTTTTGAATCAGAAGTTGAAACAAATGTAGTCGATGTGTATATTCGTCATTTACGGTCAAAACTAAAAACTGAGGATGCGCCTTATATTGAGACAGTGCGCGGTGTTGGCTATGTGGTGCGTGTATGAAAAGATTGCAGGAACGCTTTTTAAAGACATCATTAAAATCTAAATGGATATTAGCAGTGGGCGCGACGATATTTATAAGCTATGCCATAATTTCAGTGGTGCTCTACATCGCCTTACAAACCTGGCTAATAAATAATGAAGAAAAAAATGCAGTGCGCACTGTCGAGGACCTAACGAGTTTTTTTGAGGCGCAAGGAAGCTCTGTTACAATACAGAGATTGCAAAACAATACTGCCTTGATGAAGGCCATTTTAACACAAGAGCAAACGGTGCGTATTTTTAATCTAGATGGCATCGAAGTGATTAGCATTAATGATATTACCCCAATCGCAGCATTTCCTGATGGCAACGATTATCGTGCGACGCTTATTAATGAACAATCAATAGATGGGAAGGATGCTTTTGTTGTCCATAAACTTGTACAAATTGGTCCGTTTCATGGTGTGATGCAGCTAATTCATCCGTTAACGACTTTTCAAGCGATGATGAAGTATATTTTAACGACGATTATTATCGTAGGTATCGGCGCATTAGTATTCTCGGTTTCCATTAGCTATTATTTGGTTAATCTACTTATGAAGCCCCTTGTACAACTGCGCGATGCGATGAATTTAGTCCGCAATGATGGCTTTAAGGCACAGCCTGAATTTCAATATAAAGCTGATGATGAAATTGGCGACTTGCTTCATATGTATCGAACGTTAATGAATGAGCTCGAAATTTCGTTTACTAAGCAACAGCAATTTGTGGCCGATGCTTCCCATGAGCTACGGACGCCTATTCAGGTAATTGAAGGGCATTTATCGCTTCTTTCACGTTGGGGCAAAAATGATCCGCAAGTATTAGATGAATCATTACACACATCCTTGACTGAAATTACACGCATGAAAAAGATGATTGAAGAGCTGTTACAGCTTGCGCGGAATGAAGAGGTCGATGAATCCAAAAGCGCGGATGTCGAAATCGTATATGAAGAAGTAAGCAAAGAGCTGCAGCAGCTTTATCCAACGGCACAGTTTGAGTTTCATGTTATAGGACAGAAGGAAACCGCCGCCATAACGGAACATGCACTCACACAAATTTTCCGAAATATTATGAGTAATGGGATACGTTATAATCGCAACGAACCAAAAATTCAAACAACCGTAAATTATACAGAGCGTGCTATTTTTGTGACGATTGCTGATAACGGGATTGGCATTGCCAAAGAACATATCCCGTATATTTTTGATCGTTTATACCGTATTGATGAGTCACGAACGAATGCGATTACAGGTACTGGGCTCGGATTAAGCATTACTAAAATGCTCCTCGAAAAATATCAAGCAGAGATAAATGTCGAAAGTACGTTGAATAAAGGGACGGCATTTGTAATTAAATTACCAAAGAAGTAGAGTAAATATAGTGCTTCTTCATGGAATTTCAATGGTTCAAGAAAAAAAATGCTTATTTTTCTAAAAATAGTTGTATTTTTTGTGAAGAGTAGTAAGATTGAGATGGAAAAAATGTTCTCTAGCGCGTTCGAATTACTTTCTTTCGGTCAGCGATAAAGAATGGTAAAATATTATTTAATTTATTTTGGTAGATAATAAAGAAAATCTTTATTATCGACAGCAGAAAAAACAGCTTTTTGAATAGTAATAATATTATTCAAGAAATGTTTTTCTAAGTAAATTATTGGAACAGCCATAAGGCAAAATTTGGAGGTTATTTTCATGTCGAACAATGTATTACCTGCAGGTTCTCCATGGTCAGCGTTTTCTGGTCCTAACTTAGGTTATGTATTAGAGCAATATGACTTATTCCTGCAATCTCCTGAAGAAGTTGAACCGGAATTAGTACAATTATTCCAAGCTTACGGTGGTCCTGTATTTGTAGATGGTCAAGCGCCAGCTGCAACAGGTGCAGTAGCAGGTTCTGGAGACTACAAAAAAGTATTAGCTGCCGTTAAATTAGCAGCATCAATTCGCGAAAACGGTCACTTAGCTGCGGATTTATATCCACTTAAAAACCGTGAATTAGACACTTCTCGCATTGAAGTAAGCGGATTCAATTTAACTGATGCAGACCTTGCTGCCATTCCGGCTGAAGTATTCTTCACGTCCGTGCCAGCAGGTGTTACAAATGGTAAGCAAGCAATCGACTATTTAAAATCAGTTTATACTGACAAAGTTGGTGTTGAAGTAGCACACTTACAAAATGCTGAAGAGCGCGCTTGGATTGAAGCTCAAGTGGAAGCTGGCGCATTCAAACAAACACTAGCTGCTGACCAAAAGAAAGCGGTTTTAGAACGCCTAACTCGCATCGAAAACTTTGAAAAATTTATTCATAAAACATTTGTAGGTCAAAAACGTTTCTCTGGTGAAGGTTTAGATACTCAAATTATTTTATTAGATGAAATCATTAAAGGCTCAGAAGCAAAAGGCGTGAAAGATGTACGTATTGGTATGGCTCACCGTGGTCGCTTAAACGTGTTAACGCATGTATTAAACAAACCATATGACATGATGTTCTCGGACTTTGCACATGTTTCTAATGACCTATTCTTACCGGAAGATGGTAAGTTAGAAATTACAAAAGGTTGGACGGGCGACGTTAAATACCATATGGGTGCTTCTTACACATATGATTCTGGTTTAAACGTCAAATTAGCTTACAACCCATCTCACTTAGAAGTTGGGAATCCGTTAGTTATCGGTGGCGTTCGTGCTGCACAAGATGATACATCAGCTCCAGGCTTTGCAAAACATGATGATTCTAAAGCATTAGGTATCCTATTACACGGTGATGCTGCATTCGCAGGTCAAGGGATTGTTACAGAAGGCTTTAACTTCTCACAAGTTGAGGGCTTCAAAACAGGTGGTACTGTTCAAATTATCGCTAACAACATGATCGGTTTCACAACGGAATTATTCGATTCACGTTCTTCTAACTACGCATCTGACCCAGCTAAAGGGTATGATATTCCAGTAGTTCACGTAAATGCGGATAGCCCAGAAACAGTGGCTGCTGTTGGTCGCTTTGTAGCAGAATACCGTGCGAAGTTCAAAAAAGACATCGTAATTGATTTAATTGGTTACCGTCGTTATGGTCACAACGAAACAGATGACCCAACAGTAACAAACCCAGAAACATATAAATTAGTATCTAAACATGAGCCAATCCGTGCTTTATACGGTGCTGAATTAGCAGCAGCTGGTGTATTATCAGCGGACGAAGTAAAGGCGCTTGATACGAAAATCTATGCTGAAATGCAAGCTGCATACGATCACGTAAAAGCAATGGCAGAAAAAGACGAGCACAAAACGTTAGAAATGCCAGAAGAATTAAAAGTTGAATTCCCAGAAATCGACACAACTGTTGATGCTGAGCGTTTAGCAAAAGTAAACGAAGATTTATTAGTATTTGCTGATGGTTTCGAGCCACAAAACAAATTAGGCAAAATCTTAGCAAAACGTCGTGATGCATTTGCTGAAGCAAAAATTGACTGGGGTCATGCGGAAACATTAGCATACGCTACAATTACGCAAGACGGCACACCAGTTCGTTTCACTGGTCAAGATGCACAGCGTGGTACGTTCTCTCAACGTCACTTAGTATTACACGACAAAAACAACGGTTCTGAGTTCACACCATTACACCATGTAGAGGGCGTTAAAGCTTCATTCACTGTTTACAATTCACCACTTACTGAAGCTGGGGTTGTAGGTTATGAATATGGCTACAACTTAGAAAACGAAAACGTATTATCTGTATGGGAAGCACAATTCGGTGACTTCTCAAACATGGCACAAGTAATGTTCGATAACTTCATCTCAAGTGCACGCTCTAAATGGGGTCAAAAATCTGGTTTCGTCATCCTTTTACCACATGGTTATGAAGGTCAGGGTCCAGAGCACTCATCTAGCCGTATGGAACGTTACTTACAATTATCAGCTGAAAACAACTGGTTCGTAGCAAACTGTTCAAACGCAGGTAACTACTACCACTTATTACGTCGTCAAGCAGGCTTACTTGGAACTGAAGGCGTTCGTCCATTAGTAGTTGTTTCACCAAAATCTTTACTACGTCACCCATTAGCTGCAGCATCTGCTGAGCAACTTGCAACAGGTCGCTTCCAAGAAGTAATCGAGCAAGAGGGCTTAGGTAAAAACGTAGAAGCAGTAGAAAAAGTATTACTTGGTTCAGGTAAAGTGATGATTGACCTTGCTGAACGTGTGAAAGATGGAGAAGGCTTCGATCACTTACACATCGTACGTGTTGAGCAAATCTATCCATTCCCAACAGCGCAAGTAAAAGAAATTATCGCGCGTTTCCCAAATGTGAAAGAAATTGTTTGGGTACAAGAAGAGCCGAAAAACCAAGGTTCATGGACTTATGTTCTTGAAACATTATATAATATCGCTGAAGGCAAAAAAGTGCGCTATGTAGGTCGTCCTGCAATGAGCTCAACTTCTGAAGGTGACGGCGATTCACATAAAGCAGCTCAAGCTAAATTAGTGAACGAAGCACTTGAAAAATAATCTCTGTCTTTACGATAAAAGACAATGACAGCAAGCAATTTAGATATAGTTTGATTGAAATACGGCTACTTCATAAAATGGAGTAGCCAGCTATACGAATATGTATAGCGTTATTAAAGGAGGATATTAACGTGGCTGAAATTAAAGTCCCTGAGTTAGCAGAATCAATTACTGAAGGTACAATTGCCCAGTGGGTGAAAAAAGTTGGAGATCGCGTAGAAAAAGGCGAATTCATCGTAGAATTAGAAACAGATAAAGTAAACGCTGAAATCATCTCTGAGGAAGCAGGCGTATTAACACAAATTTTAGCTGAAGAAGGCGATACTGTACTTGTAGGTCAAGTAATCGCAGTAGTTGAGGCTGGCGAAGGTGCAGCACCAGCTCCAGTTGAAGCAAAAGAAGAAACGGCTCCAGCACAAGAAGCGCCAAAAGCAGCACCAGCTCCAGTAGAAGTTGAAGAAACGTCTGGTGAGCGTGTAATCGCATCTCCAGCAGCACGTAAATTAGCTCGTGAAAAAGGAATTGACTTAGCAGCGATCTCTCCAGTAGATCCACAAGGTCGCGTACGTGTACAAGACGTAGCAGCGCATGGTACGGCACCAGTTGCTCAAGCAGCAGCACCAGTAGCAGCTACAGCAGGCCCAATGATCTTCACGCCTGCTGGTGAAACAGACCGTGTAACAGTTGAAAAAATGTCTCGTCGTCGTCAAACAATTGCTAAACGTTTATTAGAAGTAAAACAATCAACAGCAATGTTAACAACATTCAACGAAATCGACATGACAAACATCATGGCATTACGTAAACGCAAACAAGAGCAGTTCGTGAAAGCAAACGACATTAAATTAGGTTTCATGTCATTCTTCACAAAAGCGGTTGTTGCAGCACTTAAAAAATATCCATATGTTAACGCTCAAATCAATGGTGATGAAATTCACTTAAACAACTTCTTCGATATCGGAATCGCGGTTTCAACTGAAGAAGGTCTAGTTGTACCAGTAGTTCGTGATGCTAACGCTAAGAACTTCGCTGAAATTGAGAAAAACATTGCTGAATTAGCAGGCAAGGCTCGCGACAAAAAATTAGGCTTAAACGACATGGCTGGTGGTTCATTTACAATCACTAACGGTGGTGTATTCGGTTCATTAATGTCTACACCAATCATGAACGGTACACAAGCTGGTATTTTAGGTATGCACTCAATCGTTAACCGCCCTGTAGCTGTAAACGGTGAAGTACAAATCCGTCCAATGATGTACGTGGCATTATCTTATGACCACCGTATTATCGATGGTAAAGATTCTGTAGGCTTCTTAAAAACAGTTAAAGAAATGATCGAAAACCCAGAAGATTTATTATTAAACTCATAAGAAACCCGAAACCCCACAATCGCTGGAATATCAGTGTTTGTGGGGTTTTTTCGATAGTTTTATGGAAATGAATAACATCAAATGTTAAATGAGACGAGCAATAGGATAAATCGAATAAGTAGGTAGGAATGGTAAATGGAAGGGGGGATAGGGTATTATATATGCTATTAAAGAGGTTGATTATAATAATTGACTGCCAATAGGTTGATCTAGTATAAACAGTACACTGAATTAATTAATATAAAATGCTGTAGCGTGCTCTTATGCTACAGCCAAGTAATGTATAAATGCGCAAGTGAAAAAGTAGACAAAAAAACCAGCAAATGACTGCTGGTTTTGTCTTTTTTAACTTAATAGGACTTGTTATTGTTATTTGAAAATTGACCAGAAGCTTGCATTTTGTTAGCTTCTGCTTGTTGCAGTTGTTGTTTAATTTGGTTAACATCAGTTTCACTTCCGAATTCCTCGTTCATTGAATTCGGTGATGCAAAACGACCAGAAGCTTGATTTTTGTTCGCTTCTGCCTGTTGGATCTTTTGTCTAATTTGGTTTACGTATTCGTTGTTATCATATGACATGTAATTCACCTCCCGAAATTAGTCTGTACAAAAGAATATTAATTATCCTTAGATTTTTTTGGCTGGAAATTAAGCTAAAATTTATTACTCAAAAATCAAGTATAGCTTTTCTTTTAAGGGATATTTTAGCGTTGGAAGTGAAGACTAGGTTGAATAAAAACGCAAAAAAAGATATCAGGAACACAAAATAAAAGGTATAAGAAAAAAGTCCCCAGTTTAAACTGGGAACAAATTAGCAGATGCTATTCTTTAGAATATTTTAAGTGTAATGGCGGCGGAACAAGCCATCCTTTTTCTTTATTCATACGTAATAATTTTGCGCCAAGCTGTGCCTTAGCTAAATGGAATTGGCCATACATTAATGCAATATCTTCGCGTAAAGAAATGCCCATTGCTTGACTACATGCAACTAACCCAGCAGCAATGTCAGCCGAAAGTGCAGCGCTAATTTCTGGATCATTAAATCTTGCACCCGGTGGAATATCTTCTACCCTCGCTACTGGACGTTCTGGAGGAGCAAGTGGTAATCCAACCCCATTACTTTTTAAAATTTTCTCTAATATTTTTATTTCTTCACGTGCTACTTGAATCGCATCTTCTATAAACTTTTTTAAATCGACATCACCGGTATGATTATAAAATGTTTGAAATCCCGCAATCATTCCATAATCTACCATTAAATTAGACCAAACAGTAAATACCTCTCCATAGTGCAATGGTTCATCTTTAGGGTTTCCAGATAGTATTCCCAAACTCCATCTTCCTTTCATTTTCATATTCATACAAGGATTATTATGGGGAAAATAAAATAATTAATACATGAAAACTTAAATTTTGATACTTTTGATTCTTTCACAAAGTAATTTCCATTTAAAACACCTAAGCATCCGTTTAAGAGAACAATATTATATATAACAAATCTAAATTTGCCCATGTAAATGGTTTTAGTAAATAAGAGTGCGCCATGAAAAGTAGGAATTTATCATGAATTTGATATGGATTTGAGTAGTATAAAGGGCTTTTTTAAAAACTTAAGTGCATAAATGAACCCACATTGCAATAGTAGATACTATTTCAGCAATTTTTAAGCATAACTTGTTGTAACAAGGAATAGTAATAAATAGAAACAACTTTTCGAAAATTGCTTATTGACGAAATTGTGTCACTCATGTAAGATTAACATATCAATTTCATAACAAAACCTCACAAACTTGTGAGGTAGAGGCGCGATATTTATTAGTTTTGATGGAGCCAATGAGCTGGCTAAGAAGTTTGAAAGAAGGAAATGTCGCCGAAGTGTTATTAAAGCTCGAGTTAATAATGCTGGGTCTGCAGTGAATAAGTGCAGAACTGTCTCAATCGTCACCCCGGATGATTGAGTTGTGCTATCTCAAAAAGGGAATGTAGAGGATTTGGGCTAACTGTACACGTATAACGACCTAAAGACTTCTTTTAGGTCGTTTTTAGTATACATAAAACCCAAAAATTAAAAAATAAGGAGAGAAATGCTATGAAAAAGAAGCTATTAATATTCTTAACAGCCATGATGACAATGCTCGTATTAGCAGCATGTGGTACAGAAGATGAGGGAACTACTAGTACTTCTGGTACGGATCAAAAGGTTTTAAAAGTCGGAATGGAAGCAGCCTATGCACCATTCAACTGGTCGCAAAAAGATGATGCGAACGGTGGGGTAGCGATTAAAGACTCTAAGGAATTTGCAGCAGGCTATGACGTAGAATTTGCGAAGAAAATTGCTGATGGTTTAGGGATGAAGCTAGAAATCGTGAAAACGGATTGGGACGGCTTAATCCCTTCATTACAATCAGGTGCCATTGATGTCGTAATCGCGGGGATGTCACCAACGCCTGAGCGTAAAGGAACAATCGACTTCACTGAAAACTATTACACAAGTGATTATGTAATTGTAGTAAAAGAAGATGGCCCTTATGCAAATGCCGAAACATTAGAAGACTTCTCAGGTGCTAAAATTACGGGTCAACAAGCAACAACACACTATGATGTAGTTGATCAAATTCCAGGTGTCAAAAAGCAAGTAGCTGGTACGGACTTCGGTGCGATGCGCGTACAATTACAATCAGGTGCTATTGATGGCTATGTATCAGAGCGTCCAGAAGGCATCTCTGCTGAAATGGCATTAGAAAACATTAAATATATCGTTCCAGAGCCAAATTTCGAGGCAGATCCATCCGCAACGGCGATTGCAGTAGGTCTTAAAAAGGGCTCGTCGTTAACAGAGCAAATCAACAAAGTATTAGCAGAAATTTCGGATGAAGAGCGTCAAAAAATGATGGAAGACGCAATTGCAAACCAACCAGCAGCTCAGTAAGTTGCTAAACAAATAGGTTGTCTTGCCGGCAAACGTGCGAGACAACCTTTTGTGATTTTAGGATACACTTTTATCCTAAAAAGTGTGAAAGTAGAAGGAGGACAACTCGATGGTATTTTTAGAATCTGTATGGAGCTTGTTTACAAACAACTGGGATTTATTCCTACGCGGTGCATGGACAGCATTATTACTGGCAATTATCGGTACAATTTTTGGAACATTCATAGGCTTTTTTATCGGTATTATGCATACAATTCCACAGCGTAAACGCAATGCCAAAACTATTCTTTTAAAAATCTTTAACTTTTTATTAACGGCCTATGTTGAAATATTCCGTGGTACGCCAATGATTGTTCAGGCGATGGTCGTATTTTACGGCTTAGTATACTTAGGTATTGATATTGACCGTTTCTTAGCTGCGTCAATCGTCATTAGTTTAAATACAGGTGCTTATATGGCCGAATATGTGCGCGGAGGCATTATGTCCATCGACAAGGGGCAATTTGAAGCAGCTCAAGCGATCGGTATGAACCACTTACAAACGATGATTCATATCGTTATTCCGCAAGTCGCGCGCAATATTTTACCGGCAACAGGCAACCAATTCGTCATGAATATTAAAGATTCCTCTGTATTAAGTGTTATCTCAGTTGTTGAGCTATTCTTCACAGCGAACTCAGTAGCCGGCAGTAATTACCGCTATATCGAAGCATTCTTTATCGCAACAGTGCTGTACTTCATTATGACGTTTGCTGTAACGCGTATATTACTAATGTTCGAGAAGAAAATGGACGGACCAGAGAGCTTCAAAGTGGAGCTTATTACGGGGAACAAGCTAGAAAAGGATGGTGAATAATATGTCAGTTGTTATTGATATTCAACATTTAAATAAAAAGTTCGGCACAAATGAAGTATTAAAGGATGTCAACTTCCAGGTAAATAAAGGGGAGGTTGTTACATTAATCGGTTCGTCAGGCTCAGGTAAATCAACGCTTCTACGCTGCATCAATTTACTTGAAACACCGTCAGCTGGAGCTATTATTTATAACGGCGAAAACATTCTAAATGAAGGCCATAATATTGAAAAATACCGTACACATCTAGGTATGGTATTCCAGCAGTTTAACTTATTTAATAACTTAGATGTGTTAAATAACTGTATCGTTGGTCAAATGAAAGTATTAAAGCGCTCAAAACAGCAAGCAGAGCAAAATGCGATGAAATATCTTGAATTAGTTGGCATGGCCGCCTATAAAAATGCCAAGCCAAAGCATTTATCAGGTGGACAAAAGCAACGTGTGGCGATTGCACGTGCACTGGCAATGGACCCAGACGTTATGCTCTTTGACGAGCCAACTTCAGCCCTTGATCCAGAAATGGTTGGGGAAGTATTAAAGGTTATGCGACACTTAGCGGATCAGGGGAACACAATGTTAATTGTAACGCATGAAATGGAATTTGCGAAGGAAGTTTCAGATCGCATTGTCTTTATGGATAAGGGGGTCATTGTGGAGGAGGGCACGCCAAACGAAGTACTCGTAAACCCACAACATGACCGTACGAAAGCATTCCTTAAACGAACATTACGCTAAACGGTGCACCAAAATGACGGATTAAGCGAAATCGAATTATCTAATCATCTCATAAAAAAAGCTCACAATACTGCGAGCTTATTTTCGTGAATTGTATTCGCTTATAATGATAAATATAATTGCAAAGGCAATCGCAATAGCAAAAAACCACATCGGAACACTACCAAAAGCCATCTAATATACACCTCTCGTTTGTGAGTGTAACACGGAATATAGCGTCAAATCAAACTTCTGCAAGCAAAAATAGGATGATAGACTTTCATCTCGTACGAAAATCGTATAAAATAGATAAGAATGCATATATGTAAAAGTGAGGTTATGAATATGTTACATTTAAAATGGAAAGATGCACCGACAATCCGCACCGTGAAATGTGTGCACACGAACGCATCAAAATATTTAGTATCAAATGTGCTAACCGTTGATAAAGAATACGAAGTGAAAAACGAAACAGAAGAATTCCTATTCGTCATCGACAACACAGGCGAAGTTGGCGGTTATTACAAAGAGTATTTTGCATAATGAAACGAAAAACACCATTTCTCAAATTTTTGAGGGATGGTGTTTTTGGAAATGAATTTTTAAAAATATGAATACAAAAGGTGGTTGAATAATGTTGTCTAGCACTTTAAAAGAACAGTTATTACAATTAGAGAAAAAATTGCTGGAACCAGAAATCAGGCTATCCAAAGATGAGCTATCAAATTTGCTAGCCGACAGTTTCTTTGAATTCGGAAGCTCAGGTAAAGTATTGTACAAAGACGAGAATATTGGAGAAATGAGTCTTAGCATTGTACAAATGAAGTTGAGTGACTTTGAAATCCATCCTATGTCTGAAGAAATTGTTTTAACAACCTATCGAATTTATAATGAAATGAAGAACGAACATTCACTACGCAGTTCGATATGGAAATTAATAGACGGACGTTGAAAGATGCATTTTCACCAAGGGACAAAAATTACTACTTCGCTCTAATTAAAATAAGCGTAAAAAATGCCGAAACATTAAAAAATCAACAGTTCGGCATTTGCATAATTCAGCCTCAAACAGTCATTATTTAAGCTCCAAAATGGTATGCTCGATTTCGTTGCGTTTCTCGGCAGTACTCACTTGCATACGAAGTGTCTCCTCAATTTCTTGTAATAACTGTGTTTGCGTTGTTTTGAAGCGGTCTATATCTGTATGAGACAGAGTAGGGCGCTTATTATTTTTTTGTACTTCGAGCATTTTGCCACTTTTAAGCAGCATTTGTTCTGAGGCGTTCATGAGGCGCTCCTGAGACTGCATTGCGCGGCGTTGGTTGTTCATGCTAAGGAGCATTGAGATTTGCTGCTGCCAAAGCGGAATCGTCGTCATAATCGATGTTTGAATTTTTTCTAGGAGCATTTGATTCGTTTGCTGAATTAAGCGAATTTGTGGGGCGTATTGAACGGCCACCTCACGCGATAATTCTAAATCATACATGCGCCGGTCGAGCCACTCGATTTGCATGTGAATATCCTTTACTTCATGCTGCTTAAATGGGTCAGCCCCTTCTGAAACGGCTTGTTCAACAGACGGGAGTATGACATCGAGAAGATGCTGTTTTTTAATTTCTAATGAGGCAATGAAGATGTTGATTTCCTGGAAATAGTCCTCATTCATCGCATAAAGCTCATTGAGAAATTGATAATCGCTTAATAGGGCATGCTGGTTATGCTCGAGCTGAATGCCTAAACGGTCAATACGCTTAGAAAGCTTATTATACTGTGTCATCACTTCCTGAATGGATTGCTTCGGTTTATTGAATATCTTCGCAAAAAAGCCTTTCTTCTGCTCAATTAGCGCATCTGGATCAATGAGCTCTAAGTGCTGCAATAAATCGCTTAACACATCACCGACTTTGCGCACATCTTTGCGCTGTATGTAATGGAGCATTTGTGAAGTGAACTTTTTTAATGCTTCTTGTGCTGGTAGACCAAAAGCAAGTACATCCTCATATTGCTTCGGTTCTAGCTGAAGGGCTAGCTGCATCGCACGTTGTTTCATAGAATTTGAAAGTGAAGCGAAAAGCGGTGATGCTGCATTGTTCGCAACATTCACCGCAAATTGGTCTTTACTCACTTGAATATCGACATTTTCACTTGTTTTGAACGCTTCAAATGGATTATCGTTGTTTGTCATGATTTATTCACCACCGACTTTTAATCGATCTTTACGCTTGTCATTCGACATTTTCGCAAAATCTAGCTCAATTTTTAAATTTTCGATGTCTGAAGAAAGCGCATTTTTTAAATCATCTTCCATAGTCACTTGGAGTTCTTTCAAAGTTTTACGTGTATCTTCCAAGGCCAAATGAACATCCGTACCAGGAATTTGTTCTTTTGTCAGTAACGTATATTTATCAGAAAGCTGCACCGCGGATGGTAGGTGAGCATAGAAGAAGTCTTCAACCGCATAAAACTTTTGCGGATTGGTATGCACGATATTGATGATGCGCTTTGCAAGCTTTGACATTTCGTTAATTTGCTTGAATGAACGAATCGAACGTACGCGTACATATTGTTGATTCAATGCTTGTACATGTGCTTTTGCCTGTCTTAATTGTGCTTCAATTAATGTATATTCGGATGTCGAAATGCCGATTTTTTTACTTTGGCTTGATTTTTGAATGGCCAATGTTACTTTGTTACTTACATAGTATGCGACAATAGCAAGAGGTAGCGAAACGAGGCTAGCGAAGCCAGATATATTTAGTATCGCAACAACAAGTGCAGTAGTAGCTACTATAAAGTTAATTAAATGTCTTGTTAAAAAGTTGATAGAACCAAGCATTTTTGTACCTCCTTTACTTGATACTATTTTTACGAATGAAATCAAAAAAGGTTTCATTTTTCCTATAGCTATCGTATCAATTTTTTTCATTCGACAAAAGTAAAAGGCTTTCTATATATCAAAAAAGAATTGTTTATGTGAAAGTTGTGAATGATATTGAATGAAACCACGAAAAAGAAGCAAAACGAAGTAGTTTTGCTTCTTGAAAGCGTTAATGCATTAGGCGTTCTTTTTCAATTGTTTCAATCAGTTGATTAATATAATAGATGACTTGCTGAGAGGCACGCTCAATTTCGTGTAAATGCGTTTCAGCGACGGTTAACTTACCAGTATTATACGCTTCCACTGCAGCTTTTGCCGAAATATGCACTTGCTCATGGTGACGGTCAAGCTCACGGTAAGCTTGGTGGTTTCCAAAGCGCACTTTTGTTTTATCGCTTGTATACCATTTCCCTAATCGACATTCAAGATGTGATGAAACATCAGGTGGCGAGAGTTTTTCTAAGCCTAGGAACATATTGTATACGCGCCATTTCCATAAAATATGGTCAGCTTTAGATAATAATAAGAGTGATATACTAGACAGCTGTACGTTATTTGCTGAGGTCACTTCATTGCGGAAGCGTGTAATTTCTTGACCTAATTTGTGAATATCGCGTGATGTATCATTCCCAAATGCACGAATATCCTCTTGTAAGTTTGAAATTTGAACCATCCGAACTGAGATTTCATCAATTGAAGCGGCTTGCTCTTGAGAGGCAGCGGCAGTCGAGGTAACATCCATATTGATGCTTTCAATAATATCCACGATCGAATTGAGCATTGGTAAAGATTCTTTTGCTTCATCTGTGGCATCACGAATAATCGTTGTTGTTTCCGAAATGGATGAAGCGACATTGTTTGAATAGGATTTTAACGATTGAACATTCGTAGAAACTTCGCTTAATGCTGAAACCGTACTTTCTGCGAGCTTACGAACCTCCTGTGCAACAACAGCAAAGCCCTTACCATGATCTCCAGCACGGGCCGCCTCGATTGAAGCATTTAAAGCTAATAAATTCGTTTGATCAGCAATTTGATTAATAAGTGTTACGACATTTTCAATATCATTGACATGCTTTTGTAATTCGGTGAAGCTATGTACAATTTCTGTGAATGTTTCTTCCGTTGTGAAGATTTCCTGTAGAGCATGCTCGATTGCTTGTTTTCCACGCGCGGCATTTTCTACGGATTCATTTGTTTTTTCTGCAATATTCGTTGATGTGCGTGCAATTTCAGCAATCGAAGCGGCCAGTTCTTGTGAGGCTGCTGTTGAACTCGCAATATCATCAGACTGCGTATCTAAGCGTTGAATTAAGTCTTTCATATACATAATATTCGCGTTGGCATCGGTTAGTGATGCCAATTCTTCAATAACGTTTTCGATCAAACGCTCTGACATGACTTCAACTAATAATTCTTGCTCGATATTGACAGCTGCTGAAACGGATTTCATATATTTGAATGCAACATGTGGCTTTATACCGAAATGATGCAAGACAAGTGTTGTAATATAAAATGAAAATTGGTTAAAGACAACAATTAATTTCCCAGCTTCAAAACGATTTTCTCGTAGTAAATTGAAAAATTTAATCGTTTGGTCAACATAATCATCGTTTCGCTCGGCTAAAAAGAAATTTTTTAGGTAGCGATCGATTTGACTGGTAGAAATTGAATTTTGTCCATTAGGTGCAATTTCAATTAAATATTTGTTGAAAATCTCTTGCATCGTTGGCGATACATCTGCAACTCGTGCATATAATTGTTTTAAATCTTCTTGGTTTTGACTATTAAAATGATTAAATGCTAGTGTTTCTTGAAAACGGCCGGTTGCACTTAAATCGGTCCCGCGTTCAAATAAATCTTGTAATTCAGCCTTTGGTTTTAATGCAGAAAACAAGCTATACATCCTCCTTTGATCCCTTACTTCCTTTATTTTACCATAGAGTAATGTACAAAAATAGACATAATTGTTTGGGTTGTTTTAAAATATAGTTAAGAAGAGGTGTTTGACAGAATGTACAAGATTATTTATATGAAAGCAGATTACGAGCCTTGGTGGCAATTTGAAGGATGGGAAGCGTTTATCGTATCAGAGCAAATATTTGAAACGGCCGAACAATTCCAAGAAGCCTATGAAGGGATTTTAGAAAATTTCCGCCAACAATACGACAATGAAGCAACAAAAGATGAACGCTACTATGCCTTTTGGTCAGATGATGAGTGCGAATATTGTGAAGCATGTGACGATGAAGCGCAAGTATATCATGGAATCATTGTTGAAACACCCTAAGTAAAAAATGTGATTTTTCTGTTAAAATTCACATAATTCAGAAAATGTAATTGATATGTATAAATATCACGTATATACTAAATTTAACAATTAATATGCAAGATTGAGCACAATGAATTTACAAATAGACAAAGCGTTAATGATATTCTTTTGCATTATTAATTGAACATTTTAATTTATTTTTTGGGGGTTTTAACAAATGAAACAAGGTACAGTAAAATGGTTTAATGCAGAAAAAGGTTTTGGCTTCATCGAAATTGAAGGGGAGAACGATGTATTCGTACATTTTTCAGCAATCCAAGGTGAAGGGTTCAAAACTTTAGAAGAAGCACAAAAAGTGGAATTCGAAGTGGTTGAAGGAAATCGTGGGCCACAAGCCGCAAACGTGACGAAATTATAGTTCAAATGTATTCCAAAGGGTCTGCCCGAGAAGTAATTCTAGGGTAGACCCTTTTTGCTAGGAAAAACAACAGTCATAGCAGTCAAGAATCATAGGGCTACGTTAGTACGAAATCGATTGAAACCTTAATGTAATGACGGATGTTTCTCTATAGTAATAATAGATTAGGAACAACTAATTGTGTTTTCAATAATAAACGCACACTTTTTAGGTTAGATATATAAATGGGTAAGAGGGGCGGATTATTTCTCTGATACCATTTTGAGCGCGCTTGTAAATAAGGGCTATTGGCAAAAAAATCCTCCAAATTTCCTTTTAATAAGGGCATTTGGAGGATAGGGGAGCAGGGCTTAGTTAAGGCCTTGCGCATCTTTCCAGTCTAAGAATTCATCGTATGTTAACGGTTTGTCTAGAATCGAGCCGTCTTCACGAATTTCAATGACACGGTTAGCAATCGTTTGGATGAATTGGTGGTCATGAGATGTGAATAGCATCGCACCTTTGAAACGGATTAAGCCTTCATTTAGTGCTTGAATTGATTCAAGGTCTAAGTGGTTTGTAGGCTCATCTAATAATAATACGTTTGAGTTTGATAGCATCATTTTTGACAGCATGCATCGAACTTTTTCCCCACCTGAAAGAACAGAAGGAGATTTTTTCACTTCTTCACCAGAGAATAGCATACGACCTAAGAAGCCACGTAAGAAGCTTTCTGTTTCGTCTTCAGGTGAGTATGGGCGCAACCATTCTACTAATGATTTTTCACCGCCACCGAAGTATTGGTCATGATCCATTTCGAAGTAGCTTTGAGAAGTTGTTACACCCCATTTGAAGGTACCAGCTTCAGCTTCTTGACGCTCCATTAAAATATCCATTAAAGTAGATTTCGCAATCGTATTACCAAGTAAAATGATTTTGTCATCCTTGTTCATCGAGAAGCGAATATCTTTGAATAATGTTTCGCCTTCATGTGATGCAGTAAGACCATCAACTGTTAAGACGTCATTCCCGATTTCACGACCAATTTGGAAGTTAATGAATGGGTATTTACGGCTTGATGGTTGGATGTCATCGAGCTCGATTTTGTCTAGCATCTTTTTACGAGATGTTGCTTGAGAAGATTTCGATGCGTTCGCTGAGAAGCGTGCAATGAAGTCTTTTAACTCTTTAATTTTCTCTTCTTTTTTCGCATTTTGGTCAGCCATTAGCTTTTGTGCTAGTTGAGAAGATTCATACCAGAAGTCATAGTTCCCCACATAAAGCTTGATTTTACCGAAGTCTAGGTCAGCAATATGCGTACATACTTTGTTTAAGAAATGACGGTCATGTGATACAACGATTACGGTATTTTCAAAGTTGATTAAAAATTCCTCTAACCATTTGATTGCTTTAATGTCTAAGTGGTTGGTAGGCTCATCCAGTAATAGTACATCTGGCTTACCGAATAGGGCTTGCGCAAGTAATACCTTTACTTTGTCAGAACCTTCTAAGTCAGCCATTGTCATGTAATGCATTGCATCGCCAATACCTAAACCATTTAATAGTTGTGCAGCATCTGATTCTGCTTCCCAACCATTCATGTCTGCGAATTCGCCTTCTAACTCAGCGGCGCGCATACCATCCTCATCCGAGAAATCTTCCTTCATATAAATCGCGTCTTTTTCAGCTTTCACTTCCCAAAGGCGCTTGTTCCCCATAACAACTGTATCAAGAACTGTGAACTCATCGTACTCGAAGTGGTTTTGGCGTAATACTGATAAACGCTCATCTTTCCCCATTGACACATTACCTTCTTGTGCCTCGATATCACCAGCTAAGATTTTTAAGAATGTTGATTTACCAGCACCGTTTGCCCCAATAAGGCCGTAACAGTTACCTGGAGTGAATTTAATATTTACATCGTCAAATAATTTACGGTCACCATAACGCAGACCAACGCCTGATACTTGAATCATGTAAGTACCTCCCAATAATTTTCGTTTGAATTTTAGATTGCTTTCAAAAGGAGATTTCTCTTTTGCACACAATGTTTCTATTATAGCACGTCCACTTGCTAAATTAAACAACCGTTCGTGTATAAAATGAGGGGGGAATGGGGGAACGAAAATGAATGAGCAAAAAATAGAAGCGAAAACGTAAAAAGTCAATGATTCGACATAAATTGCAAAAAAAATAGGGTATTCTGAATTTTCTGGTGGTTGTTTATTGTATAATAAAGGAAATTTGAAGGGAGAGATTGATGAATGAAAAAATGGTTATTTGCAGGAGTGCTAAGTATTGGAGTATTTGCATCAGGAGTGACAATTCAAGCCCAGGCTACAGAGACTACTATTGCTCCAAAAGTTTATACGGCAGCAGTTGCCAAAGAGGTAGCGACTATTACGTATCAAGACCTATATAAAATTTTCAAAATCGCGGAGCTAGAAGACGATGGTATTCAAACGACGATGGATACAAAAAAGGGACATTTCATCGTAAAAATGCCGATTGCAGCATTAATTGATGCTGAGGATGATGATTCTCTAAAAGAGGCATATGCGGAATACGAAAAATTATTTGGCAAGGCGGCTCAATTAAAGTTTACGCCAAAAGGGAATTCATTTTATGCGGAAATTTATACAGCGGGTCAGTGGGTAAAGTTTGGTGAGGAAGAGAAGGCCGCGTTTATAGCAGAAATCGTAGGCGAGGATGGGTTCGAGTTACGTGCGGGTGGTAATTTCAAGGATACCATTGGCCATTGGGCAGAAAGCTATATCCAAGTGCTGTACCAAGCTGAAATAATTGGCGGCATTACGGAAACAACCTTTGATCCGAATGGTAAAGTGACGCGTGGTCAATTAGTGGCAATGGTATTCCGCGCAGCTGGCTTTGAGCTTGACGACGATGAAGATTACACTTCTTCAAGCTATACAGATTTAACGAACTTTTGGGGAGCAAAAGAAGTGGTGATTTTAGAAAATCAAGGCGTATTATCCATTTTTAAAGGCAGTCAATTCGAGCCAAATAAAGCCGTAACACGTGAAGAAATGGCCTATGTGATTGGGCAGTTTTTAGAGCTAGAAGGATTCGATACCGATGCATTACAGGGCAATTCAACATTTAAAGACGTACAAAAAATGAATCCAGAAGCACTGAAGTCAATTAACATTTTACAAAAATTAGGAATCGTTGAAGGCGAAAAAGGCAATTTTAATCCAAAAGGCGAGTTAACACGTGCGCAATTTGCAAAAATCTTTGCATTAGCATTATTTGAACTGGATTAATGAAAAAAATTTTAGGCATTACAATTGTCTTTATCTTGGTAACGCTATTTTTCTATTTCTATAATATGCTCATGCCTAAAAACCTGTTCTACTTACTCATTGCGCCCCCAATTGTTCTCGGTTCGACTTTTTATATTTTGAGAAAATTTGGATTTAACTTTGGGTGAAAAGTAAAGGCTAAGTGGAATAAATGAGGATCATACTTGAGATATTACGAGTTATGTTTATTTTCCTAATTATATTTGCGATTTTAGCAAACTTTTTCGAAAACCTGTACTTGACTATTGGCAATGGAGCTGGATAAGCTTCATTGCCTTATTGATTCTTATTTTTGCAATGTATCGAAATAAATTTCAATTTAGCGGATGGTATGACGGGTAAGGTAAAGAAAAATTGCCAAGAAAGGCCTCTCAACTATTCAATATAATTGGAGTTATTTTTCTAGTATTACCGCCGATAATTGCTCATTTTACTTGATGACAAGTACAAAAAACTGGAACTCTTAATATAACAGCGAAATCTGGATTATCACACTAAAATGAACCTGTAAATGCAAATGTAGTTTCATTAAAGGGAGTGTAAAGGTGAATCTATTACTTTGGATAACTATTGGTTTCATATTAATTGGATTTGTAGTTCTTATTTCTATGAAAAAAGATATGGAAAGTAAGGTCGCTTTTATTAAAGCAAATAAGGAAGACGAGGGAAATGCATCAAAGGCAAAATCCGTAATTTGGTGGATATGGGCTACCACCGCTTGGGGGATAATGAGTATATTTCTTGTTGTTTGGTGTTTTCATTACTTTGAATAAGTGTTGGCTTTAAATGGGCTATATAACAGGTACTTTTGTATTAATTGTCTGGAGTATTACTGTAATGTCCATTCTTGAATAATAAATCTGAAATTACATTCACTTATTCAATTGATTTGGAGGAATAATCTATGAAATCAATAAAAGTGTACCATTATGATACATTTAGTAAAGAACCGAATATGGGCAATCCAGCTGGAGTTGTTTTTAACGGGGAAGAGTTAACGGAATCCGAAATGCAAGAAATCGCATTTAAAGTTGGCTTTAATGAAACGGCTTTTCCTGTGAAATCTGATATAGCAGACCTTAGAATCCGTTTTTTTACACCCGGACATGAAATGAATTTATGCGGTCATGCATCGATGGCAACTGTTTTTGCTTTTAAAGAAAAAGGCATGCTACAAAATAAAACGACTTTAACAATCGAAACAAATGCGGGTATATTACCAATTAAACTAAACACCTCTACTGAAGGGGATGTTTTTATAACAATGAAACAGGCAGCTCCAGAGTTTAAGGCGTATACAGGCTCCAAGGAAGCATTAGCAAGTTCAATTGGATTATCAGCCTCAGACCTTCATGAAGATTTGCCAATACTATACGGCAGTACGGGTACTTGGACATTGCTAATACCGATAAAAAAACTTGATGCTTTTAATAAGATGAAACCAAATAACAAACAGTTCCCTAGCGTCTTACAGGAAATGCCTAAAGTATCTATTCATCCTTTTTGCCTAGATACCTATGATAAAGGAGCTGATATGCATGCTCGACATTTCTCTTCACCCTATTCAGGTACGATTGAGGATGCAGTCACAGGCACAGCTTCGGGTGTAATGGGGGCATATTATGCTATGTACATAGACAATAATTTTGATGAACCTTTAAATCTAATTGTTGAGCAAGGTCATGAAATCGGAAAAGATGGTCAAGTAAAAGTACATGTTTCTAAGAATAGAGATACTTACGAAATTGAGATTACTGGCATCGCTGTTTACGTCAATGAATTCGACGTTTTGTTAGATGCATAATAATTTTGAAATACATGTACTGGAAATGAATGCTACATCCGCTATACCAACTCCTACCACAAAAGATCGTGCTGCAAAGTTGAGATTTCTCAAAATTTGTGGTTTTTTTGACATAAAAAGAAAAGCGATCTAATGAATGCCTGTTCCGTGGTGTGTATATTTCTAGACTCATCAAGTGAAAATACTTTTACTTGTAATATGTGAAGGGTTGCCATACTCTTAATAGTTGTCAGATATTCAACGTTCTCCACGAATAAAAGTAGAAAGAGGCAATTTGATGCAACAAAAAATGAATCAAAAGACGGTTTTCATTATCCTCGCCATATTCTTCGTTTCGATTAATTTGCGTCCAGCCGTCACTTCAGTTGGTCCACTGCTTGCGACGATTAGTGAGGCATTACAGGTTTCAAGCACACAAATTAGCTTGTTAACAGCAATTCCGGTTTTTTGTATGGGTCTATTTGCACCACTTGCTGTACCATTACAAAAAAATCTCGGCTATAAATGGTCCATTGCATTATTATTGGTGCTAATCGGCGTTGCAACGGTTGCACGTATCGCATTTTCAAGCTATAGCGCCTTGCTTTTTACAAGCTTTTTAGCGGGATTTGCCATTGCGATTATTAGTCCGATGATGAATGCCTACATTAAAGAAAAATTCCCTAAAAAAATGGAGCCTGTCATTGGTGTTTACTCCTTTGCTATTGGCTTTGGTGCGATGCTCAGTTCAGGAATCACGAGCATTATTTATAAGCGATTTGATGATAATTGGGCATTAGCGCTTGGCATATGGGGATTTTTAGCCGTCATTGCGCTTGCCAGCTGGCTAACTGCTGTTGATTCTGGAAAAGGCATAGTAGCACAATCAAATTCAACTGTTGCGGTGCGTAATCCTTGGAAAGATAAACTAGCTTGGGCTATACTTATCTATTTTGGTATACAAACCTCGTTATTTTTTAGCTTAACCACATGGCTCGTTTCGATTGCCGAGGAGCAGGGCATGAGCCTACTGACGGCTGGGTCGGTATTAACCTTAATGACCTTTGTCCAATTAGTCGGCAATATCATTATTCCATCGATGATCAATCGCTATCCAAATCGCATAGTATGGCTACATAGTTTAGTTGTCATGGGTCTTGTCGGTTCGGTGTTCTTTTTTATTGATGCAACGTGGGCCATTTGGATGGGGACGATAATTTACGGTGTTGTGTTAAGTGGTTTATTTCCAATTGGCTTAATGCTGCCGCTAGATGAAGCGAGAAATCATGAGGAAGCAAATGAATGGAGCTCGATGGTCCTGTCAGGTGGCTTTATGATGAGTGCGATTTTACCACTTTTGATCGGTATTGTTTTTGATTGGACAGGTGAACACTTCATGACGAAGCTTATTTTTGTCATTTTATTTTTGTTTATGTCAGTTTCGATTTTCGTAATGCAAAAATTGAAGAAATCCGTATAATGGTAAAGTAGTCAATGAAATGGCTACTTTTTTCATTTTCATTTAAATAAGTTTACATAATCTTATTATCGTAAAGGAGTGCCCATGAAAAAATATATTTTATTCTGTTTTTTGCTACTTTTAACCGCGTGCTCAGATTCTAATGAAAAGGCAACATGGGTGGCGCAAAACATCTCAAAAGAACAAACACAGCCAGTAACCATTTATCCGGCCCAAGTGGATGTTTACTCACCAAATGTGACCACAACAGGGCAGGTTATCAAGCAAAAAGACCGTGAAAAATGGATTTTAGTCAATGCGCAGGATGTAGCAGGACATCCAAATGTACTTGTTCATCATAAATTTTTAACAGAAGGTGAAGTGGAAGCAATCGATGAAGTGAATAATATTGCGCTCATCCGTATTCGCAGTAGTCAACAATATGAAACGGCAGCAATGCATGTCTATACGACGACGCGAAATGGCGAGCAAATAACGGCAACAACCGAACGGATTGAAAGCTTATTAAATACAGCACTAGAAGCACCAATCGAATGGCAGCAACGCTATGAAAAGAATCAGCTCTTACTTGAGAAAGTACAACGTGAGGAATTAACTAACTTTACAACGTTTTATAATAAAAATCTGTTTACTTATAATAGCGATGAATTAAAGCATGCCGCGACACAATTGATTGATGTGCTGAATGAGGCCATAGAGCAACAGCAATTTGAGCAGCTAGATGTACTCATTAGTTCGGATGATGTGAAGAAAGAAATCGCATTTGTTAAAGAGCCGATTCTAGGTTTCACAATCAAAGAGGCGAAAAGAGAAGGGGTTTATTACTTTGTAAATGGCGTTGATGAAGAGAAAGAAGAGGTACGCTTAACCTTTATTTTAGAAGGACAGGCATACAAATTAATTGGGACAAACCTTATCCATTCAGATGCAATCCAGCAGCAAAAAATCGCAACAATCGATGCTACTAATTCATTAAAGCTAAAGGACGTACCAGCTCTTGAAATGTTCACAAATAAGCATATAGGAGATGTTAAAATTAAAGCAAAGGATATTGTATGGCAGCTATCATATAAAGACAGTTCTATTTCGGTTCATAAAAACGGGCAATTAAGCTATAAATGCGATGAGGTTCAAATAAGGGATAATGCATTTCAATTAATAGGTTGTGGACCACAAAAAGCAACGGTACCACTTATACAATTCAAGTGAGATTTTCTACGAGGGAAATCTTACTTCACCATTTAACATATTATCCGACGCTATATTTGACAAACATATATTTTAAACAAGCAACTAAGGCATAACAAAAAATACCAAGATTTTGCAACAATTTCATTTGAATTTCGTTGATATTTTACACAAAGACAAGTTTTATCAAAACATACATATCAATTTTGCTTTTCTGATGTATACTTTGATAAATGAATACAAGCAATTTATAGGGGGCATCATGAAAAATAAAAAACGACTCATAGCATTCACAATTATCGCAGCAATGATTCTAGTTGCGTATGTCATTTACTTCATTACTAAACCAAAATTATTAAAGCAATCCTATGAAACGCCCGTCACACTTCAAACGTTTGACAATGAATATGATGTTATCGTTATTGGAGGAGAACCAGAAGGAGTTGCAGCAGCGGTAATGGCTGCGCGCAGTGGGTCAAAAACCTTGCTCATCGAAAAACGTGAAGATTTAGGCGGTCTGTATACATTTGGCATGCTCAACTTTTTAGATATTCCTAAAAGTGAAAATCAAAGAAATATTAGCCGAGGGGTATTTAAGGATTGGCATGATTTAGTTGGAAACGGCAATGGATTTGATATTGAGGATGCAAAGGCAGCATTTAAACAACTCGTCTATGCGGAAGAGAATTTAACATTAGCAGTCAATACAACAGTGAATAACCCGGTGATGCATGATCAAACGGTAACTGGGATTGAAGTAGAAAATCAATATGGCGCTTTTCAAATTAATGGAAAAGTGGTTATTGATGCAACCCAAGATGCAGATTTTGCAGTAATGGCACAGGCTCCATACTTTGTAGGCGGCAAAGATATTGGGATAGAAGATAAAAAAATGGCTGTTACATTAATGCTTCATTTAAAAAACATTGATTGGTCTGGTGTTAAAAAGGCTGCGAAATCTGAAAAATTTGGGCCTGCAAAGGTCACGCGCTCTGTTGCTTGGGGTTTTTCCGAACTACATAGCATGTACCAGCCTGTAGAAAGCAATACGCGCTTACGAGGCTTGAATCTAGTAAAAGAGGGCGACAATTATTATATTAATGCACTTCAAATTTTTGATGTCGATGGGTTGAATGAGGCAGCAAAAACAGCAGCTATTGAAAAGGGAAAACGCGAAACACTACATATTGTCGATTATTTACGCAAAGAATTTAGTGGTTTTGAAAATGCGGAAGTTGTCAGCTATCCAACTGAGCTATACGTTCGGGAAACGAGACATATTTTAGCAGAATACCAACTTCCAATGTCGGATATATGGACCAATCAGAATCATTGGGACAATATAGGGTATGGTGCTTATCCGGTAGATGTTCAAGCCCAAACACCTCAAGATTATGGCTATGTCCTGTCATCACCAGAGCAATTTGCCATTCCATTCCGTTCGCTAGTGCCATTAGAAGTTGATGGACTACTCGTTGTAGGACGTTCTGCTGGTTATTCGTCTTTAGCAGCGGGAAGTGCACGAATTGTTCCAACAGGCATGGTGACAGGCGATGCAGCGGGTGTTGCAGCCTCACTTGCTATTCAAGAGGGGATTTCGGTCAGAGAATTAAGTAAGGATGAGGGGCTAATTGAACAGCTGCGCACCAATTTGAAGCAGCAGGGTGCATTTGTGGATCGTATCGCATCAACATACCCTTATCAGGATGAATGGTTCGATCACGCAATTCAAGTTTTAATGGATTATGGGCTTGTAGTTGCAGGCTATGAAAATGAATTGCCACTTGAAAAAGAAGTCACGACACATCATTTTATGAATATGCTGATGAGCGCAACGAAACGAATGGGATTAGAAAATACCGCCAGATACAGTGTTTCCATACAAAATAGCTATGACGGCATGATTTACCAAGAAGCGAGACCGATTGATTTACAGGAAGCTAGTGACGTACTAGCGAAGATTTTCCTAAACGAACCTGCTTCGAAAGACAATTGGGCAAGTCTAATTGATGCAGACATAATTAGCGAAAAAACAGCGAAAAACATTAAAGCAAAAAATCATCCTTTAGTGATGAAGGAGCTTTACGCAATTTGTGCAGATGTAATGTATTATATGGCGTCACATGAGTAAAGTATTGCATTTAAATTAGGTCAACAAAAAAGCCACAAGCTAAAAATTGTGGCTTTTTTGTGTGCTGTTTTAACACCACTAAGCACAACAATTTTGTCTAATTGTTCGCCATCCAATTGCCATTCCGCTTGCATGTTGAGACCTAAATCAAGAATAAATGGTGTAGCTCCTGAAAAATCAGTTAAATTATACTCACAGAATCTATTTCTTTAATTTTCATATTTCGAGCCTCCATGTTGTTGTTAAGATTTGAGTTCGATTCAATTATTTTAGGGAAAAATTACAAGAGTCAAAAATACACCTTAGCAGATGTCAGGTTATTTTAAATGAAATTTTCGTATTTACCGTGCATATTATAATAGAATTTCACAAAAACCGTTATATAGAAGGTACAATATACCAATAATAATATTATGTAAACTAATTCATCTTTTAAGAACGTTCATTTCCATGTATAATAGGATGAACTGGATGATTCGAGGAGGATGAGTAACGGTACTATGAATACACAAGCTTTACAACATTTAAAAACTTATTTTGGTTATGATTCTTTTCGCCCTGGCCAAACACAAATTATAGAAAATATATTAGACAACAAAGACACATTAGTTATTATGCCGACTGGTGGGGGGAAATCCCTCTGTTATCAAATTCCTGCATTGTGCCTTGATGGAACAACACTCGTTATTTCTCCGTTAATTTCACTGATGAAAGACCAAGTAGACATGCTTACCAATAGTGGTATCCCAGCAGCATTTATCAACAGTTCGCTTAGCTTTGAAGAGGTACAAGATGTATTGTATGCGGTGCGTAGCGGCAAAATTAAGCTACTTTATATTGCGCCTGAACGATTAGAAAATGAACGATTCTGTATGGAGCTTGCCCAAATGAATGTGCCGTTATTAGCCATTGACGAAGCGCACTGTATTTCACAATGGGGGCATGATTTCCGTCCAAGTTATCGCTCGATTCAGAACCTATCTAATTTATGGACACAAAAGCCAGCTGTTATTGCTTTGACAGCTACCGCAACAGAAGAAGTAAGTGCAGATATTCAGCAACTACTTTCGATTAAAAAGGAAAATACATTCATCACTGGTTTTGCACGTGAAAATCTAGCGTTCTCCGTATTACTAGGTGAAAACAAAGAAAGTTATATTAAGCAATATGTAAAGGCCAATCCTAATGAAGCCGGCATCATTTATGCAGCTACGCGAAAATCAGTGGAGGCCGTGTATGAAATGCTTACTAGAGCGGGTGTGTCCGTTGGCAAATACCATGGAGGGATGTTTGAGGAAGACCGCACCTATGAGCAAAATCGCTTTTTAAACGATGAAGTACAGGTCATGGTCGCGACAAACGCCTTTGGGATGGGAATTAATAAAACGAATGTGCGCTACGTGCTGCACTACAATATGCCACGTAATATGGAAAGTTATTATCAGGAGGCTGGCCGTGCTGGTCGCGATGGCCTGAAAAGTGAATGTATCTTACTTTATTCGTCCTCTGATGAGCAAACGCAGCGCTTTTTAATCGACCAAGCACAGGATCGTTCGCGCATTCCGCTAGAGCTAGAGAAGCTACATAAAATGATTGATTATTGTCATACAGAGCGCTGTTTACAAAGTTATATCATTGATTATTTTGGAGACCCAACAAGCTCAGATTGCGGTAAATGTGGCAACTGCACCGATGATCGTCCTCAGCAGGATGTCACGACCGATGCACAGAAGGTTTTATCCTGTATTGTACGGATGGGCCAAAAATTTGGTAAGCAGCTCACGGCATCCGTTCTGGCCGGCTCTCGTAGTAAAAAGGTGACTGACTTTAATTTTCATAAGCTACCGACTTATGGCATATTAAAAGCGATGAATGCAAAGGAAATTGCCAACTTTATTGAATTTTTGATTGCGGAGAAGTTAATTATTGTTCATAACGGTCAATTTCCAACGCTGGCAATATCCGATTTAGGGAAGGATGTTCTCTTAAGTAAACGCACCATACTCCGAAAACAAGCGCGTATTATTAAAGCACAGGTCGATACAAATGATCCACTGTTTGAAGTGCTGCGCCAAATCCGAAAAGAAATTGCCGACCGTGAAAAAGTACCGCCTTTTGTTGTATTTTCGGATAAATCACTAAAGGATATGTGTATGCGTCGTCCCAAAAATAGCACACAATTTTTAGAAGTGAGTGGCGTTGGTGAAACGAAACTAGAAAAATATGGAAAAACATTTATCGACGCTATTATTGCAAATTCGTAATATCCTATTAAACATTTTATTGAACGTTTAAACTAAAATAGGGGTTACTAAATTCTTTTACCATAAGAAATTATGACTATATCCTTCAAGCCACCTCATTTCAATATTATTTCACAAAACAAAAAAATTGGTGTTTCATGACATTTTTTGCTGTGTTAGAGATTTTAAAGTTTAAATTATTAAACTTTAAGTTAAGCTATTGTAAAAAAGTTGCATTCATAGTTTAATTAGAATATTCAGATAAAAAAGTGTGGTGGAAATTTGGAGACTTTAGGAACCCGCATCAAAAGACTTAGAAAACAAAAGAAATTAACACAAACGGAGCTCGCAAAAGACCGTTTAACGAAAGGCATGCTAAGTTTAATTGAAAATGATAAAGCGAAGCCTTCGATGGAAAG
This sequence comes from Solibacillus sp. FSL R7-0668, assembly GCF_038006205.1. Classification (NCBI taxonomy): domain Bacteria; kingdom Bacillati; phylum Bacillota; class Bacilli; order Caryophanales; family Caryophanaceae; genus Solibacillus; species Solibacillus sp. FSL R7-0668. The sequence goes on along the minus strand of NZ_JBBOUU010000001.1, from coordinate 1,996,951 downwards.
CCTGCGTTTCATTGCCCAACAGTTAAACGTAGAAGTGAGCTATTTAATTGATGATGGAACGTTAACTTTACTACGTGAATTGTATGTAGATATTGAAGATGATATGGAGCGCCGAAAAAAAATTCGTGATCCAGAGGAATTACAATCTTTAACCGTTAAGATGATTGAAAAAATCGAACCGCATTTAGCGAAAATTCAAGGAACGAATTACGAGCAAATTCGCTTAAGAGAAGTATATTTTTTAATGAATCGTACCATTAATAATGCCAAATCACTTGATGAATATTGGAAATTCATCGATCAGTACGAGGCAATTCATGTCTATAGCCGAATGTTACGCTGTTATTTCTATTTATGCGCAGCTGCAATTGAGCAACGAAATTATGCCAAAACTTTAGCGATTTTAAAACAGGGCGAAGAGCGGATTATGCCTTATGAGCTAATTATTGACCCAATTGTTCGTCTCGATTTGTATTATAATTTGACGATTTCATATTCAGCAGTTGATGATGTGAAAATGTCCAATCATTATTTGCAAAAAGCTTTAGATATGGCACAGAAAAAGCAAATCTTTTATCGGATGGATCGCTTTTACGAGCTGTTATTTATCCAATCGGTTGCAAATGAGGAATATGAAAAATGCAAGCAATATATTGAAAAGCTACGTCTCTTATCACAATTTGCAGATGAACCTACCATTACCATTTTATATGTGTATAACTACTTACATTATTTAAACAATGTCGAATTACAGTTCGATCAGGTTGAGCCAACCATTGAGCAAACGAAAGAAAAATTAAAGACAAGCTTATTTTTATTTAAAAATCCTATTTTTCTTGGTGAACAAATGTATGCGCAATATCAAATGCACCACTATGAAAAAGTAATTGAACTTGGTGTTAATTTTGTCATTCCTTCTTATTTACATCATCCGCTTGATTTAGCGAAATATTATCGTTATTTTGCGGTCCGTGCATTAGCCTATTTCCATTTGCAAGATGAGGTAGCCGCAAAGCGTGATATTATTTATGCCAAAAATGGAGTAGAGGATTATCCTGAAACCATTTATAAGAAATTTATTTACGAAGCCTTTCACACTATTTTTAAATAACAAAAAGACAGCAGCGCCCTAAGTGGAACGCTGCTATCCTCATTATTTCCAATGCGTATCTATAAAAGTATCTCGACCTGATTTTTCGCGGTCTTCTTTATAGTGCGCTTGTTCTTTTTTATAATAATCTTGGTGATAGTCTTCAGCGGGCCAAAATAGAGAGGCCTCCTGGATTTCAGTGACAATTGGTTTTTTAAAGCGACCGCTGTCAGCTAATTGCTGCTTGGACTTTTGCGCAGCTTGCTGTTGCTGGTCACTATGTGTAAAAATGACCGTTTTATACGATTCACCGCGGTCGTGGAATTGACCACCCGCATCAGTTGGATCAATTTGCATCCAATAAATTTCAAGCAAACGCTCATAGCTGAATACTGTTGGCTCAAATTCAATTTGAACAACCTCAACATGGCCAGAATCACCGCGCTTTACATCGTCATATGTTGGGTTTTCAATATGGCCACCCATATAGCCACTTGTGACTTTTTCAATACCGTCCCATTCTACAAATGGCTTAACCATACACCAAAAACAGCCACCAGCAAATGTTGCCTTTTCCATCTAAACACACTCCAAACTGCTAATAAATATACTAATCCTATCATGTTCAATCCGTTTAGGCAATCTGTTTTGAGCTATTACAATGAGCAATCTTATCATTCAAAATTTTTGCAACTAATTTTAGTTGATGTCGTCTATACTTCATGTAAATAGAAAGGAAGTTATTCTTATGGAAGAGCAACCACGTCAAGCACGTTATCAAAGGAAGCGTAAATTAAGAAAAGGGCGCACACTATTTGTTGGCTTATTGATCATTATTATTGGGTTATTAGGCTATAGCTATATGCAATACAAAAGCGGTTATAATTTAGCATCGGAAACGAAAATACCCGAGGAACAATTTGAGCCGGATGAAAACCATCGAACAGTAGAAAATTATTTAATTGCAGGGGTGGATAGTCGTGGGGAAGAGCAATCACGTTCCGATACGATGATGCTATTATCCTGGAACCGTGATACAAACGATATGAAGCTTGTATCATTCATGCGTGATATCTATGCAGACATTCCAGAACATCAATCCTATAAGCTCAATACAGCCTATTATTTAGGGGGCATCTCTTTATTAAAAGATACATTAAACAATATGTTTGATATACCCATTCATCATTATGCGATTATTGACTTTAAAAGCTTTGAATCGTTAATCGACATTTTAGCACCAAATGGTATTGAGATGGATGTTGAGAAGGATATGAGTGGAGACATTCAAGTCGAAATTAAAAAAGGTTTACAACAGCTGAATGGGAAGGAATTACTCGGCTATGCACGATTCCGTTCAGACGCTGAAGGGGACTTTGGGCGTGTGGAACGTCAACAAAAGGTAATCGAAGCATTGAAGGAAGAGCTAATCTCTCCCAAAAATCTCCCCAATATGCCAAAATTCATAGGGGCAGCGGAAGGTTATATTACGACCGATTTAACGAGTAAAGATCAGTTATCAACAGTTTTAAAAGCAGTTTCTGGTGGAACAATGAATGTAGAGAAGCTAACAATCCCGGCAGAGGGGACCTATTCATTTGGTAGCTATCGACATGCAGGTTCAGTATTAGAAATTGATGTCGATGAAAATAAACAAATATTGCATGATTTTTTAAATTTAGCCGAGTAACTATTAGTTCATTGGCCTATATTCATGCTAAAATAATTGATATAGTTTAATTTTGTCGATATGTTGGGGTGGTCTTTTGGAAAGAGAAAGAGAAGTAGACAAAGGTAAGAAATTACCACTAGAAAAATCAAATTTATTCGCATCGCATTTTATACGTTTTTTAGGTGGGAAAAATTTATTATTCTTACTTGTGATCATCCTACTTATTGGATGCATCATCTTTATGTACGATAAAATTTCTTTCATTTTTGAACCATTAAACGTCTTATTTGAAATGATTATTTTACCTGGTGTGCTCGGTGTTATCTTATTTTATTTATTGCGCCCACCATTAAAGTTACTTTTACATTGGAAAATACCACGTGCATTAGCGATTTTAATCTTATATTTAGTTGTTATTGCGTTAATGGTTTTACTCGTTATATTAGTTTTCCCATTCTTACGTGATCAGTTTACCAACTTAGTGCAAGAGTTTCCGCTCGTATTAATGACCTTTGCGAACGATATCATAACGTTTTTAAATAACTCACATTTTGATGAATATTTTGGGAAAATTAACTTCAACTATAATGAATTTTTGACGAAATTTACGGATGACTTTATTAATACAGTAAAAGAAACACTAACAGCGGTCGCAACAGGTATCGCCTCAGGTATTACTGGCTTTGTATCTGCTATAACTGGCTTTGTTCTGTCACTTGTTATTGTTCCATTTATTACGTTTTACTTATTGTATGAGGGCGAAAAGATGCCGCGCTTCATCTTGTTTTTATTCCCGCCGCGCATGCGTGAGGAAATAGGTGCAGTGTTACATGATATGGATAAGCAAATTAGCTCCTATATACAAGGACAAATTTTAGTATCATTTTGCATTGGTGTCATGATGACAATTGGCTTTTTAATTATTGGTATGCCTTATGCACTTTTACTGGGTTTCCTGGCGATGATTACAAGCGTGGTTCCTTATTTAGGGCCTATGATTGCTGCAACGCCTGCAGCAATTATTGCCATTGTTAATTCACCATGGCTGCTTATCAAATTAGCGATTGTGTGGACAATTGTTCAATTAATCGAAGGGAAATTTATTTCACCACAAATTATGGGGAAATCACTAAGCATTCACCCAATTTCGATTATTTTCGTATTATTAACAGCTGGCGCATTATTTGGTGTTCCTGGTGTTATTCTTGGTATACCTGGCTATGCGATCATTAAAGTGCTCATAACCCATCTTTATCGTTTATTTAAAATACGTTATAATCGGTTCCAAACGGACGATACCAATCATTATGAAAATATGGATTAACAAAATGAATAGGGAATAACCAAAAAGAGCATTCGACACAAAATCGAATGCTCTTTCGTTTTATTATAATGTCGCTAAACGTGCGACAGCTTTTTGTAATGTTTCAACTGGTTGTACTAATGCTAAACGCATATAGCCTTCACCGGCAGAGCCAAATACTGTTCCGGGAACCATAACAACGCCTGTTTCTTCAATGGCTTTAAATGCAAAGTCGACACAGTTCATATCTTGTGGATATTGTGCCCAAACGAACATCCCTCCGTCACTTGGGGCAACTTCCCAGCCAATTGACTGTAAGCCTTCCATTAGTGTTTTATGACGTGCTGAGAACGTTTTACGAAGCTCGGCTGTCACCACTTCCGCGTTATCAAGTGCAAGCGCAGCAACCTGTTGGATTGGCTCGAAAATCCCGAAGTCCAAGTTTGATTTTAATTGCTTCATAATACCGACGAGTTCAGCATTCCCAACAATATAGGCAATACGTGTACCAGCTAGGCTGAAGCTTTTAGATAAGGAATTAATCTCTAAGCCAACTTCTTTTGCACCAGGTGTTGCTAGGAAGCTAATCGGCGCATCGCCTTTAAAGTAGAATTCTGAATAGGCTGCGTCATGTAACACGATAATATTATATTTTTTAGCGAATGCAACAACTTCTTCAAAATATTCTAATGATGGCATCGCAGGCACAGGATTACCTGGTAGGTTTAATATCAATAATTTTGCCTTATGTAACACCTCTTCAGGAACAGCCTTTAAGTCAGGTAAATAGTTGTTTTCCTTAGTTAGTGGCATGTAGTACGGTGTTGCACCTGCTAAATGAATACCGGCATCATAGGCAACATAGGCTGGGTTTGTCGTTAAGACGATATCGCCAGGATCACAGAAAGCGACTGGTAAATGAACTAAACCTTCTTGTGAGCCGATTGTTTGAACCACTTCTGTTTCTGGTGTTAACTCCACACCGTTTACTCGTTTATAATAGCGACATACTGCTTCGTTAAATGTTTGAATACCCGTAAGTGTGTAACCGTAGGAAGATGAAAGTGCTGTTAATTCTGACATCTTTTGGCGTAAGTTTTCAGCTGGTGGAATATCGGGGCTTCCTAAGCTAAGATCGATTAGTTCCATTCCTTTTTGTTGTTGTAATTTTGCGTGATTTTTTAAGTCTCCAAAAATTGCAGGGGCAAATAGAGACATTTTTTTTGATGGTTGGATATTCAATGTAAAACACTCCTTAAAACTTTCAAATGTAAGCCCCATTTTATCATACTCATACAGTATAATGGGGAGGAAATCAGAATTTCGAATTAATTCATTACACAAAAGCGTTTATGTGAGGTAGAATAGCAAATTTCTACTTTTAATAGGGGGCAGGGTATGGAAATATATTCATTAAGTGGGGCGAGTGGCACAGGAAAAAGCACGAGTGCACTACAATTTGCGCATGATCATCAGATTCGAGCAATTATTGATGATGGCTTACTCATTATTGATGGCGAAAAGGTAGCAGGTACTTCGGCAAAATTCGAGAAATCGGCATTACGTGCAGTACGACGTGCGATTTTTGACGATGAGTCACATCGAACAGAAGTATTAAATGCTTTACATAAATACGAAATCCCTTCAATTTTACTGATCGGCACATCAACGAACATGACGAAGAAAATTGCTGAACGCTTAGGTTTAGGAGATATTGCTCATTATTATCAAGTCGAGGATATTCGTTCAGCAAAGGACATCCAGCGAGCGCGTTTTGTTCGAGAAATTCAAGGACAGCATCTAATGCCGGTTCCATTTCGCCAAGTGGAGCAAAACTTTTTCAAACGCTTTATACAGCGGGGCATGGATATTTTTGCGCCTAATCGTGTAAAGATTGGTGAAACGACACTTGTACGTCCAGATTTTCATCAGCAATCGATTACTATTGCCAAATCGGTCTATATGGACATTGTCAAGCATGTGGTGGAAGCCGATCCTCATGTGACGCGCATTCAGCATTTGCAATGTGTCGTCAATCAAGTACCGCGCATCTCATTTGGCATTTATTTAGGGGCTCCGGTAAATTATTCATTACCAGAGCAAATTTTAGCGTTACAGCAAGCGATAGCAGACAGCTTTTTCGTTCATTTTCAGATGGAGCCAGAGCAAATTGATATCTATGTATTTGGCATCGAAACGAAAGCCCATGCTCATTAGGTTTGTGGACATTGACAGACACCAAAAAATCCACTCAAGCCTTGTATACGCATTGAGTGGATGGTTGGGATTATTTTAATTTACGAGTAAACTGTGGCTGACGCTTTTCGACAAATGCTCGTACGCCTTCCGCAAAATCAGTTTGAGAAACAAATGGTGTTGAACCTTCCCATAAGGCTGGTGTTGAATCGATGCATTCCTTCACCGAGCGTTTGACAGCTACTAATGAATCTGGAGACATGCCGGCTACCAGTTTCCCCATACGGATAGCAAAGCGATTTAAATCCTTTTCTGCGACTAAATAATTTAACATACCCGCTTTATATGCTTCTTCTGCTTTATACATACGGCCAGTAAAGACAAAATCCTTCGTTGCAGATGGACCTACTAAATCGACAAGGCGTTTTGCAAATTTATTGTTTAATGTAATCCCTAATTTACCAACAGGGATTCCCATTTTTGCTTTATCTGACCCAATTCGGATATCACATGCAAGTGCTAATTCTAGACCAGCTCCCATTGCAGGACCATTAATGACGCCGATCACAGGAATCGGTAAATTTTCAATCGTTGAAATCGTACGCTCCATATGTATGAATGCTTCTTCGGCCTTCTCTAAGGAAATGGAATTGAATTCTTTAATATCGGAGCCTGCTGTGAAGTTTTCACCAGAGCCACGTAGTAATAATACTTTGTTTTTTGGATTTTCTAATGTGCTTAATGCGATTTTGGCTAATTGATCCCACATATTAGCCGTTAATGCGTTTTTTAATTGTGGACGATGAATCGTAATAATTGCAAGGCCCGCTGTTTCTTGATAAATAATTTTAGCTTCTTCCGCCTCAAGTCTTGTCGTTCGTACTTGCATTGTTTTTCCTCCTAAGCTTCACTTTATCGCTCATTATAGCCTACTTTGATAGCAAGTAACATGCAATTTAGAATTTTCGAGTAAAAATGCGTATTGTTTAAGCATTTTTGATTACACATATTTCAAATTACAACGTCGTACATGCTACAATAAAGGCAAAGGAGTGAAGAAATATGCTTGATTTCACACCGAATGTTCAAGCGTTTGAAGCCTATTTAAGGTCATTGAATAAATCCTTTCATACCGTGAAACAATATACAATTGATGCCAATCAATTTGCGAGCATTACCAAAAATGCAGAGAATATAAATGAAGCATTACAAAGCTATACAGCAGAAATTCAAGCACTGTATTCATCTACGAACTCGGTCAACCGTAAGTTCGCAGCAATTCGCCAATTTTTACTCTTCCTACAAATGCGTGGGGTCATTACCGTTTATAACGAACAGTATTTGCAAAAGCTTGCTAAAGAACCGACCGTACTGGCTGTTTTACCAAAAAAGCAGTTGCAGCAGGCGCTAAGCTTTTGGCCGCATCAATATGATATTGCATTGAATGAAGAACATGCCTGGCTTGCATTGCGCAACACCGCGATTGTCTATACAATTGCCGAACTCGCCTTAAAACCAGCCGAACTTGTGCGTATGCAATGGAAGCATCTTGATGAAGAAACAATGGAATTGACTGTAATCGCGTCGAAGTCATTCCGCATTTTACCTATTTCAAAGGAGCTATTTGCACTTTTACAACGCTACCAGCTACATACAAATGCCTTTATGCCACTCCCGAAGCATTCGCCACATATTTGGCTCGGAGTTGGTAATAAGCTAGGGGAGCCGATTAGCGTAAAAACAGTTGAGCGAATTTATAAAGCGATGTCTGAACAGCTTGGCTTTAAAGTAACCGCTACCAATATGCGTTATCATGCGATTCAAGAGGAACTCAAGAAATCCGAGGACTTTGACTTATACAAGCAATTTGGCTATGCTCGGAAATGGGTGTTAGATGAGCGCGGACAAAGATTTAACCATAACGGAAAATAATTATGTTACAATAGAAAAAAACAACGAAGGGGGAAACGAACGATGGCCATTTCGATGATGGAGGCTTATGGGATTGAACTATTAAAAGCTCATGCTCTTTCATTTGAGCAAGTTAGTGAGCAATTGAAAGAAAATGAGATTACTTTTCCAATAGACGAAAGCTTTGATTTTTCAGTACTTAAATCCCTTTATGATACGGATTTTGATACATTCAAACAAGCCTACACGGATATTTATACCATCAAATTTTTAACGATTAATGGCTTGCGTAATATTTTGCATATGCGCTTTCATATTCCGGTAGAGCAATACGATACATTAGAGGAGGGGAACGGCTTGCGAAATGTTCCTGCATCCGCAGACGTCGAACAGCAAATTCGAACAATCGTTTCATCAAATTGGAAAGTAGAGCGTAACGGTCAAACGTTAACGTTATTTGTATAAATGGAAGTTATTATTCTTTTAATTTTGCTGTTTATTTTCATTCCGCTTATCTTTAAAATTGTAAGTAAAGTACTTAAATTTACACTTCTTATAATTACCCTCTTTATTTTATATAAGATGTTTGTAGGGCAATAATAAAAGCAGCCTCGTTCCTTAAAACGAAGCTGCTTTTTCATTGACTTCGTGCGCGGCGCTTGCGTTCAATATAGCTTGTTAATAGATTTCGAATTTGGTTCCCAACTAATAGAATGGATATCGCAAGACCGACAATAGTTAATAGAAAGGCTACCCATTCAAAAAATGTAAATGACCAAACATTCGAAAATTCAAAAGGCTTATCTAATTTATCTATGACAAGATTCATACCATAAATACCTGAAATCATACTAAACACAGTTAAAATAAAAATCAATTCATTTAAACGATCCGTCGAACGATCTTCCTGTATGCGATAGAGTTCATCGAGCGTTTCTTTGATTTCACGATATTGGGCATCTATACGAAATGTTTTCCTGAAAAACTGAGCCATTTCTTTCCCTTCCGTTCGAACTGATACTTCAGAAAAGTAGTAACGTGAAGCAAATTTTGTTATTTGTTCGATCAATTCTTCGACAATATCTTTATCCTTCGAAAACTTCAACTCACTATGTTCAAACGCTAATTTTAGGAGCATCATCTTATAAAAATAGTGGATAAGCACATTATAATACGAGATTGAATGAAAATTGCACAAATATTTGTCTAAGCGTGCATCCTGTATCGTTGTTAGTTGCATATGGCTCTGTAATGTTGTCATAATAGCAAAATCTGGCATCCAGCGCATATACAAATGTTCATCGACAAATGCCCGAATATAATCAGGGTTAGTACTTGAAATGTAGGCCGCCCCTGTTTCATCATAGCCATTCAATTGGCCCGCACGGTATAATAGCTCATCGGTTAATACAATTGTAGGATCTACTTGCATAAAGCCGCTGACATACATCCGCTCATCCTCAAAAAATGGCATTTTACTTGCACTCGCTTTTTGCCTTTGATAATCAATAAAGAAATAAGATAAAAATGGTGCAATCTTTTCTAATATTAGCTGCTCTGTATGCTGATACGGTAGCTCACCTAAAAATAATTGTGCACCAAGTTCTTCATCGATTTTAGGAAGTAACACGCGGAAAAAATGGGCGAACGACAATGCGGTTGTTACATCAGGAACATCATGCAGTTGAATTCTTAGCGCAATAATACCAATTCCAAAAGGGCATAAATTAATATCAGCACTATGCAATGTAAACTTAATATTACAAAACTTGGTTTGCATATGGCCGGTTTCTCCAATATCTTTTGAAAAGCGGTTAAAGTGAACAAGCGAAACACGATCATTCAGCAATTTTTCCTCAATAAAAGGGAAGTAGAACTGCTCCAATAATTGATAGTTAATTTGAACATCGGGTCCATATAGCGCTTCATGCATTTTTTCTTGCTTTATCCGAAAATGATAAAAGTGATTTTTGTTTAAAGTTTCGGTTAATTCTTTAAAATGAAATTGCCGATAATTAAATGGATAATAGAATATATAATGACTTTCCACAGATTGCATTGAATCACCCCCTTTGAAATATTCCCGATAATCACTCAAAAATAACCCCTTTCGCCATCGTCTGTAAAATCCACCTCAGACAAATCGAGACGCACTAGCACCCGCAAATCATTATTTCACTTCGTCTGAATGCGAAATCACTAAAAGGGAATGTACGTTCCTAAAAAGGGCTATTTTCTCCCAAAATTCACCGAAAATCGTCCATTTCTTTAAAAACGTTCCCAAATATAAATTTGGGAACGTTTTTCGTGCTATAATTGAACTTAGAAAGGGAGATTTATATCTATGAAACTGCCAAAATATTTACGAGACTTTTTAATTTACTTAACGACGATTACCGGGAAATCTCCTCGTACTCGAAAAGAATATGAATATGATTTAATTTTATTTTTGCGTTTTATTAAAGCGATCGAGCAGGACCTTGATATGAAGAACATACATAAGATTGATATTTCTGACGTGACGATTGATAGCATCAAAGAATTAGCGCTGGAGGACTTATATTTATTTATGGAATATTGTGAGGTGCAGCGTGGCAATTCGGCAGCATCGCGTGCACGCAAGGTTGCTACATTAAAGTCCTTTTTCAAATATTTAAAAGGGAAACGGCGCTTACTGGAGGAGAATCCTGCTGAACATTTAGAAACCCCGAAAATTGGGAAACGACAGCCGGTCTATTTGAATTTCCAAGAAGCGCAGCAATTTATCGGGGCCGTTGATTATCAGCATCATAGCTCACGTGATTATTGCATGATGGTGTTCTTTTTGAATTTAGGCATCCGTGTTTCCGAGCTTTGTTCCTTGAATCTTCATTCGATAAATGATCGGATGCTGACAGTTATCGGAAAAGGGGATAAAGAACGACAAGTGTATTTGAACGATGCCTGTTTGACTGCGCTTGAAAATTATTTGCTGGAGCGCAAACCCTATAAAGGGGAAGGACCAGAGCCGCTATTTGTTTCACAAAAGGGAACACGTTTTGCACGCCAAACGATTGCCAAAATCGTCAAGCAAATCAACCAAAATAGCGTGACACCAAAGGAGAAACTAACACCGCATAAGCTGCGACATACCTCGGCGACAATGATGTATAAAGCAGGAGCAGATATCCGGAGCTTGCAAGCAATTTTAGGGCACTCCAGCGTTGCAACAACACAAATTTATACACATATTGAAGATGAGCAAATTCAAGAAGTATTAAAAAACAATCCATTCAATAGTTTATAATAATAAGATTATGTAAACTAAAACACATTTCGAGTTGCAAAGACTTACATGTGTTTTTTTAATTTTTTTCAGAAAACTTATTGACACTGTACTATAACTGTTATATATTTAACTCACAAAACAAAAACTGTTATAGTACAAAGGGGATGACGAACAATGACAATGTTCCAACAAGGGTATCAAGTATACGTAAAGAAATGCGAGCAATTTGGTTTAGAGCCTGTTAACTTCCGCTATTATGTTATGCAATTATCATCGGAGCAGCTCCAAGCTTATAATACTTATGCATCCGAAATGGAGATGGAAATCGAATGATGGATTACCGAATCGGCTTCGAAAATTATAAAGAAGCTTGCGAGCGACATCATTTAGAGCCCGTTAACTTCCATTATTTCCTTATCAATTTATCGCAAGACCAATTATCTGCTTATCATACTCACGCGCTTGAGAAAAGGGGGAAATCCGAACTTGCAAATTTATAATCATAATGAGTCATTTTACCTAAAAATAGTGTAAAATGACTTTTTTATATTTGGCATATTTAGAAAAAGATAGACTTTCGAATATAATTTACGTAATAAGAAACGATACTTTACTTTTTTGAAGGAAATTAGTAATATGTATAAGCATGATTTTATACCCAATCCACGTAATTTATAACAATAAAAGAAGGGATACAATTGAATAAAGAACACAACAACTCCAAAACGATGCTGATTATCACGACATTTGTTGTCGTATTATCCATCTTTACTCATTTATTACACCGTCAATTTCATTTTTTAGACGGCTATTTATTACTGCAAGGCATTACGAATGTTACAGGTGGCCTGTATTTTATGATGAATATGCTACTTGTTATTCCACTCATTTTAATAGGAGTTACGATTTGGCTATACCGAATTCAGCACGGTGCACAGCAATTATTCATGACACTCACGTTAACATTTAGTAGTATTTCCATCATTGCTGGTGGGGATGGTTTAACAGAATATCATTTCTCCATTTTTATGGTGTTGGCCATGATCGCCAGTTTTCAACAAATAAAGTACATTATTATCAGTACGGTTATTTTTGCTGTTCATCATTTATCTGGGTATTTTTTCTTTCCGCAATTATTATGTGGGACTGAGGACTATAGCTTTTCACTGCTCATGATTCATGCCATTTACTTAGTGATGACGGCTGTTTCTACAAGCATTGTTATCCTATCTACTCGCAAAGTGGAAACACGTTTAGCGGCGGATAATGCACTAGCAGAGCAACAAATGCAACAATTATTGCGTCTCATTCATGAAGAAAGTCATCATTTACAAGCGCTATCTGGACAAATTGCCATCGATTCTGCTGCATCGGCGGATTCAAGTCTTAATATTACAAAGGCATTAGCAAAATTTCAGAAAAACGCAGAAACAGAAGCGCATTCATTGAACATCAGTGTACGTCAAAACGAGGAAAGTATCGTACAATTAGCAAGCATTCATGAACGCACCGAAAAGGTAACGCATCATGCGAAAAATGGCCTTGAAAGGGTCACACTAGGGAAAGAAAAAGTAACCGCTGTAACAAACCAAATGCTTGTCATTACAGATACCATTACATCGATTAAGCATCTGATTGAAAATTTAGAAGCCCATTCGAAGGATATTTCTAATTCCTTAATGGTTGTACATAAAATATCTGAACAAACAAAGCTATTGGCACTCAATGCATCGATTGAAGCTGCTCGTGCGGGAGAGGCAGGGAAAGGTTTCTCAGTTGTGGCAAGCGAAATTCGAAATTTGGCATCAAGCACACAAGAGTCGGTGGTTAAAATGGACAATGTATTGGAAGGAATTCAGCTTCAAATTGGGAATGTCGCACAAAAAATGAATACCGGTATGGAAGAAGTTTATAAGGGGAATCAGTTTATCCGTGAAAGTGAATATGCTTTTGAAACAATCTACAAGACTATTTCAATATTAGAGCAGGATATCGATCATATTTCAACTGCTACAAAGGATGTCGTCAATCAAACGCAATCATCTTTAGCTGTATTCCATGAAATTGCACAAATGAACGAGCAATCCCTTCATACGGTTCGTGTCATTACCGATTCTGCCCATCAGCAACATACCGCTTCGCAAAGTTTAGAGCAGGTAATTACCCAATTAAACGGCGTCACTGCTCAACTAAAATCATTAACAGATCAAGTGCATCCCTAAGATTGGAAGGGGATATTTGCGTATAGTTCCTTTAATTTATATTATAAAAAACTATTTTAAAAGTATTTCTTTTGAAATAGTTTTTTTAATGAATAGCCATTTCACTTATAAGAATATGATAAAATTGTGAATTTCATATTGCTGACGATAAAATATTCGTGCTATTTCTCATAAAAGATTGGCTAAAATAGGCAAATCGATTTATAATTTTATAGATAAGAACATTCCTATTTTTTAACATCTAAATGGACTGGAGAGATTATCATGCAAAAAATGACCGATTCGAAAATTCTTGAATCAATGGAATTTACATATGAGCAGCTTGTCGATTTAAAGGCTGCACTTGATAAGACATCAATTGTTGCAGTAACAGATAAAAAAGGGCTCATTCTACAAGTAAATGATCAATTTTGCGAGATTTCGAAATATAGCCGTGAAGAGCTCATCGGCCAAGACCACCGCATTTTAAATTCTGGCTACCACCCGAAATCATTTTTCAAAGAAATGTGGCGTGTGATTGGGAATGGGGAAACGTGGCAAGCCGATGTATGCAACCGTGCAAAAGATGGCTCGCTCTATTGGGTAAAAACGACCATTGTTCCGTTCCTTGGCCAAAATGGAAAACCAGAACGCTATATCTCCATCCGAACAGATATTACAGCCCAAAAGAACATCAAGAAAATTGCACATATCGCCTATCATGATGATTTAACAGGCTTACCGAACCGACGTAGTCTTTCAAAACGCATTGAAAACGAAATTTCAAATGGTTTACGCAATAAAAATCAATTTGCGGTATTCTTCTTTGATGTAAATCGTTTTAAAAATATTAATGACAGCCTTGGGCATAAAATCGGCGACTTATTTTTAATTGAATTGGCGAGACGTTTAACAGAAATCGATACACAATCAAACTCTTTCTACCGGTTAAATGGTGACGAATTTGTATATATTTTAGAGGATGTCAAACTTGTAAATGAGATGGCAGAGAAAATTTTGGATGTCTTTAAAGCAAGCTTTGTCTTCGATGAATATGAATTTTATGCGAGCGTCAGCCTTGGGATTAGTGTGTATCCGGATCATGGAGAAAATGTATCGAAGCTATTAAAAACCGCAGATGTTGCGATGTACGCAGCGAAAGCGAAAAAAGGCAATAGCTTTAGTGTCTATAAAAAATTAATGCGTGGTTCGAATGACCAGTTTTTAATATTAGAAACGAAGCTGCATAAAGCATTACGTGAAAACATTTTTGAACTACGTTTCCAGCCAACCTATAATTTACAATCAGGCAAAATCATTGGAACCGAATCAATTATTTATTGGCATGATGAGGATTATGGTGAAATGAATCCGGTGGAGTTTCTACCATTTGCAGCACAATGTGGCTTAATTATAGAAATTGATCAATATACATTAAAACATACAATCCAACAGATGGCACAGCTCAAACCATATGTGGCGGATGATTTTAAAATTTCAGTGGATTTATCTACGGATTATTTAAAAGATACGAACTTTATTGTTGATTTAACGACGTATTTAGAGGAAACTCAGCTCGAGCCTCACTACATTGAAATCGAAATTTCGGAGTTAAGCTTATTAGATACAGATCTACAATTATATGATAAAATCAATCAATTACATGAAATGGGTATTTCCATTTCCGTTGATGATTTCGGTATGGGCTATTCATCACTGAGCTATTTACGTGAAATTCCGATTAACCTACTAAAAATCGATCAATCCTTCACACATGAACTAAATCTTGTGCCAGCTAACGCTAAGATGGTTGCGGCCATTATTTCATTGGCAAACGCACTGAACATACAAGTAGTTGCGACCAAAGTCGAGAATGGGGAAGACTTAGCCATTTTAAAAGAGTTAAACTGTGCATTCGTACAAGGCTTATACTTAAATGATCCACTCCCATTACAAGAGCTTATCGCATTCATAGCTAAACATTAAAAAAGGAGCGTCCCGTAGCATGAGGGACACTCCTTTTTTAATGTTTCAAATGACTTTCAATGCGGGCAAACTCCTCTAAATCAATGCTTTCGATATATTTGTAAAGCACATCGATATTGACTTGGATTTGGTCCTTATGCGACAAGTAGAAATCCTCCGTCAAATGGCGAATAATTAATGGCACTACTTTCGAATGGTTGAAACGATGAATGTACTTTTCTAAAAATGCTGTATTGACCGCAATATCTGTATTTTGACCAAGTGCTTCAAAATCTAAATATTTGATATGGGCCATTAAAAAATCTTCCGTTAAATGTTCATTATATTGACAGACATACGACCAATTGATTTCGTTTTTGTAGCGATTGATCCAGTGTAATTCGGATACGGCTGTAAATAATTGTTGCTGGGTCTTTGACAGATTAGCAAACTTGTCGTCCATCTCATTGTTTGTCAGGCGCATATCACCATAGCGGTCGTATTTTTGACTTTTTAATGAGGGAATTCCTTTTACTAAATGCTCACTGCCCGGCCATTTGTATTGTCCTCGGTCGTACTCGAAGTATTGTAAGTCCATAATCGGTATTTCATCTGCTTCAGGTAAGTACACAATATCAAATGAGCGATAAAAAACATTACTTTCGATCAAATCATCTATTTGATCCACAAAATCCGGATGAATATGCTTTTTGTTTTTTAATAATTCATCGATTAAATAACGTTTGAAGCTTGTTGTAAGGCGGGTTAATACACTTTTATTATGCTGCAGCGCTTCTAAATTGACATCCTGTAAATGCTCGATTAAAAACTGCTCCGATAATAGTGGATTGGCATAGCATAGATACGTAAATGGAATATAGCCTAAATACGGTACTAATTTGCTATGATGCTGCTGCGAGGCTAAATGCAGCCAGCTATAATAGGAATTAATAAATGCACGGTCATACGGCAGCATTTCGTAAACGGCTTCGTCTCCGTCCTCTAATGCGCGAAGGATGGCTAATGAATTAAAATGCGTTACATCGAAGTCACTTGGAAATAGAATGGCCTCAAATGCCTTTTTTAGATGAAATTGAACTTTTGGCTTTTTTGAAAGAAAGCTGTATGTTCCGATGGCGCCGCGCTCTTCCAGTAAAATATAGGCAAGCTCCTGACGCTGGTCACGCGTAAGCTCACAATCCTTTGGAAACTTTACCGATGCAAAATATTGGGCTTTGGCTAAATCGTAAAAGAATTTATAATCACCTGTTTTTGTATAGGGCTCTTTTGAATGATTTTGTTGCCAGTAGAGAAGGGCGCCATTGATTGTTTCATAGTTTGAAAATGTAATATTTGCGATGGAAAAAATATTTTGTGCTAATGCATCATCGTACAATACTTTCATAAATTCTATATTTTTTATTTTAAGCATAAGGCACCTCCAGTCCTTCTATTATATACGTTCTTAAGATAATTGCTAAATGAAAAATATTTTTTACAAAATAGGTTTATTGATGTTTATACGGGGTATTCTAATTGTAGTAAAGTTACGATCACTTTATATAAATGATTTACACCTAAAAATTTTGTATTATGATTTCTATTAGCTTCGTTGTATGCGTTTTTGGACCATTAAGATATGCGTTACAATTTATTTAAAACGATTGAAGTAAAATGCTTTAACGAAGATTTTCGAAAGATGTCAGGCAATTGACGAGTGAAATGCATACGCGAACTTAGGTTTTCATGAAAAGATTTCAGCTCAAGCAGGATCAATGACGTTAAACAATGTACGAAATATGATGATGACAACTGAATACGAACAACTCGATCGTAACTTTACACTTTACACTCCTTATCCCATAAGGAGTGTTTTTCTTGCTATAATAAAGGAAAACTTCACTAGAATAGGAGCGTGCCTATGTGGAAAATACATAACGGAAAACTTATTCAAACTGCGGATGAATCGCGCATGCGTTATAAAACCCGCATTAGCGCAAGTCTACTCGAGCAGCTTAAGCAAATGGCCGAAACACATGATACCCATATTAGCTACTTGCTCGAAAATGGCTATAGTAATTTACTTGAAGCTGGTGTCATTAGCTTTAATAAAAAAAATCGTCCCAAAGATCGCATTGAATTCCGTACAACATGTGATAAGGAGCTTTTGCAATGCCTAAAAGACTTTGCACATGCAAAGGACTTAAATTTAAATGATTGCATTGAGGCGAGCGTCGCATATATTAATGTTAATGATGTTAAGCATGCCCATTGGCGTTATCGTATTGAACGTTAGCTATGGCATTCAACAAAGTATCGTTGTTTGTTATGCACGGATTTTTTGAACAATTGCTGCGAATGACTTCACGACAAAGTCCGCCTGCTGTAATTCTTCAGGCTGTGCGAAGTCAAAATGTACACCAATCGCCGTTAAGCCATTATCCTGTGCAGCTTTTATATCGGAAGCGCGGTCCCCGACAACGAAGCCTGAAGTAATGCTATTTTCTCTTATGACATTCGCAACGAGCTCGGATTTGTTACCAGATGGAACCGTATCGATGCTGTAAACACGTTCTATCCACTTCATTAACTTATATTGCTTTACAATCGCTTGTAAATAGGGCATTTGACCATTGCTTGCGATATATAGGGGATAATGCGCAGCTAATTGATTCAAGGTCTCTTCAACTTGCTCATACAATGAACCTGTCCCATTTTCAATTTGTTCGATTAATGCCTGTTGGAAATAACGGTTACTTTCCTGATGCTGCGACTTGTCATGCTCGGGACATAATGTTTGCCAAACAACCGTTAATGGTACACCCATAATTTTGCGGTATTGGTCAATCGGAGTAGCACCTTTCCAAAGTCCTTGTTCGCGTAGATAGTCAAATGTTGCGGCTAGCGCTGGTTCTAATATGTAATTTGTTTGAAAAAGTGTACCATCCATATCAAAAATAATCGCTTGTTTCATATCTGTATCCATCCTTTTGGCGTGTATTTATTAGCTATGACGTAAAAGCTAAGGAAATGATAGCAATTTAAGAAAATTCACAACCTTGGCAATAAGATTCTTGTTGTGAAGAATCATATGCAGTGCAACATCTGGTTTGGTCACCAGGTGTTTTTTATTTGGCTTAAAACAATGAGGCGTTGATTCAGATTATGGAATCAACGCCTCTTTTTCACGCTGTTCTTTTTTCAAAACGATTCTATATTTTTTAATTTTTTCTTTTTTTCTATTTGAGGAAGCCAAATGCAGTCATAGCAAGTACAAATGGCACTCTCCCCTACAATAACTTTTCCTAAAAATGCTCTTAATACAATTTTATCAACTAAATCCTCCAATTACCTTACTATTTTTTGATGTGTTCAGATTTTGTTCAATTGGATTATATAAGCTAATAAACAGAATATAAACATTCGAGAGAGGATTTTAATCGATTTAGAGGAAAACTCGTAATGTACTAGTAAATACTCGATTTTATGAAACACCATTGAAACATGGAGTTGAATTTTCGTAATCATCTTCTGTATTGACTTGATGTGTGGTTATATATTTGCGACTTTTGGGTTTTATTTGCGAAATTATAAAGATATTTGTGATTACCCAAATATTTATTTTTTTCAAATTAATTCAATTTTTTAACCTAATTTTAACCTTTGTAATTAATACTCAAACGTAACTAGAATGATTAAAACTATTTCAAATAGCAAAAAAAGAAATCGAAACGGGCATTTTTCCGCACGGTTCAACATGTTTTTGCTCAGCTTGAGAATTTGAAATGGGTCAACTTACTTAGAAAAAAGTTTGAGAGGAGAAGGTTAAGTTTTATGGCAGATAGATTTCAACATAAATCGTTATTTTTGATTTTCTAAATATACTAATGGGTAATTTTTTGCATTAAATAGGCTAGTAAGAAGGGGGCATTTCAATTAAATGTTAAATAGGAAAACGGTTTTCTTTTTTTGTTACATGCTTACGATTGCTATTTTTTTGATAACGATAGAAACCGTACAAGCATCGTATTATGTTGCACCCAATGGAAGTGACGAATCAGAAGGTACATATAGTTCACCTTGGCAATCCATCCAATATGCGGTCAATCGAGCTGAACCAGGTGATGTCATATTTGTTCGTGAAGGTACTTACAAAGAACTGGTTGTTATCTCGAATAAAGAGGCAGCAGACGGTCAATGGATAACGATTAAAAATTTTCAGAACGAAACACCGATTATCGATGCTGAAGGCTTAGAAATCACGCCTAAACAAAGAGCCGGGTTTGAAATTAAAGACTCGAAAGGGATTCGAATAGAAGGCTTTGAAATACGAAATGTGAAAGCCGACTCTCAAGAATCCTTTCCAGCAGGTATTTTAGTACGAGGACACAATGAAAATATTGACATCACAGAAAATAACATTCATCACATTGCGAATTATGCAAAAAAAGGGAATGCACATGGCATTATTGTATACGGTAATGACCCACAGCCCATTCAAGATATTCGAATAACAAACAACAAACTATCTGATTTAACGCTCGGTCGTAGTGAATCCTTAACGTTGAGTGGCAATATAGAAAATTTCGTCATTGATAAAAATATATTGACCAACAACAATAATATCGGCATTGATGCTGCTGGCCGGTACGGTGCTTGTGATCGAGATGGATGTATAGATTATGCGCGCAATGGCGTGATTTCAAATAATTTAGTTTCCTATATGTCTTCTGCAAACAATCCGGCTTATGAAGGCTCGGGATCATCGGCAGGTATTTATATTGATGGCGCACAAAACATCGTCGTGGAAAAAAACCATGTTATCAATAATGACTTCGGAATTTCAGTCTCAAGTGAAGAAGAAGGTTTTTCCGCCAAAAATATTGTCGTAAGAAATAATTTTGTTTCTAAAAACACAAAGGCGGGTCTTATTTTAGGTGGAGCAAGTATTGATAATGGCGGAGCCGAGAATATCTTGATTATTGCTAATAAATTTACCTTTAATGATCGTTCCAACAAAGGCTATAGAGAAGTTACCATTCAGAATCATACACGCAATATCGAATTTTCCAGCAATACGTATTTAAGATGTAGCTCTAAAGAACATATGAATATCTCTAAAAAAGTAACGACGGATAATCGCTTCAAAAATGAATCCGTGTTTTCAACCATTTTATGTAAATAAAAAAAGAAAGAGAGAGGTTTTATGAGAGTATTAATAACAGGTGGCTATGGTTTTATCGGTTCTCATGTAGCAGATCGATTTTTTAAAGAAGGCTATGAAGTGCATATTATCGATAATTTAGTAACCGGGAAAGTTGAAAATATTACATTTAAACATAAATTTTATCAGCTTTCGATAGATGACCCGAAATGTCGGGATATCTTTGCTGCTTATAACTTTGATATCGTTGTCCATTTAGCAGCGCAAGTAAGTGTGGCGACATCGATGCAAAATCCTAGCTATGATGCACAGAGCAATATCGTTGGTCTCGTTCAAATGCTGAAATTTGCGACGGAATTTAAGGTGAAGAAATTTATCTTTGCTTCATCAGCAGCTGTGTATGGGGAGCAGGCTTTGCTACCAATAACGGAGGACATGCCTACAAATCCGATTTCACCCTATGGATTAAGTAAGCTTGTAGGAGAAAAATATTGCAGCAATTGGGCAGCAAGTCAAGGGTTAGCATCCATTTGTTTCCGCTTTTCAAATGTTTATGGCCCGCGCCAAACGCATGAAGGAGAGGGCGGTGTCGTTTCCATATTTTTGGAACGCCTTTTAACGAATAATGTGCTTCAAATTCACGGGGATGGTCATCAAACACGGGATTTTATTTATGTAGGAGATGTTGCATTTGCAATCTATCGCGCTTCTCAAAGTTCGCTCACAGGCACTTATAATTTGTCCACCAATACCGAATCCAGTGTCAATGATCTTATTCGCCATTATGAATCGTTACATGGAGCTATTCAAACGATTCAAGTGGCTCATCGTGAAGGGGATATACAACGCTCTGTTTTAGATAACGGGCGTATCATTCAAAATTTAGATTGGGTGCCCATGTATTCGCTCGAAGAAGGGCTGCAAAAAACATATGAATGGGGTACAACACGGACAACAACTGTACAGGCGGTTGTTAAGGAAAAGAAGAACATTCCAAATTGGTATAAGCATATTAAATCATACCTAGAAAACGCGGTATTATTCTTCATTTTAAGTGTACTCGTACTAAACATAAATATGCCGGTTTTATCCGTTTTTGAAGTTGGTATTTTCTATATTATTACGGTCGGTGCGATTTACGGGAATAAGCAAGCATTCTTTGCGGTTTGCTTATCCATTAGTTTGCTACTGTTGGATTATTTCCGTCAAGGACGAGAAATCGTTTCACTTATGTATGATACAACATTCTTTTTTCAAATCGCCATTTTCTTATTCATTGGCTTAGTCGTTGGTTATTCTGTGCAGCGAAAGAATATTAAAATTACGGAACAAAAAGAAGCGCTAGAAAATTTCCGTATGCGCTATGACTTTTTAGAAACAATTCATGAGGAACTGCGCGATGTAAAGGATGAATTACAATTACGTGTATTAAATAACGAGGATAGCTTCGGGAAAATTTATTCTATCATCAAAGAGTTAAACGAGGTAGAGCCGGAGAAAATTTTTACGAGTACGATTGAGGTTGTACAAAAGATTATGCGTTGTGAAAATGTCTCCATTTATTTATTAAATAAAGATGAAACATATCTTCGACTAGTAGCAAGTTCGTATTTACAAAATGAAAAAACATATTCGAGCTCATTAAAAGTAGAGGATACACCGTATATACAGCAAATCATTAGCACAAATACTCTTTTTGCTAATCGAAAATTACTTGCCAATGTACCCGTAATGGCTGCACCCATTTACTATAATAATACGATTAAGGCCATTATTACGATTGACGGCTTACCCTTTACAAGCTTTTCTAACTATCATGAAAACTTATTCAAAGTAATTGCAGGTTTAATCGAAACATCACTAAGCCGTGCCTTTGAATATATTCAATTTACTGAAGAAAGTCGATACATCGGGCAATCCATCATGCTCCAGCCAGATGTATTCCATGAAATATTGAATAGCAAAATACTGGCAAAAGAAAAATATAATATGCCTTATGCCCTAATTAAAATTCCTGCCATCGCACATACATCGCAGCAAGTGGCTGAAAAAGTAAATCATTTATTGAGGGAGACCGATTATATTAGCTATTTGGAAGATACGCTTTATATTTTACTTTCAAATACAAAGCAAGGAGATATCCCGCTTATTATAAATCGATTTAATAACATAGGTATCGAAAATGTCATTTATGATGAGGTACCGCTATGACCGCTCTCTTATTTATTTACTTACTCTATGTTGCGATTTCGGTCATTGTTTTATGGTTCTTTGCACGAGGCAATTTTCATGCTTGGTTATTTAAATGTATACTGGTTGTTTTTTTACCAATTATCGGTTGGTTGATTCCGAGCATTTGGCCGAAAAAGATGCTTAAAAATGAAGGTGACCAGTTCAATGCCTATATGAACGCCCAAACAGAGGATATCCCAATCGAATTGCGCTCCTCAAAAACAGTCATTGAAAAAGAGCGTGAATTAGCGGTTGTTTCGATTGAAGAGGCGCTCATTATTAGTGACTATACAACTCGCCGCCGCGTTATGTTGGACTTATTAAAGCAAGATGCGATGAACTATTTAGACATTTTACAAACGGCGGTGTTGAATGATGATACGGAAACATCTCACTATGCTGTCACAGCGGTAATCGAAGTGAAACGTGAGCTATCTTTACTGCTACAGAAATTATCGGTGGAATTTAGTCAAAACCCTGAAGATCTAGAAGTAGGACTCACATATGTTGACGTTATTAAAGAATATTTGCGCAGTGGCTTCCTAGATACGCAGTCCACTAAAAACTATCGTATGACCTTTATACAAGTGATCCAAACAATTATTGACAGTAATCAAGCAACAGAAGCATTATTCAATGAAAAAATAAATATGGAACTAACACTAGGCGAATTAAAGGCTGCTGAACAAACCGCACTCTTATTTAAAGAACTTTATCCACATTCAGAGAAGCCCTATTTACAATTGCTAGCCATCTATTGTGAATTAAAAGCCGCGACCCAATTTAATATCGTCTTAAATAGTTTAAAAAAGGCACCAATTACGCTAACAAATGACGCGTTAGTCACGCTACGCTATTGGTCGACTGGAGTGAATCATACAAATGAAATGGCTATGGAATAACCAAAAAATGATCTTTGTTGTCCTACTAATTTTTTTATTTGGGATCATTTTACAAATTACACGCTCTCAAATGGTATTGAAAATGGTGGATAATGAAGACATTTTAGATATGAAGGAACTCGTTGTTTCCGCAAACATGAATAAAGATCGAAAAATTGATACAGAAAATCCAGCTTATTGTATCGTTTACGATGAAAGTTCGATTGATTTAAAAAATAATGCAGAAAAGACACTTGAATATATGCAAAAAAGCACGCGAACATTTGATGTAGCAACGGAAAAGATAGCATTCGATCGCTGTCCTACTATTTTGCTCAGTACGCCATATTTAGAGGATCTCGGAACGGTGGAGGAAATAGAAAACTATGTAGCTGCTGGTGGCCATCTGTTCTTAATGAATGTGCTGACACTGAATTCCCACTTTGAAATTTTATATCGCAAATTAGGGATTTTAGATTATGAAACCTATGTCACAACAACGGGAATGCATATGAAATCGAATGTTTTAATTGGGACAACGGGAAAGACATTTTTTGAAGATGCAATGGATGATGTAGGCTTAGGCGTTGCGCTCAATAATGATGCGACCGTCTATATGGAAAGCACAACAAAAAATCCGTTACTTTGGAAATCAAATTATGGCGAAGGGGCATTTATGGTGTTTAATGGCGGATTACTTTTTCAAAAATCGTCACGAGGCATCATAGCTGGCGCCGTTAGCTTAATGGAACCGGATTATATGTATCCTATTTTTAATACAAAAACCTTTTTCATTGATGACTTCCCAGCACCCATCGCCAAAAGTCAAAATGACATGATTTACAATGAATACAAAAAAAATCTTGCGTCCTTCTATCAATCCATTTGGTGGCCAAATATGCTAAAAAGCTCTGCTAGGGCCGATATTCGATATACTGGCGCGATCATTGAGTCCTATTTGGATAATGTGACTCCACCTTTCGATAATGTGGAAGATAAGGAATTTGTCTATTTAATTTCCTTTGGTCGGGAATTGATTCAAAATGGCGGGGAAATCGGCTTTCACGGATATAATCATCAGTCTCTAACGATGGACCAAAAGGTTTCTTCTACGTTTGGCTATAACGCATGGAAAAGTCGTGAAGATATGGAAAAATCCATTCTTGAGTTACAAAGCTATACAAAACAAGCTTTTCCATCCTATAAAATAACGACATATGTACCGCCTTCTAATGTCTTATCAAAAGAGGGGCGTCAGGCATTAATCAATAGCTGGCCTGATTTAACTACGATATCTTCTCTCTATTTGGAAGATATCAGCGGCAACTCTTACCATCAGGAATTCGAAGTTGCAGACGATGGCATTATTGAAATGCCGCGTATTTCCTCTGGGTATGCCCGCACTGTTTCTGATGACTGGGCAATCGCTAATACATTAACAAGTATCGGTGTATTTTCTCACTTTGTTCACCCAGACGATGTTATTAGTTCAGACCGAGCTGGGGGCAGCTGGTCAGAAATGTATGAAGAGTTTGATCACTTTATGACTACCATTCAAGAAACGTATCCTTGGCTTCGCGCAATGAAGGCTTCAGAAGCAGCAATGGCCATTGCTTCCACTTTGCAAACGACGACTATAATCGAAAAAGAGGACAATGTCGTGAAAGGAACAATCGATAATTATTTGAATGAACAACATTTTATATTACGAACGGATAAAAAAATTAGCAAACTTGAGAATTGTAAGGTTACTAAAATTGATGACGGTGCTTATTTAATCAAAGCTTTAGATGCACAATTTGAAGTGACATTAAAGGAGTAATAATAAAAGATGAAAATTTGTTTAATCGCAGAAGGTTCTTACCCTTACGTAGCGGGGGGTGTTTCTAGTTGGATTCATAGTTTGATGCATGCGATGCCAGAGCATGAATTTATCATTTATGCGATTGCCGCTGAACGTAAACAGCAAGGGAAATTTAACTATTCATTGCCAGCAAACGCAATTGAAGTCCATGAATTTTTTTTAGATGATCATTTATATGAAGAAGCCAAGTCTGGAAAGCGTTATCATTTAAGCGATGTGCAAAGAAACAGCTTAATTTCATTAGTAAACGGTTCAAATAATGTAGACTGGGCCGCATTATTCCAGCTGATTAGAAGTAATCATTTCACAAATGTTGGTGAGTTTTTATCAAGCAAGGACTATTATGATTTAGTAGAAGATTTGGCGAAAACAAAGTATACGCATGTGCCTTTTACGGAGCTATTTTGGACGGTAGGCTCCATGCTTTTACCTTTGTTCATGCTGGTGCGCGGTGACATTCCAAAAGCCGACATTTATCACGCGGTTTCGACCGGCTATGCCGGAGTGGTAGGTGCCCTGGCAAAAGTAATTTATAATAAGCCGCTCATTTTAACGGAACATGGCATTTATTCAAGGGAGCGTGAAGAAGAAATCATTAAAGCACATTGGGTAAAGGGCTATTTTAAAGATTTATGGATTAATTATTTTTACACCTTATCTAATTCTATTTATACATTAGCCGACGAAATTATTACATTATTCGAACGTAATAAGGAAATTCAAGTGGAACTCGGTTGTGACCCAGAGCAAATACGTATTATTCCGAATGGCATTGATATTCACGATTACCGTCATATTGTTCGAACCGTTCAGGACGATACAATACGAATTGGCGCAATTGTACGTCTTGTGCCGATTAAGGATATTAAAATGATGATTCAAGCATTCGCATTAGTAGAGCAACAACTGCCGAATGTCGAATTATTTATTATGGGACCAGCCGAGGAAAACGAGGAGTATTATGAGGAATGTATGCAGCTTGTCCAGCTATTAAATAGTCAAAAAATTACGTTTACAGGTATGGTTAATATTAAGGAATATTTAGGGGATATTGACTTTCTGCTGCTTTCAAGTATTAGTGAAGGTCAGCCATTAGCAATATTAGAGGGCTTTGCTTGCAGTAAGCCTTTTATTTCAACGAATGTGGGAAGCTGCCGAGAATTGATAGAAGGGCGTCCCAATGATCCGTTTGGCCCTGCCGGATTTATCGTACCCGTTATGCATTATGAAGAGATGGCGAATTACATCGTTAAGCTCTGTTTAGATGAATCACTTAGACTGGAGATGGGGCAAAATGGGTTTAATCGTGTGTCATCTCATTACACACGTCAAGCGTTTATTAGGAGCTACAAAGAAATCTATCAAGAATTAGGGACGGTGAGGTAAATGGCTGGAATTGGTTTTGAACTACGAAAGCTATATCGAGAACAAGGGCTTGCTCAAAATATTAAAGCGTATAGCTATTCCACGATGACAACAGTCGGACCTATGATTCTTTGTTTAATCCTTGTATTCGTACAGCAAATGATGATGCGTGAAAACGATAGTACCTTTCTTCAAAATGAATTATTTATTGCGACCATTGCCTATAGCTTTGTGTTTTCAGTTATTGTCACTTCAGGCTTGTCGATGCTTGTGACAAGATTCATCGCAGATAAAATCTATGAACGTCAATATGAGCAAATTATTACGGCTTATTACGGTAGTTTAACTGTCATGATACCGATTGCTGCCATTATCGCCGCGCTGTTTTTATGGGGTGTTAATGAACATATCAGTTATAAAATTGTCGCGTATATTTATTTTATTGAGCTTATTACCATTTGGATTCAAAATATTTTCTTGTCTGCTTTAAAGGATTATAAGCGTATTTTTAGAGGGTTTTTAATCGCCGTCGTCCTTTCGATTTTAACAAGCTTTCTTTTGTTTTATTTCACATCATGGGATCCAGTTGTTATTGCACTACTTGGGATGAATATCGGCTTTGCAAGTATTATTATCTGGTCATCCTTGCATTTTGAGCATGTATTTCCACGCAATAAGCAGCGTGATCATTTTCAATTTTTACGAATAGTTAAAACCTATCCAGGAGCACTATTTACGGGGCTATTCGTCTATTCAGGGGTCTATATCCACAATATTGTTTATTGGTTATTTGCAGATAATCATGCCCAAATTTCAAATCAGTTTTTGCTGATGCCACTTTATGATGTGGCCGTATTTTATGCCTATCTAACAGTGGTACCATCCTTAATATTCTTTGTTGTTATAATCGAAACCGACTTTTATGAGAAATTTTTAAATTACTATAAAAATATTCTTGATGGTGGCACATATGAAAGTATACAGCAGGCAAAACAGCGCCTACAAAAAGTAATCATCCATAAAACAGGCTTTTTAGCAGAAATTCAATTATTGTTTACAACATTATCCATCGCGCTTGGTATTTTATTATTACCAAGAATGGGCTTCTCCATGGAACAATTAGATTTATTTATCATTTTATGTTTCGCTTATTTCTTTTTTATAATGATGTTTTTATTACTCCATTTACTCATGTATTTCGATGATCGAAAAGGATTATTAGTAATAAGCGGAACTTTTATCGTTTTGAATGCCAGTTTATCGTATATCACAATGGAATTTAACTGGCACGGTATGGGGATGTTTATAGCGTCTTTTATCGGACTATGCTTAACATTTTTCCGATTAAATTATATTTCAGTAAATATTGACTACGGTACGTTCTGTCCACAGCCATTATTAACGATTGGGGCTAAAAAAAATTCCAAAAATTTCTTTAGGAAAAGACCGACAACACTCCTATCCATTGTAGTGCTTACATTCATTTTAACAGGATGTAACGAAGATGTAGTAGTCGATGATGTGGAAGCCAATTCAGGTCAGCCGACAACCTCCATAATAAACCGTATTCAAATAGACGATAAACGGCTTTATGAACGAGATCAAGATGATTCGATTAAAACACTGTATGTAACGGTTTTACCGAATGAAAAAAATCCTGAGCTCGATTGGTATGGATTAAATCGCATTACAGAACGTTATAGCGAAGAAAAATTAGACATCATCGTTTCTGAGGGGGAACCAAATGGTGCTGGACCAAAATCAGGCATGTTCGGGGCGAATGAAACAAAAGCGAATGCAAAAATTAGCATCCGCGGAAATTCAGCGCGAAAACAACCACAAAAGTCCTACAAAATTAAGCTGATGGATAGTGCGGGTACTTGGAATGATCAGAGAACAATTAATTTAAATAAACATGTTTCTGATGGTAGCCGACTATTAAATAAGCTAAGTTTCGACCTAATGGAACCGATACCAAACATTTCAAGTTTACGCACGCAGTTTGTTCATCTTTATGTAAAGGATGCAACATCTGGATCAACGAACTATGTCGACTACGGCTTGTATACACAAATGGAACAGCCGAATAAGCAATTTTTACGGAACCATCTTTTTGATCCGAATGGCTATCTCTATAAAGTTACTTTCTTTGAATTTAATCGCTATCCAGATAAAATACGAGCTAGTACCGATGAAAAATATGACAAAAAAGCCTTTGAATCGATTTTAGAAATAAAAGGGCGAGAAGAACATGAAAAGCTTATTAAAATGTTAGAGGATGTTAATGACTACAGTCTCCCTATTAATGATGTCATCGAAAAGCATTTCGATGAAGAAAATTTACTAACATGGGTAGCCATTAATATTTTAATGGACAATATGGATACAGATGCCAATAACTTTTTCATTTATTCCCCCTTAAATTTAGATACATGGCTTATCTTACCATGGGATTATGATGATGGTTGGGATGCTGGACGTAGCCAAAATTTCGTTAGACCATATCAATCTGGGATTAGTAATTTTTGGGGAAATCGTTTGCTGAATCGTTATTTTAGAGCGCAAGAAAATGTGGATAAATTAACAGCCAAATTGGAAGAATTGCACGCAACCTATATTAACGAAGCAATGGCAAAGAAGCAATTAGACTTATATGTTCCAATCGTCAAACCGTATGTCCAACGGTTTCCTGACAACCAGTACTTGCCGATTGTTAGTAAAAATTATGATCAAGTCCTACAAAATATTATAGAGACACCTAAAAACTCTTTAGCACTTTATTATAAAGATCTTGAAAAACCAAAACCTTTCTATATGTCGCAGGAAATTCCAGTAAAAGAAAATGAGCATATCTTCGAGTGGGAGGTATCCTATGATTTACAAGGGGATGATCTTTACTATGATGTGACAATTGCTCGTGACCCGAATATGCAGCAAGTCATTCATTCTGAAAAGGGTTTACGTACGAATGAATATCGCGTTCCGAAATTAGATAAGGGCGTTTATTATTGGGAGGTAACCGTAACAGATACACAAGGCAATCAACAAACGTCATTTGAAATGTACAAAGATGAAGAAACAGGTATCTACCATTTTGGTGTACTGCGATTTGAAGTGAACTAGCAGCACATAATCTAAGTAACATTTCGATTGATACTGAAATCAGGTGAAAATTTGGGCATGAAATTTGCAAAACTAGCACTCTTTATATTAGTTCCATTTATTAGTGTGGGCTGTTCCGAAAAATTACCGAATGAAGATGTAAAACCGAGCTTAGCACAATCAACAATACCAGCCGACAATCGTATTCAAATAGACGATAAAAGACTTTATGAACGCGATCAAGATGATGCAATCAAAGCCTTATATATAACGGTTTTACCCAATGCAAACAACTCCGAACTCGATTGGTACGGATTAAATCGCATTACCGAGCGTTATAGCGAAGAAAAATTAGATATTATTGTTTCAGAAGGTGGGCCAAATGGTGCAGGGCCACAAGCGGGCATGTTTGGAGCAGACGCAACGAAAGCAAATGCGAAAATTAGCATCCGAGGAAATTCATCACGCAATAAAACGCAAAAGTCTTATAAAATTAAATTGCTGGACAGCGCGGCGACTTGGAATGATCAAAGAACGATTAATTTAAATAAGCATGTTTCCGATGGCAGTCGATTATTGAATAAATTAAGCTTTGATTTGATAGAGCCAATTCCGAATATTTCAAGCTTACGCACACAATTTATTCATCTTTATGTGAAAGATACAACTGCTGGATCAACGGAATATGTTGATTATGGCTTGTACACACATATTGAGCAGCCTAACAAACAGTTTTTACGGAATCATCTTTTTGATCCAAATGGTTATTTATATAAGGTCAGCTTTTTCGAATTTAATCGTTATCCAGACCAAATTCGCCCTCATACAGATGAACTGTATGAGAAAGAAGCGTTCGAATCTATTTTAGAAATTAAGGGGCGAGAGGAGCATGATAAGTTAATCCAGATGCTAGATGATGTCAATGATTACAGCATACCGATTGATGAAGTCATCGAACGCCATTTTGATGAAGAAAATATCCTTACTTGGGTAGCAATCAATATATTGATGGATAATATGGATACAGATGCCAATAACTTTTTCCTCTATTCTCCTTTAAATTTAGATACATGGCTCATCTTACCTTGGGATTATGATGGCGGTTGGGATGTACAGCGCAGTAAGGAATATATAAGACCTTATCAAGCGGGGATAAGCAATTACTGGTCGAATCGATTATTAAATCGGTATTTCAGAAAACAAGAAAATATTGAGCAATTAACAGCTAAAATAGAAGAGCTAAACGCCATGTATATTAATGAAGAAACGATACTAAACCAATTAGATTTATATAGACCTATCGTCAAACCTTATATACAACGCTATCCCGACAATCAATATTTACCAATCATCGGTAAAAACTATGATCAATTCGTAGAAAGTATCGTAAAAACACCTGAACATGCGATAATGCGCTATTATGATGATCTCGAAAAACCAAAGCCATTTTTTATGTCGGAAAAGATTCCATTGGAGGGCAATCAGCATGTCTTTGGTTGGGAAATTTCCTTTGATTTACAAGGGGATGATCTTTACTATGATGTGACAGTCGCCCGTGATCCGTACATGCAGCAAGTGCTTTATTCAGAAAAACGCTTGCGAACAAACGAATATCGCGTCCCCAAATTAGCTAAGGGTGTTTATTATTGGGAAGTGACCGTAACCGATGCACAAGGCAATCAACAAACGTCTTTTGAGCTATATAGAGATGAAGAAACAGACATCAATCATTTTGGTGTCCTACGATTTGAGGTGGAGTAATGGCTTTTGAAAATAAACATTTTCGACATGAACTAAAATATTATATTACGTATTTTGAAATGATTGCACTACGAAAAAAGATAGCTAGTTTTTTATCACTAGATAAGCATGCGACGAGCCCAGATGGCTATAATATACGAAGCTTGTATTTTGATGGAATGCATGAGCATAGCCTTCACGATAAAAATGACGGAATTTTCGGACGCGAAAAATACCGCATTCGTATTTATAACGAGAATGATGCCATTATCAAGTTGGAACGAAAGAGTAAATATGGTGATTATATTAATAAAGAGGGTGCACCATTAACTCGGGAAGACTATGACGCCATTTTGCGCGGTGAATACCATAGTTTAAAAGAGCGTCCCGAAGTGCTCACTCACGATTTTTACCGCGCATTAGAATTCCGGCGATTTCAGCCTCGCGTGATTGTAGATTACACACGCGAGGCCTATATTTATGAACTAGGGAATGTGCGCATTACATTTGATAAAGAATTACGCGCAGGCATTAATGGGATCGACTTATTTCATAAAAATAATGTCTTTCAAGAAATTCTTTATCCAGAACAAGTCATTTTAGAAGTAAAATACGATGATTTCTTACCAGATGTCATTCGGCAATTACTTCAGCCCGAACGCTTAACACGTTCGGCGATTTCAAAATATGTCCTCTGTCGTGAAAGAACGATTCAATACTTTAAAGTATAAATAACAGCAACCACTTTTATTATAAAGCAGCAATTAAAGGAGTTTATTTATGGATGATCAATTAAATTTCCAAAATATTATTAAAAAAAGCGTACTTAAGCTAGATTCTTTTGCTAGTGTTTCATACTTGGATATTGTTATCGGATTACTGTGCTCATTCGGTATTGGTATGTTTATTTATTGGGTGTATAAGCGTTGTTTCCGTGGTGTCGTTTATAGCTACAACTATAATGTATCATTTGTTTTAATGACGATGATTACGACGCTTATTATTATGACCATTAGCACAAATATTGTCCTATCTCTAGGGATGGTTGGTGCGTTAAGTATTGTTCGTTTCCGTACTGCGGTAAAGGATCCTTTAGATATCGTGTACATGTTTTGGGCAATTGCAGTAGGTATCGCAATCGGTGCAAAAATGTACCCTCTAGCCATTATCGGCTCGCTTGCATTTGGCGCAACATTAGCATGGTTATCAAAGAAAAAAGTGCGTGGCGAAACCTATTTGCTAATTCTCCAGCATAATGATGAGGCTGGGGAAGAAGTACGTAAAACCTTACAAAAATTAAATACAAAGCTAAAATCAAAAACAATCCGCAATGGGTTTATTGAAATGACGGTAGAAATTCGTTTAGTCGATGATAATACGAGTTTTATGAATAATTTAAATAGCATTGAAGGCCTGCATTCTTGTTCGCTAGTTAATTATACTGGAGATTATGCACAATAAAATTAGGGAGGGCAGTAAAATTCTTGTCGTGAAGAATAACTTGCAGTGCAACGTCTGGTTTGGTCACCAGGCGTTTTTTATTTTACTTTAAACAAAGAGGCGTTGATCCAGGTGATGGAATCAGCGCCTCTTTTGGTGTTTTAACATCATACGAAAGAATCGATATATTGTATCTATGAAATATAAACTCATGCTATAATATTTGGAAACAAATAGGGGGAGATCTCATGACGGCCATTCAATTAATTGCACCAACTCTTGCTTATAAGGCACAAATACTGACTTATCAAGATGAATTTTCTGATTGTTCGAATGGCATTGAAGGTAGTTCTGAGCTTATGTTAGCCAACAGTGTAGAAGAATGGCTTCATCAAGTTGAAAAAAATCGCCATTGGGCATCTGTGCAAGAAGGTTGGATGCCAGCAGAGCAATACATTGCAGTCGATTCAACATCAAATTCAATTGTTGGGATGCTTAATTTTCGCAAAGAGCTAAATGACTATTTATTCAATTATATTGGTCATATTGGCTATTCCATTGCGCCAAGCAGAAGACGTCAAGGCTTAGGTACAAAAATGTTGCAGCTTGCTTTAATCGAGGCAAAAAAATTCGGATTAGATCGCGTTTTAATCACATGCACAGATGACAATATCGCTTCATATGGAGTAATTGAAAACAATGGTGGCATATTAGAGGATAAACGTGTAGACCCTGGCGACCAAAAGCTAACGAGAAGATATTGGATTTCATTGTAATTGCTTCACGCAGCATTTTTTACAGGTAAGCAAGTAAGTAATGATAAGCTTACTTATGTTCAACTATTTTTTATACAGAAACTTCAAAATGGTTTTTGTAAACTCTTCATACGAAAAAGAATTGCCCTTACGCTGATTATACCATTTTTGAATGGTTGCCATGATCCAAAATGGCACAGAATTACCATCTATTAAATGATAGTATTGCTCATATCCTCTTTTTAAATGTTCCCATCGATAATCATTTCCCGGTACTGTGTACTCCGAGACATCGATGATTTTTGCTTTTCCATTTTGAAGTATAATATTTTTTAAATGGATGTCACGTGGGTTAAGCCCCTTACTCTGAATAAACGCTCGTGCCTCCTCTACTTCATTTACCACCTGTCTCGGAATGTGAATGCCTTGTAGAACACAGTCATAGAGCGTTTTTCCTTCTTCGTAACTTAAAACCAAGTATTCCTCGTATGAAGCAAAACAGGTTGGGAAGAAAGAAGAATCACCTAATCGTTGATAAATACTTGCCTCTATTTTTACCTTGTCTAATTTGTCCTGGGCAAAGATTTTAAATGCATAAGTGGGGGAGGAAAGAGATTGAAACACAGCAGCATCTGTCCCCACACCTATACATTTCAAATTAGCAACGTCCCCACTTATCGTTACCGGCATATTATTGGGGTTTGAGTAAACTTTAATAGTTGAAAGTGAGCCTATTTCTTTTTCCCATTCGTTATTCATAGCATTTATCCTTTCATTAACGAAATTGAACGATACTTTTTGTAGGACGTTTAAAGTTGATATTCCATTGAATTACTTAACAATCCTTAATAAGACGCTCTTTTTATGAAAAAGATACCTACACCGCCATTAAATCCCCTAGTTTAATGTGGAAAATAATTAATATGGCTGTGATCTTACTAATATTCGCGATTTTTATGCGCATCCTTATTGGTTAAGCAGGCACGTTTTTATCGTAATTAGGTAAGAAATTTGTAAATATTTGATTTATATGAAACTATCACGTGCTACTTTTCGTATTAATAATAGACGTAAAATAATCAAAGGATGAGAAGTAGTTGTTACATTATAAAATATATAGTCAACAACACAAAGAGTGGGTTGTTTTAGTGCACGGAGCTGGCGGGAGCTCAACGATTTGGTATAAACAAGTTCGTGCCTATCGAAAGCAGTTCAATGTGTTGGTAGTCGATTTACGAGGACATGGTGCTTGTGAAATAGAAAACAGCCCTACAAAATATACACTTGATTTAGTAAGTCAAGATATTCTTGAAGTGCTGGATTCATTAAATATTGAAAAGGCTCATTTTGTTGGGATTTCACTAGGAACCATGTTAATTCGTCAAATAGCCGAATCGAACCCAGAGAGATTTCATACAATGGTCCTCGCCGGGGCGGTAATACGCATTACACCAAGGCTTCACTTTTTACTGGGCTTAGCCAATCTATTTAAAAGAATTATCCCGTTTATGTGGTTGTATAAATTATTTGCGTGGATATTAATGCCTAGAAAAACACATAAATCTTCGCGTTATCTGTTTATTCAAGAGGCGAAAAAAATTAAACACCGAGAATTTTTACGTTGGCTAACATTAACGGGTGGTATGGCCAAATATTTAGTGAAATTCAATGAGAAAGATACAAAAATCACATCACTCTATATTATGGGAGATGAAGATTACGTATTTTTAGAACCCGTGAAGCGCTTAGTGAAGCTGCAATCCTCAAGTAAGTTAGTAGTTTTAAATAATAGTGGGCATGTATGTAATGTGGATCAAGCAGAAGAATTTAACAAAGTCACGCTTCAATTTTTAGCAAATGGTAAGTAGATAGAACAGTTCATTTTATCTAATATATTGTTGTTCTTGGCGAAACAAAAGCTAGGGAATGGGTCAGTGACTGTGAGAGCTTAACGAAAGGACTTGTGTATAAAAATCGCATATGCACAGGTCCTAGATTTATATAATAAAATGAGTTATTAATAGGAACATTAAAACCGTAGAATACGCTGAGCATTTTTAAAAGGATTCTGTTTTTTAATATAATACTCCTCTGCCAACCAATATCTATTTTGATATTTCCTTAAACGTTCTTCAAAATCCCCTATATATGTGTCACGTAGAAGTACACGCTCGTACCTTACTTCTGTAGGACAATCAAGGTATATTATATAATCATAATACGCCTTCCATTCCTCTCTCAAAAGAAAAATACCTTCAATAATTACTATGCTATTTAATGGGAGGTTAATTGTTCGGATTGTCGAGATATTTTTTTCTTTATCATAAAATGACAAGCACAATTCCTTTGCATTCTGATGTAACTTTTCGAATAAATTCTCTCTTAACAAAATAGTATTCCATTGTAATTGATAATATTCAAACCATTCATCATGACCTGTATTATATCTTAATCTAGTATCAACAATATGATCATCAATATGAATAGCTACTACATTATTTAATTCAAATTCAAGTTGATCTACAAGCGTAGTTTTTCCAGCACCACCTAATCCATCGATTGCGACAATAAATGGCCTATCTAATTTATGTTTTTTATATTCTTCTTTGATTTCTCCTATTAAATTATCGCTCATCTTCAATGAATACACCTCACGATTAATTGATTGAAAATTAATTCTATAACAGTAGAATAGCATAACGCTTTAACCTTAATATTGATTTAGCACCAGGTTCAGGAAAATAAAAAAGTAGCCCCAACAAATCCGTCAAGGCTACTTCCAAACAATCACTTAATCGGCTTTCCCTTTTCCTAGAAGCTTGTTTGAAATTACAAGTCCAATGGCACCGATGAAAATAAATAGTATCGAACGAATCAAAATATCCAGTTCGGATAAATCAAAGAAAATCATTTTAATGATTCCTAAAAAGAGCAGGACAATGCCGGTTAATTTCAGCTGCTGGTAACCACGTTTTGCTGCTAAAAAGAGTGATAAACAAGCAATAACAAAAACCGAAACGGTATTTAAAATAACAGCCGCGCTCCAATTTATTAGCTCATGAAAATTCATGAAGTGTGTTACATTAAAGAGCCACACAACTGAAATAATCATACCCACAAGCGTAAGTTGCTCTGTATAACGACTAACAAGGTGTTCGTATTGCTTAGATATTCTACCTTGCTTCCAAAAATCTGCAACAATGCCCCAAAGAATGGCTACATATAAAATGCGAATGATAAGGGAGACGGTAATGGCCCGTTCATCAACCCATTGTGTGGACATTAACACAAGTGCCGCAAATCCGTAAATACCCGTAGCTAGGAATGGCAGGAAACGTCCAATCTGATTACGTTTGAAAAGAAGTACTAATACAAGCCCAAGCGCAATCGCACTAAACAGTAAATCGGCCGTATAATGGGGTGGCAAATACGCCCAGTTGATTTTCCAAATGTATAGAAGGGCGACCACATATAATAGACATGGGTAAACATCTTCCAAACGAATTAGCCCTTGTTGATCTTCCTCTGCTGCTGTATGCTCATAGCGGCGAAGTACCCAGTATAATACGACAAGCATCGTATTTACGAGCACGATCGTTAAATGCTCTATAGAGAAAAATGGCTGAACTAAATAATAGACGAGAACGAAAAATGAAAGGATTGAAAACGTCATTCCTTGCAAATATTTCATGAACACAATGGCATGTTTTACGGCAATGATCAATCCAGCAAACGACACGATAATCATTAGCAGTAGTATGACCTCACGTGAAATATTCAGCTGTGCAATACTATTTAAAACTGTAATGATCGCTAATGTACCAAACATGTCGATTAATAATCTGTTCCCGTGTTTAAATACGATGTATAAAGAACTAGCTAAAATACCAAGTAGGAGCATAAGTACGATAAGCAGGACGCCTTCTTTTTGCATTAACATCACGTTTATTAATGATAAAATTAGGATGGTAAAGCTAAATAGCATGGCTGCATGTTTTTTACTTTTACTAGAATATAATCGTAAATAGCTCCCTATAAAGACGCTAAATAACACTACTACTGCAAATGCGAAAAAGACGTTTTGCTCATGATTAAATAGGAAAACGATGCCAAATGCCAAAATAGAAAAGGCCATCCCGATATAGAGCGCCTTGCGTTGTGTATGCTTCCAAATAACAATTTGCACAACAGCGAAGAGTAGCACGATGAAAACACCGATAATGAGTGCGCTAAATTTCATATATTCAAGTAAATACGGTAGTAATAAGGATGTAAAGATTACGAGCGCAGTTAATGCTTCATTTCCTTTTACATAACTAATGAGAACCCCATATGCAATGTAGACAAGTGCCATCATCAGTGCGACATATAGATGAAGGACATCGTATAAAATAGCCCCGGCTGCCGTCACTAAAATCCCGACAATGAATGCACCACCATAGAGCGATAAGGCCACAACGCGTGAACCTTTTTGCCTTTTTTCCATTATAAATGCCCAAATACCAAGACCAATGGATAACGCAAAACCACCGATAATTTTTATACTGTCCGATAAAAAGCCATAATCACTCACAAGCTTCAAGCCCCACAGAACACCGAGCACTAAAATGACCATAAAAATTCTTGGTAATGCCCTTGTAAAGATTTCTTCAAGTGACCGATCCTCTTTAATAGGAGCGTTTCGTTCTTCGACAATAGGTGCTTCTTTTTGAACGGGCTGTTTTGGTCGTTCAATTGTTGGTGCTACTACTTTTTGAATAGGTACAGTTTGTTCAAGCTTTACATGGGCTTTTAAACGCTGCACTTCTGTACGCAATACGTGAAGTTCTTGTTCAAGTGTAGCGATACGCTCTAATAACTCCGAGTCCTTATTCATTCAATCCACCTCTCTCAATGAAAATAATGACATGCGGTTAGCATAATTTTACACTTCGGTTTAATGTATGTAAAATGTTCCTTGGTAATTTTGCTTTAACTCTAAAATAAATGAGGCACAATTCTTTATTACCCAATATCAAATTACTAAGCTTGTCACAACTTAATGTGCATTCCGGCGCATATTCGTTATAATGACTATGTCTATCTGTTTTGAAGTACTACATAAGCATTGTGGAAACAAACCTTCAATAGATGAAATACCGATTGAAAGGGGCAAGATTTCTTGACGAATATAAAAGAAGAAACGCTCATTGCGAAAATTGACCATTTAGATGATAGAGGCAATGGACAAGCCGTTATTTGGCGTGAGAGTGATAAAGGGTATAATCCCAGAAAATTGAAGCTAACAATTCCGCAAACACTCATAGGGGAGTCTGTGCAGGTTGTTGTTGATAATCCGGAGAAGCGCAGAAGAAAAGTAGAGGCGGGCGAAATTTTAGTAGCAAGTCCAGAGCGAACGGCACCCGCTTGTCCGCATTTTGAGCTTTGCGGAGGCTGTGTATGGCAGCACTGGACGTATGAAGGGCAATTGAAGCATAAAACGGCGCAAGTAAAAAACGCACTGGAGCGAGAAGGATTAGATTCGGGGCTTGTGCTAGATACGATTGGTGCGGATAATCCGTGGCATTACCGTAATAAAATGGAGTTCACGTTTTCACCTGATGGGGAAATGGGGCAGCATGAGCAAGGAAACTTCCGTAAAATTATACCATTAGAAACTTGTTTAATTGCAGGGGAAAATATGGTGGATGGTATGTTGGAAGTTCGCGACTGGGTAAAAGAGTTTGGTCTCAAAGGCTATAATAAAGATGCACATGAAGGGCTTCTTCGTCATTTAATGGTGCGAGAGTCCTTTGCAACGGGCGAAATGATGCTGGCCTTGTTTGCGACAAAAAAACCTGATGGGGAATTAGCAGGGGCAGTTGAAAATCTTGTTGCGCGGATTACTAAAAAGTTTCCGAATGTGAAAAGCTTGCTGTGGCTTGTCAATACCGACTGGGCAGACCGCACACAATCTGAGGACACGCATTTATTAGCGGGACGTGATTTTATTTATGATGAAATGGCGGGCTATCGCTATCGTCTATGGTTCGACACATTTTTCCAAACAAATCCAAAACAAGCGGAAAAATTAGTCGAGCTTGCGTTAGAAGTGGGGAAACCACAAGAACACGAGAGAATGATTGATCTGTTTTGTGGTGTTGGCACATTCTCACTACCATTTGCAGCACGTGTGAAAGAATTGGCAGGAATCGAGATTGTCGAAACTTCAATTGAATCAGCAAAACGCAATGCGGTTGACAATGATTTGCATAATACAACATTCCTTGCGCGCGATGCACGAAAAGGGCTAACTGAAATGCAGGAGCAATTCGGATTTGCGGATCTTTTATTAATTGATCCACCACGTTCTGGCGCTGGCGGAAAGGTAATGCGTCGTATTGGCCGCTCACAACCGAAGCGAATCGTCTATGTTTCATGCAACCCAGATACATTCGCCAAGGATGTAACGGAATTGCTACCGTTTGGCTACAAGCTTCAAAATGTGCAACCTGTCGACTTATTCCCACATACGACACACGTTGAGTGTGTTGTCTTGATGTCAAGGGTAGAGAAATAAGGTCTATTCAAAGGCTGATAAATAAAGGATTTCCAAGGTTGGAGGATTTTCTGCCGGATGTCTGGTAGTGCCTTTCAATCTTGAAAATCCTTGTTTTTGTTTATTGAGGAAACAGGTCGAATGTAATAAAGTGCGTGGGGTTGAGTTGACAGATTAGATAATTTTGTGGGGTTGTGGAGATGGATTAGATGTATAAAAAAGTAGGATTGGAATGTGCGGATCTCCATTTTGACTTTTACTAATATGTTTCGAGATATCAAAATATATATTGAAAACTCGAATTAGATGTGATATAATTAATAATCGTATGACTTTACCATGTAAACGAGAGGTGCAAAATGGGAGTTAACTATAAAAAACTCTGGAAGAGATTGATAGATGAAGAGTTATGTGTATCAGATTTGCATCTTGCCACTGGCATTGCTCCTAGTACTTTTTCTAAGATGCGTAAAAATGAATATGTTTCTCTTGATGTACTAGTGCGTATTTGTAATGAGTTAAATTGCCAGTTGAGTGAGATTGTTGAGGTTGAACTCGACAATCGGTCATAAGTACTACTAATAAAATTTAAAGCAGAGGAAATGAGTTATGGCTGATTCTATATTATATAACGAAGACTGTATACGTTCTATGAAGCGTCTCGCTAATGGTTCTATAGACCTTATATTAACTGATCCACCATACAATTTAGGTAATTTCATGAAAGGCAGAGATACAAATCTAAAGAAGATGCGTGATAACTTTTTTGGGGCTGCTGGTTGGGATAATCTAAGTTTTGAGGATTGGGAAAAATCAATGGATAGCTTTTTCGAAGAATCCGTTCGAGTTCTTAAAAAGGGTGGAGCTATGATTGTATTCATGGCTATTATTAAGGTAGAGAGTATTATTAAAATTGCAGAGCGACATGGACTATATTATAAGACTACTGGTATTTGGCATAAATTAAATCCTATGCCACGTAACATGAATCTACATTTTGTTAATTCGACGGAAGCGTGGGTTTATTTTACTTACAAGAAGAAAACAGGCACATTTAATAATGATGGAAAGGTGCTACATGACTTTATTGAAACAGGCGTTGCAGCAAACGGTGAGCGCAAGTTTGGTAAACATCCAACACAAAAACCTGTACAATTGATGGAGTTCTTTGTTAAAGTGCTGACCAATGAAGGAGAGACGGTTCTTGATCCCTTTATGGGTAGCGGTAGTGCCGGTGTGGCTGCAAAATTAAATAATAGGAATTTCATAGGTGTAGAAATAAGTGAGGATTATTTTCAAATCGCTACACGCCGTATTCAAGAGGTGAAAGAATGAAGCCAACAGTGATTGATTTGTTTGCGGGCGTTGGTGGTCTTTCGCTTGGGTTTGAAATGGCCGGTTTTAATATTGTGCTCGCAAATGAATATGACGAATCTATAGCTAAAGCATATAAATTAAATCATCCAAATACAAAAATGATTGTTGAGGATATTACAAATTTACCCATTGAAAAAATATTTCATGAGTATCGTAGAAAGGTAGATGTTATTATTGGAGGCCCTCCCTGTCAGGGGTTTTCCCAGAAAGGACAAAGAAAAACCATCAACGATGAACGGAACTTTTTATTTAAGTACTTTGTAGCTGTTGTTGATTTTGTACGTCCACGATATTTTGTAATGGAAAATGTACCGAATCTTTTAACTGCGGAGAATGGTTACTTTAAGGAAGAAATTATAGATTTATTTGAGGGTTTAGGATATACATTGTCAACAGACACACTCAATGCCGCCGACTATGGTGTTCCTCAAAATAGAAGAAGAGCTGTGATTATTGGTAAACAAGGAGAATCTGCAATTGCAATGCCAAGACCACTTGATTATAAAGTTACAATATGGGATGCAATTAGTGATCTAGCATATTTAAATTCAGGTGAAGGTGTAGAATGTGATTCATATAGGTACCCT
This sequence comes from Solibacillus sp. FSL R7-0668, assembly GCF_038006205.1. Lineage (NCBI taxonomy): Bacteria > Bacillati > Bacillota > Bacilli > Caryophanales > Caryophanaceae > Solibacillus > Solibacillus sp. FSL R7-0668. The sequence goes on along the minus strand of NZ_JBBOUU010000001.1, from coordinate 1,954,300 downwards.
CCTCAAAGTGAATATCAACGTATGATGCGCGAAGGTAGCGATAATCTATATAATCATAAAGCGACAAAACATTCAGAGCTGGCAATTGAGAGATTAAAGATGATACCTCCAAATAGAGGGAAAGAGGTATTACCTAAAGAACATTTAACTAAATCAATCTATAGTGGAACCTGGACTAGGATGGTCAAAGATGAGATATCTGTAACTATTACAACTAGATTTGATACTCCTTCTTCTGGTAAGTTCACTCATCCATTTTTACATCGAGCAATAACCGTGCGAGAGGCTGCAAGGATTCAGTCGTTTCCTGATACGTTTCATTTTATAGGTACAAAAGGTTCACAGATGAAGCAAGTTGGAAATGCTGTTCCGCCATTGCTTGCCAAAGCTATTGCAACGGTTGTTATGAATGATATAACAGGAGGATAAAAAATGTTAAGACCAGACAATATGGTTAAATATCCAGAAGTGGATTTAAAACTAGGAATTAAATCTTCTTTACCAAGTGTAAAGGCAACCTTGGGATTATTAATGATGTTTTGGAGAGCATCAAACAATCCAGATGAACTTGCATACTCGAAAGAAGCAGGTAATTCAATAGAAGTTTCAGATGAGTTAAAAACTAGATTGATTGAAAAGTATCACCCTATTTATTCGTCTATTGGAATTTCCGATGAACAGTTTCTTGAACGTGTGAATAATAACCAGTTGTTCAAATCACAGCTAGAATCATTGATTGTGGCATTTGAATTAATTTGGCGTGTTGCAAAAATTAAGTTTGACAACAATATGCCAGCATCATCTGAGAGAACTGGCGGTAAAAGATATCCTAAAACTCTCCTGTTCACAAAAAATATGGATATTCTTGATACAGTGCTATCCTCAGACGATGAACAGTATTCAAAAGTTCTCTTATCATGGATAGGGTTAAATATCCCTATTGAATCTACATTTGAAGAAGCTTTGTTGCATTTGCTTGTTTATATATCTGAGGAAGCGGTGTACAAACTAACTGATGGGGATCAAGATATCATCTTTAATATGAACAGTGTATATATGAAATTGCTGGAGGAAGAAGAATCTGCAGTTGATATTAACGATAGAAAAGAAGCAAAGGGTTCACTCCGTATATTAAAATCTGCACTATCGGATAAATTAAATCCATTTTTAACATATGGCAATGCAAATGGAGTTGCTATTAAAGATGGGTTAGGAGATAAGTTGAGGGCATATCAAAAGCGTGTCGATGCGTCTTTAAGCTTATCAAATACTAGATATATTTTAACGCCTGAAGTTAGTGAAACAGAGAATATGTATCTTCGGGAAGGCTCAAGTGAATATACATACGAAACATCTAGGGTTGCTGGGGGGAGAAATATACTGCTTTATGGCGTTCCAGGTTCTGGTAAGAGTTGGACTATCGAACATGAGTATTGCAAGAAGGACAGTAATGTGGAACGATTGGTATTCCACCCTGATTACACCTACTCTGATTTTATTGGTCAGATTTTACCGGATGTATCGGAAGATGGACAAGTTAGCTACAAGTTTACCCCAGGTCCATTCACTACTATTTTGCATGATGCATATGTTAATCCTCAGAAAGAATACATTCTTATAATTGAAGAAATTAACCGTGGAAATGCACCAGCAATTTTTGGAGAAGTGTTCCAACTACTCGATAGAAAAGTAGAAATTAAAGATGATGATGACGAGTTTCCTATTGGTACAAGCGAATATGGAATTACTAATAAAAATATAGCGCTTGTGGTTTATGGGGATGCCAGACGCAAGGTTCGTATTCCATCAAACCTCTCTATTATAGGAACAATGAATACATCTGATCAAAATGTATTTACTTTGGATACTGCTTTTCAACGTAGATGGGAAATGCGTATGATCGAAAACAGTTTTGAGAGAGTGGATTCGAACTTTGCAAATGCAGAGATTCTAGATACAACGGTTACATGGAAAAATTTCTGTGTTTCTATCAATGATATTATTGTTGGAAACAACGCAAGGATGACTTCTGCAGAAGACAAAAGATTGGGTGCGTATTTTGTGCATTTGAGAGATTTAAAGTATAATGCCGCATCTGAAGATAGGACAGAGGGTGAATATGAAAGCCTTTGTGAAAAAGAAAAGGAAGGAATTCTTACTTCTGAAGAAGAAATGCGTCTTGTTGAAATCAGAGATGCAATGCAACAAAATCGTAGATTCCCAGAAAAGGTTATCAAGTACTTGTGGGATGATGCATTCAAATTCTCACGTGAGGTAATCTTTGAGACAAACGAATATCAAAGTTTAGAAGCAGTTATCCGTAAATTTATGCAATCTAAGAAATTTGAACGTTTTGAAATATTTAAACAAAATGTACGTGATGCATTTACAAATCAGAATAACACTAGGCAAAACTAGTAGGGCGGTGATTCTATATGGAGAGAGATTTAGATATTAGAAGGCGCTGCCATGTAAATACGAATGAAGATGGAGATCGTTTTGTAGGAGTGAAGGCGGATTCCGATGATGCTATCGTCTATTTTCCATTAGGATATCAGTTGCCTGAAACAGATGCAGAAATTAGGACTGATATAAAGCATCTTTTTCAAGTGCTTTCGGAATTCACAGAAAAAAAAGACCGTGTGCTTGCAATGAATAAATTCGAGGCACCACAGACTGTGGACTTTCCCATCCATGCCTACTTAGAAGTAATCAATTATTACTTAGGAAAAGGCGGGCAGTATTACGTTGAAACAGATCCAACCTATGTAACAAGTGCAAGAGGTAGTGCTCATTGGCCCAAAACATTCCGGAATCAGACTCCGCTTGTACAACAAAAAGATGGTGTAAACTCGCTTATTTATACACAATTTACAGTCCGTTCGGTTACACCTAATGAAACAAAACTTATAACCCAGATTAACAGGTATTGCGTTTATGAGAGCTTTGAAAAATTGGGTTGGTTATATGTTCCATATATGCCGCCACCACCAGGTCCACATCCTGATATAAAAACATCAATTATCATAATCAATGATAAATTGATGCACACCTTCAATGATAAAGATAAGAGATTATTTAAGGCTATGAAGGATATGCTAGAATATTTGGATGAAAAGACATCTGAAAAGCAATTTTACTTTGGTACAGATAACTTTGAAGGCGTTTGGGAGAGATTGATAGATAGAGTATTTGGAGAGAAGGATAAAGACAAATACTTTCCTCGAACTCGCTGGCTGCTTGACTATGGTAAATACAAAGAAAAGCGTCCGTTGCTTCCAGATAGTATTATGATATACAACGGTAAGTATTATGTATTAGATGCCAAGTACTATAAATATGGGCGAACTGGTAATCCAGACGACTTACCTAATGCATCCTCGATAAATAAGCAGATTACGTATGGTGAGTATTTACATCAAACTCGAAAAATAGCTAATGAGTCACTATTTAATGCTTTCATAATGCCATACAATATGGCAGATAACTACTTTAACTTAGGGGAACCTATTGGAACAATAGGAGAGGCAGTTGGAGATTGGAAATCTAATAAATTAAACTATGAAAGAATTCAAGGAATTGTGGTAGATACTAGATACTTAATGTACGTGTATACTGGAAATCCTATAAAATTCAAAGTGCAATTAGCAGATTGCATAGAGGCGGTTCTTTCTAAAGGTGAAGTGCCGCCACCTAAATTACAAGAGAATAACTGAAGAAAGGTCTCTGTTATGCAGTTTAACTGTATAGCAGAGGCCTTTTTTCATTCAAGTCGTTCTAGCTCGGAACGTTTCTTTTGTCGGTGTTTATGTTGCTGGAATCTGTTACGGCATTCATCTGAACAGTATCTTTTCCGTGTTGAAGTGGTTCTTACAAGAAAATACACACCACAGTTTGGATTAGCACAACGGCGATATAATTCAGATTGAGTCATATAAAAAATTGAAAAGTAAAGTGCCGCCATCAAAGTATCAATGTTCCAAGATGGAGACATTTTAACAGCATCGTATTGAGGGTGAATGCCATCAAGATTAGCATTTACTTCTTCCCCTAACACAATTTGTGCAACTTTAATTAAAGCATCTTTGAGAGGTTTATCAAAATTGTCTCTGTCTGGTGCTGTGAAATATTCTATGCCATTTTCATAGTCAATTGCTTTTATAATGCCAACATCATATTGATAGTGAAATAGAAAATCAATGATTTCCCGGAGCCGCAGATCTTCATAAATTCCATTACAGTATAAAAGTGTTAGGTTCTTAAAATAAGGATTATCAGACCCAATTTTGGATTTCATATAACCACCAACAATATCATTGTAGTCATTAATATCCAACTCATAAATTGGAGAGTAGATGGTATCACAAATCGAATATGTATATTTATCAAAACTTTCTTGACCTCGGTCTACTACTGGTAGATTAGAGGCGTTTTTTATTTTCTCTAAAAAAGGATGCTTACAGGTTGTATATGGGGTTTCCAGTGAAGGAAGGTCTAAAGCGATAGGCTCCGATAAAAGCAAATATAAAGTTAAGTGCAATATCCTGTCATAATCTCTACGGATCGCTGTAAGGGCACTCATAAGCTCTACGGTTGCTCTAATTCTACTAATTAATTCAAAGATTAATGCCCCGTCAATCTCCTCATATTCTGTACTGCTTACGTTAAAAAAGAAACCATTTCTTTTGAAAAAACTAAATAATTCAGCAGTGTCCCCACTTTTAATAGAGATTAAATTACCCAGTATATTCTTTTCAATTAATGCACCTTTGGTACCAAGACGAACTAATCCTACATCACCAGCTGCGAAAGCAAAGTGAATGGTATCTGTTGGTACAGCTTGTATCTTTAAAACTCGTTTCTCTGGCTGTCCAGGTGCAGTATGAATGATATCTTCAACGCAATCACAGGAGCAACTGCCAAATCGAAATAAATTATTTTCAAAAAAATTTTCAGTATTTTGAGCCATTAGCGCAACCCCCTTAACACTCAAAAGTAATGGTAATAGTAACCTATTATTTTAATTTTCCAAAATTAGTAATTATAAAAATAATTATAGGTTAATAATATCTCATTTTCATAATCTTAACAATAACTATTAGAAAAATATTCTAAAAAAGTAATAGTTAATATGCTGACTATCAGTTACTTTTTGGAAGTCATAAAATGAAATCAGACAAAGGATAGGTTCTTTGTAGTCCGATAGGACGAGCGGATCCTGTCTACAAAAAAATATCAAATGCCTGATTTGCAATAAGGGCAAAGGATACATATTGTTACGCTTCAGTCCGTTAAGGATTGTTATACGTTGCAATAGAAGTACCTTTCCTTGTTGCGCTCATTTTCAGGACAAAGGGTCTGTGTACTTCGAGGCACAGACCTATTTTTGTATCCTTTGCCGCCAATGCAGTCCGGCGGAAAGGATGCAAAATGAAAATTAGAATTCAGCACGAAAACAAATCTATCTATCTAGAGGTACCAGACGAGGACTTCACCTTAATGATTGATGCAGATTACGAGGACAGGCTGTCTTCTGTCGAGGACAAGGGAACTGTAACACGCCGTTCTCCACAAGAGATTATGGACGAGCGTTTCAACAAACCTGAGTACAATAACTGGCATAAATTTGATAGGCACAGAGGGATGCCAAAGAAACCATTCCGCAAGGATGATGAATCCGAAGATGCTACGGACCATATGGACTATTTCCCTGATAACACCGATGAAGTGATTCGAGAGAAACAAGTAGAGTATGAATACCTCTGTGAAATTATCCGCAAGACCCTCAAGGAAAAACAAGCAGAGTTATTGATTGCTATATTCCTAGATGGTGTTTCTGTAACAGAGTATGCAGAGCGTGAGGGTGTTAGTAAAAGTGCCATTTCACACCGTTTAGATACAGCTAAGAAGAATTTCAAAAAAGTTTTTCCAGAATCCTCAACTTTCCCCTCTTGCCAGGGCTAATAGGTAGAGGGCAACACATAAACGCTCTCGGAAAGAGGTGAAGAACATGAAACACAATTTGAAAATCAGTGTTTCAAAAACTCCACAATCTGGCGGGATTGTTTCCTGTCGTAATGTCACCATAAGGGAGCGTTTCCTTCGTTTCTTACTTGGTGATAAGCAGAAACTGACTATCCTTGTTCCGGGTGACACCGTTCAGGAACTCGCCATCAGTGAGATTAAGGAGGGAGGATTAAACCATGAGCAAAATCAAACTACTTCTTGATGTGGTTTCTGATATGCGTTCTTTGGCGGACAGTATACAAGCGGTTGCTGATGTAATGGCCGGCAATGAACCTGTGGAAACAAAAGAACCGACTACAACCGTAAAAGAATCTGCGCCAAAGAAAAAGGAAATCACTCTGGAGGAAGTCAGAGCAAAACTTGCTGAAAAAAGTCAGGTTGGCCTTACTGCCCAAGTGAGGGAAATCATCCAAAAATACGGTGGCTCTAAATTAAGCGAAGTTGACCCAAAACATTATGCAGATATGTTGAAAGATGCGGAGGTACTAGGTAATGAGTGATCACGCAGTACTTTCCGCATCAGGGTCCCATAGGTGGCTTAATTGCCTTCCATCTGCAAGATTGGAACTAGAATTTGAAAATAGCGAATCCAATGCGGCCGCTGAAGGTACAGCCGCCCATGCTCTCTGTGAACATAAACTTAAAAAAGGACTTCACATGAGGAGTAAGCGTCCTGTCTCGGCTTATAACACCGATGAGATGGAAGAACACAGCGATGCCTATGTGGAATTTGTAATGGAGCAGCTTGAACTGGCAAGGCAAAGCTGTACGGACCCGTTAATACTTATTGAACAACGTCTTGATTTTTCCTGCTATGTACCACAGGGGTTCGGAACTGGTGACTGCATCATCATTGGCGATAAAAAGCTTCATATTATCGATTTTAAGTATGGTTTGGGTGTGCTGGTAGATGCGGTAGATAATCCGCAAATGAAATTATATGCCCTTGGAGCTTTGGAAATCTATGATAGCCTGTATGACATCGAGGAGGTTTCCATGACCATCTTCCAACCCCGCAGGGAAAATGTCAGCACATGGACAATCCCGGTAAAGGAATTAAAAGACTGGGCAGAAAATGAACTGAAGCCAAAGGCGAAGAAGGCCTATGAAGGCGAAGGTGACTATCTTCCAGGTGAATGGTGTACTTTCTGTCGAGCGGCTGTCAAATGCCGTGCAAGAGCAGAAGAAAAGCTGAAATTAGCACAGATGGAGTTTAAACTGCCACCCCTGCTTACGGATTCTGAAATTGAGGAAGTTCTCTCTAAATTGTCCGACCTTACAAAGTGGGCAAATGAAATCATTGCTTATGCCACGGATGCTGCCGTTAATCACGGGAAAGAGTGGCACGGTTTTAAGGTAGTCGAGGGCAGGTCTATCCGTAAATATAAGGACGAAGAGGCTGTGGCTGAAGCAGCCAAGGCAAATGGCTATAAAGATATCTACCGTCAGAGTCTCATTACCCTTACGGAAATGCAGAAGCTGATGAGTAAATCGAAATTCGAAGAAATCCTCGGTGGTCTCATACATAAACCACCAGGTAAGCCAACGCTGGTTCCAATTTCGGATAAGCGGCCAGCTATGAATATATCAAACGTAAAAAACGAATTTAACGAAATAACGGAGGAATCGGAATATGAATAATCAAAACAGAACTAAGGTTGTTACAAGCGTCAACACACGTCTTAGCTACTTTCACGGCTGGGAACCCGTATCCATCAATGGCGGAGCGGAAAAATACAGTGTATCCGTATTGATTCCCAAAACAGATAAGGAAACTATCAATGCTATCAATGCAGCAGTAGATGCAGCCATTGAAGAGGGCATTGCAAAGTTTGGTGGTAAAAAGCCGAATAAGGCGGCTATTAAACTACCACTTCGTGATGGTGATGTAGAACGTGATGATGAGGCTTATAAAGGGCATTATTTTGTAAATACCAACAGCAAGACTCCACCCCAAATAGTAGATAAAGCAGTCAGACCTATCTTGGATCGCAACGAGGTTTACAGCGGTTGTTATGCAAGAGTATCCCTAAATTTCTATGCTTTTAACTCTAATGGCAATAAGGGTGTAGCGTGTGGTCTTGGCAACATCCAGAAGATAAGAGATGGAGAGCCTTTAGGCGGAAGAACCAATGCAGCTGATGACTTCACAACTATTGATGATGATGATTTTCTAGCATAAGGAATAAATACAGACGAGGTGGTGGAGGTTGTTCTTCTGCCACCTCGTTTGCATTGGAAAGGGCGGTAATATATGAATTCTATTTCTATTGATATTGAAACATTTAGTAGTGCCAACCTTCAGAAGTCTGGAGTTTACCGTTATGCCGAGAGTGATGATTTTGAAATTCTACTATTTGGTTATTCGGTGGATGGCGGTGAAGTACAGGTGGTTGACCTTGCCAGTGGGGAGGAAATCCCCGATGAAATCATAAACGCACTTATGGATGATTTCGTTACCAAGTGGGCTTTCAATGCAATGTTTGAGCGTGTGTGTCTATCAAAATGGCTTAACCTTGCAGATTATCTTGATCCTGCATCCTGGAAATGTTCCATGATATGGTCGGCATATATGGGATTACCTCTTTCTTTGGAGGGAGTTGGTGCAGTTCTAGGTTTGGAGAAACAAAAGTTAACAGAGGGTAAAGACCTCATTAAATATTTCTGTACACCTTGCTCCCCTACTAAATCAAATGGTGGCCGAATTCGTAATCTGCCGGAACATGACGTGGATAAATGGGAGCGTTTTAAAGCATATAACCTTCGTGATGTAGAAGCCGAAATGTCAATACAGCAGAAGTTATCTAAGTTTCCAGTACCGGAGGCCATCTGGGAGGAATATCATCTCGACCAGGTAATCAATGACCGTGGCATTGCCATTGACATGACTTTCGTAAAACAGGCTGTTGCAATAGATGAACATTCCCGTAAAAAGCTAATGGCTTTAATGCAAGATATAACTAATTTAGAGAATCCGAACTCTGTACAACAAATGAAAGACTGGCTTGCCGATAACGGGCTAGAAACAGATACCCTTGGTAAAAAAGCGGTTGCTGAGATGTTAAAGACAGCACCTGAACCACTAGGCACTGTTTTGGAACTTCGGCAACAACTTGCAAAATCATCGGTGAAAAAATACACAGCAATGGAGAATGCGGTATGTAGTGACGGTCGTGCAAGAGGAATGTTTCAGTTTTACGGAGCCAACAGAACCGGCAGATTCTCTGGCAGGCTGATTCAGTTGCAAAATCTACCCCAAAACCATATGTCCGATTTGGAACAGGCTCGTGCTTTAGTTCGAAGCGGAAACTTTGATGCTCTTACTTTACTATATGATTCAATCCCAGAGGTACTGTCGGAGCTTATCCGTACTGCTTTTATACCACGAGAAGGTATGAAGTTCATTGTGGCAGATTTTTCAGCGATTGAGGCTCGCGTCATTGCTTGGCTTGCAGGTGAAAAATGGAGATTAGATGTATTCCAAAACGGCGGTGACATCTACTGTGCCAGTGCCTCTCAGATGTTTAATGTACCTGTTGAAAAGCATGGTGTAAACGGGCACCTTCGTCAAAAAGGGAAAATTGCTGAACTTGCTCTCGGTTACGGAGGATCTATTGGAGCATTAAAATCAATGGGTGCTTTAGAGATGGGAATTGAAGAAGAGGAACTTCAGCCTCTTGTAACGGCTTGGAGACAGTCCAATCCCAATATCACAAAATTGTGGTGGGATGTTAACCGTGCAGTAAAAACTTGTGTTAAGCAAAAAACTCCCACAGCGACACACGGCATTAAATTTATCTATCAAAGTGGAATGCTCTTCATTGTCCTTCCTTCTGGTAGACGGCTTGCCTATGTGAAACCCCGTATGGGAGAGAACGTGTTCGGCGGTGAGTCGGTTACTTATGAAGGTGTCGGTGGGACGAAGAAATGGGAAAGAATCGAAAGCTATGGACCCAAATTTGTAGAGAATATTGTTCAGGCAATCAGTCGTGACATTTTGTGTCATGCCATGCAGACGTTAAAGAATTGTTCTATTGTGGCTCATGTACACGATGAAATTATCATCGATGCGGATATGGGAATGTCACTTTCCGCTATTTGTGAACAGATGGCTAGGACACCAACATGGGCAAATGGCCTGTTACTTAGTGCTGATGGCTATGAGTGTCTGTTTTATCAAAAAGATTAAATTAATTGGTAATCGGATAATCGTGTGGGAGGAGGTTAAAAGACCTTCAATTTTTAAATAATGAAAACAGGATAGCACTTATTTTATGACCGGCACGTGCTATCTTGTTTGTTTAATAAACGCTCCATTTTTGTGGAATAAAGGGTTAAAATTCGAATCTTGAAGAAATATAGTGAAAGAACCGATTTTGACTCCTCTCTCTATAAAGTTAATAATAAATCAAGGGGTAAGACTAAATCTATTAAAAACACATGGGACAATAATTGATACATCGACCGATTAGCTTAATTGATTTTATTGCAGAGTGTCTCTAAATGATAACGAATAACTTCCTTCACCTTTTCTGGAGAGTATACATCAGGTCTTAATAAAGCATGAATCGACAATCCCTCTATTAATGCCGTTAACCTACTCTTTTCTAATTCTGCATTCATTGAATCTGATAATACGCCTTTTAGAGCTAAGATTTCAATCATTGAATTTGCTAATTCATATGTACCGTCCGTCATTTCATCTTTTTTGTCCTTTATTGTATCACTTGTAAGTGAACGTAATGCAAGAATCCACCAAACACTCGTTTCAATTTTCTTTTCTTCATCTATTGGTACTAGCTCTAATAAAACTTCTTCTACTGCCTGCACTGGGTTTTCTGACCATTCTATATTTTGAGAACGTTTTTTCCCTTCTTCTAAGTAGTAATTCATAATAAATAATAACATTTCATCTTGAGTTGAAAAATAATGTCTTAACGCACCAGAAGACATCCCTGCCTCAGCTGCAACTCTTCGTATAGACGCTTTCTCAACCCCTTCTTTCCCAATAATATTCCATGCAGCCTCAGCAATTTGTTTGCGCTTTTCATCATGATCAACAATTTTTGGCATTATAAAAATCACTTCCTTTATTTAGCACAGTGTGTTATTATCTTTTTATAGCACGATGTGTTAAATAGATAATACCACAACATTTAAAGGAGGACTAGTTTGTTTGATCGAAACTATTGAAGCATTGATGCCTTCTTCATCATTAGACATTTCTTCAGCATTAATGATTATTTTTTTGTGTGCTTTAATTGATATTTTAAGTCCCGGTGTACTGACTGTAACAGCCTATTTATTACTGACACAACCGAATCAGTTATCTTCTCGTTTATTTGTGTTTTTATTCATCACGCAGTTAGGCTATTTCATCACGGGTTTATTACTCTACTTTGGTGGAAATTCATTATTGAAGAGAATAGAACAATTGTCTCAGTTTGACTTTATCAATTGGTTTTATATCCTACTTGGAGCAGTTCTTGTTCTTATAAGCTTCAGTAAACCAAAAGAGACTACAAAAAAAACGTTTAATTTCATTTATCCCCAATAATACAACTATTAAAGGGATGATTATATTAGGGATCATTGTTTTCCTAATTGAATTTGTAACGGCACTGCCTTACTTCTATTCAATCTTTTTAATGTATCATCAAACAATTGAGACTACACCTGCTATCTTAATAATTATTGGATACAATCTAGTAATGGTGCTTCCTTCTCTATTTCTATTAGGGGTTAATATTATATTTAAAGAAAGGTTGCAACAAATTCTTGTTAAAATGAGGTCAAAATTAAATGAAGCTCCAATCTCTTCACTCTTGGTAGCGATAGGAGTCATAGGTGCAGTTTTTTTTAATATCGGTCTTAGAGGCATATTAAATTAGAAAAAATATTAAAGAGGTGTTCATCATGAAAGAAATTATCAGTGGACTCAGCCTACTTTTTATTATTCAGGGAGTAGGAGGATTAATCAATCATTTGACTAATGGAGGAAAAAGTTGGTTTTTAGTAAATTATATTGATGCGTTTCAAGGGTTGGAAATCGTTTTGGACATTGTATTTATTGCAGTTGGTGGGATCATAGCTTTAGCCACTCGTAAAATAACATCAAGTAAAAGCGATAAGTGAACGATGCAAAAATAAAAAATACAGAGTGAGAATTTCTCGCTCTGTATTTTTTATTTTAATTGATTCTCCTCAGACTCTACCAACCTTACTCATCCAGGTCATAGATAAAATATGATACCAAAATGACTGTTTTTCTCTTTTCCTATTAGCCCCAAATCACTATAGGCCTATTACTGTTTACGTTACCATTTCTTGTTTATCAATCTAGTCCGTTTGTTAAAGTAGAAAATTACTGAATCAACTGTTAAATCTATTTTACATACTCAAATTCCGAAAAACAATCGGATGTATAATTTATTTTTTTTAAATCCTCAACAATCATTACCTCCTGTGGCTATTAGGTAGAGGAACTTTCCTCTGACTATATTGCAGGAGGTAATTCGTATGGACGAATTAGTAAAAATCAATTATGAAAATCAACGACCAACCGTACTCGGTCGTGATTTACATGAAGCCTTGGATGTAAAGACCGCTTATAAAGATTGGTTTCCAAGAATGTGTGAGTACGGATTTGAGGAAGGATCAGACTTTAGCTCATTTTTGAGCGAAAGTACTGGAGGCAGACCAAGCATAGACCATCAGTTAACAATTGACATGGCAAAAGAGCTGTGCATGATACAGCGTACTCCTAAAGGGAAAGAGTGCCGTCAATACTTTCTTGAAATAGAAAGAAGATGGAATTCCCCAGAAGCGATCATGGCAAGGGCACTTCAGATTGCCAATCAACAGCTAACTCAAGTAAGGAAACAAAATAAAATGCTTGAAGGTACGATTGCTGTTCAGATTCAGCAAATTGCAGAAATGAAACCGAAAGTGTCTTATTACGATGTGGTTTTAAATTGCAAAGACCTCATTTCCACATCAGCAATCGCCAAAGATTACGGTAAGTCAGCTATTTGGATGAACCGCTATCTTAATAAAAAGGGCATCCAATTTAAACAAGGCGGCATTTGGCTTTTATATCAGAAGTATGCGGAAAAAGGTTACACCAGCACTAAGACTCATAGCTACCTTGGCAGTAATGGGCAACAGCATACAAAGGTCCATACATATTGGACACAAAAAGGCAGACTCTTCATTTACGAACTGATGAAGGCAGACGGTATTTTGCCACAGATAGAAATGGAGGGTGTGTAATGGGAATCAACAAATTTAACCATGAAGGATACCATGACCCAACTCCCCATGAAGCACTGACCAACATAATGAGAAAGGAAAAGGCAGAGAAAAAATCTGCCTTTAAGCCGCTTGTATATATCTGTTCTCCCTATTCCGGTGATGTAGAAGGAAACATTAAAAAGGCTCGCAGTTTTTGCAGGTTTGCTCTAGACCAAAACTGTATCCCAATTGCTCCCCATCTTATGTTTCCTCAGTTTATGGATGATGAAAATCCCGAAGAACGGGAGCTTGCCATATTTATGGACATCGTGCTTATGGGCAAATGCTCCGAGGTGTGGGTGCTGGGCAATACCATCTCAAGCGGTATGGCAAGGGAGATTGAAGTAGCCAAGAAACGCAGGCAAACGGTCAGGTATTTTAGTCCGGTGCATGAGGAGGTTGAAAGCTTATGAAAATTGCAGTGGGCAATAGCCGGATGGATAGAAAATGGAAAAACAAAGATATCTCCTGGGAGGATTTTTGCTCCCGTGTAAAGACAACCCAACGTACTACAGAAACGGTAGAAGAATATCGGAAACTTAAAAAAGGCCAGCAAGATGATATCAAAGACGTGGGTGGCTTTGTCGGAGGGCATTTAAAAGAAGGAAGGCGAAAGAAGGGCAATGTTTTATGCCGTTCTTTGCTTACCCTTGATATGGATTACGGTAGACCGGATATCTGGGAACAAATCAGTATGCTTTTCGACTACAAATGTTGCGTTTACTCCACCCATAAGCACACACCGGAAAATCCAAGACTCAGGCTTATCGTTCCCCTTGCTCGTGAAATCAGCGAAGAAGAATATGCAGCAGTTGGACGTATGGTGGCAAAAGAAATTGGCATAGATCTTTTCGATGATACGACATATGAAGCCCATCGCCTTATGTATTGGCCATCCACTTCCTCTAACGGTGAATTTGTCTACGAAGAGCAGGATGGAGCATTACTTAACCCGGATATTTATCTTTCAAAATATGAAAACTGGCGAGATACATCAACTTGGCCCGTATCAAGCAGGCAGTCTGAGGTTATTAATCGCAGTCTTAAAGAGCAAGCAGACCCGCTTTTAAAGGAAGGTGTGGTAGGAACATTCTGTCGTGCCTATCCCGTACGTGAAGCAATTGAGAAATTCTTAGGTGCAGTTTATGCCCCTTCTGCTATGGAAGGACGATACGATTATATTCCAGCTGATAGTAGTGCCGGTGTGATTATCTATGATGATAAATTCGCATACAGCCACCATGCTACAGACCCAGCAAGTGGATTACTCCTCAATGCTTTTGATCTCGTTCGTATTCATAAATTCGGTTCTTTAGATGATAAAGCTACTACCACTACAGCTCCTGGTAAGATGCCATCTTTTGTGGCAATGTGCGAGTTTGCTATAAAAGATGAAAGAGTAAAAGCTGAGTTTGCTAAGGAGAGACAGGCACAGGCTGAAGAGGAGTTTAGTGATGAGGATTGGCAGACAGCTTTGGAATTGGATAAGCAAGGCCGAATAAAAGACACACTGGACAACATCGTTTTGATTATTCGGCATGATAAGGAATTACAGCATATCGCTTTTAATTGCCACCGTGATGGTATTGATGCCAAAGGTGGTCTGCCTTGGGAACAGATCAAGGCGGGTTGGAATGATTCAGATAATGCACTTCTTAAAGTGTATTTAAGCAGCAAATACGGGGTCTATTCACCTACCAAGACCAAGGACGCTGTGTTAGCGGTAGCGGCTGAGCGAGCCTACCATCCTGTTAAGGAGTATCTGGACTCCCTGCCAAAATGGGATGGTATTAGCCGAGTAGAAAATCTACTAATTGATTATTTCGGTGCAACAGATAATTCCTACACAAAGGCAATTATTCGCAAAACGATGGTTGCAGCGGTAGCCCGTATTTATAGACCAGGTACAAAGTTTGATAGTGTTCTAATCTTAAACGGTCCTCAAGGTATCGGTAAGTCAACCTTCTTTGCGAAGCTTGCAGGGGATTGGTTTTCAGATAGTTTGACCATTACGGACATGAAAGATAAATCAGGTGCTGAAAAACTTCAGGGATATTGGTTGTTAGAACTGGGTGAGCTTGCTGGAATGCGTAAGACGGATGTGGAGATTGTGAAGTCCTTTATTTCGAGGGCAGATGATAAATACCGTGCCAGTTATGGAGTCAACGTGGAAAGCCATCCCCGTCAATGCGTGATTGTAGGTTCTACCAATGCCGAAAGCGGATTTCTTCGGGATATTACGGGTAACCGTAGATTCTGGCCAGTCCGCATTAGTGGCAATAGTAAAAAGAAAGCTTGGCAGATGACCAAAGAGGAAGTACAGCAGATTTGGGCAGAGGCACTAGTTCTTTATGAGAGGGGTGAAAAACTCTACCTTGAAGGTGATGATGTATCCATGGCAACTAGTGAACAGGCAGATGCCATGGAAACAGATGAACGAGAAGGACTAGTTCGTACTTACTTGGATACGCTCTTGCCGGATGATTGGGACACGATGTCTTTGTACGAGCGTAGAAATTTCCTCGGCGGTAGCGAATTTGGCGGCGGCACCCGTGTTGGAACAGTAAAAAGAACCCTTGTCTGTAATATGGAAATTTGGTGTGAGTGTTTCGGTAAAGAGGCATCAATGCTAAAGCCTTCAGATTCCTATGCCATCGGTGGCATTATGAGAAAGATCAGTGAGTGGAACAAGTACACTGGGAACAAGAATGGTGTTGTAACGTTTCCTGTCTACGGAAAGCAACGAGCTTATTCCCGAGCCGAGGAACAACGCTAAGTTGTCCCTTACTCTGTTCCCATACTGGTTCTTTACGTAAAGCTAGTAACGATAAGGAAAATCAACGGTTCGGAACAAGTGGAACAAGAATTATCCTATTTATTTATAAATAGTAAAAAGAAGTAATAGTAGCCTGTGCATACACGCATACGCGCGCGTATAGGAAAATTGGGTCAAAGTTGTTTTCTTGTTCCGAGCCTTTTTATATGGGAGGTATTTATGCTTGAAAAATATATAGAAAAGAAACTGGTGGCTGAGGTAAAAAAGATGGGAGGCATTGCAGCAAAGTTTGTTAGTCCGGGTTTGGATGGGATGCCAGACCGCCTAGTGCTTTTACCACTTGGAAAGATGGCATTTGTGGAATTAAAGGCTCCCGGAAAGAAACCTCGCCTGTTACAGATTAGAAGAATAAAGCAATTACAGAAGTTAGGCTTTACCTGCTATGTCATTGATGATGTTAAGCAGATTGGAGGGATACTGGGTGAAATACAATCCTCATAAATATCAGACCTATGCAACCAACTTCATACTTGAGCATCCCATTGCTGCGGTGTTTTTAGAAATGGGTCTTGGCAAAAGCGTCATTACTCTAACTGCTATATTTGACCTATGTCTTGATCGTTTTGAAGTTGGAAAGGTTCTGGTTATTGCTCCACTTCGGGTAGCAAGGGATACTTGGCCAGCTGAGATAAATAAGTGGGAGCACTTGAAAGGACTAGAGTATTCGGTAGCCATCGGAACAGAACAGGAGCGGTTGGCAGCTCTTAGGAAACCTGCAAGTGTCTATCTTATAAACAGAGAAAATGTGGACTGGTTGGTAAACAAAAGTGGCATCCCTTTTGACTATGACATGGTGGTAATCGATGAGCTATCATCCTTTAAATCCTATGGTGCAAAAAGATTTAAAAGTTTACTAAAAGTAAGGCCGAGGGCAAAACGGATCGTGGGTCTTACGGGTACACCATCCAGTAATGGGTTAATGGATTTGTGGGCAGAGTTTCGTATTCTCGACATGGGTAAAAGACTCGGCAGATACATAACTCACTACCGCAATTCCTTTTTTACACCGGATAAACGTAATCAGCAAATCGTATTTTCATATAAACCATTGCCAGGTGCTGAAGATGCCATTTATCAGCTCATTTCGGATATTACCATTTCCATGAAATCAGTCGATTTTCTGAAAATGCCAGAGTGCGTGATCAATGAAGTACCAGTATATCTAAATGACAAAGAACAATCCGTATATGATCACTTTCGTGAAGAGATGGTTATTGAATTTGCTGATGAAGAAATAGATGCCATGAATGCAGCCGTCCTTTCAGGCAAACTCCTGCAAATGGCAAATGGTGCGATCTATGATGATGATAAAAATCCTCATATTATCCACGACCGCAAGCTAGATGCTCTTGAGGATTTAATTGAAGGTACTAACGGAAAACCTGTGCTTATTGCCTATTGGTATAATCACGATTTAGAGCGTATTAAGGCAAAATTCAATGTACGAGAAATTAAGACTTCCAAGGATATTAAGGATTGGAACAACGGCGATATTTCTGTAGCGGTTATCCATCCTGCATCAGCGGGACACGGCCTTAACTTACAAAGTGGTGGTTCAACGCTTATCTGGTTTGGACTTACTTGGAGTCTGGAACTCTATCAGCAAACCAATGCGAGACTTTGGAGACAAGGACAAAATGAAACCGTGGTTATCCATCACATTATTACTAAAGGCACGATTGATGAAGATGTTATGAATGCTTTGAAGAAAAAGGAAAAGACACAGTCCGACCTTATCAATGCTGTCAAAGCAAATCTTGGGAAAGAGAGGGATGCTGTATGATGGATGCATTTGAAAAACTGGCGAATGCCATTATTCTACAGGCAGTTAAAGATTATCGTTTTGCACTGAAAAGACTAGCAAAACACCCTCGCAATGATTCTGCTTTATATACAAAACGTGAGGTTGAGTGCTTCTTTCATTCTGAATTGTTCAATGTCCTCACCTCTCTAAACCCTGACATGTTAATTCAACAACTACAAGAGGAGGTGGTGCGATGATGACAGCTAAGGAATTCTTAAAACAGGCTTACCGTTTGAATGAATTGATTAACTCCGACCTTGAAGAGTTGCAAAACTTAAGGGATTTATCAAGAAGTGTTTCATCCCCTGTGCTTGATGAGAAAGTCAGTCGAACCAAGAGTACTGACCCACCCTTTGAAAAATATGTGATTAGGATAATAGATTTGGAGCAACAGATACAACATGAGGTTGAGCGATTAATAAAGCTTAAATCAGATATCCGTGAAGCGATTAACCAGATGGAAAATGTGGATGAGACGCTGCTTCTTCGCTACCGATACATTAACTTTCTTAACTGGGAAGAAATCTGTGTCAACCTTAATGTTTCTATGAGAACCGTACACAGACTCCACTCATCCGCTTTGCAACATTTAAAGGTTCCAAAATAAAAAGGAGTAACCGGAAAATAGTGCAGGAAGAGGGTTAAAAGGCCCTCTTCACCATTACCTTAGTCATTGTATGAAAATTACAGTGATTTAAATAATTAGTTTCTCCTTTTTAATGATTATTAAATTAAAATGAGCTGTCAAAACAACAACTCATTGCTTACCCACTTTGAATACCGACCTAATGCATGATCTCAGTATAAACTTTTACAGTTTTCTGGTAGTTTGAAAGGATTTTCTTTATTGATACGCTCATAAAACATAATTCCATTTAGGTGATCTATTTCATGTTGAATAACAATAGAGGAATAGCCATTGAGTTTTAATATTATTTCTTCTCCTTCTAAATTAAACCCTTTCACTTTAATTCTCTCATATCTTGGTACGAACCCATTTATATCTCGATCAACAGATAGGCACCCTTCACTTGGTGGTAAGTAAATCATAGAAACGGAATGGCTAATAATTTTTGGATTAATAAGGGTATATTCATGTTCTTTCCCCATCTCGTCAGTGAAATACGCTACAAACATTCGCTTATTCAAGCCAATCTGATTCGCGGATAATCCAACTCCTCCACGTAATTTATATTTTTTGGATAGAATGGGGTCTTGACTATTTTTTAAGAAATTCATCATACTAGTTAATGTTTCCTTATCTTCCTCAGGGGGAGGTACCATCACTTCCAGTGTTGGTCGATGTAAGATATCATTACCTTCCCTTACAATATCTTTCATTGTTATTATATAATTTGAATGAAATTTATTCATAAATAAACAATTCATCTACCTTTACTTTTAACGTTTTTGATAATTTGAAAGCCAGTTCCAGTGTGGGATCATATTTATCATTCTCTATACAATTTATTGTTTGTCTAACAACTCCACACTTCTTAGCAAGTTGCTCTTGTGTTATCCCCAATTTGTTCCGTATTGCTTTAATTTTATTTTTCAACAGTATCACCTATGTCAAAGATATTGGACATTGTTATTATAACAATTACAATAAACATGTCAATAACTTTGGATATTTTTGAAAATATCTATTGGTGGTTTTTGTACGCAGTAATCTGAATGCTCGCAAAAAGTTGGCACACTGTGGCACAGTTTGGCATACGTTGACACTGTTTGTCCGTAGTGAAAGTTATATAATGGTAGTATGGAATATTAGAAAAAACAGAAGCCTTCACGGGAGCATCTCTCCTGCGAGGGCTTTTTCTATGGGCAAAAGGAGGTGCAGTATGCCAAAAAAACCTAAGCGTCCATGCTCTTATCCTGGTTGTCCAGAGCTGACTGACAGACGTTTTTGTGAAGAACATGCTAAAAAGGAAGCCGCACGGTATGAAAAGTACGACCGTGACCCAGCAACCCGTAAGCGTTATGGTCGTGCTTGGAAAAGGATACGTGACCGCTACATTGCAGCTCATCCTCTTTGTGAGGAATGTAAACGACAAGGAAAGCTGACCCCAGCAAATGAAGTCCATCACATTCTTCCTCTTGCAAGAGGAGGGACTCACGATAGAAGTAATCTGATGGCTCTTTGTACTCCTTGCCACTCTGCTATCACAGCAAGAGATGGAGACCGTTGGGGAACCCGGTAGGGGGAGTCAAATCTCCACAGCTTTTCATTTGTGTAACGGGCGTGGGGCAACGCGTGAAAATTCGCGGTTTCAAACGGGGTAATAGGCCCATCGATGAAAAGAGGTGAGTGAATGGCCAAAGATGGAACAAATCGAGGCGGCGCCCGTATAGGCTCCGGTCAAAAGAAAAAACCACTTGCTGACAAAATTGCAGAGGGAAATCCCGGTAAAAGAAAGCTTGAAGTTGTCGAGTTCAAGAATACTGCTGACCTGAAGGGACAGGAAATGCCAAAGCCAAGGGCCATGCTCTCCGCAGTGCAAAAGGATGGGAAAACCCTAGTAGCGAGTGAAATCTATGAAATTACATGGAAATGGCTTGAGGAGCGAGAATGTGCCCATTTGGTACTTCCACAGCTTCTAGAACGGTATGCCATGAGTGCGGCCAGATGGATACAGTGTGAGGAAGCGGTAACCGAGTTTGGTTTTCTAGCAAAGCATCCAACTACCGGCAATGCAATTCAAAGTCCTTATGTAGCGATGAGCCAGAGCTTTATGAGTCAGACAAACAGGCTATGGATGGAGATATATCAAATCGTTAGGGAGAACTGTGCTACAGAGTACTCTGGTTTAAACCCACAGGACGATGTGATGGAGCGATTGCTATCTGCCCGCAGAGGAAAATAAAGATGAGGAGATATGATGTAATGAGTAAGAGATATTTAACAGCAGAAAGTGTATGTGCTGGACATCCTGATAAACTATGCGACATCATTGCAGATAGCATTTTAGAAGCATGCCTACGTAAGGATAAGGCATCACGTGTCGCTTGTGAGGTAATGGCAACCAAGGGAAAAATTATCGTGGCGGGCGAGATCTCCTGCAGCGAGAAAGTGAATATTAGAGACATTGTAAAAACTGTACTGAAGGATGTGGGATACAACCCTCTAAAATTTTTGATTTATGTATATGTACATAATCAAAGTGTAGATATTGCGGCTGGTGTGAACATCGCACTAGAAGCACGAAATGGGATAAACGAACAGTACGGTTCCATCGGTGCTGGAGACCAGGGAACTATGTATGGTTATGCTACAAAGGAAACAAGAGAAATGCTTCCCCTACCTCTTGTGCTTTCCCACAGAATCGTAAAGAGACTGGATGATTGTCGCAAAGGAAAACTGATAAAAGGGATTCTTCCTGATGGTAAAGCACAGGTAACAGTGGAGTATGAAGATGACACTCCAGTAAGAATAAAGACGATTGTGATTTCTGTGCAGCATGATAAGAATAAAACGCAGGAAGAACTTAAGGCAGATATTCTTAACAATGTCTTATGGCAATGCTTTGAGGATTTCCCTTTTGATGATGAAACAGAACTTCTCGTCAATCCATCTGGTCAGTTTGTTCTTGGTGGACCCGCTGCCGACACGGGTTTGACTGGAAGAAAAATCATGGTCGACACCTATGGTGGACTTGCATCTCACGGAGGAGGTGCCCTTTGTGGTAAAGACCCAACTAAAGTTGACCGAAGTGGTGCTTACATGGCTCGGTATATTGCCAAGCATATTGTTTGGTGTGGTTATGCAAAGAAGTGTGAAGTGAGTATTTCCTATGCCATTGGTAAGGCAAATCCAGTAGCCTTTACTGTAAATACCCTTGGCACTGGAACTGTTTCTGATGAAATATTAACTCTTGCTTCTCAGGAGACTTTCAACTTAAGACCTGCGGCCATCATTGAAAAACTACGTCTTAGAAATGTGATTTATTCTGACACAGCGGCTTATGGTCATTTTAATAGTTGTCTTTTCCCTTGGGAGGATGTAAATAAATACAGTGAATTTAGAAAGGCGGTGGAAAAGTATGTTGATAGAGAAGATTAAAACGAAACAACTCATCCCCGCTGAATATAACCCAAGGAAGGATTTAAAACCTGGTGATCCGGAATATGAGAAACTTAAACGCTCACTTGAGGAGTTTGGATATGTAGAACCCGTTATATGGAATAAGACCACAGGCAGAGTTATCGGAGGGCATCAACGCTTGAAAGTCCTGCTGAGTATGGGCATGGATGAAATAGAATGCGTAGTTGTCGAAATGGATGAGCAAAAGGAAAAGGCCCTGAACATAGCACTTAATAAAATAAGCGGTGACTGGGATAGAGATAAACTGGCCCTTCTAATCACGGACCTAAACGCTTCGGACTTTGATGTGTCTTTGACTGGTTTTGATCCGGGAGAGTTGGATGATCTTTTCAAGGATTCCCTTAAAGATAAAATAAAAGAAGATGATTTTGATGTGGACAGCGAGCTGAAAAAGCCCGCTGTTTCTCATTTCGGGGATGTTTGGATACTTGGACGACATCGGTTGGTTTGCGGAGACAGTACAAAGAAAGACACCTTTGATGTCTTGATGGATGGGAAAGCTGCCAATCTAGTAGTTACTGACCCTCCTTATAACGTAAACTATGAAGGAACAGCCGGAAAAATTAAAAATGATAATATGGGAAACGAAGCGTTCTACGAATTTCTGCTTGCGGCATTACAGAACTCCGAAACGGCGATGGCGAAGGATGCTTCTATCTATGTGTTTCACGCCGATACGGAAGGCCTCAATTTTAGAAGAGCATTCTCGGATGCGGGATTTTATCTTTCAGGCACTTGTATTTGGAAAAAGCAGTCCCTTGTTCTCGGTCGCTCTCCTTATCAATGGCAACATGAACCGGTACTCTTTGGATGGAAAAAGAAAGGCAAGCATCTCTGGTATTCAGACCGCAAGCAGACCACCATCTGGGAGTTTGAGAAACCAAAGAAAAATAGCGACCACCCAACCATGAAACCAGTGGCACTTGTGGCATACCCCATTATGAATTCGAGCCTTAGTAACTGTATTGTGCTTGATCCCTTTGGAGGTTCAGGAAGTACACTGATTGCCTGTGAGCAGACAGATAGAATTTGTTACACCATTGAACTGGATGAAAAGTACTGCGATGTCATCGTGAAAAGGTATATTGAGCAAGTCGGAAATTCTGATGGTGTGTTTCTTTTAAGAGATGGTTCGAAATTCAGATATTGTGACCTACCGGAGGTGAATGAGGATGAGTAAATTGACACTTGGTTCCCTCTTTGATGGCAGTGGTGGTTTTCCTTTAGGTGGTTTGCTTTGTGGCATCGAACCGTTATGGGCATCTGAAATTGAGCCGTTTCCTATACGGGTTACGACTAAACGCATCCCTCAGATGAAGCATTATGGGGATATAAACAAATTGAATGGTGCGGAGCTTCCACCTGTAGATATCATAACTTTTGGCTCTCCCTGCACGGATATGAGTGTGGCGGGTAAAAGAGCCGGTCTGGATGGAGAGCAATCCGTCCTTTTTTATGAAGCAATCCGAATTATTAAAGAAATGAGGTGTAAGACCAATGGACAATATCCAAGGTACGCAGTCTGGGAAAATGTCCCCGGCGCATTCTCGTCAAATAAAGGAGAAGACTTCAAGGCAGTCCTCGAAACGGTCATCAGTGTCAAAGAGCCGAACGCCTCGGTGCCTTTACCTGAAAAAGGACGATGGCCTTACGCAGACATCTATATGGGAGACGGATGGAGTGTGGCTTACCGAACTATCGATGCGCAATATTTCGGAGTCCCCCAACGTCGTCGTAGAATCTACCTTGTCGCAGATTTTGCAGACAGAAGTGCCGGAGAAATACTATTTGAGTCCGAAGGCATGCCAAGGAATTTTACGCCGAGCGGCAGCCCGTGGCAAAGAACTGCCGACAATGCTAAAAACTGCACTGGAAAAACAGGCGATAGCATAACTTGCCTAAATGACCAAGGCGGAAGAGTGATGTCTGTTTCGAAGGATATTACAGCAACACTTCGAGCAGAGGAACATGGCCATCAGCCTTGCGTAATGCAGTCAAGCGGATTTTGCACCGAACACAGTGCCAAGAGTAGAAGTGTAGGATATGAGGAAGAACGCTCCCCTACCCTTAGAGCAGTTGTTGTTCCAGGTACAGTCATGTCCTTTGAACCAGGTGCGGTTTCACGTATTGGTGGTCATACAGATGAAAATTTAAGTGGATCACTTCGTGCAAGCATGGGAGATAATCAAACAGCTGTTGTAATAGAAAACTATCCAACTGATAGCCGTGTAAAACTCTCAGAGGATAATAAAGTACAGACGCTTACCTCTCGTATGGGAACTGGTGGAGGGAATGTCCCCCTTGTCATGAGCACTCCTAAAACGTTAAAAATCCGCTCCGGCTGTGAAGGCGGTGGCAAGGGTGCATTGATACAGGATGACAAGTCTGCAACTCTTGGATGCAATAATGATCAGACTGTTTTTGTGCCCACCGCATATGGCATCTGTTCTGATAAAAGCAATTCCATGCAGTCTAGCAATCCGCATAGCGGTATATATGAAGCGGATACTTCTCGGACCATTGATGCCAATGGGGGAAATCCGGGATGTAATCAAGGTGGTATTGCAGTGGTTGCTCTGCAAGGCTCGATGATTGGAAGAGAGGATAAAAACGGTCCCCAAGGAAGCGGTATAGATGAAGATGTTTCTTTTACGCTTAATACCGCTGATCGTCATGCTGTTGCCTATGCCATGACTACCGGAGCCTATGCACAGGTTGAAGAAGATAAAGCACCTACTCTATTGTCGAGAGATTATAAGGATGCCCCTGTTGTGACTCAGCCTTGTTACGGTATTGATAGGGCGGCTTTTAATCAAGGAAGGAATGCTCTATATAAACCTACTGTAGATGAAGAACAGCAACCTACGCTCACAGCAAAAGGTCCTGGAGCAGTGGCGCACCCAGCTTCGTTTTATCCTCAGATGAAAGCTGAAAGTCAATGCTACAGACAGGACGGTACATCAAATACGATTATCAATGGTACCAATCCAGGCTATCAAAATGGATTGGTTGAGCCGGACTATATTGTTCGAAGGCTTACGCCAACGGAATGTGCAAGATTGCAAGGTTTTCCCGATGATTGGTGCGATGATCTTGGTACGGAAAATCCTAAAGAAGATGAAATTTCATTCTGGACGCAGGTTTGGGAAACTCACCGCAAAATTATAGGTAAAAGCAAAAGGCCAAAAACAAGAAATAAGATTATAAAATGGCTTAACAATCCTCATTCCGATGCAGCTGAATATAAAATGTGGGGTAATGGCGTAGCACTTCCATGCGTTTGTTTTGTGCTGACTGGCATTGTGTTATCTACACAAAATACCGCCGATTAATGGAACCGTATTTTCAAACCGTATTTTCTACAGAAAGATGCTCTAAATGACTTGATATTAACAGCTTTTAGAGTGATATATGTACGTACCGAAAATAGAAAGGCGGTATGAAAATGAAGATTAACTATAATGTTACGGGACCAAAAAGAAAAGCACTGGTTAACGCAATCAGCCAACAACTAAACGCCCCTGTAAAATATCTCGGAGCACCTACATTTGCATATGAGGTGGCAGACTACAATGTTAACAAAAACGGAGTTCTAAGCGGACCAGATAAAAAGGAACTGGTCGATGATCTATTGGGACTTCACGACTTCAAAGCAATTTCAGAAGAATTTGACGCACCACCTCCGAAAGCAGAAGCAAATGAAACGGAAGAATCTATCAATCTGATAATTCAAATGCCACGGGCAGATTTTACCGACACGGCAATCGAGAACCTAAAAGGATTGGTAGAGAGCAAAGCAACTCTAATAAAGAAAGCAATTGATACGGATTCCATTCCCATCATTGTATATGAGGAATTTGTAGCATTCCCTTGGTTTCAAGGTGAGTGCTCCTCAGAGGAGGTTAAGGCATACACCCATTTTGTCACGGCACTTTGCGAAATGGCGAAAAAACAGACCCGTGTCAACTCCACCGAGAAATCAGTAGAGAATGAAAAATATGCTTTCCGTTGCTTCCTGCTAAGGCTTGGTTTTATCGGACCAGAATATAAGATGGAACGAAAGATTCTCCTTTCCAAGCTTTCAGGTAGCTCCGCTTTCAAAAGCGGAACGGCCAAGCAGGAGGTGAGTGAACAATGAATATCATTCACCCAGAAATGCTAAAGCAACTTAGAAGCTATTACACTCCAGGAACACGTGTGATGCTACTTAAAATGAACGACCCTTATACTAAACTTCAGCCTGGATCTAAAGGTACGGTTACTAGTGTTGATGACATAGGAACGATTCATGTCAGTTGGGATTCGGGTGGTTCCCTTGGAGTAGCCTTTGGTGAGGATTTATGCAAGAGAATCGAAGAGTAAACATGAATCGGAGGAGGTAATAAATGAATGAGATAATCAAAGAACAAATCCTTTCCATCCGAGAAAGTGGAGTCACAAATATGTTTGATGCAAACCGAGTCCAGTATGAAGCAAATGAACGAGGGTTTTATGAATTGGTAGTCTATTTAATAGACCATAAAACGGAATATGCTCATTTCATACTGACGGGGGAAGTGGATGAAAAGAAGTAAATAAAATTTAACTAGGATAAGGAGAAGGGCTTCATCTATAGGATTGAGGCTCTTTTCTTTTGTCCTTTTTCATAAAAGGGGCGGTGTTTATGCGGAAACTGAAGAAATATAAGCCGACCGCCTTTATAGCTGATGGGTCATATTACGATAAGGATGCTGCTGATTACGCTGTAGCTTTTATCGAAGCACTCTCCCATACGAAAGGTTTATGGGCAGGTAAGCCTTTTGAACTTATCGATTGGCAGGAGCAAATAATCCGTGATTTATTTGGAATTTTAAAGCCAGATGGATATCGGCAGTTTAATACTGCTTATGTAGAGATACCTAAAAAGATGGGAAAAAGCGAGCTTGCCGCAGCAATTGCACTTCTCCTCACTTGCGGTGATGGTGAAGAACGGGCGGAGGTGTATGGTTGTGCCGCCGATCGCCAGCAGGCATCAATTGTATTTGAAGTAGCAGCCGATATGGTGCGGATGTGTCCGGCACTGAATAAACGAGTAAAGTTGCTGGCTTCAACTAAGCGATTGGTGTACCTGCCGACCAACAGCTTCTATCAGGTATTGTCGGCTGAAGCCTACTCCAAACACGGCTTCAATATACATGGTGTTGTTTTCGATGAACTTCATACTCAGCCAAACCGGAAACTATTTGATGTTATGACGAAGGGATCTGGGGATGCAAGGACCCAACCGCTGTATTTTCTTATCACCACAGCGGGAACGGATACTCAAAGTATCTGCTACGAAACACACCAAAAAGCGGTTGATATTATTGAGGGCAGAAAATACGATCCTACCTTTTACCCCGTAATCTATGGTGCTAAAGAAGAGGATGATTGGACAGATCCAAAAGTGTGGAAGAAAGCAAATCCAAGCTTAGGAATTACGGTGGGAATTGACAAGGTAAGGGCAGCTTGTGAAAGTGCAAAGCAAAACCCTGCTGAAGAGAACAGCTTCAGGCAGTTAAGATTGAATCAGTGGGTTAAACAGTCTGTCCGTTGGATGCCAATGGCAAAGTGGGATGCCTGTGCATTTCCGGTTATACCAGAAAGTCTTGAAGGGCGGGTATGTTATGGGGGTCTTGACCTATCTTCTACAACAGACATTACAGCCTTTGTGTTGGTGTTCCCACCAGAGGATGAAACAGATAAATACATTGTTCTTCCGTATTTTTGGATGCCAGAGGACAACATTGACCTCCGAGTCCGAAGAGACCATGTGCAATACGATCTTTGGGAGAAGCAAGGGTATATTCTAACCACAGAAGGCAATGTAGTGCATTACGGCTACATTGAGCGGTTTATTGAAGAACTGGGCGAAAAGTATAACATTCGAGAAATTGCGTTTGACCGTTGGGGAGCTGTTCAAATGGTTCAGAACCTTGAAGGATTAGGCTTTACTGTCGTTCCTTTCGGTCAAGGCTTTAAAGATATGTCACAACCAACCAAAGAACTGATGAAATTGACATTAGAAGAAAGAATAGCACACGGTGGGCATCCAGTGCTTCGGTGGATGATGGACAACATCTTTATAAAAACTGATCCGGCGGGCAACGTGAAGCCGGATAAAGAAAAAAGTACAGAAAAAATAGATGGCGCGGTGGCAACTATCATGGCACTTGATCGTGCTATTCGTTGTGGCTCAGGTAATAGTGGGGATTCGGTGTATGACGAGCGAGGTTTGATTGTCTTTTAAACCTTAATGGTTAGCACAATGTTTATATTCGGAGGTGATGCCTATGAATCTAATAAAAGGACTATTTCGTTCAAGAGACAAACCGCAAAACCGTGTGGGCAGTGCATTTTCCTTTTTGTTTGGCGGTACGTCATCTGGCAAAACGGTTAATGAGCGTACTGCAATGCAGGCAACTGCGGTGTATGCTTGCGTAAGGATACTAGCTGAAGCAATTGCAGGACTGCCACTACATGTATATAGATATCGTTCTGATGGAGGTAAAGAAAAGATTCCTTTCCACCCGCTGTATTACCTTCTTCATGATGAACCAAATCCAGAGATGACTTCATTCGTGTTTCGAGAAACACTGATGAGTCATCTTTTGCTTTGGGGAAATGCCTATGCACAGGTGGTCAGAAACGGTCGTGGGCAGGCAGTTGCACTTTATCCCCTACTTCCCAACAAGATGGAAGTTAGTCGAGCAACAAACGGAGAGCTGGTCTATACCTACTATCGTGATACTGATGAAAGTGGCCTAAACCCAAAAGGTGGCTATGTCACACTCCGTAAAGATGAAGTTCTACACATACCTGGCTTAGGTTTTGATGGACTCATTGGCTATAGCCCTATCGCTATGGCGAAAAATGCAATCGGTATGTCACTTGCTACTGAAGAGTACGGTGCGGCATTCTTTGCCAATGGTGCTAATCCCGGAGGTGTGCTGGAACACCCAGGAGTAATCAAAGATATACAGAGGGTCAAGGATAGTTGGAATAGCGCCTACCAAGGCACAGGCAACGCTCACAAAATTGCTGTGTTGGAAGAAGGCATGAAGTTTCAAGCCATTGGTATCCCGCCGGAACAAGCGCAATTTCTTGAAACACGGAAATTCCAAATTAATGAGATTGCGAGGATTTTCCGAGTACCGCCCCATATGGTGGGTGATCTTGAGAAGTCTAGTTTCTCCAATATTGAGCAGCAATCGTTGGAGTTTGTAAAATACACCCTCGATCCGTGGGTGGTGCGATGGGAACAAAGTCTCCAGCAATCGCTTATTTTGCCTTCTGAAAAAACTTCACTGTTTATCAAGTTCAATTTGGACGGTCTGCTTCGTGGTGATTACCAAAGTCGTATGAATGGCTACGCAATAGGACGGCAAAATGGCTGGATGTCTGCCAACGATATCCGTGAACTGGAGGATATGAACCGCATACCAGCTGAGGAAGGCGGCGATTTATATCTGGTTAACGGAAATATGACAAAACTGGCTGACGCAGGCGCGTTTGCCAAAACCGAAGGAGGTCAGTAAATGAGGAAGTTCTGGAACTGGGTGCGAGATTCTGATGAAGAACGTACCCTCTATTTAAACGGAGTGATATCCGAAGAAACGTGGTGGGGCGATGAGGTCACACCTAAGATTTTTAAAGATGAATTGCTGGCAGGCACTGGCGATATTACGGTGTGGATTAATTCCCCTGGTGGTGATGTGTTCGCAGCAGCTCAGATTTATAACATGCTGATGGAGTATACCGGAAAAGTCACTGTAAAGATTGATGGGCTTGCGGCAAGTGCGGCATCCGTTATTGCAATGGCTGGTGGAGATGTGTATATGTCCCCGGTTTCCATGCTTATGATTCATAACCCATCAACTATTGCTATCGGTGACAGTGAGGAAATGTTGCGGGCAAAGGCTCTATTGGATGAGGTCAAGGAAAGCATTATTAATGCCTATGAGTTAAAAACGGGTCTTTCCCGAACAAAGCTCTCCCATCTGATGGACGCAGAATCATGGATGAATGCGAATAAAGCCATTGAACTTGGTTTTGCAGACAAGATCATGTTCATGGAAAGTGAAACACCAGATTTGACGGATAGTCTTATCTTTAGCAGGATGGCGGTTACTAACTCGCTTATCAGCAAACTGCCAAAACAACCAAAACAGAAAACAGGTACACCCATTGAGTCGCTGGATAAGCGGCTTTCTTTAATTTTGCACTAATTTAAAGGAGGAAATAACAATGAGTAAAATTCTTGAATTGCGTGAGAAACGCGCTAAAGCTTGGGACGCAGCAAAGGCATTCCTTGATTCAAAACGTGGCGGTGACGGACTGTTATCCGCTGAGGACACGACAACCTATGAAAAAATGGAAGCAGACGTGGTGGCTCTTGGCAGGGAAATTGAGCGTTTGGAACGTCAAGCAACTATTGACTTGGAACTGTCGAAAGCAATCAGTAACCCAATTACGAACGAACCTACTAGAACTGGAGAGGAAAAGACTGGTCGTGCAAGTGCTGAATACAAAAAAGCTTTCTGGAACGCTATGCGTGACAATGTCAGCTATGAAGTAAGAAACGCTCTAAAGATTGGCACCGATTCTGAAGGCGGATTCCTTGTGCCAGATGAGTTTGAGCGTAATTTAGTAGAAGCTCTAGAGGAAGAAAATATTTTCCGTAGGTTGGCCAATGTAATCACTACATCTTCTGGTGACCGTAAGATTCCTGTTGTTGCAAGCAAAGGCACAGCTAGCTGGATAGATGAAGAAGGAGCCATTCCAGAAAGTGATGACAGCTTCGGTCAAGTATCGATTGGTGCTTATAAACTAGCAACGATGATTAAAGTCTCTGAGGAACTGCTAAATGATTCCGTGTTTAATCTCGAAAGCTATATCACGAGAGAATTCGCACGTCGTATTGGTAACAAGGAGGAGGAAGCCTTCTTTGTAGGTGACGGTACAGGAAAGCCAACAGGCATTCTTAATGCGACAGGAGGCGGCCAAGTTGGTGTTACTGCGGCAAGTGCCACTGCCATCACTTTGGATGAGGTATTAGATTTATTCTACAGCTTAAAAGCACCTTATCGTAATAAGGCAGTATTCGTAATGAACGATGCCACAATAAAGGCTATTCGTAAATTGAAAGACGGTAATGGGCAATACCTATGGCAACCTTCCATCCAGGCAGGAACACCTGATATGATCCTTAACCGTCCGCTGTACACCTCAGCATATGTACCTACTATTGAAGCAGGTGCAAAGACTGTGGTATTCGGTGATTTTAGTTATTACTGGGTGGCAGACCGTCAAGGACGAGTATTCAAACGCTTAAATGAACTCTATGCTGTCACAGGTCAAGTAGGATTTATTGCGACTCAACGAGTTGACGGAAAGCTTATCTTACCGGAGGCCGTTAAGGTACTCCAACAGAAAGCCTAACGGAGGTGCTTTATGAGTTATAACACGAAGAACTATACCGAACAAGGCGGAGAAAAAACTGTTATCGGTGGCGTTTTAGAAATTAAAGAGGGGGCCTCGGTTACGGGGCTTCCTGTTCTTGAAAATCAGGCAGACAGCATAGCTACCGATGTTGCTGGATTAGTTACGGACTTCAATTCTCTGCTCGCCAAACTAAAGGCAGCGGGGCTTATGGAGACTGACTAAGGTGGAATGTAAAGGAGGTTGGTAGTATGGCAGTGGCAGATAATCTCTTGCCTAAAGTTAAAGCGAACTTAATTTTAACGCATGATCAGGATGATTCCCTCCTTATTGGATTTATCACTGCTGCAGTTTCATATGCACAGAGCTATCAGCATGTTCCTGAAAACTATTATGAAACCCATGCCATGCCTCCAACAACAGAACAGGCAGTGATTATGTTGTCGAGTCATTTCTATGAAAGCAGGGATGGCTCGACGGCAGGTTTCTTTGCAGATAGTGTACAGGCGGGGCAACAAGTATGGAACACAGTGAACTTACTTTTACGACTTGACCGAGAGTGGGGTGTTTAGTATGAGTTTTGGAAAGATGAACACCTTCATCGATATCATCTGTACGGTACCAATAAAGGATGAGGAAGGCTTCGCCACAAAAGGTGACAACATACTCGCTAGTGTACTTGCTTATAAGGAAGATCGGCATGGCAGTGAACGGTGGACGAATATGGCATCATTTTCATCTGCAACTTCCCTATTCAGGTTCAGGAAAATCTTCGGACTTAAGGTGACGAATGAAATGGTCATCGTCTGTGATGATGGAAGATATCAGATTTTAAGTGTTGAGGATGTAAGAAATCGAGGAATGTATGTCGAGGTTTTAGCTGAAAAGCTAGAACCAACTGTGAGGTGATGGATATGGCAAAAGCGAATATAAAGATGCCAGAAGAATTCCTTTTAAAGGTATCTCGATTAGCTGACCAGACCGATGTGATTCTTCCTAAGGTTTTGGAAGTTGGCGGTGAAGTGGTGCTGGATAAAGTTAAAGGAAATCTAAGTAAGGTGGTTGGCAAGGGCACGAAATATCCATCTAAAAGTACGGGCGAGCTGCTATCTTCATTAGGACTCTCGAGTGCAAAGCAGGATAGAAACGGTAACTTCAATGTAAAAGTTGGCTTTGCTGAGCCGCGATCTGACGGTGAGAGCAATGCTAAACTTGCCAGCATCATCGAATATGGCAAACATGGTCAGCCTGCAAAACCCTTCCTAAAGCCTGCGAGGAATACATCCAGGAAACCTTGCATCAACGCAATGGTCGCCAAGCTGGAGGAGGAGATCGAGAAAATATGAATATTTTAGAGGAATTGAATACCCTTGTTTCCACTATACCGCTTCCCGTGGAAACCGGGGTTTTTTCAGGTTTGGCACCAGATGAGTATGTCGTGATTCTCC
This sequence comes from Solibacillus sp. FSL R7-0668, assembly GCF_038006205.1. NCBI lineage: Bacteria > Bacillati > Bacillota > Bacilli > Caryophanales > Caryophanaceae > Solibacillus > Solibacillus sp. FSL R7-0668. Next base: position 1,921,328 of record NZ_JBBOUU010000001.1, on the reverse strand, counting down.
CTCTTTCGGATATTTTTGAAGTTCATGCTGATAACCGTCCAGGCTTTGATGTGCAGGAAGCGAGGATATCACTGTTCTCTAAAAATAACTATCTAAGGCGGAAAAGACAGCTCACAACTTCTTTAATAAATGCAGAGTTTACTGTGACAGAACGAAGATATATCGGTCACGAGGATGATACTGGATATCATCATTACGCCATCGATGTGGCTAAAAACTATAGATTGGAGGAATAACACATGGCAACGATCGGTCTTGATAGACTGTACTATTCAAAAATAACCGAGGACGCTAACGGTGAGGAAACTTATGCCCAACCTTCTGTACTTGCAAAAGCCATCACTGCTGAACTCTCGGTAGAACTGGTGGAAGCAATTCTGTATGCTGACGATGGTGCGGCTGAGGTTGTGAAAGACTTTAACAGTGGTACTCTCACTCTCGGTGTTGACGACATTGGTCCGACAGTTGCAGCGGATTTAACTGGTGCTTCTACAGATGACAACGGAGTATTAATCTCAGCCAGTGAAAATGTGGGTACACCAGTTGCAGTAGGGTTTCGTGCACAAAGAGCTAATGGAACATACCGCTATTTTTGGCTGTATCGCGTTAAGTTTGGACTACCAGCTACCAACTTACAGACAAAGGCTGATTCCATTACCTTTTCTACACCCACCATCGAAGGAACCGTTATGCGTAGGAATAAGCTAGATGGATTGGGCAAGCACCCATGGAAAGCGGAAGTTACAGAAGGTGATCCTGGTGTTTCATCGACCACCATAACAGGCTGGTTCACTGAAGTCTATGAACCTGTATATACACCTGAACCATAGGAGGGGAAATCATGGATAATGATAGAAGTGCCTTAATCAACATAGGTGACAAAGAGTATGAACTGGTTTTAACTACACGTGCAACAAAGGCCATTGCCGGTCGTTACGGTGGTCTTGAAAACCTTGGAGAAAAACTGATGAAATCAGAAAACTTCGAGATGGCACTGGACGAGATTGTTTGGCTAATCACGCTGCTTGCAAACCAGTCCATTTTGATTCGTAATCTTAAGAATAAGAACGCACCAGAAGAATTGCTTACAGAGGAAGAAGTGGAGCTTCTTACTTCACCGCTTGACTTAGCGGCATATAAAACTGCAATTACCGAGGCAATGTTCAAAGGTACAAAGAGAAATGTGGAAAGTGAGGAGGAAACTCCAAAAAACGTGGAAGTCGGGTAACGGACGCTGAGGTCTTTACCCGGCTTCTTTATTATGGAACAGTCCAGATGGGCATGGAGGCAGAGGAATTCTGGCTCCTGCCAATTGGACTGTTTTTTGATTTATGGGCTTGCCATAAGCAGTGGCATGGCATTGAAAAGCCAAAGAAAACTCAGACCATTGACGATATTATCCCACTAGGCATATAGGAGGAGGTGAAGGGATGGCGGATAATTTTGGATTAAAAATAGGTGTCGAGGGTGAGCGAGAATTTAAGAAGGCACTCTCCGAAATCAATCAATCATTTAAGGTACTAGGTAGTGAAATGGCCCTTGTAACCAGTCAATTTGATAAAAACGATAAATCCATTCAATCGATCACGGCTCGAAATGCCGTTTTAAATAAAGAAATTGACGCACAGAAAGAAAAGATTTCTACCCTTAAGGCTGCCCTTGATAATGCCTCCTCCTCTTTCGGTGAAAATGACCGTCGTACCCAAAACTGGCTAATACAATTAAACAGGGCTCAGGCAGAACTGAACCTTATGGAACGTGAACTTGAGGAGTCTACAATTGAAGCGGATAATCTCGGTGAAGAGTTAGAGGATTCCGGTAAAAGTGCAGAGGATGCTGGTGGCAGGTTTGAAAAGCTTGGCGGTGTACTCAAGGGAATTGGTGTGGCGATGGGTGCGGTTGCCGTTGCCGCTGGAGCCGCGGCTATTAAGTTAGGTAAAGAGGTAGTTACTCAGTTCGGAGAATTAGAACAAAACCTAGGTGGATCGGAGGCGGTTTTTGGAGCATATGCTGCATCGATTCAGAAAACTGGTGAGGAAGCCTATAAAAATCTAGGTGTTTCCCAAAGTGAGTACCTAGCAACTGCCAACAAAATGGGCGCGTTATTCCAAGGTTCTGGTATACAGCAACAGAGAAGTCTTGAGCTAACTGAAAAGGCCATGCAACGTGCGGCAGACATGGCATCTGTTATGGGTATTGATATGTCCTCGGCATTGGAGGCAGTCACTGGGGCGGCAAAGGGTAACTTTGATATGATGGATAACTTAGGTGTTGCGATGAACGCTACAAACATCGAAGCCTATGCTCTCGCAAAGGGTCTGGATTTCACTTGGAATACTGCAACACAAGCGGAAAAAGCCGAAGTAGCAATGCAAATGTTCTTTGAGAACACAGAGCAGTATGCAGGTAACTTTGCAAAAGAATCAACCGAGACAATCTCCGGTTCTATTGGGTTACTACAGGCCGCACTTGGTTCATTTACAGCTGGACTCGGTAATGCCAATGCTGATATGACGAATCTGACTGAGAATCTTGTTGATGCTTTCGAGGCGGTTGTCACTAATATTGTACCGGTTTTAGAAAATATCGTAGCCGCCTTGCCAACAGCGACAGGCGCAATATTAGCGGCGGTTGCAGACTTGCTACCAATGCTTCTTGAATTGGTTACAAATATATTCGCGCAAGTACTGGAAACAATTTTGAGCCTTTTACCCGAACTTATTCCAGCGACGGTAAGTGCTCTAATGACGATTGTCGGTGCATTAATTGATAACCTTCCACTGCTAATAAATGCAGCAATTGAATTAGTAACAGCACTTGTGGAGGGAATCGGCATAGCGTTACCACAACTCATCCCTGCGGCAGTTTCTGCAGTTATGCAGATTGTCCAAGGATTGATGGATAACCTACCACTCATTTTGGATGCCGCTTTGCAGTTGATTATAGGGTTAGCACAGGGATTGGTAGAGGCAATACCTCAGCTTACTTCTGCCTTACCGGTCATCATCAAAGCAATAGTGGATTTTATCATTGCATCTATTCCACAGATTATTGATGCGGGTATTCAATTATTGACCTCACTGGTCACAGCTTTGCCTACCATTATTACAGCAGTTGTGGAAGCAATTCCGCAAATTATCGACAGTATCATCAATGCTGTTATTGGCTCGATTCCTTTGATTATTGATGCAGGTATCCGGCTTCTAGTTTCACTCATTCAGGCATTGCCGCAGATTATTACTACTGTTGTAGGTGCTATTCCCAAGATTGTTAGCTCGCTGGTCAATGCCGTTATTGGTAACATCGATAAGATTATCTTAGCGGGTGTACAACTGTTTGTGGCATTGATTGCAAACCTACCAAGGATAATCGTGGAGATTGTTAAAGCAGTACCGCAGATTATCTCTGGACTGATCAAAGCCTTTACTGGCTATATCGGTCAAATGGCTCAAGTGGGTGGCAATCTGATTAAAGGTCTATGGCAAGGTATTTCAGACGCAGGGGCATGGCTATGGAGTAAAATATCTGGATTTTTCGGAAATGTTGTTTCAAGGATTAAAGACTTCTTCGGTATCCGCTCTCCTTCAACCCTATTTGCTGGAATTGGCCGCAACATGGGTGAAGGTATCGGTGTAGGTTTTGAGGATGCAATGACAGCAGTTTCAAGGGATATGCAAAATGCAGTGCCAACCAGCTTTGACTTTAATTACAGAGGTGTATCTGGGCAAGGCAATGCCACTGGTGCAAGTATCACTCAAAACATTTCTGTAGTGACACCTAAGGCTCTATCAGAAAAAGAACTAGCACGGGAGTTTAAGAACCTATCCCGTAAACTGGCACTTGAATTGTAAAGGAGGTACGGCAATGGAACTAACATATACCAATAGAGATGGAGAGAGTATTACGCTAAAGCAAAGCCGACCGTACTTTCTTACGAAGATAGATGGTACTGGCAACATCCGTCAAACTGTTAACACTTTCAAGGCGCCAGACCAAGATGGCGCTTTTTATATTTCCTCCACACTAGATATGCGAAACATAACGATTGAAGGTACGGTTGTTGCTGATACTCCCGATGAAGCTTATAAAAGGAGACAACACTTCCTTCAAATATTCAGCCCAAAGCTACTAGGAACCCTTCAATACCGTGAGAGACAGATTTCCTGTGTGGTAGAGGAAGCAGGTTTTAGTGTTTCTAATCGGCAACGAATACCAAACTTCTTTGTCAGTCTGCTCTGCCCATCCCCTTTCTTTGAGACATTAAATGAGGTGCGAGAGGAACTGGCATCATGGATACCGCTATTTGAGTTTGAATTGGAAATTCCAATGACTGGGATGGAGTTCGGAATGCGTCAACCTAGCCAAATCATTACGGTGGAAAATATAGGGGATGTATCTTGTGGATGCGAGATAGTGTTTAGGGCCTTAGGTACTGTGTCGAACCCTGAACTATTAAACATAGACACGGGAGAATATATCCGACTTCTCACTACAATGAGCGCTGGGGATGAACTTCGTGTATATACCCATTTCGCTGGTAAGCGTGTGATCAAAGTTGATGGTTCAACGGTTACAAATGCTTTTTCACTGTTGGATACCAATTCGGTGTTCTTTCAACTCGCAGCAGGTCTTAATACACTGCGATACGATGCTTCAGTCAATATGGAACTGTTAGAGGTTAGTATTTACTTTCGTCCGCAGTTTCTGGGGGTGTAAAGATGGAACTGTATATCTACAATTCAAACCGAGAGCTTGTGGGCATTGTGGAGTCCTTCGAGTACTTACGCTGGACGAGACGCTATTCCCAGTGTGGCTCATTTGAGTTAAAAGCGATTGCAACTTCGGAAAATACAGAACTATTAAAGGAAGGGAATATCATCTGGAAAAATGATGATGAGGAAGCTGGGATCATCGAACATCTGGAACTTTCTCAAACCGAGCATGAAGTTATTACTGTGAGTGGTCGGTTTGCAACCTCCTTCCTCTCCCACCGCATTGTTTGGCAAACGGAGAAATTGTCTGGTGATATTTCTACTTGTGTAGAGCAACTTTTAAATAATAATCTTATCAATCCTTCTGATACAGCAAGGAAGATTTCGAATATATCCTTTTCTGCTCCAAACTTAAATGTTCCCATCAGCACACAAATATCGTATAGAAATTTGATGGATGCGGTGACAGGACTATGTGTTGCTTCAGATATTGGCATTAAGACCGTGTTCTCTCCCGCGACAGGGGGATTTACCATATCGTTGTATAGAGGAAAGGAATCACAAGCAGTATTTTCTAAGGAATATGAAAATCTTACGGAACAGATTTATACGATAAGTGCAGGAGATTATGCCAACACTGCCCTCGTTGCTGGTGAAGGAGAAGGCACAGAGCGAACCTTTATTTCGATTACAGGTGGCTCAGGTGAGACAAGACATGAAATTTTTGTGGATGCTAAGGATTTGCGGGCGGAAGACTTTGGTTCGGATTACATTGATACACTAATCTTTCGAGGTCAAAGTAAGCTGAGTGAGCAAGCCATACGATATTCATTTGATACATCTATCAATCCACACGGCAATTTAACATATAAAGTAGACTTCGATCTTGGGCAGACTGTCAAAGTCATTTCCAAAGCATGGGGTGTATCCATGACGACGCGCATCACCGAAGTCGAAGAAACCTATGACGCAGATGGACAGAGCATCAGCGTAGTGTTCGGAAAAGCGGAGTTGACAATCGCCCAAAAAGTCCGCTCTGAGTTAAGTGAGGTAAAAACAGCAATATCCGCTCCAACGGGCATATCTGAAATTGCACAGGCTTTGGGAACTGTGGAAGAAACCTTGGGTGACTTGACGGAGGTAGATTCAGAGATTCAAGGAGACAACGTTGCATCTACTATTAACAATCTATATGGAAAATTACCTGCACTGGAGATTAATGTGGGCGGAGGTACTATATCGATTGGCCAATATACGTTGTACCATATGAAGCCTGGAGATGCCTTTTATTTCACTTCATGGAGCGGGAATAAGTTTAGTGACCAGCCAAGTGACGATGGGCATGTCTTTTTGGTAAAGCATAACGGAGACGATACGGGAAATGGCTATCAGCGGGCAATGGGTTTCTTCATTTCTCGCAATACCATGACATTCTATGTGATTTCCGTTTTCGTATTTAATAACCCTTCTGGTCAAGCAAACTGGCTTAATATCAATAATGAACCTGTAACTACTGCAAGAATTGCCAATGGAGCAGTTACAGGTTTAAAAATTGCAGACCGTACAATTACAGCTACTAAAATGGTTTCTTCTTTTAGCGACTATTCAACTACAGAACAAAACACTGGGCGACTATGGATAGATGGTAAGACAATTTATCGCAAGCAAGTGAATCTTGGGTCACTTACAAATACGACACCGAAAAGCGTAGCTCACGGCATATCAAACCTCAGCACTATTGTCAGTTTAACAGGCTTTGCGACAAATGGGACCGTATTCTTGCCACTGCCCCTTGCCCGGTACAACAACTTCGCATCGCAAATCGGACTCTTCGCAAATAAGACCGACATTGTAGTCGAACCAGGCAATGATAGAACTGCGTATACAGGCTATGTAGTAATAGAGTATACAAAAACGGAATAGAAGGAGGAGTGATTGATGGAAAAAAGCGGATTTTTCAATTCATCCGATGGTGATAGAGTCTATGATGCAACGGACTTCGCTGCATACTTTGGAAGCCTTGTCTCGAATGGTGTGTTTTATGCGACACCAACAAACTTACTGGTATCTCCTGGGATTGGATTAGCAGTAACCATAGCACCGGGCAGTGCATGGATTAATGGTTATAGATATGAAAATACGGATGTTTTAAATAAACCCCTTGCTACAGCAGATGGGAGCAATCCTCGCATAGACAGGGTTGTGGTTCGTTTAAGTCAAATTACGAGAAGCATTCAGCTCGCCATTGTTACTGGTACTCCAACGGCATCGCCCATAGCTCCGGAGTTGACAAGAACAAGCGATGTCTATGAACTAGGTATTGCTGATGTTCTAATACCTTCAGCTGCTACATCGATTTCAGCAAATAACATTATTGCTACTCGGTTGAATACTAGTCTTTGCGGGTTGGTAAACTCGCTAGTTTCTGCGGTTTATGAATAGGAGGTGAATATAAGTGGCGGATATTAACGGCATCACTCTGCAGGCGGGTTCCAGCCCGACCGTTTATTACACGATTACTTATACTAAAAGCCGACCTAATAATAGCCAGATGACATACAACTTTACCATATCCGCTGCATTGGGTTCTTCAGGTTCCTTCATCCATAATGGTTATGCATTGCTTTGTACAATGACTGTAAATGGATCTTCTTCGCAGGTGCGAATCAAAGCGGCGGACGGGGATAACTGGGATGGAACTACACCAAGACTCAGGTATGTTTCGGTGACCTGTGCTTCTACTACAGGTAATGCAACCCAGCTAGTCACATTCAAAGTGGTATCTGATGGGCGATTGCCATTATCCTCTGGTGTAATTACCAATTCGAGTTATACGGTATTAAGCTCTCCATTGCTTACTACAGCATGTGGAGCACCGACATCTTGTACGGTTTCCCCGACACTTGCGGAAGGGGATGTGACTCTTTCTTGGAGTGGTGCTTCTGGGGGCATCAATAATACGATTTCTAGTTATGAGATTCAATATAGTGATTCTGCCGATAACATCACATGGGGAGCATGGACTGCTCTGACAACTGTGACCACCACAGCATCAAGTGGCAGTGTATCAGTAGCACCGCCCTCAACGCGAGGTAATTACCGAAGATTTCGTGTACGAACCCGTGGTACAGCAGGAGCTAGTTATTACTCTAGCTGGAAAGTATCCACAAACAGCGTCCGCAGGAATACGGTACCAAAGCCAGCAACGACTGCTGTTGCCTCCCCTGCGGCATATAGTAATGAGACTATCACACTTACTTGGAGCGGAGCGTCTAGCGGTACCAGTCCAATTAAGGGGTATCAAATTGCCAGTCGCACATCCACGGATAACAGCACATGGAGTGCGTGGAATGTGTTGACCATGTTGACATTGGCAGCAAGCGGTGGTAGCTATAATCCAATTGTATCGAGGACCCCAGGAACATATACACAATTTGGTATTTGGACAATTGACACATTTGATGTTTACTCAATAGAGAAAATCAGTAATAGCATTTATTGCAACATCACTGCCTGTGCAGCACCGACTGCCTGCACGGTAAGTGCAACATTATCTGAAGGAAACGTTACTCTTTCGTGGAGTGGAGCAGCTGGTGGCGCAGGTAATCCCATCACTTCCTACGAAATACAATATAGTGATTCGCCAGATAATAGCAATTGGGGTGCTTGGTTGGCATTGGCGATAGTCAATACTTCTGCAACAAGCAGTATTTTAAATGTCAGTCCACCTGCTACACGTGGTCATTATCGTCGGTTCCGAATAAGAACCCGTGGTACAGCTGGAGAGAATTTTTACTCAGGCTGGACTATTACCAGTAATACTGTTCGTAAAAACATACTACCAATACCGCCGACTTCTTTTACCGCAAACCCTCCTATCTATGAAGTAAATACAATAAACCTTTCGTGGAGTGGAACGGTACCTGGAACCAGCTCCATCAAGCAATATGTTATTCAACAGGCCACTTCGATAGATGGACTAAATTGGTCTGCTTATGAAGCACTGACGACAGTTATTTCCAATGCGACTTCAGGCACTCTTCAGGTAAATGCCTCACAGGTTGCCGGTAGATATACTCGTTATCGAATCAGCGTCACAGATGCACTTGATGCAGTTTCTGCCTTTGTAGTTAGCAACATGGTAAAGAAAAACAGCCCACCTGCATCACCAGTAGTGGACTGTCCAATGTCTGGCAATTTTACTTATAATGCTACACCACGTTTTATGATCACAACAGGAATTGAACCGGATGGACAATCACAAATAGTGGAGGTAAGGATTGACTCTGGTTCATGGCAAAACAGCGTAGACAATCCTGAGCGGTTTTCTGTAAGCGGCTATCTTGGTAATGGGGTCAAGACAATTTACCAAGCTGAACCGCTTTCTGCAGGTAATCATACGGTTACCTTCCGTTGTCTTGACAGTGATATCGAATCAGCAAGTATAGAAGTTGTTCGTACTTTTACGATATTGGCATTACCTTTTGAAATCATCACTCCAAATGTGACGCATGTAAAGGCAGCACATATTCAGACGCTTCGAACTGCTATAAACAGGATTCGTAGCTATTACAATCTGTCCCCTGCAACTTGGAAAGAGGATATCATCGCAGGAAAGACAGCTGTTAAGAATTGGCCATTTCATATCGTTGAAATACGCAAAGCTATTGATGCGATTATTATAATGGTTAATAGTTTTGATTCCTCCCAGGCATTCGATATACCACCTGTCACATGGCTACCTATTGGTACAGGAAGACCAAGGGCAGATGTAATGCAACAAATTCATGACCTAATTCAAATAATATAAAGATAAAATTCAGCGCTCTTGCAATTTGCAGGGGTGCTTTTCTATATACAAATACTCGAAACGGAGGTGTTTTTAATGAAAGAGATTTGGAATTGGATACAGCTGACTTTTGCCGCTGCCGGTGGATTTTTCGGATGGTTTCTCGGCGGTTATGATGGATTTCTTTATGCACTGGTAGCCTTCGTGGTCATCGATTATCTGACAGGTGTCCTTTGTGCAATTGCGAATAAAAAACTGTGTAGCGAAATCGGTGCTAAGGGAATTTTCAAAAAGGTGCTCATCTTTATAATGGTAGGAATCGCTCATATTATCGATACACAAATTTTGGTTAGTATTGGAGAAAATAGTGGCATTTTACGAACTGCAGTAATCTTTTTCTACCTAAGTAATGAAGGAGTATCCATTTTGGAGAATGCTGGGCATATTGGACTGCCTATCCCAGAAAACCTAAAATCGGTTCTACAGCAACTACATGGACGTGATAAGGAACCGCCTAAGCCTGGTGATGGAAGATGATTGAATTAATATTTGATTAGAGGTGATTTTAATGAAGTTACGCAAACTAATACTTACGAACAATGCCTGCTATAAAGCAGGTAAAACAATAAAACCGAAGGGTATCATGGTTCACTCGACTGGGGCCAACAACCCGTTGCTTAAGCGATATGTTGGTCCAGATGACGGTTTGTTAGGAAAGAACCAGTACAACAACCATTGGAATCAAGATAAACCTGGGGGGCGTCAAGTTTGTGTTCATGCCTTTATTGGTAAATTAGCAGATGGCTCTATTGCTACCTTTCAAACATTGCCTTGGAATCACCGAGGTTGGCATGCTGGCGGAACGGCGAACAATACTCATATTGGATTTGAAATCTGCGAGGACGGTCTAACTGATGCCTCGTATTTTTCTGCCGTTTATAAGGAAGCTGTAGAGCTTTGTGTATATCTTTGTAAACTCTATGGGCTTAGTGAGAAAGATATTATCTGTCACAGCGAAGGTTATAAACAAGGCATTGCTAGTAACCATGCGGATGTGATGCACTGGTTTCCTAAACATGGTAAGAGTATGAATACCTTTCGAGCAGATGTGAAGAAGTTATTAAGTGCTGAAAATAAACCAGCAGAGCCGGTGAAAAAGAAATATTACCGCGTGCAGATCGGTGCATATTCGGACAAAGCAAATGCTGAGGCACAGCTTGCCAAAGCTAAAAAGGCAGGCTTTACGGATGCATTTATTAAGTATGATTAATCAAGGGGAGCGAGTAAATAAGCAATTATGCTTTAGCTTTACAGAGTTTCCCTAAAAATGTTAACTATTAGATGTATATAGCCTGTGGGGGTTATTCCCTTGCAGGCTCTTTTTTTATGCTCTGATTTTATTTTATTTTTACAAATCCTCAACTTCGACCTGTTCCCGCGGCTATTAGGTAGGAGGTGATTCTACATGAATCAGCATGAGGATAAAAAGGTTATGAAGATTTCAGATGGGGTTATAGATAAAAGTATCGAATTAAAGAAAATGTCACAGGAGCAGCTAAAGCGTGAGTTTGATTATATTCAAGCAGAGAAATTACTTAGAAAGATGCTTCAAAAAGGTTTAATAACGGAGGCAGAATTCAACAAGATAGACGCACTCAACCGCCAAACTTTCTCTCCTTTTTTAGCAGAGATAATGCCATGAAGTCGTTGATATATAAGGGTTTCAGAGGTAATATGTGACATACCAAGAAGGAGGTGAGGCGATGAAAAAGATAACGAAAATAGAAGGAAATAAGGTTGCATCGATTATCAAACCTAAACTACGAGTAGCCGCATACTGTCGTGTTTCTACGGGTAGTGATGAGCAGTTAGTAAGTCTACAAGCACAAAAATCCCATTATGAGACTTACATAAAGGCAAACCCAGAATGGGAGTATGTTGGATTGTATTATGATGAGGGAATTAGTGGTACCAAAAAAGAAAACCGAACGGAACTTCTCAGAATGCTATCAGATTGTGAAAACAAGAAGATTGACTTAATTATTACAAAGTCCATTAGTAGGTTTGCAAGAAACACTACGGATTGTTTGGAGATGGTTCGTAAACTGTTGGACCTTGGGATTTATATCTATTTCGAGAAAGAAAATATTAATACCCAATCAATGGAAAGTGAATTGATGCTTTCTATATTAAGCGGGCTTGCAGAAAGTGAGTCAATCTCCATTTCGGAAAATAACAAGTGGGCAATTCAAAGGAGATTTCAGAACGGAACTTTTAAGATTTCTTACCCACCATATGGCTATGACAACATTGATGGTCAAATGGTGGTAAACCCTGAGCAAGCTAAAATTGTAAAGAATATTTTCGCAGAAGTATTATCGGGCAAGGGTACACAGAAAATAGCAGATGATCTTAATCAAAAGGGTATCCCCTCCAAAAGAGGTGGTCGTTGGACTGCTACAACAATTCGAGGAATTCTAAAAAATGAGAAATATACCGGGGATGTTATACTGCAAAAAACCTATACAGATTCCCGTTTTAATAAGCGCACCAATTATGGTGAGAAAAACAGATATTTAATAGAAAATCACCATGAGGCAATTATCAGCCATGAAGTGTTTGAAGCAGTAGAGGCTGCCTTAAATCAAAGGGCAAAAGAAAAGGGAATAGAAAAGCGTAATGATAAGTACCAAAACCGGTATTCTTTCTCCGGAAAAATTATTTGCTCGGAATGTGGTAGCACCTTTAAAAGACGAATTCATTCATCGGGCACAAGAAAATATGTAGCCTGGTGTTGTAGTAAACACTTAAAGCAGATAACAGAATGTTCAATGCAGTTTATTCGAGATGAGGATATAAAGAAGGCATTTGTTACTATGATGAACAAGCTGATTTTCGGTAGAAAACTTATTCTACAACCACTATTAGATGCTTTGCGTGGAATGAGCAACTCAGATAACCTTTCAAGAATTCAGGAATTAGAGAAGCAAATTGAAAAAAATGCAGAACAGAGAGAACTGCTTGTAAAGCTGATGGCAAAGGGTTATCTAGAACCTGCCCTTTTTAATAGAGAAAACAATGAACTGCAAATGGAAGCAGATAATTATATGGGGCAAAAAGAAGCTTTAATTCATGCTTTAAATGGAGAATTATCAAAGGTGCAGGAAGTCAGCCGCTTAATAAAGTTTACAAATAAGGCTGAAATGATAAACACTTTTAACGAGCAAATTTTCAATGATCATATTGAAAAAATTATCGTTTACTCAAGGGTAGAGATAGGTTTTGTTCTGAAATGTGGAATCACACTAAGGGAAAGGATGTGAGAAAATGGCGCACACGCCTTATGGCTATAGGATAGAGAATGGGATAGCAGTTATCGATGAAGAAAAAGCTGAAAAGGTTAGGGATTTATATAAGGGTTACTTATCAGGCCTTTCCTTATCGGTCGCAGCAAAGACTGCTGGAATAGATGCTTATCATGGAACTGCTGGAAGGATGCTAAGAAATGAACGTTATCTTGGTGATGATTATTACCCTGCCATCATTGATAAAGAAACCTACGAAAAAGCAGAAGCAGAGAGGGTAAAGAGAGCGAAAAAGCTAGGCAGAATCTTTGAACCCAAGACAGAAGATAAACCTACTATTTATAAGAAGTTTTCCATAGGACAAGTAATTCAGAAACATACAAATCCTTTTACACAAGCGGAATATGTATATAGCTTAATAGAAAGTGAGGTGCAGCAAGATGGCAGTTAATAAAAATGTAATGATTATACCTGCAATAAAACGTGTGGGCAACAACCGAAAAGAAGATGAAACACCAAAACTTCGGGTCGCTGCTTATTGCAGAGTTTCTACAGATAGTGATGAGCAGGCTAGTAGTTACGAAGTGCAGATTGAACACTATACAGAGTTTATTAAGAAGAATTCAGAGTGGGAATTTGCAGGGATCTTTGCTGATGATGGCATCAGCGGCACAAATACAAAAAATCGCGACGAATTTAATCGAATGATTGATGAGTGCATGGCTGGGAAAATTGATATGATTATTACCAAATCAATAAGCCGATTTGCTAGAAATACCTTGGACTGTCTACAATACATCAGGAAACTTAAAGATAAAAATGTAGCGGTATATTTTGAGAAAGAAAATATCAATACACTGGATGCCAAAGGTGAAATTATGCTTACCATTATGGCATCCTTAGCGCAACAAGAGAGCCAGTCATTAAGCCAGAATGTTAAGCTTGGCTATCAATACCGATACCAACAGGGAGAGGTAATGGTCAATTGTTCTAGGTTTTTAGGATATACCAAAGATGAAAATAAGCGATTAGTAATTGTGCCGGAGGAAGCTGAAATAGTTAAAAGAATTTACCGAGAGTACCTTGAAGGCTCCAGTATGGATAAAATCAAAAAAGGACTTGAAGCTGACGGTATGGTAGTGACCCCTTAAAGTTAGAGTTTTTATTATGCAGCTAATTGGCTGGCATGCGTTCGATATTGTATCGGACTCATGCCGGCCAGTTTTTGTTTAATACGCTCGTTGTTATAGTAGTGAATATATTTTTCAATTTTCTTTTTTAACACGTCATATGAAACTAATTCTTCTCCGTAATACATTTCTTGTTTGAGTAAGCCAAAGAAGTTCTCCATTGCCGCATTATCTGCACATGTTGCTTTACGAGACATGCTTTGGAAAATCTTGTTCTGCTTTAATGCTTTGACCCATTTTTTGTGTTGATAGTGCCAACCTTGATCGGAATGGATGGTTGTTCGATATTCTGCACGTTCTTGAATGATTGGAAGAGCTTGTTTCAAAGAATCTAGCACAAAATCGAGTGTCGGTCGTTTAGACATACTAAATCCAATAATCTCGCCGTTATATAAATCCATAATTGGGCTCAAATACAATTTTTCATCATTTGTACATTTGAATTCTGTTACGTCGGTTACCACTTTTTGAAGGGCATAAGGGGTATTGAAACGGCGATTCAAACGATTTTTCGCCACTTTTCCAACCGTGCCTTTATACGATTTATAGCGTGATTTGCGGACGAACTTCTCACACTTCAAATTCATTTCCTGCATGAGACGCTGAACTTTTTTATGATTAATTGTGTACCCTTTCCCTTTCAATTCCGCATGAATACGACGATAGCCATATCGACCTTCATGTTTCTTAAACGCCTCTAAGATTAACCTTTTCCAGTCTTTATCTGAATCGGCCTGATGCATTTGCTTGATGTGATAATGATACGTCGCTGCTGGAATATCCACGCGTACAAGGACATCTTTTAATCGGAATCCTTCTGTTTTAAGTTCAAAGGCAATCGCTGCTTGTGCTTTTCGAGGAAGGCATTCGGATTCTCTCGAAAAGCCTTCAACTTTTTTAAGTACGCAACCTCTAGACGAAGCAGTTCATTTTCGCGTTCTAACTGCTCCTCACGTGACATTTCTTTTTCCTGCTTAGTTGAAATTGATTTTGGTTTTTTAGACATAGACGGGCGCCCCTTCACTTTTTCTAGCAGGCCCTCTATTCCTTGTTTTTGGAATATACTGTTCCAATTAGCGATTAAACTCGGGTTGTTCATCTTAAATTGAATCGCCGTATCTTGATAAGAAGCACCTGTTTGTTTCATAAAGTGTAATACATCTACTTTGAAATGAACAGAATAGACTTCATTTTTGCTTTTTCGTTGTAAACCCTCTTTTCCATAAGCTTTATAGGCAGTTACCCATCGTTCAATCACAGACTTAGATGGAATTGAATATTTTTTCGCTAACAACTGAAACCCCAATGGTCCTTTTAAATACTCCTTCACAATCTGTAACTTGAATTCATCGCTATATTTTGACATAGAAAAACACCCCAAAAGTTAGTTTTTTAACTCTAACTTTTGGGGTGCAGCACCTATACTTACAGGTGCAGGTAAAAAAAGGTGGCATACAAGTACTATAAGGAAAATATTAAGTAATGAAAAATACATTGGTGATGCACTGCTCCAAAAAACTTATACGGTAGATTTTCTTACAAAAAAGAGGGTTGTGAATAACGGAATCGTACCTCAGTATTATGTAGAGAATAACCATGAAGCCATTATCCCGCGTGAAATCTTCATGCAGGTACAAGAAGAGTTAGTTCGTAGAAGTAGAGGACATATAAGTACTAGTGGAAAGAAAAGAAACTTTAGTTCAAATCATGTATTTTCACAAATTATCTTCTGCGGAGAGTGTGGCGAAATATACCGTAGAGTTCATTGGAATAACCGAGGTAAAAAATCGATTGTTTGGAGATGCGTCAGTAGACTTGAGAATACAGGGTTAGCTTGTCATTCCCGGACCGTGCTGGAGGATATGATAGGTATTGCTACGGTGGATGCAATTAATAAACTAATAGGGCAAAAGGATGGCTTTTTAACTATCTTAAAGGAAAATATAGAAACAGTGATAAGTGAAACAGACAATAATATTGTTTCCGAGATAGATAAAAAGCTAGAGGAATTACAAAAAGACCTTTTGAGACTGGCCAATTTCAAAGAAGATTATAACGATATAGCCGATGAGATTTACAGGCTCAGAGAGGAAAGGCATAAGGCTTTAGCAGAAGAAGCTGGCAAAAAAGGCTCCAAGCAAAGGCTAGAAGATATGGAAAAATTCCTTAATGAACAATCCACCCTCCTTGAGGAGTATGATGAGCAACTAGTAAGGAGACTTATAGAGAAAATAACGGTCTATGATGATAAACTAACTATTGAATTTAAATCTGGTGTAGAAGTAGATGTATAAACATAACCTACATGAATGACCACCATTCAGGAGATATATTTATTCTCTTGATTGGTGGTTTTCTTCTTATTGACTAGAATTGGTAAAAGGCATATAATCTTATTAACAATGATGTTGATATTGTTATTGATAAGGAGATGACAACATGGGTGATGTTAATGAGTTACTAGAACAAGCTATTAAGGAAACTGAAAACTTGAATGAAGGTGAAGTCTTTCTTGTCAAAGATCTGTTCAAGGGTTATGTATGGAATAGAATACCCAGAAAGGATCGACTTCTGCTTGGGACTTTATTTTTAAACTACGTAAATAAAATGGAAGGTAATATAAAGGCTATTGAAAAGACTTCATCTAACCAGCAGCGGTACGAAAAGGTTTGAAAATAATTTTACTATTCATGAAGGGGGGATCGTTTTGTCATTAATCTGTAGGCTGTTTGGTCACAAGTGGAAAGATGGAGTTTGTAATCGCTGTAATAAGAAGAAAGCTGAGTATGATGATAAAGTTCAAGCAGAAATAAGCGGGAATAAAGAAATCTTACAGACAGGTAGGACCTATGTAGATCAAATAGAGCATGATTTGAAAAAAGCTATAGCAGATGAGAAAAAAAGTATAAACCCAAAGTTCCACAGAACAGAAAAGGAAGAAGAGTTGTCATTTAACTTCTCACAAAAATGGGCATCGGCTATTCAGAAATATGAGGATGCCATATATTCTGAGACAGCTAAAGTAGGTACGCTGGATTCTATAGATAAGAATATTGAGCAATGTCATAAAGTTATAGATGCTTTTGAAGCTTTTAGGAATTACTGTTATAAAAAGAGTAAAGGCGGTCAAATCTATTTTGATGATATGTGGGAACACTGTCACAATTCTAAAGATCCTTGCTTTAGTTACATTCAAAGCACTAAGGATTACCTGATAGAGCTTACAGAAAATTATGATACATACAAAATTCGTTTTGAAAAAGAGAGTCGGCTTGATACCATTTTATTGGATATTATTAGTAACGATAATGGTATTTCTCAACGCAAACTTTACCCGTTAATTCCCGAGGTACCACAAGCCACTATACGTAAGGCGGTAGATTGGCTTGCTAAAGATGGAAAGATTATTAAAGAAAAGAAAGGCAGTAGTTATACTTTAAGGCTTGCTGAGGGTGAGAAAAATTGAAGAATAGAATCAGCAATTCACATATAGAAGCACTAAGGAAGCAGTTCAAGAAATATATAAATGATAACTATAAACATCTGAAAGATTAAAGTATAATTTACAGTGATTCCTTTTACCTTATCGCCATGACATTGGCATGGATTTTTGGGATATATTTCTTTAAGAAAAGCACGTGAACTGTTAGAGCTAAAGTTTACCAGTGAGCATTCCCATAAAAATCTATCATTTTATAATAAATTAGTATAAAATATCTATTTCTAAAATAAGGAATAAGATGGGATGATCACAATGTTAATTCTGATGGATGGGTGATATTATGGAAAAAGAAATACAAATTTTAGTTGTAGAAGATGATAATGATATTAACAAATTATTATGTAATATTATAAGAAAGAGTGGATATACGGCACAATCTGCATTTTCAGGAACTGAAGCAATGCTGTATATAAAGAAACGAGAGTGGGATATGGTGCTTCTTGATTTAATGCTACCAGGAATTACAGGAGAAGAAGCTCTTTTGAGGATAAGAGAGCATAGTTCAGTACCTGTGATTATTATTTCAGCAAAAGGTGAAGCCCAAACTAAGGTAAACAGTTTAAGAACAGGAGCGGATGATTATATTACGAAACCTTTTGATATTGAAGAAGTTTCTGCGCGGATTGATTCTTTATTAAGACGATATAAACAAGTAGAAAGCCGAGTACAAAACCAAGTGTTAAAACATAAAGATATTTGCCTTGATTTAGAGTCAAAAATAGTGACAGTTAAAGGAAGTGAAGTCGTATTAACCGCTCGCGAATATGAAATACTATTGCTTTTGATGCAATCTCCCAACAAAATTTTCACTAAGGCTAATATATTTCAGAGCATCTGGAATGATGATTTTCTAGGAGATGATAATACAGTTAGTGTTCATATGAGCCATATAAGAAATAAGTTGGCGAAGATTAATCCCGAGGAAGAATATATTGAAACTATCTGGGGTATGGGATACAGACTTAAAAATTAAGGTTTTTTTAATATTTTCTTTAAGTTCTCTTATGGATCCGCTTTTATACTATTACTATCATATAAGGGAGGTAGGAGAATCGTATGAATCAATATGTACTAAGAACTAATAATCTTTATAAAAAATACAAAGAAGATTTTGTTCTTGATGATGTAAATATTGAAATTAAGAAAGGTGAAATTTACGGATTTATTGGACAAAATGGTGCAGGTAAAACAACGTTGCTTAGAATCGTTACAGGTCTTGCATTTCCAACTAAGGGGGATGTAGAATTATTTGGGAAAAGTAGAGAAAAGGATTTAATGCAATCTATCAAGAGAATAGGGGCAGTCATTGAAAGTCCTGCCTTATTTCCTAATATGACAGCTTATGAGAATCTAGAACTGCATCGCTTACAAAAAGGTATTCCAAATAAAAAGTCTATTGAGAAAACTTTGGAACTTGTTGGATTACAAAACACAGGAAGAAAAAAGGTGGTCAATTTTTCATTAGGGATGAAGCAACGACTGGGCATTGCTATTGCGCTCTTAAGTGACCCGGAATTTTTAATTCTTGATGAACCTACAAATGGATTAGATCCAATGGGAATTGTTGAACTTCGTGAACTTATAAAAAGGCTAAATCGAGAAAAAGAAATGACAGTTTTAATATCTAGCCATATATTAAGTGAACTGAACCAGCTTGCTACAAGATATGGTATAATTCATAAAGGAAAATTGTTGGAACAGATTACAGCATCAGAGCTGAATAAAAAATGCAGACAGTATTTACGTATTAAAGTAGATAATCCTAGTAAAGCTGCTACTGTGATAGAAACTGAACTGGATACAACAGATTTTGAGGTTATGCCAGATGGCACCATAAAGTTATATAGTTATTTTAATGATATACAGAAAGTATCAATGACCATAACTAAAAACAGACTTATTATTGAGCAATTTTCACAAATGGGAGACGACTTGGAAGGTTATTTTACAAAACTTGTGGGAGGTGTAAATAATGATTAATCTAATAAAAGCTGAATTATTTAAGTTAAAAAGAAATCATACATTTTGGGTTTTGATTGGAGTAGTAGCTTTCGTTTATGCATTGGCTAACTATCTAGTTATAATAGATTGGTGGCAAATGAATAATACAGTTTTTTTAAATGTAGGGTTAAAAGAATATAATGCTATGGAAATGATGAAATTGCCATTAGTTTTTAATTTAATTATAAGTACTTTTGCTGGTTTTTTTATAAATGCAGATTATGCTACAGGTACTGTTAAAAATCAAGTTTTAAGTGGAAATAAAAGAAGGCATATTTATTTGGCAAAGTTAATCGTTTTTTCTTTAGGTTCAATAGTTACTGCTGTTATGTTACCAGTAATTACAGCCATATCTGAAACTCTTTTATTGGGATATAGTGAGATCTATACTAGTGGCACAGTTGTATATTTATTGAGAGCCTTCAGTTTATATACTTTTATTATAATAGCTTATTCATCGATTGTAATGCTTATTGCTTCCTTAGCTAAGGAGAGCGGAAAGACTATTATTATAACAGTTATGGGAACGATTATCTTATATATAATTGAAATGGGATTTGTTCCTAAATATGAAATAGTTAGAATCATATATCAAAATTCTATATTTTATCAGATTTATGAAGCCTTTCGTCCTGTTATTACATTCAATGAAATTGGAAAGAATCTATTAATCTCTGTATCAACATTCATTATTATGGCCTATTGTGGAACCATGATATTTAGAAGATTAGAAATCAAATAATTAGTGAAAGTGGGGGGGAAAAAGTGATTTATCTAGTAATTATTTCAAGTATATTAGCTTTCATTTTTCTTTCCCACTTGTTATTTATAAAAAAAGAACTAAAGAATATATTAAATCAATTGAAAAATTATAATACAAGAAAAACTGAAAAGAAAATAGATATAACATTGTTAGATAAAGATATAGAAAAGATGACAATTGAAATCAATAATTTGATTGATCTGCATGCTCTGTCTAATATTGAGAAAAAATCTGCTGAAAGGGAGTTGAAACAGGCTGTTGCAAACATATCCCATGATTTAAGAACGCCGCTAACATCTATTTTGGGGTATATTCAATTAATAGAAAAACCTGAAGTGACAGATGAAGAAAGAAAGGAATATCTTGCAATTGCTAAAGATAGAGCAAAGAGGTTGCAAATATTACTAAATGATTTTTTCGAGCTTTCCGTTATTGAATCCGTTGATCATAGTTTAAAACTTGAAAAATTAGGGTTGAATAGTATTGTTGAGGAAATTGCAATTAATTTATATGACCAGTTTAATGAACAACACATAGTTCCAAGCATTAAAATTCCTCAAGAACAAATGAATATTATCGGTGATGAGTCAGCTATAAAAAGAGTTATAGAAAACCTTGTTATAAATGCTATAAGGTATTCAGATGGGAATGTATCTATAACACTTGAAAAAAATAACACAAAAATAAATTTAACAATAAGTAATGATGTAAAAGATATAACAGAAAAAGATGTTGAATTATTTTTTAACAGGTTTTATACAGCAGACCAAACTCGATCAGGAAAAGGTACAGGACTAGGGTTATCTATTGCAAAAGCCTTGATGGATAAAATGAATGGAAAGCTTTCTGCTGAATTAAATGATAGTTGGTTATATGTGAAGTGTAGCTGGATACTGACAGAATAAAAGATCTTTGATGTAATATGGTCGGCTGAGATCATCTAAAACATCGGTGTCTCAGTGGAGTAAATATTTGAAAGATAATGTTTATATTCTGTTTCTGAATTCTGGCTAACTGATACAAGACCAGAGAGATTGCAAAATTTTTGTTATGAATTATGAAATCACGATTGATATGTTCCCGCCTACCGATTGAGCCAAAAACACAATGGATATGTTTCCGAGAACGAACACACTCAAATGACAATTTATAGGATAGCTTATTGAAATATTTAATTTTAATTGACATTCGATAATTGGTATAGTTATTAATCTAAAGTAGCAAAAGTAATTACCATATAAGTATGAATAGTAATTTAAAATCATTTAAATGTGTTATAATGAAAAGAAAAGGGGTTGAAAAGTGAAAGATGATAGCGGAGGAACGGCTACTAACTGGAACAAGAGCTCAGCGATGGAACCGATCCATTGCTGGGCTTACTTTTTTTTGAGGCTTGCATCAGCATTAACTTAACGTAATGGTGCTTGTTAATTTGTAATGAGGTGAGTGCTTTGTCGGAAGGATTACCGGATAAAAACTTATTTATGATGTGTTCAGTATTGAATACTGCTGCGGTTCGAAGTCTCCCGCCAGGGTTTCACATTCGCAAGTGTCGTGAAGACGAGCTCGGCATATGGATGGACTTTCCGTTTGATGATCCAGTTGAGGCTAAAAAGTACAGGGGATTCATGACATCCTACTTTCAAAATGTATATGCGGATAAGAAAGAAGTGTTTTTTGATAAATGTCTGTTTGTATGTGATTCGGAAAATCGCCCAATTGGAACATGCTTTGCTTGGAAAGCTTACGAGAAAATCACTACGATTCACTGGTTCAAGGTGTTAAAACAATACGAAGGCTTAGGGATCGGTAGAGCATTGCTTTCTTATGTCATGCAAGGTTTGTCAGCCTCTGATTATCCGGTGTTTCTGCATACGCAGCCAGACAGTTTCCGTGCTATAAAACTGTATGCCGACTTTGGTTTTTCATTGTTGAGCGATCCGGTGATCGGCACGAGAACGAATGATTTGGAGGAGTGTCTTCCAATCTTGCAAGCAGTTATGCCAAGTGAAGCATTTCAAGCGCTGAAAGTAACCAGGGCTCCGAAGTTCTTTTTGGAGGCTGTGAGTACTTTGTCTATAGAGCAATTTTAGTATTGGTGAAATATCAGAAGGGGAAATGTGACAGTAAAGGTGGGTGTAGATATGGGACAAGAGGATAAGACTCAAAAACAACCAATGGAATTCTATAATATGTCTGACTTTCTTAAAGAACAATCTTCAAAACTGATAACAAGATTGTCTGATGAAGATAAAGCTGCTTTTGTGTTAAAAAACGGAAAGCCCATAGCTATTTTAATATCTAATGAGAGGTATGAAAGATTATTGAAAGCAGGTATCGATATAACGGAATATTGACAAAAAATATAACAACAAGAGAGGTTAAATGCATGGCTGTGAAAAATCAGAATTATATTCCCTATTATGGGAAGCATGTAACAAACTTAGAGGTGGAGTAGAACCTGCTCGTTACAAGGATTAGGGATTGGTAGAGCTTTACTTTCCATTGTTATGAGAAGTATTAAAGAGAATGACTATCCGGTATTTCTTCATACACAACTATCCAGTTTTCGAGCGATAAAATTGTATTCTGATTTTGGATTTGCTTTATTTAATAGACCCAATAATCGGATATAGAAAAATGATTTGGAGGAATGTTTAACCATTCTAAAAGAACATATGCCTCAAAAAGATATTGAAAAGCTGCAATTTGCAGAAGCACCAGAGGATTTTTTGAAAGCAGTAAAATGAAATCAGCTCAAAGGATCTGGCAGCTGAATGGACAATACCTCAATTACCCTATGAGCATGCCATTTTACTTGACAAAGCAAGAAAGGCTTATCTAGGAGAGTATATTGATAAGTGGAATGGAGTCTGAGGTGGCTGAACTCGTTCATTATATGAAGAAGTCTATAGAATCTTCTCTTAATCTCGAAGACTATGTCGAATAATAAAAAGCTAGTTGATGAGAAATACCAAGATTTCATAAAATAATAAAAAACCGATGGATATGTTCCCGCATACCGATAGTGCAAAAAGTGCCGTTGACTTGTTTCCGACTACCGACAATGTAAAAGACATCAAACCGCCCCGCTCGTTGCATGTGGAATTAGTGACTTTATTGGAATTAGAAAAATAAGATGAACCTCTAGTCATTCCAAAACCCCACTGATTGATTGCTCAGTGGGGTTACTTTTATTTTTGGGAAATAGGTTTTGCCACCCTGTTCTACATCATTAAAGTACATTAGTTTGCTAATTCATTTAATAAACCAAATGTATAAGTGTTTCCCGTATACTTTTCATTCCACCTCTACGCTCTTTATGGAATTCTTCTTCAGATATTGACTGACACCAATTTAACCAATCTTCCCGCACCTGCCAATTATATTGAAATAAAGATAACATTGTGCACCTCATTTTCTTATAATAATGTTAATATTTAGAAAATTATAACTTATCGGAGGCTTATGTGAAACATAGAATTATATTTTTTGACATAGATGGAACCATTACAAGTTATAAAGACGGGACCATTTCACAAAATACAAAACAAGTAATTAAAAAACTATTAGAAAACGGATTTCACATTGTTGCAGCTACTGGTAGACCCTTATCGATGTGTGATGAAATTATTGAATTAGGGGTCGACACATTTATTACGGCCAATGGAGCTTACGTAACACATCAAGGGAACTGCATTCATAAAATTGTGTTACCAAATGAGACAGTTCTTAGAGTTAACCAATTTGCATCCGAACATCAACATGCACTTACTTACTATTCGAAAGGTTTACATATGAATGAGATGAAAAATTCTAAAGTATTTCAGGCGCTTCACGAAACATTAGGGCTGCAGGAATTCCCACCAATTAATTTGGAAGCACACTTGCACGAGACCTATTTACTTTGTTTATTTGCAGATGATGTGGAAATTGAAAAGTATAAAGCGCATTTTCCTTCAATTCACTTTAAACGTTGGCACCCATATATTGTGAACGTGCTCGAAGAAGAGGTTTCAAAATCAGTAGCAATAAAAAAAGTGTTAGATTATTTTGGATTTACAAAGGAAGAAGCGATTGCTTTTGGTGATGGGGACAATGATATAGACATGTTAGAACTTGTTGACATAGGCATTGCGATGGGAAATGCAAATGAAAAATTAAGGTCAATTGCTAATTTTGTTACGAAAGATTCCAGTGAAGATGGAATTATGTAGCTTGTACAATCTTTTTGGAGGGTTTGTTTGAAAAAACAGAAAGGTCATTCTTTTTTATAAGAAATGATTTATAATTAGTATTGGAAATAATTATAAAATAAGTAATTGAAATGGAGTGTTTTTTTGCGTCAATCTAACAAGCTCAAACGTGTCTTTTAGGGGACGGATGCCGATGTCAGTGATGAAAGTGCACACTTACTAGTGGAAGGTGGATCAGTCTGTCTTACAGTGGTTGATACAAATCCATAATTTTTTAGCCCCGTTATTATTTTCAGTTTTATTTTACTGTGTACCTTGATTAGTCTTGCTTTTTATATCAAGCTTTATCAGTAGTAATCAATATTCAAAGCCCCACGGTTAAGCTGATAAACAGTCTTTTTTGTAGGGGCTTTGTGTTAATTAAGCCGTACTAATCTTCACGAGCAATAAGTGCCTGTAAAAAATGTTCCACCTCGGTTTTCACCGCATTGTTCGCATACTGCAATATTAAATTTTCTCCAGCTGTTGCAATCAATACTTCACTAAAATACTCATCTATTTTCCGCCAACGGATAACGCGGATTCGTTTGTTTGCTAATGTTTGCTTTTGTGAGTAGTACATCGGATAAAGCTGCTTTAATAATTGCTCGGTAAAGCTTCTATAAATAACCTGTAATTTTAGATTGTCGAATTGATTAAAATCCCGTTGAAGCGAACGGATTGCCAACTCGAGTATAAGGAATTGATGCAGAAGGGCGCGGTCCTGTAAACTAATCATCTAATTCAGCTGCTTGAATCGCTGTAAAATCAATCGGGTAAATCGCTTTGTCTGATTCGAGTAGCAACTGCTTTTTTGGTATATTAATTCCTTGGATATATCCAGTTCTTTTACAAATTCGATTCGTGTTAAATAGAGTGAGGGTTATCATTTTTCTCAGTTGGTAGGCTTGTTGAATCGTTTCCTGTAATGCATCTAATTCCCATTCACTCAGCTCTTTTTTCTGGTCAGCTGCTAATGCTTCATCCCATTTACGAAGCCGTTCAACATGCTCAGGTAGCATCATGGACGTCCATTTTATCGTGCCTCGATCTTTATTCATCCCATAATCCTCCTTAAGCTAAATGTCCACCGACTAATCGTTTACGCTGAATCGCTGTGCCCGCGCTCGTATAAGAAACCGCACGTAAAAGGGAAGTGGCTCCAAATTTATTGCGTATGGCATCCATCGTAAGGGCAAGCTGCTGTCGTTTATCCTTTGTGGAATCAAATAAATTCAGCTGGATGCTACGCTCACTTTCAATATTAGATAAACGAATCGACAATTGTCTTGCGGGTTCTCCGAGAAAATGTTGCGCCAATAACTCCTTACACACCGCATAAATCGTTAGCGTATCATTCGTAGGCAATTCTACCGTTTTAGAACGATAAAATCCCTTTGACATCGCCTTATGACTATATGACAAACCAAGTGAAATGGTGCGTCCTGCATGATTTGCCATCCGCGCACGCTTTGCAATATCTTCACACATCTCCAAAATAACCACTAAAATTTCAGCGCTTGTTCGATAATCACGCATAAGCATTTGGCCTTTGCCATAGCTGATTTGACCTTTTACTAAAGGCTCTCCAAAAGTCGAATAATCAATACCCCATGCATGATAATATAGCTGATTGCCCATGACGCCAAAGCGGGCTTCTAAATCCTCTAAATTAGCATGTGCCAGTCCGCCAACCGTAAAGATTCCCATTGCATTTAAATTTTTCTCCATTTGCTTACCAATACCCCACATTTCAGAAAGCGGGTGAATGGACCATAGTTTCGTTGGAATATCGTCGTATGTCCATTTCGCAAAGCCACTGCTTTTGGCAGCGAGATCCAGTGCCAGTTTAGCAATTAACATATTTGGTCCCATGCCGATTGAAGAGGGAATATGGAACTGCTCGAAAATGGCTTGCTGAATAGCTTTTGCTGTTACTTCGGGCGCTCCCCATAGCTTCTCTGTGCCAGTTAAATCAACAAAGCATTCATCGACACTATATACATGGATAGCTTCGCGCGGGACATACTGCATAATTAGCTTTGTAATGGCAACGGACATATCTAAAAAGAAATCCATTTTCGGTTCAAATAAACGAATATCAGGATGTTTGGGAATTTCAAATAAGCGATTACCGGTTTTAATTTTGAATCGCTCCTTCATTGGCGGAGAAGCAGCAAGCACAACACTTCCTGGCTGGTTGAAATTTGCAATGACCGCAATCGGTATTTGCATCACATCAAGTCCCTCTATAAGAGCAATACAGCTGGCATAAAAGCATTTCATATCAATACAAATGATTGAACGATTTGGTAAGGCTGTTTGCATCATATCATCTCCAAACTATATACAGAACACTTGTTCTTATTTTAAATCTTGTGCGAACGATTTGCAACTAAAAAGTGGGGGATTATTGGTGGTAAAAACTGAATGGGTTGGTTTTCATTTGGTAAATTAATTGAATGCAAATAAATTGAGGATTTTTAGCAAGTAGGTGTGATATAAATGCTACAATATAATATATATGACTGGATTTAATACGGTAATTCCTTGATGAAATAGAAACCCCCACTGAAAGCTGTCTTGTCGACTTTTCAGTGGGGGTTTCTATTGTATGACAAATATTCTAGAAATATAAATATTAAAATTTAATGCAACTAAACAGACTTTAAAAGGCTCTAACGGTGTGTAAGGAAAAGAGAGGTGCTACCAATGGAGAATGACATTTTAGTGAAAAAAGCGCAGAAAGGAGATGGCGAAGCATTTATACAGCTTATTCAACAATATGAACTTATTTTGTATCGCACAGCAAAGAGACTAGGTTTAAAAGATGAGGACATTGCAGATTTATTGCAAGAAACCGTTATGCTCGCCTTTGAAAAAATCACAACGTTAAAAAAGGGACAGTATTTTAATACGTGGATATGTCGGATTTTATTAAACAATTGCTACCGTTTTATGAAGAGAAACAAGCCTCTAGCTGAATTGGATGAAACGGTGCTTAATCACTTATCACATCATGAATTTTTATCATTGGAGCTAGATGATGCACTTAATAGTCTAGATGATAACCATCGAATTGCATTGACCCTTTATTATGTAAATGGCTTTACAACGAAAGAAATTAGTGAATTTCTACATGAACCTGAGGGGACGATTAAATCGCGAATTTCTAGAGCTAAAAACAATTAAAAAATACATATTATTTGGAAGGAGCTAATTTAGTATGAAGCAAAATATAGACGACTTAGTACGTAAAGATATGAATAAGGAGCAACAATTACCAACTTCGATTCGTTCGGCTTTTGATCAATCATACGAACAAATTCGTCATCAATCGAAGAAAAAGGGAAAAAAATCATGGCTAAAACCTGTATCGGTAGCAGCTGCCGCAATTGCTTTAAGTTCAACTATTTTACTAACCAACGATACAGCATTAGCAAAGTTACAAGCTTTTTTAGGTATAAACGACCCGGGTTTAGAAACAGCTGTTGAAAATGGGGATTTACAATATATAGGACAAACAAAGGAATCTGAAAATATTACGATTACATTGGATAAATTCTTTGCAGATGCCTACCGCCTAGGTTCACAGTTAACGATTGAATCCGAGCATATTTCACAGAACAATTTAAACTACTTGAGCTTTGAATTCCGTCTTTTTGATGCTGCTGGTAAAGAAATTGATGCCCATGTATCCGATACAAAGGAAATTGCTGGACCCGGGATTTACAGTGGATTAGATTTTCAATTAGCGAATATTCAAAATGGTAACGCGACACTTGAAATCCTTGCCGCGACAACTACAACGAATGCCCCATCTTTGGAAAGTGCTCAAATGGTTGTCGAAACGGTACACTTTTTAAATAAGGACGGGGACATTACATCCGTAGACGGTAAATGGGCATTTGATTTAACTTCAGGCAATGTTGTGACACAAGAGTATACAGCGCAAAACAAAGTTCCTGACTTAACATTAGAGCGGGCAGTTGTAACAAATAGCTCCATGCAAGTAAGCTATAAAATCGATGGCTTAAAGGATGCCAACAGCCACCCTATTTTTAAGACGGCAATCATAAATGAAAATGGGGAATCATTCCATGCAAAGTCAGCAAACGTGACACGATTAGAAAACGAGCACCAAACCGTCATTAGCCTTGTTTTCCCGTACAGCGTTTGGAATGAGCAGCAGTCACTTTCATTAATGGTGGAAGGCTATGAAGAATTAAAATTAGTAAAGAAAAAGTAAATTGTTCCGAGTGTTTAAAAAGAAGCTACAAAATGAAGATAGTGACGAATGAGTAAATTTATTTTCAATTCTATGCTCCCTCAAATTTTAAGGAATAGTTTTTAAAGAAGGTCAATGATTCAGCCTAATTACCGATAGCATATTCAACGATTATTCTATACAGTTAATAGGTCGTAAAAACTATCAGGTATATCCTGCAAATATATGAAATGATAGGGGAAAACAATGAATTATCAAGTTTTATTATATTACCATTATACAAAGATTGAAGATCCAGCCGCTTTTTCAACAATACACTTAGCCATGTGTAAAGAAATCGGTTTAAAGGGTCGAATTTTAGTAGCAAATGAGGGCATTAACGGTACGGTTTCAGGTACGATTGAACAAACAGAACAATACATGGCAAACATGCAAGCAGACCCATTATTTGATGGCATTGTCTTCAAAATTGATGCGGCAGATGGTCATGCATTCAAAAAAATGCACGTGCGCCCACGTCCTGAGTTAGTGAACTTAGGATTAGAAGAAGACGTAAATCCGCATGAATTAACAGGTCGCTACTTATCACCGGAACAATTCCTTGCTGAAATGCAGGATGAAAATACAGTTGTATTAGATGTGCGTAACACATATGAATACGATGTTGGCCATTTCCGTGGCGCGATTCGACCAAATGTAAAAAACTTCCGTGATACACCGGAATGGGTACGTGAAAACCGCGAGCTATTCGAAGGAAAAAATGTGTTAACCTATTGTACAGGTGGGATTCGTTGTGAGAAGTTTTCAGGATGGATGAAACGCGAAGGCTTTGGCGATGTCGGTCAATTACATGGCGGTGTTGCAACGTACGGAAAAGACCCTGTTGCAAAAGGCCAATTATGGGACGGTCAAATGTACGTATTTGATGAGCGTTTAACGGTACCAATCAATCAAGTAGAGCACGTCATTGTCGGTCGTGATCACTATGACGGTGAACCTTGTGAACGTTACATTAACTGTGCAAACCCCGAATGTAACAAGCAAATCATCGCCTCTGAAGAAAATGAAGCGAAGCATTTAGGCGGCTGTACAATCGAATGTACAAAGCATGCACGCAATCGTTACATTGTGCGTCATAATTTAACAGAAGAGCAAGTAGCTCAAGCATTAGAGGCTTTGGAAGTAAAAGCTTAAGATAACTTTTAAACCTACCGAAATACGTAAACCACTCGCTATTAGTTTGTTAGCTAATAGCGAGTGGTTTTTCTTTTGTATATAGATTAATAGATTGTAGACTGCTTCGGTGGATATTTTTAGTCGCCATGAAGTAAAAACAACAGTAATAATTCAGCTGCTTGCGCGGCAGTTAGTTTGGTCAGTGAAAATCCTCGCTATACACGGCAAAAATGTTACAAAGCCGAATTAAATGTTCAACGTCTTTTACACCCTCAGGTGATAAACCCTCCTTTGAAAAGGTAATAGTACCAAATGTCACAATGCTTGAAGAATCAAGCGGCACGATAAATTCATCCTTTAAAAAAAGTTAGACGGTAAGCCCAATACGTCAGCGACCTGCATCGAAAACGTGGCAATATTTTGGTTTTGCTCATTTAAAAGGCGATAGATGGAACTAGGAGACTTATCTAACATATCCGCAATATAGTCTTTGGAGATGCCTTCTTGTTGAATATATTGTTGGAGACGTTCAGCAATGATTGCATTTGTTAACATGTCAGTCACCCTTTCAGTTTATTGGAATTCTTATAGAGGAATTCTTATTTAACCGTAAAATAAATCAAATAAAACAAAAAACAATAAATAAAATAAAAAAATCATTTTTTCTTAAAAAATAATAATAAATTCAGGTGATTTTTATAAGACTTTCGTAACTACATAGATTCTCACTAATCGAAAACAAACTGGCCACGTACCAACGCAGGAAAGGCTGGGAGGATTTCGCGCTTTTGTTTGCGGAAAGATCCCGAGACATTTTAATTTACTTTCATCATACGCATGTCACGTTCTGCCAGACTGTTATCGAAAGGGACATGGATATCTTGAAGGAATAGAAGGTCAGCACAATTCGGTTTACCGTACAATCAATTAAAAAGTCAAAGCATATCATAAAAAAAGGTTTATTTCATTGCATGGGTGGGAGCAATCGTACAGGTGCTATTGTATCACCTACGTTACTTGAATTAATGAGCATACTTGAAGAAAAATATCAGTAGGAGCTTGCTTTCGTTTTTGTTTCATAATAATATAAGTATATTGTTATATAATGATGGAGGGGTAGATATGGAGCTTGATTTAATGGAAAAACAGTTGAAAGCTGTTGCCGACGCTAATCGTTTACGTATTTTAGCCTGTCTAAAAAAAGGTGAAGTATGTGTATGTGACTTTACAGACGTCCTTAAAATTTCACAGCCGGCTGTAAGTCAGCATTTACGAAAATTAAAAGAAGCAGGCATCATTACAGAGCGTAAAGTGGGGACGTGGAAGCATTATCGTATTCAAGAAAATCAAACTTCGCTAATGCAAAATGTACTTGCTTCTATTAATGAAGAGTGGACATGTGGTTGTAAAGTTAATTGTGAGTGTATGGAGGGCTAAAAATTGAATATGTTTGTCATTGCGGCACTCATTTTTATCGCAACACTAATCTTTGTCATTTGGCAGCCAAAGGGACTTAATATTGGCTGGTCTGCAATGGCCGGGGCTGTCATTGCACTACTTGTTGGTGTTGTTGATTTTAATGATGTCGGTACAGTAATTGATATTACGTGGAACGCGACTTTATCTTTTATTGCGATTATTTTAATTTCACTTGTATTAGATGAAATTGGTTTGTTTGAATGGGCTGCATTACATATGGCACGTGCTGCAAAAGGCAATGGTGTCAAAATGTTTGTCTATGTCAGTTTACTTGGAGCGGTCGTTGCGGCATTATTTGCAAATGACGGGGCCGCCCTCATTTTAACGCCAATCGTGTTAGCGATGGTGCGTAATCTTCAGTTTAGTGAAAAAATGATTTTCCCATTTATTATGGCGAGTGGCTTTATTGCGGATACAACAAGTTTACCATTTGTCGTGAGTAACTTAGTTAACATCGTATCAGCGGACTTCTTTGACATTGGATTTGTCGAATATGCTTCTCGTATGATTATTCCAAACCTGTTCTCATTTGTGGCGACGATTGTCGTGCTATTGATTTACTTCAATAAGTCGATTCCACGTGAGTACAATGAAGCGATGTTAAAAGAGCCACGCCTTGCGATTAAGGATATGAAAATGTTTAAGCTGTCTTGGCTCGTTCTAGCGGTATTAGTTGTTGGCTATTTCTCAAGTGAATTTATCGGAGTGCCCGTATCACTTGTTGCAGGCATTATTGCCATTTTCTTCTTAGTGATGGCTAAACAGAGTGCAGTCGTTGATACAAAAGCCGTTGTGAAGGGGGCACCTTGGAATATCGTCTTCTTCTCAATCGGGATGTACATTGTCGTATACGGACTTGGGAATGCAGGGTTAACACCCATATTAGCGAGTGTGATTGAATGGACAGCAGAGCAAGGTTTATTCGTAGCAACAGTTGGGATGGGCTTTATCGCAGCATTTTTATCATCTGTTATGAATAATATGCCGACCGTGATGGTCAATGCATTAGCCATTGCTGAAACAACAACGGATGGCACGTTACGTGAAGCATTAATTTACGCAAACGTCATTGGTTCAGACTTAGGACCAAAAATTACACCAATCGGATCACTGGCAACATTGGTTTGGTTATATGTGCTTTCAGGGAAAGGTGTAAAAATTTCTTGGGGAACTTACTTCAAGACAGGTATTATGCTTACGATACCGATTTTACTGTTTACGTTAATCGGACTTTACATGACATTACTCATTTTTTAATGTAGGGAGTTTATTGAAATGACCAAAAAAATACTTTATTTCTTATGTACAGGAAACTCATGCCGTTCACAAATGGCAGATGGATGGGCACAAAAAATATTACCGGAAGATTGGGAAGTATACTCAGCAGGTATTGAAACACATGGTGTTAATCCGAATGCCATCAAAGCAATGAATGAGGTAGGGATTGATATTTCTCACCACACGTCTGATTTAATTAACCAAGATATTTTAAATAAAGCGACATTAGTCGTGACACTTTGTGGGGATGCGGCAGATAAATGTCCAATGACACCTCCGAGCGTACGTCGTGAACACTGGGGCTTTGAAGATCCAGCGAAAGCTACAGGTACAGACGAGGAAAAATGGGCTGTTTTCCAACAAGTGCGTGATGCCATTGGAGCACGTATTGAGCAATTCGTAAATGAAGAACTAAAAAAATAAGTATTTGGGGGAGATTGACATGAAAAAAATCGAAATTTTTGAGCAAGCAATGTGTTGTCCGACAGGTTTATGTGGGCCAGCAATCGATCCAGAGTTACTGCGCATGTCTTTTATCATGAGTAACTTAAAAAATACGCCTGTCTTAGCAGAACGATTCAATTTAACGAATAATCCAGATATGTTTGTTAGCAATGAAGCTGTGAATGCTTTATTAATGGCAGAGGGCATGGAGAGTCTACCTGCAACATTTGTGGACGGCGAACTTGTATTAAAGGGACAATATCCAACAACAGCTTTATTTGCTGAGTGGTCAGGGTTAAATGAAGAAGAGCTTGAGAAAAAGCCGAAAATACGCCTTTCTGTTGGAGTTGATAAATAATGGAACGTTTCACACGGGAGCACTTTCCAACAACACCGTTTCTTTTCTTTACAGGTAAAGGTGGTGTAGGTAAGACATCGGTAGCAAGTAGTCTTTCCATTGCATTAGCAGCGGAGGGGAAAAAAGTGTTACTAATTAGTACGGACCCTGCTTCGAATTTACAAGATATTTTTGGGCAAACACTGAAAAATGAACCAACAAAAATAAACGGTACAGATAATCTCTATGCACTAAATCTTGACCCTGAGCAAGCAGCAGCAAGCTATAAGGAGCAAATGGTTGGTCCTTATCGTGGTAAATTGCCAGAAGTCGTGCTTCAAAATATGGAAGAGCAATTATCGGGGGCTTGCACCGTTGAAATTGCAGCTTTTAATGAATTTGCGATGCTTTTAACAAATGAAACCTATACAAAACAGTTTGATACGATTGTATTTGACACAGCACCAACTGGCCATACGTTGCGTTTACTACAATTACCATCTGCATGGTCAACATTTTTAGAAGAAAATACGACTGGTACGTCTTGTTTAGGTCCGTTAAAGGGGCTTGAGCCACAGCGTGAAGTGTATAAGCAAGCTGTTGAACAGTTAACAAATCCAGCACAAACAACACTGATGCTTGTGACGAGACCTGAAGCGAATCCATTAAAGGAAGCAGCACGTGCATCAGAGGAGCTACATGACATTGGTTTACAAAACCAGCAGTTAATCATTAACGGTTTTTTACAATCGGAAAGTAATGATCCAATTGAACAGGCCTTTTTGGAACGTCAAATAATCGCTTTAGAAAAGATGCCAGAAACGCTAACGGCATTTGACCATTACTATTTACCATTCGTGCCATATTCTTTATCAAGCATTGAACGAATGGAAGCGTGGATGATGGATACGAAGCTTCCGAAAAATGGTGATAATCCAATGTTATTCGATACGCCAGAACTTGAAGAAATGATTGCAGATTACGTAGCGCGTAAGCCAAAAATTATTTTTTCAATGGGGAAAGGCGGAGTAGGGAAAACAACTGTTGCATCGTATATTGCGCTTCGATTAGCAGAAGAAGGCATACGAGTTCATTTAACGACAACAGACCCTGCAGCCCATTTAAATTGGACTTTTGGGCAAGAAGAACAAGAAGGCGTAACGGTTAGTCGTATTGACCCGAAAGTAGAAATTGCGAATTACGAAGCTGAAGTGCTAGCAAAAGCTAGTGAGACGATGAATGATGACGGTTTAGCCTTTGTAAAGGAAGATTTAGCTTCACCATGTACGGAGGAAATTGCCGTCTTTCGAGCATTTGCCAATCTAGTTGAAACGCATAAAGATGAAGTCATTATTATTGATACAGCGCCAACAGGGCACACGTTGTTACTGCTTGATGCAACAGAAAGCTATCATAAGGAAATTTCCCGTTCAGAAGGGGAAGTACCTGTCGCAGTTTCAAATTTATTACCACGTTTACGTGATCCAAACTATACGAGTGTAGCCATTGTCACGTTACCAGAAGCCACACCTGTGTACGAAGCAACCCGTCTACAACAGGATTTAGAACGAGCAGGATTACATGTGGATTGGTGGGTAGTCAATCAATCATTTGCGAATGTGCCATTAACAAGCCCTATTCTTAAGCAAAAACAGCAAGCAGAAGTGAAATGGTTAGAAGAAGTAAAAAAGGTGAGTCACGGCCGTTTTGTAACGATTCCATGGGTGAAAGAAGCGCCAGTCGGAAAAGACGGATTACATGCATTAAAAGGAGAGACGATCAAGTGAAAATAAGTCCAGAAGGTAAACAATTTGTAGAGCAAGTATTAGCACAAGCAGAAGGAGCGACATTACGCTTTTATGGTGTAGCTGGTTGTTGTGGTATGAATTTAAGTGCAGAAATTGCACAAATAAAAGAAGAAGATACAGTAGAGACAGTTGAAGGAATTGAAATCGTCGTAGATCCACAAATTGCACAGCAACTAACAGATGTAACGATACACGCAGAAGAAGAAAATGGTCAGCTTGGCTTAGTTTTGCTTGGCTACGAGCAATCAAGCTGCTAAAATGCGATTACATCATTCGAGTACATTAACTGCTGAATATTTCTTAAGTTATGCACAACTTGTGATGAACAGCCGAGATTTATCGGTAGAAGAAACACAAAAATTTATGGAAGATTTTTTCTTCAAAGGCGAGCCACTTGTTTATGGCGAGTCAACCCGCCAACAATTTTTACAAGCAATGGAACAGATAAAAAGCCAGTCTAAATAAAACGGAAATCCATCTCATCAACGTGAAGAGATGGATTTTTTTAACTATTACTGATTCAGTTTGTCGTTACTATTTAGGATTAGTACGAAAAAGCAGTACACTCGTAAAATTAACGAATGTACTTCTTTATTTTATTCGTATTTAACAACAAGTTGACTGTGTGTTAGATGAACTTAGATCTAAGCTACATACACCTGTTTCAGGTAAATCGAGCTCTACTTTACGAGCAGCTTCAATATCACCTGTTAAGTAAGCAACAACTGAACGGACTTGCTCATAACCAGTTGCCATTAGGAAGGTAGATGCACGTCCGTAACTTTTCATACCAACAATGTAGAAGCCAGTTTCAGGATGACATAATTCGAGTTCACCATGTGGGCGCACCGTACCACAGCTATGCTCGTTTGGATCAATCAGTGGTGCTAATGTTTCGACGCTTTCAACAGCAGCATCAATCGATAATCGGATTTCTTTTAAGAATGAGAAATCGGGACGACTACCTGTATTGGCAATGAGTTCATCGACAGCAGGAAGTTGTTGTTCGCCGTTTGGACCTTCGCCCTTAATTATGATGCCGCCAGATGTTTGTAAAAGTTCCTCGATAAAAAATGGGGTAAAGACCTTTACTTTCCCTTCATCTACTAATGCATGAATGCGACTGCCTAATTCACCACGAGCAGCAAGGGCATCTTTTTCTTCACCACCGTATGCATCTTCAACCCGCTTTTTACGTAAAATCCAAGTAATTTCAACGTCTACAAGTTTTTCTAAGTCTAAAATGGTATTAATCGCAGAATGCCCACCACCAATAACAGCGACACGCTTGCCATTATAGCGTTCTTTTAATGATTCTACATTCGGAATACCATAAAAGATATTGTCAGCAAGCTTTTGTTCAGTAGCTGTCCATACATTATCAGCATGAACAGGATTCGGACTTGCCCACGTACCAGTCGCATCGATGACAGCACTAGCAAGTATTCGTTTTGTTTCACCATTTTGTTCCGTATAAATAACAAACGGTGCTTTGTTGCGATGAGCAGACTTCATTTTATCGTGATTTTTTTTACTTATGCCAACAACAGTTGTTTTAAATGAAATGAATGGCTTGATTTTAGGCAAATTCGCTAGTGGTTGTAAGTAAGCTTCGCGAATTTCTTGCCCTGTAGGTAGTACATCTTCTTGTGGCATTTCCCATCCAACTGCTAGTAAAAGTTGTTTTGCGGCTTTATCGACATTATACTGCCAAGGAGAAAATAGACGAACGTGCTGCCAAGACTTGATGTTTTCAGCGATGTCAGCGCCTTTTTCTAAGACGATGAACGATTCACCAGCAATCGCTAAGTGTGCAGCTGCAGCTAGACCAACAGGACCAGCACCTAGAATCGCTACAGGATAGTCACTATTTAATTGAAAAGGCGTTTCTTTATTCGTTTCTACTGTTGGCTCGCAGCAAGAAGTGGCAGGTTTCGGACTCGGTGCACAACAGCTTGATGTTTGTGATTTTACATTTAATTTAATTTGCATTTAAAAATCCTCCATTAGGTAAGCTTAGTTGTAATTTACAAGTAATAATGAAAATAAAAAGCAAGATTGCTCCTGCTTAATAGATCGGGGTACAGCATACAGTTGATTTTGACATCGCATCGTTTAACAATTGGATAGAGCGAAGTACTGTTTCTTTTTCGAAATCATTCAGATGAGAGAAAACTTCCTCTAAGTAAGCATTCATTGACTCCTCAATCGTTGTTGCAACAAATATCCCTTGTGACGTTAAGGTTAAAATGGAAACCCGCTTGTCTTGTGTAGACGGTGTTTTTTTTACTAAGTCCATTTTAATGAGCGTTTGGATTTGTCTACTGAAAGTTGTAATATCCATTGCAAGTGATTCGGCAATTTGTTGCATAGAAGGCGAATGTTGTTTATCGATTTCATATAGTATATGGCTTTGGATTGTAGAAATTTCAAAAGAGCCAACAGAGCAGCAATTTTTGTTTAATAGGCCAAATCTTCGTGTGAGTATGTGAAAAATCTCGCGTTTGTTTTCCATTTGATCACCTCTAATTATAAGTAAAACAGAGATACTTGCATAATACAATTATTTTGTTTACACTTTAAATAATTTATTTGGGAATT
Organism: Solibacillus sp. FSL R7-0668; assembly: GCF_038006205.1. Lineage (NCBI taxonomy): Bacteria > Bacillati > Bacillota > Bacilli > Caryophanales > Caryophanaceae > Solibacillus > Solibacillus sp. FSL R7-0668. The sequence goes on along the minus strand of NZ_JBBOUU010000001.1, from coordinate 1,883,480 downwards.
AAACGATTAAAATTCAAAGCTGAACTTACTTCAGGTTATCACTTACAGAAGAAGGGACTGAATTTTTTAATTCTGGAGGCAAGTAATCAGATAGGTGGGTCTTGGCCACGTTATTATGATAGTCTTAATTTGATTTCTCTAGCAGGCTATCTATTGAATCAAGCTAGTTAATGATTTTCTGTGTGATGAATGGACTTTCAATATAGGGACACGGTCATAATATATATTATAGGAAGTTGTATCTCGTTTCATAAGTATACTTATAATAGTGAGACGAAACGTGAAATTTCATTCATTCCGCAAAATTCATAACCAAAAATCCTACGTGAAAATTGGCGTAGGATTTCGATTAACATCATTATTTCTTCATTTTCACATGTAAGCCTCGATTCACTTCAAGTATTACGCTTTGTTCCTTTACAACGAATTGATCAGCAAATTGCTTTTGTAATGCTGGCAAGTCGTTTGCTACGAGCTGTATGGGCATTATTAGTTTCGCTGCTTGTTTAAATTGCACCGGCTTTCGATTAGTGGTCATTTGCAACTGGATTCCTTTATCAAGCGCTAATGATACCGTTAATTGCTTGACAGGCTCATTGATGAATAATGCGACACCATCCGCGCTTTTTAGTGCAATCAATGTCTCTGAAGCCTCATCAAAAGTTGCTAGCCAGCTATCACCAAGTGACATCATCATAACTTCCGTATAATGCGTTTCATCTGGTTCATTCACCGTATTTAATTCCGCTTCAATCGTCTGTGCAGTTGGATTAAGTTTGATCTGTTCTTTTTGACCATTTTCATAAGTAACAACTACTTCATGAAAATCCTTTACAATAGACTTCACTTGATCCGTGCCAAGCTTCGTCATTTCAGCCGTTTCCACATCATACGCATACAAAGTCGCACCGTCCGAATAATTGCTCACATACACTAACCCATTCGCAAATGTACAATGCTGCACACGCGTGTCAGCCAGTTTCCTCGCCTTTAACGTTTTTAGGGACATCGCCGTTAGACAAGCCGTTTTCGGATGCGGATATATCAGTTTATCCCCAGCAATACATGCATCATACAAATGATGGAAAATATGAAAACGATCACTTGTACATGGCGGATACAAATCTAAATCCCATTGATGATTAGTGGCCATTTGATCATCCGTTAATAAAAAATAACGATAGCGAATTTCATGTTGCTCATACGCATGGCCAATATCATCCCACGTCACATCGACATGATACCATTGTCCATCAAGCTTCACCAAATTCCAAGCATGACCGGCATCCCCTTCCCCATCTGCCTTCCCTATTACATAAATACAAGGAATTTCAAGCCGATCCATCATTTTTTCAAATAGCAGCGCATATGCCATACAAACACCGCGCTTTTCAGCCATAAATGTAGACACTGAAAATGGCGAACCTTTCGTATGCAGCTCATAGCTATAAGTACGCACGATATAATCATGCACAGCAACAATCTTTTCAAGTGTCGACATTCCTGGTGTTGTAATCCGCGCAAGTACGGCATCCATTTCTGCAAGCATGTCCTTTTCCTGCGTACGATTCATACGATAACTCAGCGTAAAATCCACCTTCACGCGATTTTTAGACAAGCTGCGATAGCGATAGCTCCGATTGGCACAATGCTGCGTATAAAATGCGTGATATAAATGACTTTGCGCAAACGCATCATCCAAAATTTCATGCAAAGGCTTAGGTAAATGACCATTAATCGTTAACGAAAACTGCTTATCCAAACGCTCCATATGCATCGTTAATACCGCTAACAGCTCTTCATATGTAATCGTTGAAGATTTAATCGAACCATCTTTTGCTTTAAAATCTTCATAACTTATAAAATAACTTTTCATAACAGGCTTCCTCAAATCATTTTCATCATAATCAATTCTAGTTTAACAAACATCTCTACGATAAAGAAAATTTAATGTAGTACAGATAATGCATTCATTCCGTTTTAACCTCAAAAAAGCTCCCTCTTACAAATCTGAGGAAGCTTTCTCCATAATCTCAACAAATTTATTATAAATACTTAAATCTTCTGTTCTATAAACTGAATCACTAAAATCTGTAATTATTAAAACTTCATTTGAACCATTCTTTTTTTGAAACATCAAAAAGACCTCTACATCATAACTCATGGTATACCCATTATTATCTAAGTTAAGCGTATACAGTCCATGAATATCCTCATTTTTTAATATTTTGTTCGTTTTCCTTACTTTTATAGTAGCTAGTAGATTAATCATTTCTTGTGCTTCTGATTTAGATAATTCTACACGCTCATCTACATCCTTTTCTCTAAAAGACATAGACCCTGAAACAATACTTTCTGCTAAAAATGGCTTATCTTCTGCAAAAGAAGTTGAGTTTTCAATGACATCCATCAGTGTCGTTTCTTCAAATATAAATGGATCTGCCCATGAAAAATACACGATAAAAATGAACGTAATAATGACTACAATTCTTATAATCCATGTTCTTTTATTAATACTAATTCCCCCGTTCAGTTAAGGAACTTGCTTTCTCAATTCTTCAATTAGGTTATAAATTTCTTCGTCTTGCACCAGGTATAGCTCTGCTAACTTCATATCATCATGCACAGTGGACACATCTAAGTAAACTTTTTGAGTGCTTTTATCTCTACTAATATAAAAAAAGAGGGTCTTTGCAAACTTCGAATTCAGTTCAATAAAATATGAACTACGTAAATCTAAATCCTCTATATTTGCTGTTTTCATACCTCTTACAGTTGTATGTTCTAATTGCGTTAAGATATCCAATATATCGTTTTTCGAAAGTTCAATTTTTTTATCTTCTGTATGTTGTTCTGAATAAAAGTCAATCTCTCCTGTAGTGTACAAGTCTTTTGAATAATCCGAAACAGCGATTTCAAATATTTTATTTCCAGTTGTTTCAGTATATTTAACGTAATCTACATACGTCGTATAACCTTTAAACATAATAACTATTACGATTCCAGTTAAAATCCAACGCCACTTTTCTTTTTTACGGTTTTTCTCCCAATTATCCCAATCGTCTACCTTCCTCAAACCAATCACTCCTTACATAAAGTATATATTTTTGTAAATAGAAGGTAAATCGATAATTTCCAATAATGGAAGACCTGTAAACTAAAAAACCCCTTAATACATATTAAGAGGTTTCCAAATCCGATTCGATTAGTCATCAACTACATAAACGAAATAACCCATCCGCCAATCGCTCCTGCTAATACGATAACCCATGGTGGCAGCTTCCAAAATACAAGTAAGCTAAATAAAATCGCCGCCATCGCAAAATCAATAGGCTGTAAAATCGCGCTCGTCCAAATGGGATTATAAAATGCCGCAATTAAAATGCCAACAACCGCCGCATTCACGCCCATAAACGCACCGTTCATTTTTGAATTGCTTCTGAGCTGATGCCAAAATGGTAATGTTCCTAAAATTAATAGAAAGGCAGGTAAAAAAATCGCAAACGTTGCGAATAGTCCACCTTGCCACCCGTCGATTACAGTCCCAATATAAGCGGCAAAGGTAAACAACGGTCCTGGCACAGCTTGTGTCGCACCATAGCCAGCGATAAAGGCCGTTTCATCCATTAACCCAGAAGAGACAAATTCATTTTCTAATAAGGGTAACACGACATGTCCGCCACCAAATACTAAAGAACCCGCGCGATAAAAGGAATCCATCATCACAATCCAATGATGCGCGGTTAGGCTGCTTAATAGAGGTAAAATGAGAAGTAAACCGAAAAATAAGCCCAAGCTAATGAAGCCAATCGTTTTCGAAATAAAAGGCTTCCTCACTGGTTCGTTTATTGTTACCTGTTCTTTATAAATAACAGCACCAAGAACACCTGCAATAACAATAATCACCACTTGCGTAAAGATCGTTTCCACTAATAATGCCGCGACTAATGCTACTAACGCAATCGTTTTTCGTTGAATATCAGGTGTTAAATTTTTGGCCATCCCTAAAATCGCATGTGCAACAATGACCACCGCCACGATTTTTAAGCCGTGCAACCAGCTCATATCCCCGACATTGGCGCCTTGTAAAAGCAGCGCAAAAAGGATTAATGCGAGAACAGATGGCCAAGTGAAGCCGATAAAGGAAACAATGCCCCCTACAATCCCCGCGCGCATCACACCAATTCCAATTCCCACCTGACTACTTGCAGGTCCAGGCAAGAACTGACATAAAGCAACTAAATCGGCATAGCTTTTTTCATCAATCCATTGTCGTTTTCGAACATATTCTTCATGGAAATAGCCTAAATGTGCGGTTGGACCACCAAACGATGTTAATCCAAGACGCGTTGAAACAAGTAGCAATTCTAGTAATCGTTTCAATTTACTTTGTTGTAAGTTTGTATGCATCTATTATGTAACCTTTCTTATTCATTCCTCACAATGTAGCATTTGGACAAGCTGCAATACAATTTAATCACAGAAAATTTACAAACTTGTAAAATTGATTACATATACTCCTCCTCATCCATTTCGTTTTCAATGACATAAATTTCTACAAGCTTGCCCTCCATCTGAATGACCTTTTCTAGCTGCATGCCATTTTTTAAAGCAATACGCTTTGAGCCTTCATTGCCTAACTGAATGGCGGAAACATAGCGTTCTAAATACAAGCTTTCATCAGCATAAATTTTTAAGGCATGCGCGGCTTCATAGCCATAGCCTTGTTGCCAAAATGCCGGCTTGATCCAATAGCCTAACTCCATCTCAAAGGCGTCATCAATAATTTGTGCAACTAAGCCCGCATGACCGATCACTTCATTTGATTCTTTATTAACTAACTTATGTAATCCGTAATCATCGAAGTTTTGATACTGCTCCAGCATGCGTTCAATTAGATTTTCAGCATATTGAGCCCCCTTCGTTTGACCATTACCAATATAGTCCATGACAGCGGGATTCGTCACTAATTCTAAAACGAAAGCTGTATCCTCTTTCGTATAACGCTCAAAACGTAATCTTTTTGTTGTTAAATCCAACATGAAACGACCTCTTTTCTGGTATTTTTCTGCTATTAGTTTGAAAATATACGGGTTATTACAATCCGAATATCAAATTAATATCATTAAAAACTAAATACGACATAATTTCTTACTCCCCTTTCCCTTCATTTTAACATCTTCATGTTAAGAAATTTTCAAATTTTTTTATCATCAAAAAATTATCATTTTCTGTTTGTTATAGTACAAAGGAGACTTCATTCTCGAATATACAAAAAATCATTATATTAGAGTGACGAAATATTAAATCTTGCTTTATGTATCTTATTTTCTATTTAAATATCTTATTTTGTATTACGTTAAATTGGAATAATAATACATGCACTCTTTTTTTAAAATTCACAGCATTATTTTCTTAAAAAAACCTAATAATTCTACTTCAAACGCAAAGTGACAATTTAGAGTTTTCAGAAAAAATGTTATTGCATTATAAAGAAATCCCCCTTACAATCAAATTTATCAACGGAACCAAACAGTAATATTCCGTTTAAAACAGAATAATGATTCTTGAGGGGGAATTAACAATGAGTAGTTTAGGAGAAAAACACTCAAAAAACCAACATACAATCGACTACGACAAGATTGATCGTATGGATTCATTCAATACATTTGTAAAGAAGAAAAACACGCTTTTATTCACAATTACGGCTTGTTTTTTAACATTTTACATCCTTTTACCAATCTTAGCGTTCACGTCTGTATTACAACAGAAATGGATCGGGGACATTACAGGCGTATGGGTTTACTCAGCAGCATTATTTATTATGACTGTTGTGTTAGCAATGGTTTATTCAAAAATTGCGCCTAAATTAGACGCACAAGCAGCAGCAGTTTTAGCTGAGTATGAAAAGGATGGTGGCAAATAATGAACTTAGTATCAGCAGGTTTCTTCTTAGGGATTGTCGGTTTAACGCTAATCGTTACGTACATCGCAGCAAAACGTACATCTAGTGCAAGCGATTTCTATACAGCGGGTGGCGGTCTTAAAGGTTGGCAAAATGGATTTGCCATCGCGGGAGACTACTTATCAGCAGCTGCGTTTTTAGGGGTATCCGGTGCGATTGCGCTAACAGGGTTTGATGGTTTCTTCTTCTCAGTAGGTTATGTAGTAGCTAATTTAGTACTTCTTTACGTAATTGCTGAGCCAATGCGAAATTTAGGTCGTTACACATTAGCAGATATGTTAACAGCTCGTTTCAATGAAAAACGCGTGCGCGGAGTTGCTGCAACAAGCACGATTGTTATCGTTATTCTTTATATGATCGCTCAATTAGTAGGAGCAGGTGCGTTAATCAAATTACTTTTCGGTATCGAATACTGGATTGCAGTATTAATCGTAGGGGTTATGATGACAACGTACGTATTATTCGGTGGTATGACAGCAACATCTTGGGTTCAAATTATTAAAGCAGGTCTTTTATTATTCGGTACAACGATGATGGCCTTTTTAGTGTTCCAGAAATTCGATTTTAACTTAGCAAATATGTTTACAACAATCGCGACAGACCATGGGGAAGAATATTTAATTCCTGGTCAAAAATATACATCTTCTATTGATTCGGTTTCGATGATGATGGCATTAGTACTTGGTACATCAGGTTTACCACATATTTTAATGCGTTTCTTCACAGTAAAGGATGCAAAAACAGCGCGTGCTTCTATTAACTGGACAACTTGGATTACAGCAATTTTCTTCTCATTAACAATTTTCTTAGGCTTCGGTGCGATGCATTTTGTAGGCTTTGACAAAATTATTGCTGAAAATGCTGCTGGTAACACAGCTGCGCCATTATTAGCAGAGTTCTTAGGCGGCGATGTAATGCTTTCGTTCATCTGTGCAGTAGCATTCGCGACAATTTTAGCAGTAGTATCTGGCTTAGTATTAACAGGAGCATCCGCGATTTCGCATGATATTTACGGTGAAATTTTAAAGGATGGTAAATTAACAGAGAAGCAGCAAGTATTAGCTGCGCGTACGGGTTCGATCTCAATTGCGGTGATTTCAATCATTTTAGCTTTATTCGCTCAAAGCTTAAACGTATCCTTCTTAGTATCTTTTGCCTTCTGTATAGGGGCATCTGCCAACTTACCAGTAATCATTTACACAATTTACTGGAAAAAGTTCAACTCAAACGGTGCAATTGCAGCTATGGTAACTGGATTAGTATCATGTTTAGTATTGGGTGCAATGGGTCCAAACATTTGGTCAACTACAGGAAAAGCTATTTTCATTGGTGAGCCATTAGTAAACTTAGCTGTACCAGCAATTATTACGATTCCACTTGGTTTCTTCGCTGGATGGATTGTATCGATTATGACAGCTAGTAAAATCGATCAACAAGCGGCAGAAGCAACATACAAGGAAATTCGCGTAAAAGCACATACTGGCGTTTCGGTACAAGACGTTTCACATTAATCTACTAGAGAAAAGGTAGGCAGTCATTCCCTACTTTTTCTCTTTTTTATTGCCTTAAATTAACAATAAAAAGGAAAAAAACATTTTTTTATTAAAACAATTCATTTTAAGAAATGTTCGATAGTGACAAATTTTAAATAATAATTCTGTATCATAATTTCTCGAAAACGTAAAAATATTCTCTATCAATAATTTCAGAAACGTTGTCACATCAAGCTTCAATGCTGATATATAACATAAGAATAACATTTTTATAGTTATTAATGTGCAATATTTTCTCTCTTAAACTTATTTTTGCGAAAAAAATTTTTGCATAATTTTCAGAAAAAGTATTGCAATTTTGTTACAGCTAAAATAGAATGAAAATGTAAAATCCTTGAAAGAGAATTTTGCACACACAAAGCAGTAAATATAAACACAATCGGGGGTATGTTTATGGGGAATAATCAAAAACCAGTCATTGATTATGACAAAATCGCTTCACAATCTTCTTTCAAGCAGCTAGCAAAAAAGAAAAATTCATTTCTGTGGTCTATAACGTTCATCTTTTTAGCACTTTATATGTTATTACCAATCTTAACGTCATACACAGATATTCTTCACCAAAAAGCAATTGGGGACATTACGTGGGTATGGGTTTATTCAGCCGGGTTATTCATTATGACTTGGGGCTTAGCTCACTTCTACGTTGCAAAAGCAAACAAATACGACGCAGAAGCAAAAGCAATTATTGCGGAATATGAAGGAGGGCGTGCGAAATGAGCTTTACAGCAATATTCTTCTTCGTAGCAATTGTAGGTTTAACATTAGTTATTACTTGGTGGGCTTCGAGCCGTACATCAAGTGCGTCTGATTTCTATACAGCTGGTGGTGGTTTAACAGGTTGGCAAAATGGACTAGCCATCGCGGGTGACTACTTATCAGCAGCATCATTCTTAGGAATTGCAGGTTCAATCGCATTATTCGGTTTCGATGGTTTCTTCTTTTCGATCGGTTACTTAGTAGCTTACTTAGTTGTACTTTACATCGTAGCTGAGCCATTACGTAACTTAGGGCGCTTCACATTAGCGGATATGATCACAGCACGTTTCGACAAGGCAAAGGTTCGTGGTACAGCGGCATTATCAACAATTACGATCGTATTATTCTACATGATCGCGCAATTAGTAGGTGCAGGTGCTTTAATCCAATTATTATTAGGTATTGAATACTGGATGGCTGTACTTCTAGTAGGTATCATGATGACAATCTACGTATTATTCGGTGGTATGACTGCAACATCTTGGGTACAAATCATTAAAGCATGTTTATTAATGTTAGGTACTGTTATTATCTCATTCTTAGTATTAAAAGAATTCAACTTCTCGATTGCTCAAATGTTCACGCAAATGGCGACAGAAACAGAGCATGGTGCAGCTTACTTAAATCCAGGCTTACGTTATACAAACGGTATTGATACTATTTCAATGCTAATTGCGTTAGTACTTGGTACAGCGGGTCTTCCGCACATCTTAATGCGTTTCTTCACTGTAAAAGACGCACAAACAGCTCGTTCTTCAGTAATTTGGGCTACTTGGATTGTAGGTCTATTCTACGTATTAACAATCTTCTTAGGCTTCGGTGCTGCGGCATTCGTAGGTAAAGAGACAATCGTAGCAGCAAACCCTGCTGGTAACATGGCTGCCCCACTTCTTGCACAAGCACTTGGTGGCGACATTTTATTCTCATTCGTGTGTGCGGTAGCATTCGCGACAATCTTAGCGGTAGTAGCTGGTTTAGTACTTTCAGGTGCATCTGCATTATCACATGACATTTACGGTCAAATCTTTAAAAAAGGTAAGGTTACAGAGAAAGAAGCGGTTAAAGCTGCTCGTATTGGTTCGATTATTATCTCTGTTGTATCAATCCTTTTAGCATTAGGTGCACAAACATTAAACGTAGCCTTCTTAGTATCATTAGCATTCTGTATCGCGGCTTCTGCCAACTTACCAGTAATTATTTACACAATCTACTGGAAAAAGTTCAACACAAATGGTGCCGTTACAGCGATGTTAACAGGCTTAATTTCAGCTTTAGTATTAGTAGCCATCTCTCCAAACGTTTGGAATCCTGAAGTAGGTAAAGCAATTTTCGTAGGTGAGCCGTTAATTATGCTAACAAACCCAGCGATTATCTCTGTACCACTTGGCTTCCTGGGCGGGGTTATCGGAACATTATTATCGAAAGAAACAGACGAAGCGAAATACCGTGAAGTGGAAGTTAAAGCACAAACAGGTATCTCTGTTCAAGACGTTTCTCACTAATTTAAGTGGTACAAGCAAAAATCAGCTCCTAACAAATGTTAGGGGCTGATTTTTTACGTGTTATCCATTTGATAAAGAATTTCGTGCATAAGCTGCTCATCCATAGGTCCAGAAATGATTTCTATGATTGCACCTTCTTCGTCAATAAAATAAGTGGTCGGCAATGTCAAAATTTGATACATGGAAGCAACCTGATCATGCACATCTAATACTACTGGAAACGTTAAGCCGTATTGCTGCACGAACTGAGGGACTGTATCCTTCCCCTTTCCCTTCTCCTGACTTGTCACATTCACGGCTATTATTTCTATCCCCGCTGCTCCATACTGCTCATAAATCGTTTGCAAATGGGGTGCCTCCGCATTACAAGGTGGACACCAGGTTGCCCAAAAGTTTAACAATACTTTCTTTCCTGCGTAATCCGCTAAAGAAATCGGCTTGCCATCTACTGTCTCCAATTCAAAATTGGGCGCCATATAAATACTTTGTTCCTTCTCAATTGCCACCACATTGTTCGGCTGCGTTTTGGCCAGATTATCTTGAACATCTAAATGTTCGCTTGAAACGTCCTTTGTTAGTGCGGATTGCTTGAATAGGGCATCACCGATTGCTATTGCGATTAATAGGATTATTATGAAAAGTGCAACGCTATTTTTTCTGGACATTATCCAACCTCCTCTTATCATGCGAATCAAAACCTAGAAAACAAAGGAGCTATCCAAAATACGTCTTGGACACTCCTTTCGTTGTCTACATTTTCAACCTCATTAATTTCTTTTATCTACTGTATACTGGTAATTCATCCCTTTATTATTCGTTTTCGTATACTCGATAATTTTTTCTATAGGTTCTACTACGACTTGCTCATTTTGTACACCTAAATAATTTGCGGCCTCTGAAACTGTTGCGAAATGGAATAATTTCCAGCCCATTAATCCTTTTGCCGTTTCATCAGATTTATATTTTACGGTAATCGCATTATCTGAGGAAATCCAGTTATTTAGGCGTGGCTGTGCAGCACCATAATTACGGATATAGCGTTCATCAAATGCTTTATTGTTGGCATTTTGCTGATGGTACATACAGCCTGTTCGACAGAAGAAATGCGTATAGCCTTCCTCATCGATTGCTTTTGCGGAATATACTTTATGTGGGTCTGTCTTAAATAAATCCATACGACATACTTCACATTGCACCCCTTCTTGCGTTACCTCTGAAAAGGGTTGAATGCCGTCCAGTGTAATCGTTTCTACCGTTTTATTTCCTAATTGATCCTCAGCATACACTGTGTAGACGCCGTTTTTTAATGCGATGATTTTATCTTTTTGATTAGCATTTTGTAGTGGTGCCATTCTTGAGCCTTTATCCGCAAAATAAGCTACGGTTTTTTCACCAAATGCCCATTTTCGATCCTTAATTCCACTCTCATCTGACACATCAACTTGAATTTTTTTGCTGACCTCGGTAATGCCATCTTCAGGAACAGATAAATGAATGACTGGTAATGACTTGTCGATATTCGTAATCTCAATCGTTTGTAGCTGTTCATTGCCAGCAGCATCCTTGGCGTAAACGGTATATACGCCATTTTGATTGACGCTAAACATATCAGCTGTTAATACTTCACCGTTTACTGTGAAATAATCCGTCGTTTGATTTCCCATTGCCCATTTTGTAGTAAGTGCTCCATTGTCTTTGACCGAAGCTTTGATTGTGACATTTTGATTCGTTAAGTCTGTTGTATGTGGTGTTAATGAAATCGTTGGCTTTACTTGGTCAATATTTGTAATTTCAATGGTCTTTGTCGCTTTATTCCCTTTTTTATCTAATGCATATACGGTATAAAGGCCATTTGCTGTTACGGTAAATGCATCCTCTTGAATGGTTGTGTCTTTCATAGAAAACTGATGTGCCGCTTTTTTACCGGCAGCCCATTTCTTCACAGCTAAATTGTGCTTGCTTTTAATCGTTGAAGTAATCGTTATTGCCTGATTTGTAGGCTGTGTTGTATCAAGCGTTAATTGAATTTCAGGTGCTTGCTTTTTGTATGCTACTTTTGCTTTGTTTTTGACAGATTGCAAGGGAACTTTTGTTTTTTGATGTTTTTGGATATATCGATTGGCTTCTTTTTCCTTAGCAAAATAAATCATTTTTGAATCGCTTAGTTTGACAAGGGTTGCTGTTTCTACAGGAATCCATTTTTTTGAATGAAAATCTTGTACTTTTTTCTCATAGCTTGTCCCCTCATTCCATTCCTCCAAAAATGCAGCATGAAGGCTATCATAATAATGAATTTCGCCATTTATTAAAGCTTGCACCTCTTGAGCTGCTGCATATGCAGGTGGATTAATCATCATGGACATCAGAAAAAATCCACAAAGTAAAAATCCGATTATGCTTAGTTTCTTCATCGGTTCATCTCCTCTATTTTTGGGGCATTCGTAATATGTAATGATGAAATACCCTTTATAATTATTTTTGTGTATTATACAATTTGGTCAGAATGTTTAAGAATCTTCCCCAAAAATTGCTAACATTTCTTTAGTCGTTCCTTTAAAATAAAAATTATAATCTGAATCTGTTATATCGAAGACTGCATCATAACCATTCATTTGTCCGTATAGGTATTTCCCGTCAAAGCCCGTCAGCAAAAGAACACCCACACGAATTCTATTAAATTGTACTTGTAGTTCTTTGTTAAAGAATTTAGGAATACATTCACTTAAATGTTGTTCAATGTGAGAGTCTACTTTGAAATACTCTTTACAAATCAAACATTCTTTCACAAAATCACCTTCCTAAATAAAATTGTTCAATTGATTAGTGAAATATAATTTTTTAGATATTACATTCCACCACATATTACGAATATTCTATTTTTGTTATTTATAGCGTTGAATCGCTTCCTTTTTGACTGCTTGGAAAGTGACAATTTTCGTTCCTTTGTTTTTAGCAACGTATTTTTTAGCATCCTCTGCTTTCGCAAAAAAAACATAGCCATCATCCATTGGGGATTGTAATGTCGTTTTCACATACGTTGCCTTCTCAGCCACAATCCAATTCATCGTCGTATAATCACGGACATATTTTGCATTTGATGCTTTATCTTTCACTTCATTGTAAAGCAAGCAGCTAATGTCATCGTAATAGCGTACCTTGCCACTTTTCTGAATAGCCTGTGCTGAAAACTTTCCGAATGGTGAATCTTTTTTATAGACCACCATATTGCAAAACGCACAATCCGTATGATTTGGTACGTCCTGCGATAAAGATGTCTTCGATGATGCGGCTGTTGGGGCGCTTATCTTTTTATCCGTCCTTTTTTCACCAAATTGATTTTGATAACGCTTAGTCGCCTCTTCTTTGATCGTGCTCAATGCGACAATCTTGGCTTTTTTATTTTTAGCTAGGTAAGCATTCGCCTGTTTTTGAGTGGAAAAATAAATATAGCCCCAGTTCATTGGCGATTTTAGATTTGATTTTACAATAATGGCCGTATCGACTGAAATCCATTTCGATGAATGATAATCGCGAACATATTTTGTATTCGTCGTTTTTGTGCGTGTCTCATCAAAGACTAAGCAGCCGATGTCATCGTAATACAAGGTTTTCCCTTTAGATGTAATCGCTTTTGCCGAAAACTTTCCCATTTTATGACTTTCCCGATAGACCACCATATTGCATACTTCACAATATGTATCTTTTGGAATATCCTTTTGAATCGTTGGCGCGGCTGCTTGGATCACAAATCTTTCATCAAAGACGAGTGAACTAACGAAATAAATGCTCATTACGGCTAGGAACACGAGGAATCGCTTCTTCATTATTAACACCTCCTTTAACGGTAAATAATGTATCTCGATTTCCAATATTAGCAGGCAGTTGTGAAATAAGATGGAAATACCGGTGAAGGAAAATTGGAAAAATTGCGAAATAACAGCGAAGTTTCTTTGAATATTTCATGACGGCGTACAATGATTAGAGGCGTTTCATAACATTGAAAGAATAATCAAAAACCGAGTAAAAGCGTCATTAACGCCCCTACTCGGTTAGTTCAGTTAGAGTAAATCCAATATTTCCTGTAATGCAGTTTTTCGTGGATAGGTCGTGCGTAAATAGTGAATCAATTCTCGTCCCTTTTCTTCATATCCTAAAGCGAATAAACGCTCTAGTATATTTGCTAGCTCACGATAATGACTACGATTTGATGCACGCTGTGACTGCGCTAATACGAGCTGCGCTAGCAATTGTTCTACTTCTGCTCGATAATATGGCTGCAAATTTTCGCAATAGGCTAAAATTTCCTGTGGGTTTTTCTGACAGTAATAAAGCAGGCGCTCCCACTCCTCTAATAAATCTAAAACGAGCGGGTATTTGTACGAATCAGGGCTTTTTTGTTCAATCATCAGCACCAAGTCCTTTGAAACGTCTTGCCAAAGCTCTGGCTCCTCCTCATACAACGCCTTTAAATCTTTAATCGTTTCTAAATCACAATCTAAGGCAAGCTCGAAAGCAATCATCCGTTGGGCAGCGAGATTATCCATTTGTTTATGAACATGATACGCCTGTTTTAACCAACGTGTGCGAGCATAATATGGTGTATCTGGATGCTCGATGCCATCCGCGCATAGCTGCAATGCCTCGTCATAACGTTTTTCATCTACACAATAATCAATTAGCAAGTTACGTATTTTAGTGGACGGCTGCTCTTGCCGAATGAATTGGATAATTTCCTCCTCAACACCAACCTCCATTAGCAATGAAAAGTGAAATTGCTGACCTAATTCCTTGTCATTTCGACTTATAGCATAGCGTTCAATTGTCTCAATTATATGATATTTTGCATTGGAAATGGCGCTAATTTGAATGGCCGCCTCGAGTAAAAATAGATGAGCAATATTTGCCTTTGCATTATGCCAAAAGCGATTCAATAGCCAATTGCTCATCATGATTGCTTGAGCATTGTCTGTTATTTGATCGAGCATTTCAAGTAAAGCTTCGTCTAATTCCGCTTCCATTTGCTCATATACCCACATCGGCATATCATCTTCCATACCATTTAATTGCTCCATACAAAGCGAAATCAGCTCTAATCCGACAATCGGCTCCTTTAAAAAGCGCTTGACCGCTTGTTCGGCCACTTCTTGGAAATGCTCTATTAGCTCATCTAATGTAAGCTCATTTTGTGTGCGTAAATAAGCATTAAATAACTTGGCGATGGTAGCCTTAGTTTGTCCAATTAGCATCTCTGTCGTAACGGCTTCTTTCTTCTTCATTAGGATAAAGCGCTTTTGCAACAACGGATCCTTTGAAACAATATCAGCCAACAACGCAACAAGCTCCTGCTGAGTGAATTGATTAAACAGCGCTGTAAAGTCCACTTCTGGCTTCGTATGGAATGCTTGCCGAATCGCAAAATAAGCGGCTACCTCATGTTTACAGAGGCCATCAAATGGACAATCACATTGCGACACTGTAATCCGTTCATCTTCTAGCTCCACATAGACAAAATACGGATTCGTTCCGATAACTGATGCACGCCACGCATTTGCGGCCACTTGTTCCAGTTCATTAATAGCACCCATTTCATAATAATCCTTGCCGCGCTTTAGTATCACTTTAGAAACATCTTTTTCAAATTGTTGTATATTCATTCCTTCACCTGCGTTTTCTTTCAAAAGTTTTGCTCCAGTAGCTCATGGCAAATTATATATGATATGAAATTCTAAAACTAGCAACATGCTAGTCTAATCCTCAGTCATTCCCTTTTCTAGCTAATTTCAAAATTCGTGAAACCACTAAAATAGCATTCTATCTTTCATTTACATTACGACTTTTTTGTTTTCGGTTCAAGCCTTTCCCCCAATACGATACAATTATATTAAAAATTGGAGCGTGATAGAGATGGGTCAGTTAAAAATCCTTGTAAGAGTCTTAGTTCTGGGCGCTTTATGTGGTCTTATTTGGTGGACTTATACGGCAAAAGAACAAGTACATCAAATAGAAAGGGAAATGAGCAATCAATACTTTTATGCAAACTTATTATTGCGGAATACCGTTGATGAACTTTTAGAATGGGATTTCAGTCAACCCTTAACGGATATGATTGAAGACAAAGATTATTTAAACAAGCTTTTTGCTGAGCTGGATTACACAACAAGTCTAATGTTTAGTGGAGGTGTAGTACATCACGAATGGCAAGGTCGAATAAATGATATCCAAATTTATCTCCATAGTTATATAACGGATACTTCCATTTCAGAAGAAAATGTTGCTGATTTATATCAGGCTTTGCAAGCAACACGTTTTATCACAATGGATTTCAAAAATACTAACGACTTTTATGACGCGATGCATGATGAAAAACATGAAATGGTCAAACAAGTTAAAAGTCGTCTAGACATACAATACTAATTCAATTCTTTCCTTATGGAGAATTGGAGACAAAAGAAAAGCAAACAATCACTAATGTATCAATGATTGTTTGCTTTTTTTATTAGCGTTATTTAAGGTTCGCCAACTTTATGAAATGGCTCTCGATTACTCCATCTTCTCCACAAATGCGCGGATAATCGCACCGTCACCCTCTGTATCGATACGTAATGAGCCATTTGAATAACGGTCAGCACGTGTTAAATTCGTCACCGCAATAGATTCTTGTATACCTTTTTCGGTTTCAATTGTAAAAGTATTTCTAAAATTCACGACTAAAATCGCAAAAATACGATGTGGATTCGCTTTTAATTCTTTTAAAATGACAACCCCGCGTTTGGCACGGTTGCCTAACTCAATTTCTCCGATAAGCATACGCTTCACTGCGCCGCGCTGGGTCACAATGATTAACTCTTGATCTTCTTCAGGCGTTAAAATAGCTACACCGGCTAAATGCTCGCCTTCTTTAATAACCATCCCTTTTACACCAGCCGTTTTGACCCCAGTAATCGGCAAATCATTCATTGGGAAACGAATTGTATAGCTTGTATTGGTCGATAGCAATACTTCTTCATTTTCCGTCACAAGACGCGCGAAGATCATCTCGTCCTCGCCTTTTAGATTCATTGTCTTAATTGGCTTTGAATAACGTGTTACAACATAATCTGCTAGCGCTGAACGCTTAATTTGACCATCTTTCGTTGCCGTAAACACAAAAACATCCTGTTGTTCAAATGTTTCAATGCCAATGACCTCGATGATTTCTTCGTTTTGATCAAGTGGCACAATACTTGAAATATGCTGGCCTAAGTCTTTCCAACGAATATCTGGCAACTCATGCACCGGCTGATAAATATAGTTGCCTCGATTGGTAAAGAGCAGTAAGTGGTGCTGCGTATTGGAATGCGCTTCATATAGCAAATAATCGGATTCTTTCATCGCGAAATCTTTGCCGTTTGACGCGTTGTACGAACGAAGGCTTGTCCGTTTGACATAGCCATCCTTCGTCACCGTAACAACAACCTCTTCACTTGGCACGAGTACATCACGCGTTACTTTGATTTCCTCGATTTCCGCTTCAATTGTAGAAAGACGAGGTAATGAGAAGCGCTTTTTAATGTCTGTAAGCTCTGTTTTAATGACACGAATGAGCTTCTTTTCATCTTCTAAAATCGCCGTTAATTTAACGATTTGTTGATTCAGCTCTTCTTGCTCTTGTTGTAGCTGTGTAATATCAGTATTTGTTAAACGATACAGTTGCAAGCTGACAATCGCTTCAGCTTGCACTTCTGTAAAGCCGAATTTGTCGATAATATTATTTTTGGCATCGCGCTTGTCCTTTGACGCACGAATCGTTTCAATAACTTGATCTAAAATCGATAATGCCTTCATTAACCCTTCGACAATATGTAAACGGTCTTTGGCACGCTTTAAATCAAAGGCTGTACGACGTCGCACGATCTCCTTTTGGTGATCGATGTAGGCATCTAGCATTAATGGTAGGGTCATCATCATTGGACGGCGGTTATGAATCGCAATCATATTAAAGTTATACGATACTTGTAGGTCTGTTGATTTTAATAAGAAATGCAGAATACCTTGTGCCTGTACATCTTTCTTCAATTCAATGACAATGCGAAGGCCATCTCGATCGGATTCATCGCGAATTTCTGCAATGCCATCTAAACGGCGGTCACTCACCCGTAACTCATCCATTTTACGAATCATATTGGCTTTATTCACTTCAAACGGAATTTCAGTAATCACGATTTGCTCTTTATTACCCTTTAACTGCTCGATTTCCGTACGAGAGCGCACAATGATTTTACCCTTACCTGTTTCGTACGCTTTTTTAATGCCGTCAAGCCCTTGAATAATCCCTCCTGTTGGGAAATCTGGGCCTTTAATTACCGTCATTAGCTCATCGACTGTGCAGTTTTTATTATCTAAACGCATAAGTACCGCATTCAGTGCTTCTTCTAAGTTATGTGGTGGGATATCCGTCGCATAACCAGCTGAAATCCCTGTCGCTCCGTTTACTAAAAGGTTCGGGAAACGTGATGGTAAGACAGTTGGCTCCATGTCCTGATCATCAAAGTTTGGCACAAAATCAACCGTATCCTTATTTAAATCACGTAATAATTCTCCCGCAATGGTTGATAAGCGCGCTTCGGTATAACGCATCGCAGCTGCTGGGTCTCCATCAACTGAACCGTTATTCCCGTGCATTTCGACTAACATATGACGGCTTTTCCAGTCCTGACTCATACGCACCATCGCATCATATACCGATGAATCTCCGTGTGGATGATAGTTACCGATTACGTTACCAACCGTTTTAGCGGATTTACGGAACGGCTTGTCGTTCGTGTTGCCTTCGTTAAACATCGCAAATAAAATACGGCGTTGAACGGGCTTTAATCCGTCACGTGTATCCGGTAACGCACGGTCTTGAATAATATATTTTGAATAGCGACCAAATCGGTCACCCATAACTTCTTCTAATGGTAAGTCTTGAAATTTTTCTACCGAGCTCATTTGTCACTAACCTCCTCATGCTGGATGAATTCATTTTCTAAAATGCTCGCATCCTCTTCCATGCCGAAGTTGACATTCGTTTCAATCCATTTACGGCGGGGCTCTACTTTATCACCCATTAGCGTAGTGACACGGCGTTCTGCACGTGCACCGTCTTCGATTTTCACACGAATTAATGTACGTGTTTCTGGATTCATTGTTGTGTCCCATAATTGGTCGGCGTTCATTTCACCTAGACCTTTATAACGTTGAATAACATAGCCTTTACCGATTTTTTTAATCGCTTCGTCTAGTTCATTTTCCGTCCAAGCATATTGGAGCTCTTGCTTTTTACCAGAGCCCTTCGATACTTTATAAAGCGGTGGTAACGCGATATACACCTTCCCGGCTTCCATTAACGGGCGCATATAACGATAGAAGAATGTTAAAAGTAACACTTGGATATGCGCACCATCCGTATCGGCATCGGTCATAATAACGACTTTGTCATAGGCCGCATCCTCTACTGTAAAGTCCGCGCCAACACCTGCACCGATTGTATGAATAATCGTCGCAATCTCTTCGTTTTTCATAATGTCCTGTAGCTTGGCTTTTTCCGTGTTAATGACTTTTCCGCGCAGTGGTAAAATTGCCTGGAATGTGCGGTCACGCCCTTGTTTAGCAGAACCACCAGCAGAGTCACCCTCTACTAGGTATAGTTCATTTCGTGCTGCATTTTTTGATTGTGCCGGCGTTAATTTTCCAGAGAGTAATGTGCTGGATTTTTTCTTTTTGCCATTACGTGCATCATCACGTGCTTTGCGCGCTGCTTCACGAACTTGCTGTGCACGGATCGCTTTACGGACAAGAGATGCCGATAGCTCTGCGTTTTCCTCCAGTACATACATCAGCTTTTCCGAAACAACGGTATCCACCGCTGAGCGCGCCTCGGAAGTCCCAAGCTTGCCCTTTGTTTGCCCTTCGAATTGTAATAAATTTTCTGGAATTCGTACGGAAACAATCGCCGTTAAGCCTTCGCGAATATCAGCGCCTTCTAAGTTTTTATCCTTTTCTTTTAGCAAGCCGATTTTTTTTGCGTAATCATTAAAAACACGTGTCATTGCCGCTTTTGCACCGGTTTCGTGCGTACCACCATCTCGCGTACGTACGTTATTTACGAATGACAAAATCGTTTCAGAATAACCATCGTTAAACTGGAACGCAAATTCAACCTCTATTTCCTGCATATCCCCTTCAACATATTTGACTGGATGCAAGACGTCTTTTTCTTCGTTTAAATAAGCGACAAATGCCTCGATACCGCTTTCATAATGGAAAAACTCGTGCTTTCCTTCACCGCGCTCATCAATCAGCTCAATTTTTAAACCTTTTAATAAAAAGGCTGACTCACGTAAACGCTCAGCTAATGTATCGTAATTATATTTTGTTACTGAAAAAATTGTAGGATCTGGTAGGAAATGAACTAATGTCCCATTTTCTTTCGTTTTTCCGAGAATATCTAACGAAGTAGCAGGTTTTCCTCCGTTTTCAAATCGCTGTTTATAGATTTGTCCTTCACGATGAATCGTTACTTCTAAAAATGTCGACAGGGCATTTACCACGGATGAACCGACACCGTGCAATCCACCACTTGTTTTATAGCCACCCTGACCAAACTTCCCACCGGCATGTAGCACAGTGAAAATAATTTCCGGCGTTGGCTTGCCCATTTTATGCATTCCTGTTGGCATACCACGACCATGGTCACGTACACTAATACTATTATCTTCATGAATTTTCACGATGATATGATTCCCAAATCCAGCAAGCGCTTCATCCACAGCATTATCAACAATCTCATACACTAAGTGGTGAAGACCTCGGCTATCCGTGGAACCAATATACATCCCTGGTCTTTTTCGTACGGCTTCTAAACCCTCTAATACTTGAATGGCATCTTCATTATAAGAAACACCTGTTTGGTTTTTTACCAAATGCAATCCCCTCCAAAAATACAAACAAACGTTCTATTTCTATCTAATCGTACCGCCAAAATCGCACGCTGTCAATGTTATGTGCGATGTTTTATTCGTTGCAAGGATTAATTGTATCATCAAAAATGCCCCTTTAAAAGCATATCCTATAATACTTTTTCGTCAAATGTAACTATTTTCCTGTAAGTTTTATGAGAATCGGTAAATTGGCATAGCTAAATAAAAAGGGTTGTATTCCATTTCAATACGATATATGATCAATTCCGTATTTGCGTTTGAATTTATTTTGATGTCTGTTTTGGCTGATTCTATAGCTTCACCAAAACTCATTTGATAATTCCTCTTTTCTTCTAAATGAAAACGGTGTAGAATATTCAATACATACTATTAGTACCAACTAATAATTCTGAATTTCGAAAGGAGCACAACTCTTGTTTAATGCTTTGATTATTATTTGTGCTTATTTAATCGGTTCCATTCCATCGGCTCTATGGATTGGCAATCTTTTTTACAAAACGGACATTCGCCAGCATGGTAGCGGAAATTTAGGAACGACCAACACATTTCGCGTATTAGGTAAAAAACCGGGTATTGCTGTATTGCTAATCGATATTTTAAAAGGAACGGCTGCAGTCCTATTGCCACTCTTACCCATTTTCGCAGAGAGTACCGTCCATCCGCTTATTTTAGGAATTGTTGCCGTAGCGGGGCATATGTTCCCGATTTTCGCTAAATTCCGTGGCGGTAAAGCGGTCGCAACAAGCGCGGGTGTTATATTAGGCTATAACTTACCATTATTTTTAGTATTATTAGTAGTCTTTTTAATTTCCTTAAAAACAACAAAGATGGTTAGCTTAACATCGATGATTACAGCAACCGCTGCGATGATTTATGTAACTATTTTCTGGATTGTCACAGGAAACTTTGCGTTATTTATTTTAATCTCGTTTTTAGCCGGCTTCATTTTCTACCGTCACCGTGAAAACATAAAACGCATCAAAAATGGGACAGAACCGAAAATTAAAGGCTTTTAAATACCTTGCTAGCATGCTGAGAGTGAAAAAACTTTCAGCATGCTTTTATTATCGTTATAATGGATGTGCACTGGAAGTTTTACGTCAAAAAGAATAATGAGGTGAATCACATGGAAATTAAATTAACAAATGATGCAATTAATTGGTTCAAGCAAGAATTAGAAGCACAATCAGGGGATTATATTCGCTTTTATGCACGCTATGGCGGTTCTTCCCCATTTCACGAAGGGTTTTCACTTGGAATGAATCGCGAACAGCCTCATGAAATTGGGATTGAAACGGTTGTGGAGGACATTCATTTTTATATTGAAAAAACGGATGAGTGGTTTTTTAACGATCATCACCTAATCGTCAATGTCGATACAACGAACGACGAGCTCAGCTACTCCTACGAAAAATAGTTTAAATTTTTCAAATATATTGTAATCCCTGTTTTGGCATATTAACTCGTTATAATATACAAGTCGAACTTTATGAACAACGAGGGATTGCAATTGAATGTAAAACAAGGTTTTTATTGGCGCTGTGTATTTTTTATTACCGGCATTATTATTTTATCGCTTGGTGTCGCATTAACGATTAAAGCACAAGTTCTAGGCGTCGGTTCTTGGGACGTGCTGCACATTGGCCTGCAGAAGAATTTCGGCTTAACCGTAGGAACTTGGTCGATTATTTTAGGCTTAATCATTTTAGCCATTGATGCGCTATTGACGAAGCGTTTACCGAAAATCGGAACGTATTTAGATATGTTTTTGACCGGGATTTTTATCGATATTTTTTTATATATGCTCCCAGATTTACATCATCTCTTTGAACAAACATTAGCATTTATTGTTGGAATTGTTCTATTGGGCTTTGGCTGTGGGATGTATATGGTCGCAAATTTAGGGATTGGCCCACGTGACACATTAATGTTACTGCTTGTTCACCGCCTTGGCTGGACAGTTAACCGTGCACGCACAACAATTGAGGTTACCGTAGCAATCATTGGTTTTTTACTAGGTGGTCCAATTGGTGTAGGTACCGTCTTTATGGCATTGGGCTTAGGACCTGTTGTTCAATGGGCTTTACGATTAAATGAAAAACTATTTTTCCGCGCTTCAGGAACGGAAAGTGCGATTTTATAAGGGATTGTAGGCTTGCTCATAACGCCTTAAACTTATCAACTGAGCTAGTGTGAATGCGGTGTATGACCGAATTCATGCTAGCTTTTTTCCTTTATTTATTACAAATTTGTGTATATTGCCTCCATTGGCACTATTTCCTTTTCGTTTTTAGAAAAAAGGTGCATAGTTTAAGGTGGAGGTGTTTGTAAATGATACATATCGAAAACATTAAGCTCTATCGCAATGAAAAATTAATTTTGGACCGATTAAATTGGCAGGTTGAAAAAAATCAACATTGGGCCATTTTAGGCTTAAACGGCTCTGGCAAAACCACTTTATTAAAGGTCATTAATGGCTATATCTGGCCAAACGAAGGCAAAGTACAAGTATTAGGTGAAACCTATGGCGAGACCTATATTCCGAAACTGCGTCGTCGAATTGGCTGGGTCAGCAATGCGATGATTGATAATTTAAACTGGCAGGATAATGCCATTGAAATTGTGTTAAGTGGCAAATTTGGAGCGTTACGCTTATTTGAGGAAGTGAGTGAAGCCGAAATTGAAGAAGCAGTACGGATTATGAAACAATTTAACTGTGATCACTTAGCGAATAAAACATTCGAGTATTTATCACAAGGCGAACGTCAACGCATTCAGATTTCACGCGCAATTATGGCCAATCCGGACATTCTCATTTTAGATGAACCGTGTGGTGGCTTAGATATCATAGAACGAGAAAATTTACTACAAACAATCGAACAAATTGCAGGTCGTGAAAACTGCCCAACCCTTATCTATGTCACCCATCATGTAGAAGAAATATTGCCCTGTTTCCAGCATGTGCTATTGATGAAAGATGGTAAGGACGCTGCTACTGGTACACGTGAGCAAATTTTAACCGAGCCCGTATTAAGCAACTTCTTTGGTCGTGACGTAAGCTTACAAATCCAACGTGACCGCGCCTGGATAGCGGTAAAATAAGCTTTCAAATAAAAACGCACTCAGACGAATTGAATGAGGTTATACCCACCTCACCTACATTTCATTTCGTCTGAGCTGCGATTCGCTACTTAAATATGAAACTCAATCTGCTCCTCTACATAATGCCAATCATATGGTGTTTCTTGATATACATAATAATTTAGCCAGTTGTAAAATAATAAATGCGAGTGTGCACGCCAAACATTTTTCGGCGCTTGCTGTGGGTCATTATTTGGGAAGTAATTGACCGGAATCTCTGTATTTTCTGGATCTTTTTCCATGTCACGGAAATATTCATCCGATAACGTCGTCGCATCGTATTCCAGATGCCCCGTGATCATAATATGCTTATTATTTTTAGATTGCGCAATAAAGACCCCCGCATCGTCTGAATAGCTGAGTAAACGTAAATCAGGATGCGCTCTTACTTCTTCAATCGATACAGATGTATGGCGCGAATGCGGTGCGACATATTCATCGCTAAAGCCTCGCACTAAATCTACGGTTAGATCCGTAATCACATGCGAATAAATGCCCGAGCATTTTTTCGGAAGCTCAAACTTACCAATGCCAAAGTGGTGGTATAACGCCGCCTGTGCGCCCCAACAAATATGCATGATGGATGTAACGTTTTTATCAGCCCAATCCATTACCTGTGTAATTTCCTGCCAATAGCCCACTTCTTCAAATTCCATCTTTTCCACTGGTGCCCCTGTGATGATTAAACCATCATAACGACGATGCTTCACCTCATCAAAGGTTTGATAAAATGTATCTAAATGTGATTTTGATACATTTTTCGATTCATAGGTAGCCGTATTTAAAAAGGTAACATTCACTTGCAGTGGCGTATTACCTAGTAAACGTAATAACTGTAGCTCCGTTTTTTCTTTCTCAGGCATTAAGTTAAACACCAAAATATTTAATGGTCGGATTTGTTGTGTTTTCGCGCGGTCCTCTTCCATCACGAAAATTTTCTCTTGTCTTAATAGCTCGCCAGCCGGTAAACTTTTTGGAATATTAATTGGCATCGCTTGTTCCCCCTCAATTTTTGTACATTTTATACAAATCAAAAAGCCTCTCATTTCCAGCGTAAACAGAAATGAGAGGCTTTTAAACCGAACTTATCTGCCAAGGGAAGTCCCCTTGCTGGAATTAGCACCTTTCTAACCATGTTAGAGGTTGCTGAAACATCAACGGGCCAAGTCCCTCCGCTTCTCTTGATAAGACTATTAAATTGTCATAAGTGTACCATGTTAGGCTAATTTTCGCAATAATTCTAATAAAAAATTTTTTTGAGCTATGCTTATTTACAACCAAATAAATTTCATTACAAATCCAGCTGTAATTCCTAATATGATGCTTAACATCGTACCTATTAAATAATATTCAGAAAAACTTTTATCATCAAATTGTTTGAATCTCGTTAAGGCTTTCATTGCGATTAAAAATCCAATACTAGATAAATTGTTGGATACACAAAGTATTAATATTAAATTTCTTTCTAAGATACCTATCCACATCCCAGCTTTTGGGGGTGAGTCACTAATTAAAGATATTTTTTTATTCAATTTTACATCATCTTCTATTTTAGTTACATATTGATCTAATTGTTTTTCAATATCTTTTTCATTAAAACCATCGTATTTCAAGTTTGTATTGCTCGAAGTAAACTTTCCTTCAACTGTTGTTTCTATGATTTTGTTTGTTGGTCTAAATTCTGTTAACATTTTCCCGATAAGGTGTCCAGAAAAATATGAATTTATTAACAAAATAATCAAAGTAATAATAATCTTTGATTGAAAATTCAAATCTAAAGGTTGACCTGAAGCAATAGAGTTAAATAATTTGCTTAGTTTACTTTCAAAATCGTCAAATAGAACAATAGTGAATATAACAATGCTAACAATATGAATGATTTGGTCTACGATATACAATAATGTTAGTCTCATTGAAATTTGATACTTACTAATATCCGTACGCTTTTCAATATGGTCATTTAACTTTTCTTTTGTTAAATCCGTTAATAGGTGGATTAAACAAATAATAAAAATATAAACTACCAGTAGGACATCATATTCAATTAAACCTAATATAATACTCATTATCGTTAGCATTACATATGTTAATAAATGTATCGCTACATGTTGAAAGACTGCTGCAGGTCCTTCCTTCTTTTTGGCTACCATTTCACTCGATTGAAATGGATAATCCGCTATAAAATGTCCTAATATAAATAGTAAAATTAACATTATTTATATCCCTGTCCCAATCGGAATTGCTCAATATTTCTTCTTAATTCCAGCTCGAATTTCTTCTGTTTTTCTTGTATTTTATTTTCAGGATTTAATTGTATTTCTTTTGAATTTAATAAGTCATATAAAGATTCAGAAGCATCTAATATTAAATCTGTTTTCCCCACAGTAAAATGCTCCCAAACTGTAGAAGTTGATTTATTTAATGTAAGTGCAACTTCCTTTTGTGAGCGTAAAAGACTATATAGACCTAAAATCTCTCTTTGCTTCGTTGTTTGCTTTAAAATGGCTGCACTTTGTAAATTTAGAATAGAGTTAATTAATTGACGTTCTATATTTTCAAATTTATTTAACGGGTTCATTTCTATTAATTTTGTACGAGTTTTATCTTCTTTAATTAAATTATTGGCCAATCTTGCATTTTTCACAAGCATATTATTCCACTTATCAATATCGATAGTATTTATATTATCTTCAATCACCCCAAATGAAATACCGAAATAGGGCATATTGTCTTCATATTTCCAATTATAAACCATATAATTTGCTATCACGAGTGCATTAGAATAACCCTCAACTACACAGATTATTTCATCGCCCATTCTATGTTTAACTGCTATTTTTATAGTATTGTTATTCGCTAACACATCTTGCCATTCTGATAGATACTCACTTAATTCTTGACCATTTCGAAATTTACTTGAATTTGTAACATCTAATATAAATACTGAAACCGCTGTTCCCATCCGTACCCCTCCTTCAATTATAGTATCTATATACAGTATACCGCATAAATTCGGGTTGTAGACCTAATATATTACCGATTCGGTTCTAGAACCGGATTTATTACGAATTCGGTTTGTAGACCGATTATATAGGTGCTTAATCTGGCTAATCTTGCAACAGCTTATCATTCAACTAACTTATAAACAATAGGCAAAATTCACCTGAATAGTTGACATTATCTCAAACAATAAAAAACCTGTTCTAAATAGTAATAGAACAGATTTTTTAATATAGCTGCTAAAGAGCATCTTCTATTTTCTTTTCCACTTCAAACAACAAAGCTTCCAACTGCGCATCCCACTCACCTGTTAGCGTATTATAGACGCGGGCAAACTGATGATTTTCCGCCTTCTGATGTGCGATAAAGCAAATGACTGGAACATCATTAATTTGTACAGAGTCAGAGCTTACAATGCTTGTTATTGTTGTTGACACTTCATCGTCAGCTAACGGTTGGTCTGACAATTGCTGGTGAATATATTGAATCAGCATCGCCTCATCGACCGCTACGATTTCATCAGAATAAATTGTCGGAAATACTTCCGGAAACTGCTCCAGCTCCTCAAACTGTTCTAAATCGCCTTCTAAAATGGCTTCATGCAATGGACTGTATTGTACAAAATAGCTCGTTTCATCGAGTTCTTCTTCAAAAATGCCACTCGCTAATTGGGCTTCTCCTTTAGCCGTTAACAAGTAAAACTCTTCTTTTTTTATCATCCCAAGACGCAGCATTTTATTCGTCAAATCATGAATAAATAGCGGCTCGACAAGTAAAATATCTGCTAAAAGCTCGGCATTTGTGAGCCTTGCTTTGTTAAATGAAACCAACATCATCTTCATCAAAATATCCATCGCATTGCGAATAACTGGGTGATACTTCACTTCAATTGTATGCACCGGAATGGCATAATTTATTTGCTTTTCAATTGTAACATCGTTTTGCTGTAAAATTTGCTGCTGCAATTTTTCTGTTAAACTTTGTAAATCCATACTGAACTCCTTTAACCAATTGCGTAATAGCCGTTTTGCTGCTTGACGGTATTTAATACATGTCGATACATCGTACGTACTTTTTCTGCTTTCGGACGCTCGGTAAACATGTCAACACTACCAATCATAATTAGTAGTTCACGCGCGCGCGATAACGCAACATTTAAACGACGATAATCCTTCGCAAATCCGATTTCCCCGCGCTCATTGTCATGATTTCGCACCATGCTGACAAGAATGACATCCATCTCCATTCCTTGGAATTTATCGACAGAGCCAGTTCGAATGTGTAAATGTGGCACATGGAGTTCCTGGTCAATTAAACGATTAATGCGCTTTACCTGCTCGGCATAGAACGAAATAACCCCAACTGATTTTAATGCATCCTTAGCAATTAACCCCTCAGCCTTCGCTTTTTCAGTTGCTTCATTAATTTCAAGCAGTTGCTCTTTTATTTGCGCTAATTCAGCCTCATTAAATAAACTTGACCCTTCCTTCATGCGCTGTTCAAAATTCGATTTATTGTTGGCAATATCGAGCCATAACAAATGATGATTTCGCGTAATTTTGGATGTCGTTAAATAATGATCGCGCACAGCATCCGAATCTTCTAAACCGCATTGCAAGCGTTCGGATTCCTGCTCATAAAACGGTGTGATTGTCTCCATAATGTTCGTATGCATTCGATATTGGAGGGCTAGCATCGTTTTATTTTGCGCGGGTAAATTATTGTATAAGCGTTCAAATAGCGATTCTTCGAGTAATTTTTCAAGCTCTCTTTTTTCTTCAAATGTCGTACTTTCCTTCACAACTTGCTCTAATGTTTCCTCGAACGTCGCATCGCCAACAAGCGGTGGTAGCTGATGATGATCCCCTACAAGAATAATTTTTGCCCCTTTAAGCATAGGTAGCAATAATTCAGGCGGTGTCGCTTTTGACACTTCATCAATAATGACGACATCAAAGGTTGGATAATTGTCCATGAATTCCTTATTAGCAGACGCAACACATGTTGTACCTATAACGTTCGCATGCTTTACATATAACTTTCGAATTTCGTCTAAGTCATACTCGTTTGCCTCTTTTAGCAGACCATGCCATTCATTTTGAAGCTCGGCTGTTACAGGCAACAAGTCAATTTTCACTTGCAACGTTGCGATTAACGCTTGTAAACGTTCGATTTGTGCATTTACTTCCAAAATCGCTTGCTCTGGATTTGATTTTGTTAGGAGCTCCAATTCCGCTCGACGTTTTTCAAGTTGTACACCCTCACTATTGAATGCTTTAAAGCGAGCTGTCAATTCCTCAACAGTTGCTGTACCAAGTGCAATTTGCTCATTCAGCACCGTCAGTTCCTCTGATTTTTTAGCCAATTGCGTGTCCAGCTTTTCACGATTTTGACGCTGTGTTTCCACCTTCATTTGTTCGAGTTCATTGGTCGCCAATATTTCTTGTAATTCCGATATTGTTTGCGTAATGTCGACGGAATCATCCATACGTTCTTTAAGAGTATTCATTTGGTTATCATACGTGGAAGCTTCTGTTTGTAGCTTTGTTAAAAGCTCCACTTTGACTTCATTTTGCTCTTTGAATTGTAAAATAATTTCTTCTTTTAGCTTTTCAAAAATAAGCACCGTTTCACGAATCGCATCCATGTATTTTTCATTGAGCTGCTCGATGAATTGCATACGTAAATGAATGCCTTGAATCGAACGCGCACCATTTTGCACATTTACTTTCCGTTCAGCAAATGCATGGCTCAGCTTTGTTAAGAACTCTTGCACCTCTGCTAATGAATAATGGTGACTCATCGGTAATTGTTCGGCATTGACCTGGATACCAAGCGCGGTTTCACTATAGGTTAAAGCCTTTTCTAATCGCTCTTTGACGTCTTTTATTGGTTTATATTGCTCCATTTGTGGCTGAATGCGGTCGAGTGCAGTCAATAATCGGTCCATCGCATAATTTCGACGGATATCATATTGCTGCATAAAGTTTTCAATTTCATACACCTTTTTCAGCGAGACAATTTTATCGATGAGCGGATCGACATTGGCGGTTTCATTGGCGCGCTCCATTTTTGTCGTCACAGCTTGCTTTCGTGCTTGAAGCTGTTCATATTGAGCTCGGAGCTGACTTTGCTCGATATGCAGCTTCGTTTCATTTTGCTGCTTATTTAATTGCTGCTCTTTTTCATCTAACTGTGCAAGCGTTAAGCTTTCTGTACTTTGCTGTTCAAAATTACTCACTGCCTCAGCAACTGTTGCATGCGTTTGCTGGAGTTTTTCTAGCGTGCGTTCATTTTCTTCCAGCTCTTTTTTACACGCTGTGAGCTGTTTTTTTAATGCATTTATTTTTTCCGCTATTACATGCAGCTCAGCTTTAGCAGCTTCTTTTTGCTCGAGTTGCTGTTGTAGCGCGATTTGCTGCTGTTCTAGCGCTGTAATTTCTGTCATTTTTTCATCAATCTCAACGACTAATAATTGCTCTTTTTGCGTGTGCAACGATATTTCGTGACCGATTGCCTCGAACGTTTGCTGCTGCCAATAGCTCGCTACATTTTCCTCGATGAATTTCTTACCTTCTTCTTCAATACTTTCCGTTCGACCATAACGTAAAATGCGGATGTCTTTATTTGATAATAAACGGCTTAATGCATTATCTACTGCTAAGTTGGACTGCGAGGCGACCAATGTCTTTAAACCCGCCTTGGCATTTTGATAGCAAATTTCTGATATAACGGTCGTTTT
This sequence comes from Solibacillus sp. FSL R7-0668, assembly GCF_038006205.1. Taxonomy (NCBI): domain Bacteria; kingdom Bacillati; phylum Bacillota; class Bacilli; order Caryophanales; family Caryophanaceae; genus Solibacillus; species Solibacillus sp. FSL R7-0668. The sequence continues at coordinate 1,852,857 of NZ_JBBOUU010000001.1, read as the reverse complement.
CCCCGTACCTGGTGGACCTTGAATGACATATAAATCCTCAGCGCTCATCGCACCTTCTACGGCCTGCTGCTGATACTCGTTCAGTCGATTATGGAAATCCAATGGCATGGTTGATCGACGCTCGGCAATCGTCGGCTTGTCCTCAAATAAAATGGTTTCTAAATTGGCATTGGCCGCTAAGCCTTCTTTTAAACGCTCAAACCCTTTCAATAAGCGCTTTAGCTGCGATTTCGTTGCCGCATTTGAAAATTCGATGTCTTCAGATTGGAATTGTAAGTCATTTCTACGAGCTAAATTACTATAAAACGGCTTCAAAGCAATTTCGACTGTCTGTTCATTGCGACGAACCTTCGCTACATCACCAATTTCTTGAATATAGCCGCGCAAACGAGCACTCAATCCATCTAACTGCTTCCATTGCTTATTGTCCAAATTCGAAATACGAAATGTCGCATGGCTAAAATCAGCGTCAAACGTAACATTAGAAAAACGCGCATGAATATCTTCAATATCGGCGTTTTTGTTTAATACTTTTAAATACCCTTCCCAGCTGGAAATGCGTTTGTTTACATAATCAAATCGTTCCTGTGCAATGGGCAGTTCATCCAATGCATTTACAAAGGATTCATTGTATGTATGGCCACTCATACGCGATGCGATAAAATGAAGCTTCATCATTACTCTACGGTTTGTCACAACGGGCGTCCCTTTACCGCGTGTACGGAAGCTTTTGGCGACGAGCCCATTCTTTTTATCAAACACACAGTCCATGATGACAACGCGCTCATCAAATTTATTTTTTAATTTCAGGTTTTTATTGTTATCGAAATAAATCGTCACATGAAGCTGTTCGTCTTCAATGGATACTTTTTCGATCGCGACAATGAAATATTGCTGTAAATTAAAAAAGGCGTGTTCATCTGGAACATGCTCCTTCATCGCTTCACGCGCGGTATTTGTCAATAAAATATGACATCTGGTTTGCACTGTGGCGCTTGTTTTCGGTGCCATGAACACACCTCCTCATTATTTAGTCATAACGTTTATTATAACAACTTTCCAAACTTCTATAAAGAAAAAATGCCCCGTTCAAACGAAACAGGACATCTAATTTATGCTTGAATTCTCGCCACTTCTTTGTATTTTGCATCCCATTCTGCATCAATTTTCATCAAAGCAACTGGGCGGAAGTTTTCCTTTTTCACTAAAATATGTATCGATTTTGCAGTGACAGCTACTGTCCCATCTTCGTGTAAAATTTCATAGCCATACGTCGTGCGTAATTTCGTATGCTCTTCAATCCATGTGCGCACCGTTGCCGTTTGCCCGTAACGCATGGCTGCTTTGTACTGAATGGAAAAATCCATCACGGGAGATAAATAGCCATCCTCCTCCAGCTTTGCATAGTTAAAGCCTAAATCCTTCACAATTTTCGTACGCCCGATTTCACACCAAATTAAATAATTTGCATGATACACAACGCCCATTTGATCGGTTTCTGCATAGCGCACGTCTACCTTTGCTTCTGATATATACATTTCTTTCACCTCGTTTCATATTATAGCGCTAAAAGTGTTGATTTGTAAGGGTTTGTTGAGAATTGTTTTTTGAAATAATATTAGTTCGAGATATAGAATAGAGTTATTAAGTAATTAAATATTTCAACAAAAATTAGGAGAGCTATCCAAATAAACGTTATTAAATATTATAAAGTGAGGTCCAAGTGGGGTCCACTGGGGTTCAAAATAAAATACATGCTTGGCAGGTGGATTTTCTAATAATCAAGAAGATAAAATAAAAATGTATATAAATAAAAAAAACACCCAGTAGGATGCTTTAATTATTATTATTTAATTTAAGATTTAATTCTTCGATATGATTAACTTTCACAGCGTAAACTTCTGCGCACATTTCTTCGGAAAATGGAGTGTGAATTACCATTTCAACTTTATACAAGTCCGAATCATAATCAATTGTTAAATATTCTCCCTCAACAGGTATTCTTTCAAACGTACTAACCTTATTTAGCCAGTCTTTAAATCCCATGTTATGAAGATGTAAAAAAATCGGTTTCATTTGCTTTGCCTCCAAATTCTGATTAATAAAGATGCTTTAACGATTCTAATGAACTTATAGTTAATATTTTTCTAACCGTTTTGGATATTGGTTCTTTATTGCTAGAATTATATAATTTTTTCGTTCTTGAATTTGTTCAAGAACGGTAATATAAGCCTGTTTATACCCTTTACTTTCATCAAGTAACTTATAATATAATGTTCTTGAATTTATGCCCTCGCTGACGCACGCTTTGTCGATAACATCTAACTGGTATTTTAAATATATACGCTCACGTTCCCTTGTATCAGCGTCATTTACTTGCTTAATAGTGCTATTAAGTTGTGCTTCAATTTGCTTGAAGGTGTTTTTTCCTTGTTCGTTTACAATATAATAAGTAGTAGCACTTAATACAGCAGCTCCTACCCACTCCTTAAATTATTTATGCAATCTCATTAAATAAACTTCCCTGCGTACCATTCGCCACATTGCAACGAATCTTACGACAAGCTCGCTCATAATAACTCTGCACCGTGCTCTTACTAACACCCAGCATCGTAGCAACCTTACTGAACGACATTAATTCCGCTTCAATGGCTACAAATACGGCTCTTTCATCTTTCGTCAATCCTTTTAAAGGCCCGTTTATTTTAGCCTTTCGCTCATTTCCCTTTTTCAGCGTTATATTGAAATCACGTCTCATAAATTCTTTAAAGTCCTGCCATTCTTCCGGATTTTCCTCTACTACACCTGTGAAATGTTCTTCAATTTTTTCCTTCACCGGCACTAAAAACTCCGGCATCAACATATCATCATCATTTACATAAGCCAAATATGTCTGCATATGATACGGATCCATAGGGTAAGCATCAACACGAGTAGCTGCCCGATACTCCGCTGGGTCATATCCTGTTTCCATCCATGTGATAGCATGTTTAACCTCACTGTATATCCCACCGCTTGTAACGCCCTCAGACCTCATTTGTTTCAACAACTGCTTGTACTCTTCTAATAAATCTGCGAAATACATAAGATTGCCCCCTTATGCTATAATTAGTTGTCACCTATATAGCAAGAGAAGGAAACCGTAGCGCTTGTACTCGCTGCGGTTTTTATTTGTTTATAGCCTTAAAAATACCGTTAAATCCTTTATGCTTTATTTTTGTAAATTTCGTATACGTTCTGCATATATTGTAGTTAAAGCAATTTTTACATTCGTTTATATGAGGGGGATGTGCCCATTAATGATAATAAAAATAAGTCCAATCAAGCCTCTGACTCAATAGATATTCAAATTGCTAAACTTGCTTTTATTGGAGCATCTATCGCTACACTTGGAGATGGTTTAAGTGCTTTAGCTGCAGGGCTTGCCCTGAAAGAATTGGAAAAGTCATCTAATCAAAGCTCACAAAACCCGTATGATCAGTTAAAACAGGCAGAATCCATACAAGAGCAGATTGACTATTTGATAAGGGAATTAAAACAAATAAAAAAAATGATTCGTTAAGAAAGGCGTGATTATTTGCAATACGTTTCACAACTATTGTCTGGTAACATAGTGACGGACCTCACGAAAGCCCTTAATGGTGAATATAATGCTATACACTTTTACGAACATTTAGCCCGACTTGCTCCCAATGATGAAATTAGAAATCGTATTCTTGAAATTAGAAAAGATGAGATGCGTCATTACCATGGGTTTTCATACATTTTCACATGTCTCACAGGACAGCAACCTTCTCCTCAAATAACCGAGGCATTACCAACTGATTTTAAAAATGGCGTTATTACCGCGTTTCATGACGAGCAAGATGCAGTGGAGTTTTACCATCGGGTAGCTAGAGAAACTAATATTCCATATGTCAGTAACGAATTTCGTTCGAATGCTTCAGATGAACAAAATCATGCTGTATGGTTTTTATATTTCATGAATCATCATTAGTTAATATTCCTTCTCTTTCGTGCTATAATGAACACGTATAGTTTTGCTGACTCGAGCTTGTGCTTGAGTCTTTTTTTTATGCATACATCACGATTATTAGCAAATAGTAATAGTGGTGTGATAACACCAAATAACTACGACGGAGGGGATTTTTTTTATGAACAACATTCGTGAAGGTTTAATCCCAACTATTCTAGGTTCAGCTGTTACTGCGGCCGGAATTGCTTTAAAGCAAAAAAGTGGTCCCAATAACATGATTGCGCACACTGTATTTGGATTCGGTTTAGCACACATCGTGTTGGGTGCCATTGACCTTGTAGAACATCGTCGTTAGTAGTTGAAGGGCACAATTTTGTGCCCTTCTTTTAATTTTGTACCCAAAATCTTTAGCTGTATATAAATCTTTTTTTACATCGTTTATAATTGATGGTATCTATACGTATATAAATAAGTTCAGAAAAATTTAAAATTAGGAGGTATTTATGAATATCGATTTATTAGTTAATCGTCCAGAACATATAGAAGATGTTGCAAAAATGGTCTATAAAGAATTTGTTGTACCAACAAGTAGCAAGAAAAAATATGAAGAAATAGTAGATTTCTTTAAAGAAACTTATGCAAATGACCTACCAATTACTTTTTTAGCGAATGTAGATGGTCAATGTATAGGAACAGTTTCTGTATTTGAAAATGATTGGAAAGAAAGACCTCAATATAAACCGTGGTTAGCATCGTTATATGTTGAACCATCATATCGAAATAAAAAAATAGCCTTTTTATTAATAAACTACTTGCTAAACCATTTGAAAAAATTGGGATATACTCAAGTTTTTTTAAAGACCGAAAATACTTCAACCTATTATGAAAAAAGAGGTTGGGAGCACGTTGAAACAATTCAAGATGAACAAAATGGTAACGTCGATATTTTTAAATATGATTTATTGAAATAGTTGGTAGAAATTAATTTAAATTTTACTCTCTAAAATTGAGATAGAGCATTGTTATATAAAGAATAATTTTAACAATGCTTCACCTTCCTCAACATAATTGTTCTTATAATGGTCGGAATGATAAGTAACCACCCGTTGTTTCTGATATCTACATTTCTTTCACCTCGTTTCATGTTATAGCGCTAAAAGTGTTGATTTGTAAGGGTCTTTACTGATTGCCTACTTCCAGCAACTCTAACAGCCATTTAGTATAATGACTGAATCATATAAATGAAAATAGAATAGACTATGGGAAGGGCTGCTAGAAGAAGAAAAATCCCTTTTTCAAATAGGTTAGGTGCTGATTTCATTAAAGGGGTATAAAATTTTGAAGAACATTCCCATACACCGCTTATGGAATGATCCAAAGGTTGTTAACTAAGTTAGAGATACGTGCTGAAAAATATTTTGGAGTACTTAAAAATGGTTCAAACCATTGAAATATCAACATTTATAGAGGGAGGGCTTAATTTGAGTTAAAATAAAAACACCTTGTAATTAAATGAATTATTTTCTGAAGTTGAAAGTGATGCGGCTAAGCTTGCTGTGTTAGCAGGGATTATTTCTACATTAGGTGACGGACTGGCTACAGTTGCAGCGATTATGGCAATAGAAGAAGCAAATCAGTCCAGTATGAGCAATGAAAAGAACGCAAGTAGGCTTGAAGAATTGGAAAAGCAAGTTCAATATCTAACAAAAAAACTTCAAAAGCTTAAGTATTCTAGGAAATAATCCGCTTCTATCCTTACATAAAATCTTATTAAATTTCTCATTAAGTTATTATTCCCATCAAATCCAAAACGCCTTAATGATTATTTTCCTTCAATTCTTTCGTATTTACCAAACATACGTGCTATACTAGAGAAGTATAGTTTTGCTGACTTGAGTGGTTGCTCAGGTCTTTTTTATAGTTATTTCCCGCGCAATATATTCTGAAAATTCCGCAAAATGAATTTATAACTATACAAAAGTCGCCAATGCTATTAAGTAAAGCAGTATGTCATCTCCAACTTATAATAATAATCTATTAATTAAACAATGCAGCAATAACTTGGTATTCCCCACCATTAATGCTAACCTAATGTTATAAAGCGAAGATTGGTTTTTATTGCAAAGGTTTTAAAAAAATTTTGGTCGAAATAGAAAAACGGGCTGTCTAAAAAGTCGAAACTTTTTAGACAGTTGCCTCCTCATCTATTAATTATCCACTTGAGGCGGTGCTTCTGCGGTGGTCAGAATAAATTCTCACCATCCTCGGCGCAAAGGGAGTGTCCCAGAAATACTTCTCGGACACTCCCTTTTCTGCACAATATTGTTCAAACTCATAGATGGTGCATCCTATGTTTAAACATGAACGCTTTGCCAAAGCTGCTTGTAATATTCATGATGCTGAATCAATGCGTCATGCGTACCTTTACCAGACAGCTTGCCCTCTTCAAACACAAGTATTTGATCGGCATTTGTTATTGTCGATAATCGATGGGCAATAACAATGGTCGTTCGTCCTTTCATTAAATGAGTTAGTGCTGCTTGTACTTCTCGTTCAGATTCATTATCCAAATTTGAAGTTGCTTCATCTAGTAGCAAAATTTGAGGATTGCGTAAAATGGCGCGTGCAATTGCTAATCGTTGCTTTTGCCCACCTGAAAGCTTAATACCATTCTCACCGACCTGCGTATTTAGCCCCTCACTTAGCTTATTCACAAAGTCCCAGGCATTTGCGGCAATGAGTGCTTCCTTTAATTGTTGTTCATTCGCCTGTGGATTTCCGTATAAAAGATTATCACGTATCGTACCATTTAGTAAGGGTGCCTCTTGTGAAACATAGCCTATTAAACCACGCCACTTTGCTAAATCAAACGTTTCAATATTGTTGTTACCATATTCAATTGCACCTGCTGAAACCTCATAAAAACGTTCAATTAATGAAAACATCGTCGTTTTCCCACCACCACTTTGACTTACAAATGCGGTCGTTTTTCCCGCCGGAATTGTAAAGCTCATATTCTGTAATACTGACTTCTCTCCATAGTTAAATGCCACTTCGTTAAACGTCAAAGGCTGTAATGTCGTTGGCAAGCTAGCACCCTCAAATTGTTCAATCGGTTCACGTATCATCTGCTGAATACGCTCCGTTGCCCCCAGTGCCTTTTGTAATGCCGTAAAGAATGTCGCCATTTGTGTAAAGGGAATGATGATTTGCACTAAATAGATCATAATTGCGACAAGCTCCCCAGCCGAAATATGACCTGCTGCAATTTGTGCACCACCATAGCCAAATATTAATATAAGAACAACCATCATAATCAGGGTCATAATGGGTGATAGGAAGGCTAAAATTTTTGCTTCCTTCATACCATAGCCATACAGCGCCTCAATGCTTTTTTCGCCTTCTGTATTTTCCTTCGCCTCGGTTTGGGTTGCCTTCACAAGTCGGATATTTGATAAGATACGCCCTAATTGTCCACTAAAGCGAGCTAGCTGATCTTGATTGGCTTTAGAAATTTTATGCATTTTTGCACCAAGTGGTAACATTGCAATGATTGCTAGCGGAACGGAAACGAGCATTAGCAACGTCATTTTCCAATCAATCCATAGTAAAATACCGACCGCCCCAATAATGGAGAACATGCCTGTCACAAAGCTTACTAAATGATTCGTCACTAGCTCTTTCACAATGCTTGTATCTTGCGTTATGCGACTCATCGTATCACCTGTTTCATGCGAATCGAAAAACGGGATTTTTAAATGCAGTACATGTTCCCATAAATACTTTCGCATATTTGCTACGACACGCTCACCTAGCATACGCATAAAAAAGTAAGCCATTCCGCTAAAAACAGCTTGTAAAACAAGTGCTGCTACAACAATTACAAGTGTTGTCCATGCAAATTCTTCAATTGAAAAATTATTAATTAAATCCATTGTTAACAGTGGGATGACTAACCCTATTGCCGTATCCACTATCCCTAATAGTAATACAAATATAATCAACCCATGCGGGAACTTACTCCTTTTCATTAGCTGCCAAAGCTCAAGAACTTGTTTCTTCATCGAATGCTACCTCCAATACTTGTAAACGCTCCATTTGTTTCATGACCCATTCCTCTTCTTCCTTTGTGAATGGTGAGGGAAAAAGCCAATCGTCCAATTCCTCAATCTGCACGTCTGCAAATACCTGTGCAATTTCTATTTGAATCGGCCTTGGTATAATATTTAAAAATTGCTGAAATAACGCAAATAGCTGTTCATCTGATGCTTGCTCCTTATTGGCCAATTTAATTGCATACGCTACCTCTATATACTGTCGATTTAATTCGATTAGATCATCATTCAGTACACCGTATATTTTATCGATAACAGACAATGGTAAATATTGTTCAAAATACGTACGTTGCTGCTCTTCTGTCAATATGCTATTTAATACGAGCAAAAAAATTGTTGGCTCAATCACGCTTATTTTTTCATGAATTTTAATTGCCGTATCGACACTTGCAATGACTTTATCGAGCTGCTGCCTTTTTTGCTCTAATAAGTGCCTTTGCTGCTGTAATGACTCTATTAATGAATTTTCTTCATGTAGCAACGCTTTAATTTCCTCAATAGTAAAATCCAAATATTTATATGTAACGATCTTTTGCACGGTTAAAATATTGTCATCATTATAGAGCCGCTGCCCTCCTTGGGAAATATGCGCAGGTGTTAACAATCCTTTTTCGTCATAATAGCGAAGCGCGCGAATCGTTAATCCTGTTTTCTTTGCAAATTGTCCGATTGAATACATGTTGGTCACCCCCCTTCCTTTATTATAAAACCTCTCGTTACGTCAGGTTCAACTAATAAGTCATGTGATTGCAAAAAAACCAAGAATACTTAATACATTTTCATCCGTATCATATACTTATATATTGATGAATGATAAGGAGGAAAAAATTGGACGTTCTTATTAGACCGGGTGATTCCATGTGGTATTATAGCCAAGTTTTCCAGCTTCCACTTCAATTAATTGTAGATTCAAATCCATATATAAATCCGCAAGCTCTATTGCCTCAGCAACCTATCAAAATTCCGGGATACGTAACAAATTCATATGCCATTCAACGTGGGGATTCTATTTGGGCGATTGCACAAAGAATTAATATGCCCTCGGATGCCATTTTATTGCTGAATCCTACAATAAATCCAAATCAGTTGCATATTGGGCAAATCATCGTACTGCCTGTTCGTATAACTTGGAGAGTAGTCAATGGAAAACAAGATTATGACTATCGCACGATGATGAATGACATTGAGAAGTTGCAAATGACATATCCATTTCTGTTAAATAGATCCATTGGGAATTCTGTTCTAAGTAATACTATTCCGGGTCTTTTCATTGGAAATGGTCAAAAACACGTGCATTTCAATGCATCATTCCACGCAAATGAATGGATTACAACACCGATTGTCATGACATTTTTAAATGATTATTTATTATCGCTAACAAATAGTAGCCCGATAAGAGGACTGTATACATTGCCATTGTACATGCAAACGAATTTAAGTATCGTACCCATGGTAAATCCAGATGGGGTCGATTTAGTACTAAATGGACCTCCTGCAAATGAAACCATCCAAAAAAAATTAATTGGATGGAATAATGGGCGTACCGACTTTTCAGGTTGGAAAGCGAATATGAATGGGGTCGATTTGAATGATCAATTTCCTGCAGAATGGGAATTGGAGCGAGAAAGGAATCGAAAAACGCCAGGTCCACGAGATTATGGTGGAGAACGACCGCTATCCGAGCCGGAGTCAATTGCAATGGCAAAGTTAACAAAAGAGATGAATTTCGCCCGAGTATTAGCCTTACATACACAAGGGCAAGAAATATATTGGGGATTCCAAGGGTTAGAACCGCCAGAATCAGAGCCGTTAGTAAATGAGTTTGCGCGGGTGAGTGGCTATAAGCCTGTTCAAACAATTGATAGCTATGCTGGCTATAAAGACTGGTTTATTCAGGATTGGCGCAGACCAGGCTATACAGTTGAGTTAGGGCTAGGAACCAATCCATTGCCTATTACGCAATTCGATGAGATTTACGAAGAAATGTTAGGAATTTTTTTAGTTGCTCTTGATTGGTAGATAGTCAACGATTCCAATTAAATGAAATCATGCATATCCATGAATAAAAGCAACCCCGTTGTGTCGCTAGGACCATAGGAAGCTAGTATTTTCAAGCGAACTTATGGGCGTAGTCATTTTACGGGGTTATTATGGTTTAATTTAGGTCTTTTAGCGTTTCGTCGACTTCTTGTAATTGTTGCTTTAACTGTGATAGCTTTTCTTTATTTTGCTCTACAATTTCTACATGTTCTTGACGTTGTTCCGCATTGTAAAGTGCATTGTCGGTCCGTTCTATCGAATTGAAGGCATGCTCAACTGCAAATTCTTCAGGGTGAGACATCGCTTGTTTTACTGCACGCTCTGACCTTTCTACAGAATTTGTTAATAATGTGTTTGGATGATTTTGCTTCCAGCTTGGTGTACCAGCTCTTTTTTTAGCCATTATACCGCTCCCTTCTCCCATCTCGTTTCAACAATAGTATTGATAAATGGGAAAAATCTATTCATACCATTGTGTGGAGAAAATCAAAAAAACACCCAACCTTGAACTTTGTTACACTGACCAAAAAGTGTTCAATAAATCGTTCATGACATCCCTTAAAAGCAAAAACCCGGAAAATTAATTCCGGGTTTGATTAGCACTTACTTGTAATCCTCCATGACACACTGCCTCGTTTCTGCATGAATTTTCCGTAGAAAACTTTGCATGAATCGCATTCAGTTTTGATGGTTCTTCAGAGTAAACGATCATTCGCACTCATCGGGTTAACCCTCCTAGTCATTAAGATTCGAAGTGAAATCTTTAATAGTATTGACGCATCCTTATTTTTTATACACTTTTTTAAAGGGTTTATCTATTTTTTATGTTCCCCTCGGTTTGGTCACTTCTTGCTTCGGATTATTATGAATTACTTGATTAAATTCCTTTCCATATTCTTCTCGTCTGTTCGTATCCTTCGTTTCTTGTTTTTTCTTTTTAAAGCTTGTTTTACTTTTCTTTGCCATCGTATATTACCTCCAATGCAAACTGTTTAATTATTCCTCTTTCGACTGTTTCCTATTTCTTTTAGCAGCATTATTTTTTGGCTTTTTCGCTAGCTGATGTAACGCATCAAACTCTTTTGCGATTTCTTCTTTCATTTTATTTGGTGCGATTTTTTGATTTTTTGGTGTTTGTGGTAAAGACTGTTTATTTGTACCTTTACCCGCGCTATCGTCTCTGCCCATTTCCATTCTCCTTTCTTATGAAATCATTCTTAATATGGTCGTGGAACGATTTTTTATCAGTGTTAATCGATAATTCCTAACAAATTTAATGTTCAAAAAAGTGGGCATAAATTCACGTATATAGCGCAAATTACTATGTAGGAGGTGACTAAATTTGAGTAAAAATAGCAAAGAAACGTTAAATGGAAGGACCCATAATCCCTTTAATACTTATAAAGAATTACATCATAACAAAACCAGTCACAATCGTAACCCTGAGGACAATACAGCAGAATTTGCTGAAGAATTCGATGCGAAATTAAAAAATAAAAACAATAAAACGAATCATGATAAAAATCAGCAATCTAATAAAACTTAAACTCCCCAAACAATTGACGTGTTAAACAAAAAAATGGCTAGTATGTGCCTTCGTAAAATACCGAGCGCATACCAGCCAATTCACTGGAATCTAATCATATTATTGTCAATAAAGCTCTATTGCTTCAGTTAAAACGCTGGAATGGAGGTTTCTTTAAAATTTTCCTCTAAAAACTGACGTACTTCTTCGCTTGTAACGGCTTCTTTTAGCTTTTGAATAACTTCATCATTTTGATTATCCTCACGGGTTACAAGCTGAATAGCAAAATCATTTCCTGGAAGCTCCTGTAACAACGCATCTGCACTCGGTGTTAGTCCTAATGGCGCGGCATACGCTGGATACATCGCGACAATATCCGCTTCATCATACATACGCGCTAGCATTAATAAATCTACTTCTTTAAATTGCAGGTTTTTTGGATTTTCCTTAATATCTTTTATCGTGTAATAGGCATCTTGTTTTTCACCTAAAGTCAGGACCTTATTTTGCACTAATAATTGTAACGTACGGTCAATATTGGATGCATCATTGGCAATCGCTAATGTTGCACCCTCAGGTAACGCCTCCCAATTGTCGTATTTTTTTGAATAAATACTGAAATTCGGATAATAAATTTGTTGAATCGCAACTAAATTTGAGCCATTTGCTTTATTGAATTCTTTCATAAACGGCTGATGTTGGAATAGGTTCGCATCCACTTCACCAGCAGCCAGTGCAGCATTTGGCTGTACATTGTCACCAAGCACAACAATTTCTAAGTCGATGTTTTGTTCTGCTAAAATAGGCTTGGCAATTTCTAAAATATCGGTCATTGGTGGAATTAATGATGCCACCTTAAGTGTCATATTTTCCGATTGTGCCTCTTTCTCTTTGCTGTTCTTGTCCGCAGCATCATTATTACCACATGCAGTTAAAAGGAACACTGACAGCATGGCAAAAAGCATTACTAGTTTTTTCATATTACTACCCCTAACGTTTATCTATTTTTCTTGCTACAGCCGTTCCAATTATTTGAATCAGCTGCACAAAAATTATCATAATGATGATCATATACATCATTAGATCCGTTTTAAATTGCTGATAGCCGTACCGAATCGCAAAATCCCCGATACCACCGCCACCAACGACTCCCATAATTGTTGAATAGGAAATAAAACTAATCGTTGAAGTCGTCAACCCAAGCACCAGTCCTGAGCGCGCTTCAACATAGAGAAATTTAAAAATAATTGCTTTTACTGTCGCCCCCATCGAAATGGCAGCTTCGATTACGCCACGAGGCACTTCTAACAAAGATTGCTCCACTAAACGAGCATAATGGGCAATGGCAATAATCGCCAATGGTACACAGGCAGCTGCTGTCCCAATCGCTGATCCAACAAGTAAACGTGTAAACGGAATTAAAAATACAACTAATAATAAAAACGGAAACGAGCGAATAATATTCACGAGTAAATTAAACAAATTGTATAAGGCCTTATTTTCAAGTATGTGCCCTTTACTCGATAAAAATAATACTGTTCCTATGGGAAGACCGACTAAAATCGCCGCTAAAATGGACACACCTACCATAATAGCTGTTTGGAAAATCGCTGTTATGATTTCGGCCTGGTATTGAATGAGTACCTCAGGCATTTAGCGCCCCTCCTTCATCAATTCTTGCACAAATGTTTGTGGATTGGCATCGATTTTTGGTACTCCGGTTGGCACGATTGATACAGTTTCAAATACTTCACCATCCGCTAACACACATACACGCTGACAAATGCTTTTTATAACATCCATTTCATGACTGACAATAACTATCGTCACACCTAGCGTTCGATTAATTGTTTCCAGTACAGCCAATATTTCTGCTGTCGTTGTTGGATCCAGTGAGGAAGTTGGTTCATCACATAACAAAATTTGTGGCTTCGTCGCTAAAGCACGCGCAATCGCCACACGCTGTTTTTGACCACCACTTAATTGCGCCGGATATTGGCTAGCCATCGTTTCTAAGCCGACAAATTGTAAGCATTCTTTAACGCGAGCGCTTCGTTCATTTTTATTGAATTCTGCAAGTTCTAATGCAATTTCAATATTTTCAAAAACGGTTTTATTGGCCAATAAATTAAAATGCTGAAAAATCATACCAATTGATTTTCGAGCAATGCGCAGCTGCTTTTGCGAACTTGTCGTTAAATTTTGATTGGCAACTACGACATCACCACTTGTCGGTACTTCAAGTAAATTCATCACTCGTAAAAGTGTAGACTTGCCCGCACCACTAGGACCTATTAAGCCAAATATTTCACCACTATTTACTGTAAGGGAAATGTTATGTATAGCTTTGAAATGGTCATATTGCTTACTAACATTGCAAAGTTTAATCATTGATGCGCCTCCTAGTCGTTCAAAAAGCTGTCACAATGTTTTTTAGTATACTTCATTTAGCAGTTAGGTGAAAGAAGTTTTGAGCATTCTATTCAAAAAAATAATAAATTTGTGCTAATTTAGTAAATAAAAAACGCGTTAGCAAAAATATATTTAGCCAACGCATTCTAGCAAAATTAATGTTTCTAGCACTTAACTTGATCCAGTGTAATAGCGATTGTTTCTTATAATCACTGACATCGGCATTCATCCTCTAGAAGACATGTTTAATTTTATTCAGTCGGGGCAAAAAACACTCAAATTAACAATTATTTCCGACGGTAATTAAAACTCATTAATTCTGGTAAAGTAAGATTTAGTCTGTTTTTTCGAAATATCCCCCCTAAATCTAGATTGAATAAGTAAAAAAAACCCTTCTACCAATCACGTTAATACTCAAATCAATTGAAATTGCATTAAAGCCCGCTCAAAACCATCTTTATTTGAATCGTTCCTAAATCTTATATCTTTAAAATTAAGCAAGAAAGCAACCAGTAATCTTAGTGACCTCTTTAATATCTTTAATCAAGTATCCATTGAAATATAATCCCATTCTTCATCTCGATGCCCTATTATCCAAAACAATCCTCTACGTCTTTCTATGACAATGCTTTCATTCATATTTGCTGGAGCTTCTTGTCCTTGTATTCGACTATTTACACAAGCCCAGTGCAATCGATAAATTTTGTCTGCTTCATCTAATATCTTTTCCTTGTTAAGCATTGTAGTTGTGCTATAAAATTGCTCGAATGATTCACAGCTTGAAACAACCTGGATTGCATATTGGCAGTTGCAAATATCATCTGGAAAATCGAGTGTATCAACAAGCCCTAACGCCCAAATAAGTACCCAGTAGGCTTCATATTGCCAAGAAATATTACTTGCTTCTTGCTCACTCGGTTCTTCTACTTGTAAAAAGTTTCGTTCATTGTCCGTAAGATAATCTTCCACTCCATATTTTTGCAACATCGTCATAAAGAAGTCTTTCGATTTATGTATATCTCCTCCTTGATTGACATCACAAGCATATTGAATAACAATTAACAACGCTACAGCTCTTTTAGCGATATGTTCCTGAGTCTTAAACTGATATTGTGCTAGTGGTAGGAGCTGTGGTAGTGATGGAATAAAAGGGATTTCATGTTCTCTTAAATAATTAATTGATTTGTTTTTTCTTTGCTCCCCTTCTTCTGAGGTAACTTCAGATCCCATTATCTTTCTCGTACAACTATGAGGTCTGAAATTAGCAGGTCCTGACTTCCCATCAGGATAAACAATAACAAGACCTTGTTGATCTAACAACATACCGTTTGGTAAAAAGCCAATCCCACCTATTTTTGAGAGTAGATTCGTAAATAACTGCAGTTGAGCTTCATTCATATCTTTCTCCACTTCAATTGCAATCATCGTATTTAACACAGATATTTGCGTTAAAACTCGTCCTTTAAGGTGCTCATCTTCAAATGGGATTTCATCATAAAAACCCATCATCCCGGGTATATTTTTCTCGAAATAATCTGGGTCTGTATCTTCTGAACTAACCCGTATCGTCATCTTATCTTTGTTAAAAAACCCTTTGGACTGAATTTTGTATTCCTTTTCAGTACTCTTAATTCGAAAGCCTTTTGCGAAAACAGCTAAAATCTCATTTCCAATATCGTCAATATTATTCTTAGAAGCGTATATTGTGAAATAATTCAAACTCAACTCTCCTTTTGGTATTGCATTTATATTGTAAAATCAAGCTTTAAAAAAATCCAAAATAAAGGGTATTATACCATGAATATACAATAGATGTGTAAAAAGTTGAAGAAGTTGTATTTAGACTTCGAAAACTAAAGAATCGCATATTAATACAATGCTACAATTAGCCTTCCCTGTACTCATTTACTTTATTGGAAAAATGAAAACCTTAAAAGTGGAGTTAGTTGCAGTCCATACACAGCACGTACAACAGGGCGAAAGGCATTCGTGTGATAGAAGCCGCAACTCATCTAATCAAGCATAGTTAGGCCAAAAAATCTTTTATGATCCCTTAGACAAAAGTATGAAATTTTAGAAATTTATTTACATTCTTAATATTGGTAAGTTATACTGATGGCACATAAAAAAACTACATACCGTTTTTCTGCACTAGGGGTGCCCACTTTGGCTGAGATGCGAGCAATGGCTCCGATCCCTTATAACTCGATCAGGATAATACCTGCGTGAGGAAGTGTGGTGACTTTCCGTTTGCTTAAAATTGGATAAGTGGCTGCATCTTCACGGATGTGGTCTTTTTTTATGACAATTTTTCGGGAGGTTTTTTACTATGCAATGCAGTTCAAGCTCTATTGTCGGATTTCGTTTTTCACTTTATCCAATGACCAATGATTTTATTTCGGTAATTACAAAAGCGCTTCAAGAAACGGATACTTCAAATGTATGGATGCACACGGATGACGTATCTACTGTGATTCGTGGGAAACAAGTGCATGTGTTTAATGTGGCAAAAGCACTCACATTACACGTAGCTAAAACGGGTGAACATATAGCATTATCTGGAACCTTTTCTGCTGGTTGTCCAGGTGATACTGCAGGGGATGTCTTTTTGGATAAAGGCGATGAAGTAGCCAATACCGATACGACGAAGCAATACATTTCATCTCAATTTGCGCTTTATCCGTTGAATAATCCTGATTATATGAATGTGATTTATAGAGAAATAGATCGAGCAAAAGCACATGGTGTTTACAATGAGTCGATGCATTATGCAAGCGGGATTCACGGAGACATACATGAGGTGTTTGATTTTTACGAGCAATCGTTTACACATGCTCGATCAGATGAACATCAACATCTTGTCATGACAGTTTCAATGAGCATTAATAGTCCTTCTCACGGAGGTCTTTAAGATGCTGAAATCATGGAAACTTAAAGAAATTGTACTGATGTCATTATTTTCGGTTGTGTTTGGTATTGTATATTTACTGTTTTTACATGCAGGGAATATTTGGGCAGGGTTTATCGGTCCGATTGCGTATGAATGGATTTTTGGTATTTGGTTTATCGTCTCAATTATATGCATGTATATTATTCGAAAACCTGGTGCAGCAGTCGTTTCTGAAACAATCGCTGCAACAATCGAGGTTTTATTGGGCAATGCAGTTGGTCCACGTTTAATTCTTTCAGGTGTTATTCAAGGCTTAGGGGCAGAAGCTGTTTTTGCCGCAACACGTTACAAACGCTTTGATTTATGGGTATTAATGTTGGCTGGAATTGGCTCAGCCGTTTTCAGCTTTGTATATGGATACTTTTTAGGTGGATTTGTCGTGTATAGCACAGGTTATGTAGCGCTAATGTTAGGGCTTCGCATAGCAAGTGGCGCTCTCATTGCGGGTGTCGGTGGAAAAGTGTTATCAGATGGCTTACTCGCTACCGGTTCACTCCGAGGTTATGCCATTTCAAGTTCGAAAAAGGGGGAATCACATGCATAATGTGATTTGCTTTCACAATGTAACATTCTTTTATCCAGACGAAGAACAGCCAATACTCGAGAATCTTTCGTTATCTATTCGACGTGGGGAGCGTGTTGTCATTACAGGTCCAAGCGGCTGTGGAAAATCAACATTCCTCTATTTATGCAATAGGCTCTATCCAGACAATTGTGATGGCATTTTAAATGGTTTCATAGAGCTGTTCGGCAAAGACAGCCTTTCTTATATCCCCGGGGAAATTAATCACCAGATTGCTACTGTTTTTCAAGATCCTGATGCACAATTTTGCATGCAAACGGTAGAGGAAGAGCTTGCATTTACTCTGGAAAACTTACATGTACCAAGAAAAGAAATGGATGCTCGCATACGTGAAATATTGGATTTGACAGACTTAAGCGAATTTCGTCATGCAATTATTCAAAAGCTGTCGGGTGGACAAAAGCAGCGAATTGCCACCGCATGTGCACTCATTATGGAGCCCGAGGTTTTATTGTTAGACGAACCTCTTGCCCACTTAGATCCTTACACTGCACAAAAATACGTAGAATGGTTGGATCAACTACAAGAAAAACGAAATATTACGATTGTAGCAATTGAACATCGGTTAGAGTTATGGGGGAACTTTTTTGAACGCAACATCCCGTTAAATAAAAGCGAGGAAGCTCCCCCATTGCAAAAACGGAATAGTTCCATGCAGGCAGATGTATCTTTCCAAGCAAGTAACATCCGTTCTAAGCCGTATCTTCAAGAACTTTCTTTTGTCTTAAATCGTGGGGAAATAACTGTTTTAGCTGGACCCAATGGTAGTGGGAAGTCTACATTATTAAAAGCTTTATGCCAATTAATCCCCTCAAGCGGATCGATTCAGCCAAAACGTTTAGGGTATGTCCCCCAGTCACCGGAGTTTTTATTTTTGACAAATAATGTGCAAGATGAAGTAGCATTTGGTGGCAAAAAGGATGTCACTAATATGTTAAATCGACTAAATTTAACCCCTCTTGCTAGGGCTCACCCATTTGCTGTTAGTCATGGGCAAAAGCGAAGAGTAGCAATTGCAGCAATGCTCTCCGATGGACGCGATGTAATTGTGATGGACGAGCCTACTTCTGGTCAAGATGCAGCTTCACTGTGTGAATTATTTCAATTAATCGATGAAAGGTCCCGCTCTGGTACAACGTTTTTAATCGTCACACATGATATGGATTTTGCTTATTGCATGGCAGATTCAATATTATTACTCAAAAATGGGCGTCTAACTGGGAAGTTTCCGGCTAGGGATGTTTGGGGAAATGAAAACCTACTTTTAGCTCATCACTTACTACCACCGAAGGGATTGAAGGCACGTGAAGCATGCATTAAATAGTATGAATCCTTCACTTAAGTTTTTACTTTTTACAGGTTGTATGTTCACAATGGCTTTCTTTTTTGATCCTTGGACTCCGCTCATATTCTGGTTAAGCATACTAGCATTGCAATTATTGCTTAGTCAGATTGATTGGAAAAAATGGTTATTGTTTATGATTCCATTTTTCATAACGGCTTTCGGATATTTTTGGACAACGCTAGTTTTCGCGGAAGATCAACCTGGACCTGTTGTTTGGTCTTTTTGGATGCTTAACGTTTCAGAATCACAGTTGTATCATGCTCTTTCATTAAGCTTTCGGGTATTAGCATTTTCAAGTCTTTCTCTTTTGTTCGCTTTTACGACAAATCCAACAACTTTTATTATGAGCTTAATGCAACAATTAAAATTGTCCCCTAAAATTGCCTATGGGGTTCTGGTTGGCTATCAGTTTTTACCTGTGTTAAAGGATGAATTTATTCAAATTCAGCAAGCACATCGATTAAGAGGAGCGACTCCAGAAAAAAATAGATTGAAACGACTTCTTGGTGTTCACAAAGTTTTAATCCCAATGTTAGCAGGTGCTGTTCGTAAAGCAGAGCGCGCTGCATTCGCAATGGAAGCAAGAGGTTTTACTGGAGAGCGAAGAAGTAGCTATTTTCAAGTGATAACAGTAAGTAAAATAGATGGCGTTTGTGTCGCATTATTCCTATTCGTGCTTCTTTTGAGTTGCACCAATCAAATATGGCTTAGTTGAAGTAGAAATAAATGAAGTAAAAAAAGTTTCTTCCATTAACTGTTTCATGAGATAAGGAGATGCTCTATCAGCGTCTCCTTTTTACTTTAAACAACATCAAAAAACCCGGAAACTTAATTCCGGGCTTGATTCGCACTTACTTGTAATTCTCCATGACACACTGCCTCGTTTCTGCATGAATTTTCATAAGAAAACTTTGCATGAATCGCATTCAGCTTTGATGGTCCTTTTGAGTTAACGATCAATCGCGCTCATCGGGTTAACCCTCCTAGTCATTAAGATTCGAAGTGAAATCTTTACTAGTATGGACGGCTTCTTGTGTTTTATTCATTAAACTAAAAATTACAATTGATGGTTTCTAGGTATTATCCCTTGACGTTATTGTTCAATAAATTTATTTCATAACGCCAACTCAAATAGACACATTGTTGTTTGAAACATAAATATAGGATACAATCAAACCAAAATCGAAGCTACAGCACTTTTTCAAAATAATAAAAAGGAAAAACATAATGGAAAATCTATTTCTAGACTTTGTACAAAATGGTAGCCCCTTTGCATGGCTCTATCAATTTTTAATTATGGTGTTGGTTTCGATGATTCCATTTGCACCGATTCCTGTATTGGCTGCATTTGTTGCTAGTCAACATGATTTTCTACCAGGTTTGCTTATTAATATGGTTGGGACAACAATTGGATCGCTCTTGCTATTTTTACTAAGTAAACGATGGCTAAGGCGCATGGCATTGAAGTATGTAACAAAGCAACAATATTTAACCAAATACATGAAGTTAATTGAGACAAATGGCTTTTTAGCGGTGTTACTTGGCCGAATTATTCCGATTTTGCCTTCAGCGGGAATTAATTTAATTGCAGGTATTTCGAATGTTGGTTTCATTGCCTTTATTGGCGCAACCTTGCTCGGAAAGCTACCAACCATTTTAGCCTTTTCACTTGTCGGTCATCAAATAGCAGCCGGTAAATGGGATACGGTATTGATTATCGCCCTTTATTTACTCGCTTTGTTTTTACTCGGGAAAAAGTTAAAACAAACATGGAGCCGATAAATGCAATTTTACCTATCCCATGCTTCGGATTGCTCCTATACATAATAAAGTCACGAAACGCTGATATTACAATGTTTCGTGACTTTTCTGAATTTAATTAAACTTCATTTTC
Source organism: Solibacillus sp. FSL R7-0668 (assembly GCF_038006205.1). Lineage (NCBI taxonomy): Bacteria > Bacillati > Bacillota > Bacilli > Caryophanales > Caryophanaceae > Solibacillus > Solibacillus sp. FSL R7-0668. The sequence continues at coordinate 1,832,017 of NZ_JBBOUU010000001.1, read as the reverse complement.
CGCTTATTCATAACCCACATGGCAGCTGTTAAAATTAATAATAACAGTGGGCTAAAACCAACATATTTAAATGCATTTTCCGCACCCATTAAAAAATATAGTGCGATTGGTAAAGTTGGGATCGAACTAATTAATAGTAGCCTCCAAGATTGTTTTACAAGACCCATTATTAATGTGAAAATTGAAACACAAAAAGCGAGATTCCATAATAACAACATGTAATCACCTCATTTTCCTACAACGTTTTTCAGGCAAATGCCAGCGCAATACTTTATTAATTCCCCCTCAACTTCACATCTCATGTATAATAGTACCAAACTTTTAAAGGAGTCAACTATGTATAAAATATTCGTCATGGAAGATGATGCGGCCATTTTAGAGGAGCTTCACATGTTATTGCGCATTCATGGATACCAGGAGGACTAAACATGAAAAAGCTATTAAAATTACTTCCTATAACGTTTCTTTTAGGTTGCAGCGTTAGACCTACTGAAGAGATTACTAAAGAAGTAAATTTCTACTTTTCGAATAAAGAAACTGCCTGTGCGTTTATTTTCTGTTGGATTTCGTTCAGTTCGTTATTATAAACAAGATGGTTCTAAAATAGATGAGTTATTTAATTTTGGTAATGGTAGTTTCATGGGACACGATTTTGCATCATTTCATTTCAGTGAAGAACCTTGTTTCTCAAAAGATGGAAAAGAAGATAGAAAACAATTGGAAAATCTAATAAAAAAAATTGAAATGCAAATTAATCAAAATTAGTTGGGTCAAATCAGTAAAAAACAAAGAGCTGCGTTTTAGCAGTTTTTTTTGTTTTATAAACTGATTTGGTGACTATTATGTTTTTGGAATTTATACGCGAAGGATTTTGTTCAGTTACAGATAAAGGATTCATCAAGGATTATACTTTTCCGAAATGTCCATTAACTCAATCAGTAATCACTGTTCAGTAATTAGTGTAATACCAAAGTTTTCAAACATCTTTTAATACCTTAGCGTATGGAAATATATAATTATCCTTATCGAATTTTGCTTAACGTATGTTTTGTGCAAAGTTGGTAGTAACCCCATTACAAGGTTTTTTTAATGCTTTTAATAAGGATTCAGCCGACAAAAAGCGGATATTCTACGCGAAGAGATAACCAAAAAAGAACATTATAAAATATGCGTTTTGACAGTGCTCTCCCTAAATAAAATGTGAAAAGATTATATAAAAATAGGCTTTTTGCTTTTGCAAAATCGAATGGTATGCACTATAATTAGTTGTACAACATATTGTACAATGGAGGTGTTGAAATGGAAGCAGTAACGTACTCAAATTTCCGTCAAAATTTACGTGGCTATATGAAACAAATCAATGAAGATTCAGATACATTTATTGTGACAAGTAAAGACGTAGAAGATACCGTTGTTGTCATGTCTAAGCGTGAGTATGATTCAATGCAAGAAACGCTGCGTACCTTGTCAAATGCGTATGTGATGGATAAAATTCGTCGAGGCAATGAACAATTCAAAACAGGTAAAGTGAAAATTCATGAATTAATTGAGGTTGAAGATGATTAAAGTTTGGTCAGATGATGCTTGGACGGATTATATGTACTGGCATGATCAAGAAGATAAAAGCACCATTAAAAAAATAAATCGATTAATTAAAGACATTGACCGCAATCCATTTGAAGGGATTGGGAAGCCTGAGCCTTTAAAATATGAATTGTCAGGGAAATGGTCCCGTCGTATAACAGATGAACATCGTTTAATTTATCGCATAGCCAATGACATGATTTATATTTATTCCGCAAAAGACCATTATAGTTAAAATGTTCGTGAAAGCTGTCATAAAATTAGGCTAAAAATATGCATGATTTTATGCATAAGGCTCCAGCTGCAACCTGCCAAAAATCACGCTCAAATTGCTGGTATTCATAGGTTTGTAGAAAACTGCATAAAAAAGCTGTATAACGAATGTTCCATAAGAAAAGCCACAAACACTGATTTGACAGCGTTTGTCGCCTTTTTCTGTGTCCCCAAACTTACATTTGGGAACGTTATTTTGTTTTGTAATGTATAGATATGTAACAGAAATTTTTGCGAAAGTTATGATGAGTTTTGTATTATCCCATTTTCTCAATTATCGTATAATCTTTGGTTTTATGATAAGCCACAGCATTTTCTTCGCAAAATACAATTAAATCATCATATACACTTTCAGGTTTAAATAAAGCTACTCGAATAGAAATACCTTTGTCTACTTTAATGGCAGCTAATTTTGATTTCCAGCCTATTCGTTTAAAAATAATGTTTTTGATATTAGTAGGCACGATTTCTTTACGATAAATAGTTAGACCAAAAAGTTGAACAGCATAAGAAATCTTATTTTTCTTTATTAGCAATGTATATTTTAAAAATGCCATTAAAAACAAGAATGTAAATGTCGTTAAGGATACCCATTTAACATTTGAAATATCCCAACTTAAAAAACTTAAAAGTAGACCTAAAAAAGCCATAAATAAAATCAATATGCGTTGTGAAGTCGCACTATATTTCATCTAATCACCTCAAAATTTTATGTAACATACAAATAATCCCTATATGTTCATTCTCTATCTAACGTTGATAACCCTTTATAAAGCTACCAAAGCGGTGTTTGGGAATATTGTAAGGTTTGTTACACTAAGCACTCGTAACTTTATCTTTACCATAAGTTAATCAATAATAGAACAGCTTCTATCCACTTACAATAAACTTACCGATAACAGTCTCTCCATCATCATCATACAAAGGAATTGCTCTTGGTTTAGTAGTATTAAGTTTAACAGCTTCTTCAGGAGTTTTAGGATGTGGACCATGCAAATCCTCTTTTTTCACATACCCATTTGTTCCGTTTTCGCCTTCTGCCAACATTAAATCAGGTTCTCCAAGTTCACTAAGAATTAAGTCTCCCATATTAGTCCATAGGTTTGACCATTTCCATTTGTTGGATACCCCTCCTTTATAATACTTTCTTTAGAAGGTATATCTAAATCTGAAGTATTTTTCCCTATATGATTGCTATTGTTATCTTCTGCCTTTGTTAATGTTTCTTGTTGTTGTGAACAACCAACTAATAAAAGTAACAAAATTACAGTTAAAATAACTAAATACTTTCTCATTTTCTCCCTCCACGTTTAATTAAAAAACCTTCATCTTTCACAAATACACCGTTAATTATTCTTTCATCATTTTAATCGTAAATATTATTATATCGAATCCCTCGTTAAACTTACAATAATTTCCTTCATTAGTTCTCGACGCGTCGATAGGTAATCTTTTTTTAAATGCCTTTATTATTTTTAATCGACTAAATTATGATTTAAGCAATTTTATTAACTTGAAACAAAATTGTGATCTAAATGCACGCGTTGTTGAATTTATTCAATAGAAAAGTTGATTCAAACTAATACCACAAGCTACACCACAGATGAATAATTTTTCATTATTAAAACTATCCAAATAAAATAAAAAGCAGGTTCCAATTTTTTGGACACTGCTTTTTCTAATCCGTTATACCTTGACGTAATTGTAATTGATTACCCGCTGAAATAAATTAAATATATTGATAAAACAACCCATCTCGCGTATCAAACCATAACAATATGCCATGTTTTTTCTTCGGGATATGAACTTGCAATGCCCATTCAGGAAATTGCTTGTAGAGCTGAATTTGATCGCCTGTTGCAAAGGCTACAAATGATACATAATGCTCCTTGGTCATCGGATGTTCGGCAGTAATTGACCATTGCATATCAATTTCTTCTACTGCTAATTTTTGAGTATCTGTTGCTTTAACAGCTTCCAGAGCTTCTATTTTCCGACCACAGCAGGCAACTTCAAAATTCCCTGTTGAAAGTCCAATATTCATACAGCTTGGACAAACATAATATGTTGATTTTTTCATGTTTCCTCCTACAAAATCATTCGATTGAATTTCACCACCGAGTAGTGTTTCGATATTTACTTCGAGAATCGTTGATAAATGTGCTAGCAGTGTAATATCTGGGCACCCTTGACCACGCTCCCATTTTGATATCGTTCGGTCGGATAAATGTAGGGCATCGGCTAATTGCCTTTGTGTGAGTCCCTTATCTTTACGCAATGTCAAAATGAGCAGCCCTATTTTTTCGTTATTCATCAATATCCCTCCACTTCTCTACCTTACATTGAATTCTTTTGCTCAACAACCAACGCTTCGTAGAGTTTTCTCCCACTTTCACTCCAAATCCTTCTAAAAAAGCCTGTATGGAAAAGTTTCCACACAGGCTATAATTTCAGTTAATTTTCTTCCATATCTTTACGATTTTTCTTCAATAGCTTAGAAAGAACTTCGTAAACAATCGGAACAATGACTAATGTTAATAATGTAGATGATAATAAACCACCAATTACCGTAACGGCTAAGTCTTTCGAAATCAGACCGCCACCGCCGCTACTAAATGCCATTGGTAACATCGCACCAATTGTGGCAATCGCCGTCATTAAGATTGGACGTAAACGAGTTGCCCCCGCTTCTAGAATCGCTTCACGCATATTCATGCCATCACGTTCCATATGGATAATGCGGTCTACCAATACAATGGCATTTGTGACAACGATACCAATTAACATCAGTAAGCCCATCATAACAGATACCGAAATCGTTTGACCCGTTGCCCATAAGCCTACCCATGAACCAATTACCGCGAATGGTAATGAGAATAGGATGGCAAACGGCGCTAACCCTTCACCAAATGTTACAACTAAAATGAAGTAGACAATCGCAATCGCAGCAAGCATCGCGACACCTAATTGTGTGAAGGTTTCAGCCATATCTGCTGCTACACCACCAACACCTGTTGTAACCCCTTTAGGTAAATCTAGATCATTAATTTTTTCATCTGCTTTAGCTGTTGCTTTTGAAATATCTTTGTCCGTAATTGTTGCCGATACTGTTGCAAAGTATTCCCCTTTTTGACGAGAAAGTGAATTTAATGTTGTGCTTTCTTCCACTTCTACTAAGTCACCAATTGTCATCGTTTGACCCGTCATCGTTTGAATCGGTGTTTTTAATAGCTCATCGATATTCAGTGCAGCTGATTTTGTTTCACGCTGTACGATGACATCAATATCCTCACCATCTGATTCAACCGTCGTTAATACTTCTTTGGCATCATTTGTTTGCAATGCCATTAAAATTTGTGCCGTTGTTAAACCATATTGTAAAACATTTTCTTGCTCTACTTTTAAGACATGCTCTACATATGGGTTTGAGGCATTTGATTCGACATCTTCAAGACCATCGATATCTACTAATACATCCTCTACCTGTTTCACTGCATCATTTAACTTATCTAAATCTTCGCTATAAAGTGTGTAGCTTACTTCGTTTGAAGACATACCCATTGCGAAGTTTTGCGTTTTCCATTCGCCTGTTTGACCAATGTTAAAAATATACTCTTCTACTTCTTTTTTCGCAGCAGGGAAATTCTCCATATCTGGGTCAAAGATTAAGTACATTAATCCACCACCAGCTGCGCCACCTGTCATCATAGCCGATGCATCTGTTGTTGTTTCCGTGTTTACAGATAATTGTAAAATATCAATATCGTCACGCTTCATTAATTCTTTTTCAACAACTTCAATATTCGCTAACGTATCGTCAATTAACTCACCAGTTGCTGGTGTGTACGTTAAATACATGACTTTCTCTTCTTGAGAGCCCATGAAGCTGAAGCCGATTAATGGCGTTAACGCTAAAGAACCAACTAACATGACAATTGCAACGATAGATGTGATCCATTTATGATTTAAACATTTTTCTAGGAAATTACGATATGTTGTTGCTAGTTTTCCAACTTCTTTATGCTGACTTTCTGATTTTTCACCGTAGATTTTTTTACAGAATAATGTGTGCGAAAGTGCTGGGACAATTGTAATCGCTACGATTAATGAAGCAATTAACGCGAATGACATCGTTAATGCGAATGGAATAAATAGTTCACCCACCATCCCACCAACAAGCATTAACGGTGCGAATACAGCAATCGTTACTAATGTTGACGATAAAATTGGTTTGAACATTTCAATCGTTGCTTCACGAATTAATGCACGGCCTTTTAATTTTTCTTCTTTTAAATGCATACGACGATAAATGTTTTCCACAACAACGATCGAGTCATCAATAACACGACCAATTGCAACGGTAATCGCACCGAGCGTCATAATATTTAACGTAATATCCATCCAGTTTAATAAGAGCAATGCCATAAATACTGAAACTGGGATTGAAATAATCGAAATGATTGTTGACTTAAAGTCACGTAGGAATAACAGGATAATCAATACCGCAATTAACCCACCAAATACCGCTTTTTCAATCATCGTAAATACGGAATCTTCAATCGGCTTTCCTTGGTCTAACGAAATATCAATTTGTAAGCCTGAAATTAAATCTTGTTCTTCCTCGATTAACTCTTTTACAGCATTCACAACGGTCACTGTGTTGGCATCTTGACCTTTAACTACTTGAATTGAGATCGCATCTTCCCCGTTTGTACGAGATACCGATTGAACTTTACCAACCTTCTCAATCGTTGCAATGTCTCCAAGTTTGACGAATGGTGTAGGGTTTGCTTCAGATGGTGTCACAGGGATGAGCATTTCTTTTAACTCTTCCTCTGTTTTGAACTTACCATCTACCGCAACCGCCTGCTCGCCGTCCTCGAATTCGTATAAACCTAATGAAACGGCTAAATCACTAGCTTGAATCATTTGCTTCACAGAATCCTCAGTCAATCCAAGTGCCTTCATTTTTTCTTCATCATATGTGAAGGCAACTTGTTCGATATGCTGACCTGTTACAGTCGCAGAAGCTACGCCATCAATTTTGTTTAACTTCGGTAAAATGATGTCTTCTACCGTTGAAGTTAACTCTATAATGTCCTCCTCTGAACTACTTACAGATAACGCAATAACTGGCATCATATTCATACTGATAGCCATAATTGATGGTTCTTGTGCGCTTTCAGGAATTTTGACATTATCTAATGCCGATTCGAGTTGGCGTTTCTTTTCATCCATATCCACGCCATATTCATATTCCACTTGAATTTGTGAAACATTTGAACTTGATGTCGAATACACTGCTTTGACATCTTCTAAACTTTCAACTGCCTTTTCATAAGGAATCGAAAGCTCATTCATCACCTGCTCTGGTGTTGCACCAGGGTAGACACCCATTACAATTAAGTACGGGATCGAAATATCTGGAATAGATTCCATTTTCATTCGAGAAGCCGAATAAATACCAGAGAATACAATAATGATTGTTAACAACCATACTGCTAGCTTATTTTTTAATACAAAATTAACTAAGCCTTTCACGGTTTCACCTTACCTTTCTTGACTATATGTAACCACCATTCTATAATAATGACTAGCCGGTCACGTGTCAAACGAAAGGGGCAGGTAAATTATTATGACAAGAAAACAATTAATCTTAGATGCAGCCATTACCCTATTTTCTGAAAAAGGTATTGAAGCGACATCCGTTCAACAAATAACAGAGCACTGCGGTATATCTAAAGGCGCTTTTTACTTATCGTTCAAATCAAAGGAAGAACTGATTCATTCTATAATTGAACATTTTTTGAACAATATTATTCAAGGTGTTGACCGAGCAGTCAATTCCGAAATGGATCCTTCAAAAAAACTGCATTTATATTTTGAACAAACGTTTAAATTACTCTCACAATATACAGGCTTTGCACAGATTCTTATGAAAGAAAAAGTGAAAACAATTAGTGACGACTTTATTGAGCGCATTCACTACTTCGTGAATCTATCCAATGAAAACTTGGCAAAATTACTGTTAGAAACATACGGTGAGGAAATTCGAGAAAAGTTATATGACCTGATTATTGTTATAAATGGAATGGTACAAGCCTATTTGCAAATTGTGTTCGATGGAAAATTACTGATGAATCCAATTGACTTTTCAAAGCTTGCCGATACATTAGTCGAAAAAACAACAATCATCGCGACGAAAAGCCGCTTAGTATTTTTACAGCAAAATCATTTTGCGAATCGCAATGAAATTCCTATGTCGCTCAATCAATTAGTAGAGGAGCTACAACGACTTCAAGAGGTAGCAGACAATCAACTTGAACAAGAATCGGTCGCATTATTAATAGAGGAAATTCTAACACCTAAACCAAGAATAGCGATTATTTTGGGGCTTATTCAAAACCTACAAAACAACCACCAATTCAATTGGATTTCGCTAATGATTCGTAAATATTTCTCATAATATGCAATGGTACTGCTCAAAAAAAATACTTCTTGTTCAGCGTTCCTGCTTTTAATAGCTGATGCAAAGAAGGTGTCCAAGAATCACTTCTCGGACACCTTCTTTTATTGTTTCAGAAATTTGACCACTTCACGTGTTACTGTTTGTGCATCTTCAAGCATGCCTAGATGCCCTGTATTCGTAAATAGCTTCATTACATTTGGATTCGATGTTTCAATCGGCGTAACGGCTTCATCCTGTTCCCCTTCTATGACTAAAATTGGCGTCGTTGTGCTATCGACTAAATCACGCTGGTTTTGGCGTGACTTCATCGCACCGAGTGCAACCGTAAGCCCCTCTACACTTGCCTCATTCGCGACTTCTTTTGCAAAAAGTACATCTTCTGTTTTTGCATCTGGCGCTAAGAAGTTATGGATAATGCCGTCAACAAATGCCCCGACACCCTGGTCTTTAATTTCATGTTGCTGCTTTGTGCGCTTTTCAATTGCTTCAGCTGTATCTGGAGCATCGGATGAGTATAATAATACGGCCTTTTCAATATTGGTATATTGTTTCTCGATAGCCGCAAGTGTAATATAGCCACCCATTGAATGACCAACCCAATAGGCTTTTTCTACTTGTTCATGGGTTAATACATCTATTATATCTTCAGCATAGCGATACATCGTATAATCCCCTTCTGGAGCTTCACTTTTCCCATGTCCAGGCAAATCGATAGCAATCACGTCAAATTGCTTTGTTAAGGGCTCAAACATCTTCTCAAAAATTGAAATCCCCCCTAAAAAGCCATGAATTAATACAACCACATCGCCTGAACCTTCACGTTTATAATGTAGCATTAAACATTACCTCCCCATATGTCATCAAGCTATCTTTTTCCTAAAACGCTCTTTACTAAACAAAAACTGTACTATAAATTCTTACAATTCATAGTACAGCATGGATTTAATTATATACTTTCTTTCGTTTAAATGTAGGCTTCACTTCTGCGAATAGAATGGCGAAGAAAATTAGAATACAACCAAAAATCATTCGACCCGTTAATAATTCATTTAGTAATAATACAGAGAACATTGTACCGAATAGAGCTTCAGTCGATAAAATAATGGCTGATTTCGTAGGATTTGCATATTGCATCCCAAGGTTTTGACACACATACGCAACCCCCGTACAAAATACCGCTAAGTAAATAATAATGCCAATGCCTTCTGCTGAATACATTGTTGGGTAATCCTGTAAAATGATTACTCCGATGACACTTAAAATCGTTGCCGTGTAAAATTGAACAATGGTCAAGGCAAGTGCATCCTCTGATTTAACGAAAACATTCGTATAAAAAATATCAAAGGCAAACGCAAAGGCACATAAAATTGATAAAAAGTCGCCGTAATTAATTGTTAATGAGTCCTGTAAAGATAAAAAGCCAATTCCGACAATCGCGACTCCTGCAGCGATAAATTCAAAACGGTCGATTCGACGCTTATAGATAATATAAGCAATGATCGGAACAATGATAACATTAATCGCCGTTAAAAACGCATTTTTAGAAGCGGTGGTATATTCTAATCCCCATGTTTGGAGTGTGAAGGCGAAGAATAAAATTGCCCCTAATAGGCCACCCTTCCATAGCACCGCTTTATTGATTAGCTTTAGCTTTTTATAGAAGACAAGACTAAGAATGATCGAGGCTAAAAAGAAACGTCCAGCCATTAGCTGAAATACAGACCAATGCTCTAGCCCCTTAGCCATTCCAACAAAGCCACTCCCCCACATAATTGCCGTAATGAGCATAAGCAGCTCACCTTTATATTTTTGCATAGTATTCCTTCTCTCTTTTTACACAATAATTTTACAATAATCAAAATTCACGAAAAAATAAAGTAGAAATGTGAGAAATACATAAATCATGTTAAAAATGCGCGATTTGTAGTCTTTATCTATTTGATTTAGAAACCTAAAATAAACTTTTCAGTGTAATAATTTTTGTATTTTGCTTGACCCTTCTTTTTGAAATAAGTATTTTATTTACTCTTACGTGAATTGAATTATGTTAATTGAAGTTTATGGGCGAGGTGATAAGTTGTAAAATTAAAATATACTGTCGGATAATCTGTATTTAATATTTTTAGCATATCCCCATATTTTCTAATTGTGGACGAAAATTGATCTTTCTCACTATAATCATAGCTATTTTACCGACAATCATGTAAAATAAACCTTTACCATAATGTAGGGACGTGAATGTATTGATTAAAATTGAAATGCCAAAACCGGATTTAGTAATTCGCCAACGTGAGCAAGTGATTAAGCCAGGCGAAGTTGAAATTAAACCTTATTTTGGATTTATCGACTTCCACAAGATTACACGCGAAAAAGGTGGTATTTTCTTCTTTTATAATGAGAAAAATGAGCTATTATTCGTAGGGAAAGCACGTAAAATCCGTCAGCGTATTAAAAAGCACTTTGAAGACAATGTATCGCCAGTAAAAAATCACCGCAACCAGATTCACAAAATCGAAGTATACGAAATTGAAGATCCTGTTGAACGTGAAATTTACGAAACGTATGCAATCAATGAATTCAAAGCAAAATTAAACATCGACAAAGTATTTTTCGAGCGTTAATAAAATACACATAAAAAGCATGGATACCGGGTTTCCCGAATCCATGCTTTTTCTTATTGATTCAGTTTAAAATCAAGCATTTCATTAATTTTTCGGATATCTGTTAGTATACCGCCCTTTTGAGCAGCAATACCGACATACCACTTATTAATTAAGTCCTGCATACCTTCTTCAATTGTATCGCCTTGAGCAACTAAATGAACCATTAAATCGACTGCTTTCGTACGGTCTTCATAAAATTTTGCACGTGCTGGGAAGTCTTTCCCAACATTTTGCTTGAAAATATGACCTAATTTAATAACACCAAAGTTCATCATTTGCTCCCCATACAGCGTGGAGCCAACAACTGCTAAACGTTCGTTGAAATCAGGCTCATCTTTAATATAATCTTGCATTAATAAGGATACTTCCCCTGCAAAGCTTTTTAATTTATCGCGTTGACCGTCCATTAAGCTTTTCGTTTCTTCAAAAATTTTAACCATCATTTCTGAATGTTCGAACATGCCTTGTACTTTTTTTAGTTTTTCGTCTGTTGCGCCGTTAATTTTTACTTGAATCGTTTCGTATACATATAGTCGTTGTAGGTATGATGCCAATAATATAATTCCGTTATAATGAATGCTTGCTTCATATTTTTGTGGGTCACCAATCTTAATATTCATGTTTTTCCTCCAGCAATTGTTTCTCTATAATACTAACAATACCATAGATTTCGACGGTTGAAAGAAAAAAATTCAAACTATTTTAATAATGCCTGAAATTCCTGCCAGTTGGTTAAACGTGGAAAATTCACATTTTGATTGTAGGATTGATTTTTTACAATTACTTTCGTACTCGTTTGTGCCAATGTATTTAATACTGCTGGCTTATCATCAACATAAACATCGAGCGCTAAGCTTTTAATAATGTCTATTTTCTCGTGATCCTGCATACCACAGTAAAAGCGATCATCCACTACAGGGAATCCTTGTGCCTTCACCCATTCACGTGTTTGCTGACAGTACATTTTTGGACGTGACGTAATATAATAAATTTCATGCCCTTCTGCGGCTAAAGTATTTAACACTTCCTTCGCATCTTGAAAGCTTGGACATTCTGTAAAATAAATTTCCTGCATGCAATCTTGCCACATTTGACTTCCTTGTTCTTTTGTCATACCAAATGCCCCATGAATTTCGACGGTAGGCATTTGATCGAAAACGGCCTCATCAACCGCCATCTGTAATTTTTTATTATATAAATGAAACGCATATCGACGTAAATCAATGAGCGTATCATCAATGTCAAAACCAAATTTCATGTTGTTCACCTATTTTAAAACAACAAAAGCGTCACTAAACTTTTGTTCCTTTTCTATTTGTGTTGCTTGAATTTTTTCAATCTCTCGTTTTCGCATCGTTGCACAGCTTACATAATCAAACGGTTCATTTTGCAGCAACTGTTCGGCTAAAATATGTGCATCCATTAGTGCGCTGTTTAAACCATACGCTCCTGTTGGCGTCATCGTATGCACGGCGTCACCGATTAGCACAACGCCGTTTTTGCCCCATTGCGCTGATGTACTACTAAAGACATCTAGTAGCACAAAATCTTTCCATGATTGGATATGCTCCTTTACCGAGGATGCTAATTGTGGAAATGCCAGGCAAAGTTTTTCGATAAATGGCGTGAACGGCTCCTTACGCAAGGATGGAAAGCTTCCCTTTTCAATATTCCAGCCAATTTGTACAAAGCCTTTAGCCTGTGTAAATAACGAAATTTGCATGCCCTCTACAAGTGCCATTTTAATTGAGGGGCTCCAATTTTGGGGAGCTGGAATGCGTGCCCACAATAGATCATAGCCGTGGCTGCGTACAGTCGATTCGATATTTGCGAGCTTTCGAATGCTGGAATGACGTCCATCTGCACCAATGATCAACTGGGATTCAATCAATAATTCCTTACCATTTTGTATAGCTCGCACCGCCGTATACTGGCCTTGCTCATTTTGAATAAGCTCTTTTACCGTCGTATTCAATGCATAGTCAAATGTAGGATAGCCTTTTGCTTGCTCTAAAATGGCTTGGAGTAAATGGGCTTGCGGCACATGAATGCCTAAATGCCCGACTGCTTCGTCTGGCATGATGGTTTTAATACATGTACCATTATGCCAATATTCTAATGTCTCCATTTTTAAAAGTCCTAGCTGTTCGATGCGCTCATAAATACCATGCCGCTTTAATATGTGCTCTCCCTCTTCATTGAGATGCTCGCCACGAAATGTTTTTGCAAAAGCATTTGTTCTTTCTACTAAGAGCACTGACACCTTTTGTTTGGCAAGTAAATTGGCTAGCAATACACCACCTGGGCCGCCACCAACGATACAGACATCGACCTTTTTAATCATTTTCGTTCACCTGTTTTGGATAAGCAATAATGCGTAAATCAGGTCCGATTTGTGTTACCTCTTCAAAATGTAATTGTGCCGCCAAATCAATCGAATCCACGTCTTCACCCGTAAATGGTGTAATCGAATGTGCACCACCTAAAACCTTTGGTGCAATATAGACGATGTATTGATCGATGAAGCCACTACGTAAAAAGGAAGCATTGACCGCGCCTCCCCCTTCAACAAGTAAATGGGTAATACCGAATGAATAGAGTCCTTTTAATGCTGCATCCAAATTCAGCCCTTTATCCGTTTTAGAAACACGCAGTATCACGACACCCTGCTTTTCAAGGGCATTCGCTTTTTCTTCTGCTGCATCAAATGACGTCACAATGACCGTGCGCGCTTCTGTTGTATCGGCAATATGGGCATCTAGTGGTGTTTGCAAAGCACTATCTAATACAACGCGAATGGGGTTACGGCCTTTGCGGTTTTCAAGGCGTGTCGTTAATTTAGGATTGTCCTTTAATACCGTATTGACACCAACTAAAATGCCATCCACTTCATGACGTAATTCATGCACATCCGCACGCGCTACTTCTGAAGTAATCCATTGAGAATGCCCGTTATATGCCGCGATTTTGCCATCTAGCGTCATGGCAAATTTTGAGACAACAAATGGACGCTGTGTAAGCATATTGTGAATGAAGCGTTCGTTTACTTTTCGTGCTTGCTGTTCTAGTACGCCCACTTTCACTTCAATGCCTGCATCTCGTAGTAACTGAATGCCTCGCCCTGCTACTGACGGATTCGGGTCTTGCATCGCAACAACAACCCGCGCAACTTTAGATTCTTTTACTAGATTTGCACAAGGCGGTGTTTTCCCGAAATGTGAGCACGGTTCAAGCGTGACATATAGTGTTGCCCCTTCTGCTTGCTCACCCGCCATACGAAACGCATGAACTTCAGCATGAGGCTCACCCGCTTTTCGATGGAGGCCCGTTCCAATAATGACATCATCCTTTACAATAACAGCCCCTACTAGTGGATTAGGGTTTGTATTGCCTTTTGCGCTTGCAGCTAAATCCAGCGCTAATTGCATATAATCACGGTCTGTTTTCATCCTGTTTGCCACTCCTTACACCAATAACTTTTTCACATCGCCTAAATGGCCAGATTTTTCAACTTTTGTTTGTAAATAACGTGCATTCGTGTCTGTTAAGCCACCCCAAATTGGAACATGACCATTAGCAGCTAAGCCATGTGCTTGTAAGGCAGCCAGTTTTTTCGGATTGTTCGTAATGAGTGTCACTGGTTTAGAACGTAGACTTTCTAAAATCTTCAATGCATCTTCGTAGGAACGAACATCATCTTCAAATCCTAATGCATGATTGGCCTGCACGGTATCGTAATAATCTTCCTGTAAAAGGTAGGCAAGCGATTTCGAGAATAAGCCAATACCACGGCCCTCATGGTCAGCTAGGTAGAAAATCGCTCCACAGCCATGCTCTACAATCATTTTCATAGATTCATGTAATTGATAACCACAGTCACAGCGCTGTGAACCAAAAATATCCCCCGTATGACAAATGCTGTGCATCCGAATAAGCGCATCATCACGATTTTCAAAATCACCATACACTAATACTGAAGATTGTTGACCGAAAGCGAGATTCATTGCTGGTAAATCGTCAATCATTTGTTGCTTTGTTTTTTGGCTATCAACCGCTAGCCAAGAATACCAATTAAATGTTGCTTCAAAATCACCTTGTTTAATCGGAAGCTTTACTGGGCCAACTAACGCGAGATTTTGTGAGTCGTTTCGCACGACAAAGCGAATTTTATCATTTAAAATATCAATTGTATTTTTCATTTTATCACCATAATTTCTTTTTAAGTTACTTTACGTAACCTAGTTTAATATAATAAGTGTGAAACGTCAAATAAAGGGACTGCAAAATATATGAATTTGCAGTCCCTTTTCGATTCATGGATTAAAAATGATAATCCTCAATCTTTTTCATTTTTTGTGTCACTAAACTCACCACAACAAAGGTAAGAAGTGAAGCGAATATCGGAATTGTTACTGAGTGCATGCCGAAAATATTTGTTTGAAATTCGTAAATATAAATATATAATCCTATGCCGACAATCATCGAACTAATGGCACCGTATTTGTTTGCCTTTTTCCAATATAAGCCGAAAACGACACTCCATAAAAATGCAGATTCTAACCCTCCAAATGCGAATAAGTTCAGCATTATTAATAGTTCCGGTGGATTTACTGCAAGAATGACCACTGCCACCCCGATAATGGTCGTTACCCAAAAACTACGCGATTTAATTTGCTTGTCCGTTGCTTTCGGATTGATATAGTTTAAATAAATATCTTTGACTACCGTTGAACTTACTAAAATGAGTAAGGCATTGACCGTTGACATAATAGCCGCCATTGGAGCTGCTAATACAACACCAGCTATTACAGGCGGTAATACTTCAAGTGTTAAAAGCGGCATGACTTTATCACCAATTTCAATGCCTGGCATTACCGAACGCGCAAATACACCAATTAAGTGCATACCGAACATAATCGTACCAATCCCAATCGTCCCAATTAAAATCGCACGATGTAAGCTTTTGGAATCCTTATAGCTCATCGCACGTACTGCAATTTGCGGTAAACCGATGACCCCTAAGCCGATTAAAATCCAAAATGTCGATACATATAAAGGTGTTAAGCTCTGATCAGCACCAAATGGCGATATGAGATTTGGATTATCTGCTACTAAATCTTGCATAATATGATCGACACCACCACCTGCAATTATCGTAGCAATTAGTAATATCACCGTACCAATAATCATGATTGTCCCTTGCATCGCATCTGTAAGTGCTACTGCCCGGAACCCACCGATGACTACATAAATTAAAACCGATGCCGCAAATATAAGAAGTGCTGTTGTATAGGAAAGACCTGTTAAAGATTCGATTAATCGAGCCCCACCAACCCATTGTGCCATCATCGAAGCAAATAAGAAAATAATAATACTAAATGCCGATAATATAACAATCGTATGGCTATCATAGCGCTTCTTTAAGAAGTCGATTAATGTAATGGCCTCAATGCGTCTTGCAACAATCGCAAACTTTTTCCCAAGCACCATTAATACGAAATATCCCGCCGGAAGCTGAGCCATCGCTAATAGCACCCAGCCAAGTCCCGTATTATACGCAACACCTGGTCCACCAATGAAACTTGAAGCACTTCCGTATGTAGCCATCATCGTCATTGCCAGAATAAAGCCACCCATTTCGCGGCCGCCTAAAAAGTACTCCTGTAAAAAGGAATTGGATTGAACCACTTGACGATTCGCCCAAATGCCAATGCCAAAAATGATGATTAAAAAGAATAGTAGTGGTAAAATAACAGCCCAATGAATCATCGTTTTTCTTCCTCCTCATCTAAAGGAATGTCTTTGAAGAAAAGCTTCATGGCCAACCAAATACAAATTACCATAAAAATAGTGCCTGCTATACAGCTATAGAAAAACCACTCAGGAAATCCCAATATATATCGATATTCAGCGGGATTCCCCGAACCTAGTCCATATGCAAAACCATACCAAATCGCAAAATTTAAAATGACTAATCCAACACCAATGAGTGCTTCCTTATGCGCGATTTTAAAACGCTTATCCTGCATGTAATTCATCCTTCCTTCATTAATCGAATAGTTTATATGATACTTTTCTATCATACGTGCCTACGTAAAGAAAGAAAAGACTTTCTAGTACAATTCAACTAAAAAGTCTTCGGAAAATGCATCGTGTTGATAGCTTAAACATCTAATTCATCTTTTTTCTTCCATTTTTGCAAAAATCGCTTTGACAAACTGATCCTTGTATTCGGTATAGGCATCAATCCCCTTTAAGTTTGTCGTAAAGAATGCGGTTTTCAAATCTTGATATTGCTGTTTTATTTCTTCATTGGCATTTAAATAATTCCTGAAAAAAAGCATTTGATGCCACTTTTCCTTTTCATAATCCACAATATGTATAAAATGCGTTTTCGTTTCAAATGAGGTATCTGTAAACTTGGCGCAAACAATCTCATTGGGTCTTTCCACCTTTAAACGGTAAAATCCTACGCTTCGCAACGCTTTAAAAAATGCTTCATCCAATTCATCGATATTTTCTACACCGATTAAAATATCCAGCACTGGTTTCGCCTGAATTCCTTTAATAGACGTACTTCCAATATGCTCGATTTGTACATCCTGTAGCTTTAAGCACTTCTTTAATTCCTTTTTCGTGATATTAAATGCATGTTGCCATCGTTCATCATATGACACTAGCTTCACTTCATCTTTTTTGATTCCCAAATTCATAACCCTTCGCCCCTCTTCTGTTATTTATTGTAAAACCAATAAAAACCACTTACAAGTCTATAAATAAAAGCAAAAATATGTTATTATGAATCTAATAAAAATAAACTATTCATCTATACAAAAAGACATAAAACGCAGCTGAAACCGCGTTTTATGTCTTTTATTTTGAGGCTTATTGTTAATACTTAAACGACTGAATCGATTCTTGAAGCTCTACAGCCATTTCTGCTAAATACGTTGAAGCAGCTGCTACTTCTTCCATTGCTGCATTTTGTTCTTCAGATGCGGCTGCTACACTTTGAATACTGTCATTCGAATTTAGCGTCACCTCATTGATATCATTGATTTCACCAACAAGCTGTTCCACATCATGTAATACCGCTTTAATTGCTTGTGTTACGGCCTTTGTTTCGTCTTCTACTCGATCAATGGCCGCATCAATTTTCAGGAAGTTTTCGCGTGTTTCTGCTACTTTTTCCTTTCCTGTTTCAACGGATTGATCATTATGTACAATATCTTCTTCGATAATGCGCGTACTTTCCACAATATTTTGTACAACTTGTTCAATTTCAGTAGCTGCAATATTGGATTCATCGGCAAGCTTTCGAACCTCACTTGCTACGACTGCAAAGCCTTTCCCCGCTTCTCCGGCTCTTGCCGCTTCAATCGAGGCATTTAATGCCAATAAATTCGTTTGCTCGGCAATTGTTTTAATAACCTGAACAGCTGAGGCTATCGCATTTGTATTTCCGTCCAGTTCCTTCACGCGTACATTTAATTCTGTAGTATTGTCACTAATTACATCCATTTGACCGATAACATTACGCACGGATTGTCGACCTGCCGTAATTTTTTCCTTCGTATAGGCTGAGGCATTGTTTACTTGTTCAATGCTGTCTGAAATATCCGAAACCTTTTTCATTAAATGATCCGAAAAGGCCTTAGAATCACTTGTCATTTGCTGCTGATCAGTCATTCCCAGCGAGATTTCTTGAATGGATTCTGTAACAACCTCTGTTGCCTTACTCACTTCCATACTGCTTGCGGTCAATTGCTGTGAAGTGCCAGCAACTTGTTCTGAGGAATCCCCGACTTGTCGCATCGTATTGCGTAAACGCTCTGCCATGGCATTGAATGAATCCGCAAGTTGACCAAATTCATCTTTGGAAGTCACTTTTAATTGAGTTAATAAATTACCCTGTGCAAACTCATTCATCCCAGCCATTACCGACTGCATATTTAGTGCAATGCGGCGGGCAAAAATTGTCGAAATGGCGATGCTGATAATGATTGCAATAATCGCAAGTGCAATCGTTTCAATAAATGTCGTGCGCATATGCTCCTTTGAATGAGCAATCAATTTCGTCATTGCTTCATTTACTTCATTCGCCATTGACTTCCCAAACACTACCAACTCTTGGGATCCAGCGCCAAGTATAGGCTTTGCTACTTTTTGAGCTTCAGCCATTTTATTGGCGTCCATGAGAGGTAAAATTTGTTGATCAATCGAGTTTTCCCATGCAGCAAGCTTTTGCTCAAATTCTTCAAATTTTGCATTTGCTGCGCCCATTTCCTTGAGCTGTTGAACAGATGCATCCAACGTGTCACGAATTTCATAATGGTTGGTACGCATGTTGTCATCCTTATAAAGCATATAGCCACGTATTGCTGCATTAGCGCGAACCGTTTGGAAGGCGACATCATTATATAAATTGCTCATTTGTGTATCTTTATCAATGCCTTCTAGCGTTTTGTTTTGTTCATTTAGGCTGTATAAAATTACTGCTGCAAAAAGCATGAGTAATGCTAAGACTACACCAAATGATAGCTGTAATTTCGCTTTTACATTTAATTTCATTACAATATCCCCATTCTCATTTTCATACGATACTCACAAAATTATTCCACAATTTACATGCATCGTCAATTACTGTTGTCAATATGCCAGATATTTATACTATTTAAAAGAAATATATTGAATTACTTACAGAGCGCATATTTTATACTTCAAAAAATGCAGGACAATTACACTTTTTTTCTATCCGTAGCCCATTTTTTAGATTGCGATTTGGAAATTAGCTGTTTTTAACTTTTCATAATTTTCGTATAAGCTTCGTCGATAAACGTTTTATCAAGCGATTGTGCATAATTTTTCACCCCGTCTGCGGCATATAAAATATCACGTTTGGCATTTTCCACATCGCCCTGCGCCAAATAGCAAAGAGCCCGAATTGCAAAAGAGCGATAAATGCGAGCAGCATCCAATGGGTGATGATAAATTTCAGGACCGATAATGTCCATTAAGAGTGCATGTGCTTCCTCTATATGCTGTAGGTGATAATGCGCATAGGCCTGCTCACCTACTAAAAATTGATCTAATTGTGTTCGTATTTTGGAAGAAAAATCACGATAATTAAAGTCTGTTGAAATGACTCGTTCATACGCATGCTCAATTTGATTCCAATAGGCCAATTGCAATAAGTCCTCCATCACCAAATCAAGCGGATCTTCTAATATAACGGAAAACGCACGAATTTTATTTAAATAAATTTGCGCCTTTTCTTTATCGCCCTTGTTCAGCTGCATAAAAAATAAATAACGGTAAAAATCATTGATACGATACAATATTTTTTTCTCAAGTGCAATGTTTAAGGACAGCCGTAAATATTTTTCTGATTCAGACTCATTGTTATAGGCCGCATAGATAACGGTTAAATTATAGTATAAATCCAGCTTTTCAATTTCTCCGATAAAGCCATCAAACTGCTCAATGTATTCAACACCTTTTAGCATCCAAACAATCGCCTTTTCATGGTTCTTGCGATTAAATTCGATAGCACCAAGGTCACTATAGCGTCTGACTACTTTTGAATGGGCATAAATTTGCTTGTATCGCGCAATACAGCTTTCAAAGCCCGCTGTATCTTGTGAAAGTTCTAAGTAATAACGCATTAAATGATAGATATCCGTTAAACGAATTTCTTCAAATGTATTGCCATTTAGCTTGTTCTCTTTCATATAAGGCTCGACTAGTGAAAGAATTTCCTGACATTTTTCACGATGTTCCTCATCTTCGTATGTTTTATTCAATTCAGTCACTAATGCTTCGACTTTTATATAAAACACCTTCAGCTCTTGAGAATCGTTCGACTGCATCAGTTCTGATACATCAATGTCCAGCTGTTTTGCAATATGCTGTAGGCTCTCCATGGAAGGTTGTGCCTTACCGTTTTCTATTAAACTGAGCATCCCTTTTGATAGCCTGTCTCCTGCTACTTGTGCAAGCGTCATTTTACGTTCTTTACGAAGCTCTTTAATTTTTTCACCAATTTTAATCACGTTGCCACCTCACTACAAATAGTGTAACAAATCCACATGACGAAAGAAATATTTAAATATTATTAAACAATATCTAAATAGATTCAAAATTAAAACCAAAATTATTTTTAATTTAATTAAACTTTTTGGTTGCATTTATTTCATCCATCTCGTATTATATGTTTAATAAAATTAAACAAAAGAGGGATTGCACATGAATGAACAGGCAAAATTAAAAAAAGCGACCTACCATTTATACACATTTTTAGTGAGTAAAATGATTGGTTCGCTCGGGTCACATGTTTATAGTTTTGGGATTAGTATGTACATCTTATCGTTAACAGGTTCGTCATTAAGCTTTGCCATCAATATTATATTAAGCTATTTGCCACGTACAATAATGGCACCGATTGCGGGAATACTAGGGGATCGCATGTCTCGAAAAAAACTGGTGCTAGGTGGTCAGGCAGGCGTCATCTTAACAGTAGCTGGGTTATTAATGTATACGCATGAATTTGGGTTATCGCTTGCCGCTATCTACACTGCCACTATGTTCAACAGTATTTTCAGTACATTTACAAGTGTCGCCTTTTCTGCATCCATCGCCAATTTAGTGGATGAAACTAGAATCCAAAAAGCGATGAGCTTTAACCAACTGTCGTTATCGGTATCTGGAATTGGCGGACCGATTTTTGGCGGGATGCTTTTCGGCTTTGTATCAATGGAAGTTTTCTTAATGATTTTCATCATTGCTGCAATGATTACCCTAACTTTAGAAGCAACGATGAATTTCCAGCTATATAAAAGACAACAGGCAATGACAGGTTCTGAAAAAGAAACTATGGTCGAAAGCTTTAAAGCCGGCTTCTGCTATGTCAATAAAAAACCTGTTATTAAAGCGATCTTATGGACGGCATTATGGTTAAATTTATTTTTCACTTCCGTCAATGTTGGTGGAGGCTACATTTTACTAACTTTATTGCAAATTGATCCACAATTAATCGGCTTTATTGAGGCGGGTGGCGCTGTCGGTATACTCATAACATCGATTTATTTTGCTTCACGCTCAACAGTGAAATTTCCATTATTATTAGTAAAGCGCTCAACATTTTTAATGGGGATACTCGTGATCTTTGTCGGCGTACCACTATTATTCCAATTTTCAAGTACGATGATGATTTTCATTTTCTACTTTATCGTCATGCTCATTTTTGGCGCACTGGGCGTTATTACCAATACCCCAATTGGCGTCATTATGCAGACAACAATTGATGAACAATATCGCGGGCGTGTGTTTGGTATTGTTGAAATGATGGCGATGAGTGCCATGCCAATTGGAACACTTACTTACGGGTTTTTATATGAGATCATTCCAGCGCAATACATTTTATTCGTCAGTGGTTTGATCCTAATCTTTATTGTTTTACTCTTATTACGTACTTCTATTATTGAAATGGCACATCCAGAGCTTAAAAAGACAGAGGTTACGCCTGTAACCGAATAATGCCGATTTGATAAGAAGCTAGGGACAACTAATGACATTTATAAACGTAGAAATCGAGATTTAAGCTAGAGGTTGAAACGGTTACTGATTGTAGTTGCTCCTATATTACAGAATAAAAAAGGCCAATGCTTGTTATCCACATGCATTGGCACTATTTTTCACTTGAATTAGCGAGATTCCTTTGGTGGCTGGCAAACCTCACATTTTTGCTGCTTATTTTCTTTGAATTTTTTCCAAGGCTTTTGGAATGTATTACCACATGCACATTGGAAATCAAGCTTTTGCGAGAAGCCTTTAAATTCTGTTGAAAGTAATTTTGTATCTGTATTTTTTTCTACATATTCACGAATTGAATGGATTGTCCATTTTTTACTCATTGTCGATTACACCTCCACGAAGCTTTCATTATACACGAACGTTGGCTATTTATACAGCCAATCCACAACAAAACCAAGCCCCTGAAATGCAAAATAGAGTGCCAGTATGCCTAAAACTAAAAATAATAGACAACCAAGCATGCCGGAAAACATAAAGAATTTGATATTAGGTCCTTTGCGTTTTCCCCATTCTTCTTTGTTGTCGCTTGTTACTTTATTTACGGCGTCACAGTTCGGGCATTGTTCAAAATATGTACGGGTTTCCGTTTTTTTGCCGTTAATGACACTCACAGCTGTCGCAAAATTGGCGGTTGCAAAATCAATGGTCATCCTTTCCTGACAGTTGTGGCATTCAATTTGGTGTTTTTTTGCTTCCATCTTCATCCTCCTTTCGCATCCTTGTAATTTATCTGCTCATTTTATTCTATCCTTGCATATACTAGCTAAACCTATTGCTAGGAGGAAGCTTGTTGAATAAACGCTCGAATAATGAACAATCACTCGAAATTTTAGCTGCACGATTTGAGTATGCTAGCGCTGCTGTCTTAACGATTGGCGATATGCTAGCCACTATTTCTGCTGGCATTACGCTACGTTTATTAGAGGAGGCCTCTTCCACTTCCTCAAGCTCAAAGACAACCGAAAGTAACTTATTTCCATTTGAAGTAGAGCAAATGCAGCGCCAAATGGACGATCTCATTGGCGAAATGAGGCATCTCAAAAGAATGATGCAACTTTAATCTCGGTCAAATAGATATTTACGTGAATCGTCCTCAATGCGTCGTTCACAGCTATCACACGAAATATTAGCCTGACGATTTACCTTATATTGCTGGTATTTTTTTGTACCTTCTCGTAATGTAAAGGGCTTGCGGCAATAACGGCAAATGGCTTCATATGTAAACATAAGATTCCCCTTCCTATTTAACGCATCCAACTGTTAATTATAAAACGTTTCCTTCTAGAAAACATCTTTTTGGACAATACAGAATAACAAATAAAGGTCATGCAGCATTTGCATGACCTTCCTTTTATGATTTTAACAGCTTGACTGTCACCTTTTTACGTCCCCAGTCATAGGCTATTGATTTATTTTTGACAAAAACATCGATTTTATTTCCTTTAATAGCGCCGCCTGTATCACCGGCAACTGCAATGCCATAGCCTTCCACCCACACTTTTGAGCCAAGTGGAATAATTTTAGGATCAACTGCGATTACTTTAAGCTCTGGGTTTTTACGTAAGTTTAATCCAGTTTTCGTAATTCCCGAGCAACCCTTGCAATTCGCTGTATAGGCTGTAGCTGTCATTGAATACGTTTTCTTTACATTTGACGGATGTGTTGCAGAAACTTTTTCAGGGATTTGAAGCACCTGATTAATGAAAAGATTATTCGTTATTAACATATTTTCCTTTTTTAATGCGGTTGCGGTAACGTTATATTTGGGTGCAATTGAAAATAATGTCTCACCTGATGTTACTGTATGTGTAGCTGCGAAAGACGGGCTTGCAAAAATAAATGTGCTCGCGGCAATTGCCACTGAAAATGCTAATATTTTCTTGATCATACTTGACTATTTCCCTCCAATATCATTTTCGTGAAAAATCTTTTTGATTCAACTTGTACTAGCATACCTACTTTATGTTTCAGTAATATAACAACTTCATGTTACAACCATTACAATCCCGTAACAGGAAGTCGAATTTTGTCGTTTTTATATTACGAATATCAGATAATTAATTTCCCACAACCTAAAATAGTCAAAATTGTATTATTTTCAATAAATATTCCTTTGTTTCGAAATTCGGACTATCTTCAACTACCTATTTATGGTACGATACGTCTTGTTTTTAAAAAGGTTCGACGTAAAAGACCGAATAGAAAATTTATTGAAAGAGTGACGTCATATGGCAAATACTACAAAGGAATTAAGCTTATTTAAACTTACATGGCCTTTATTTTTAGAGCTGTTTTTATTTATGCTGATGGGACTTGCCGATACGTTCATGTTAAGTGCCGTTTCAGACAATGCCGTTGCTGGTGTCGGAACCGCGAACCAATATATCCAAATTGCGATTCTGTTATTAGGTGTGATTGGCACAGGGGCTTCGATTGTCGTCTCACAATATTTAGGTTCACGCTTATTGGAAGATGCTTCGAAAATTGCCGCGCTATCCGTTACATTAAACTTGGTTATTGGCCTCGTATTAAGTGGCGTGTTTCTCTTATTTTCAGATGCCATTATGAAGATGATGAACCTACAAGGTGCTGTGCTTGAAGCCGCGCAAAGCTATTTAGCGATTGTTGGGGGCTTTATTTTTGTTCAGGCACTAATTACATCGCTATCTTCTGTCATTCGTGTACAGGGTTGGACGAAGCAAACGATGTATGTATCACTTGGAATGAACGTGCTTCATGTCATTTTGAACTATATTTTAATTTTCGGGAAATTTGGGGCACCGGAGCTTGGTGTTGAAGGGGCAGCCATTTCTTCTGTCATTAGCCGTATTGTCGCAGCAGTTGTATTTTTCTGGTTGCTGTATCAGGCACTGGAAGTACGCATTCAATTTGCTGATTATTATAGTCTATCTAAAAAATACATTACAAAGATTTTAAAAATCGGAATTCCATCTGCCCTTGAGCAAGTATTGTATCAAACGAGCCAAATCGTATTACTTTACTATGTAACATACGTCGGAGCGGAAGCATTGTCTGCACGTCAATACGCCATGAATATTTCCATGTTTACGTATTTATTTGCGATGGCGATTGGTTCAGGTACCGCTATTTTAATAGGGCGTTATGTTGGCGCTGGAGAAAAGGACCTCGCCTATAAAACAGTATGGTTTAGCGTAAAATCAGCGCTTGTATTTACACTGGTGATGGTGGCGCTAGTTACAACCTTCCGCGAGCCGCTCATGCGTGTATTTACTGACAATGAAAACATCATTCAAATCGGGGCTAGCGTCCTATTATTAAGTATCTTTTTAGAAACGGGTCGTACCATTAATATTACAATTATCAACTCGCTACGTGCTGCTGGAGATGCGACCTACCCTGTGCGTATCGGGATAATTTCCATGATTTGTATCGGACTGTCACTCGGTTACTTATTTGTATTCGTCCTTGATTTAGGCTTAATCGGCGTATGGTTAGCCATTTCCTGTGATGAATGGATTCGTGCCATTTTAGTTATTTTCCGCTGGCGTAGTCGTAAGTGGGAACGCTATGCGCTCGTTGGACCAGATCATAAATAATATCCAAAACTAGATCTTCTGAGACATTTCCCTTCGTTTCACATATAGTCCAACAAAAAACCGTCTAAGCAACAGATGCTAGACGGTTTTTTGTATATTATTTCTCTAAATTCTCCGCTGCAACTTCTTCAGCTTCAAAATCATTTTCTTCCAATGTGACTTCGCTTGCTGCCGCTAATGCCGCTTCTTCTGCACGACGAGCTGCTGCTTCTTCTGCCGCTTTTTTTGCTGCTTCTTCAATTGGCTTGTTTACAACGCCTAAGCACCAAGTAAATTCTTCCCAAGCCATGTTCCAACCTTTATATACTTCTTCAGAATCATCCCATTTAACTACGTATGCAAGACCATCTTCGGTTTTTACTAATGATAACGTAAGATCCGCTCCAGCACGGTCACTTACTAATTTAATTTTTCCCTCTTCATCGAAGCGCTCTTCGATAGCATCCTTTTCGGTAAACGCACGACTTTGCGCAATTTCAAATAATGCATTGCTATGAATGCGATATTTATTTTTTTGCATGTTTTTCCCAACTTCCATTAATGATTAATTACTTTAACTATATTACATCGTTTCCTAAAAATTTTCGCTCTTTTTTTTAGGATTCCGTGCTTTTTCTTATTTTAACATAAAATCCTTTCCAGAAACCACTACGTTCTAAGAAAATTCGAACGTACATTCTTAATTTTGTGACTATACAAGGACAAATCATTGAAAATGCGCTAAAAACGACACCTCACTACACAGATTGTATAGTGAGGTGTACTTTATTTAGTAGCCTGTATTTTGTTTTTCTGCAATTGCATAGGCTACATTAATAATCGAAACCGCTAATTCAGCGTATGATATTTCTTTTTTCGGCTGGAATTTATTATCTGTTAATGGCTGTAGCTTTAACGCATTTACTAACGTTACATAGCCAATATTTGCTGGTGAAATTTCATGCACATCGTTCACATCCAGCTTATAAATCGTAGGATATTTCGCGGCTTGTTCGAGACCTAATGCACGAACAAACCACACCGCTAGCTGCTCTTTCGTTACGTTCTTGTCAATCGCTAGCTGATCTCCCTCTTTAATCATCCCCATGCGGTAAGCGGATTCCACCGTTGAATAATACGGATTGTCCTTTGGCACAAGTTTGATTGTATCCTCACTATTTTCACCACTACTATAAGCATAGTCCTCATAGAAATAGCTAATCGATTTTATAATAGCCTTTAATGCTTCCCCTTGTGAAATCGGCTGGTCTGCATTGAAACTTTTGGCGTCTTTCACTTCAATTGCCCCTGCTTGAATTAAATAATTCAGCTCTTTTTCAGCTGTTGGGTGTGTAATTATTTCCTTCTTTTTCAGTCCATACACATTCAAAAATTCACCCGTCAACGCATCCATTTGATAAATTGACTCCTTATTAATCGTTGGCGTGTAAAGCAGCTCATATTTTCCTTCTTGATTGTAGACGGATTGGTACACAAGCATGGCATCTAAGGCTGCTTCGAATTGCTTTTGCGCTTCTTGTTGCGAAATAACTTCATCTAGTGCTGGCCATTCATCAATTGTTAAGTTACTTCTGTAGTAGGATTTCAGCTCTCCTTTATTACTAATAGACACGGAAATATTATCGCCGTTTACAATAAGACCATTTTTCATCCGTGGGAATGAAACCGTATGCATTTTATTTTCCTCAGAATAGCTTATGTTATATATAGGCATTGAATATTCATGGATTGAGGCTGGTGCAAATTGTTTCGCATAATCCGTCGCAATCGCTAGCACCTTCGCATCGTCAAGGCGTGGTGTATTGTCCTCAGGTGCATCTAGATAAGGAATCGAATCTGACATATCAAAATAGTTTAAAAGTTCGCCCGTGTTTTTATTGAATTCCACGGACGTACCAAACGAAGCATTTTTCTTATGGTATGAATAAGAAATACTTATAATGCTTGTCCCTTCACTCTCATACTCATAAGCAGAATCAATCGTTAATTTCTCCCCGTTCGCGTTTGATTGTGCGAGCTTTTTAACATATTGCTTTGCTTCCTCAAGTGTTATTGGTTTACTTGCCTGTAATGGCTTGTCAACAATTGGTGATGGAGCTTTTGCCTGGATTTGCTCGGTCTCTCCCGTATTGCTATGCCACTTCCCTGATTTCGCATGAACCCCGATATAGTCTGCTGCCGGAAGATATACTAAGCGTACAGTAGGTTTTGCATTATAAGAGCTATAATCATAGGAATATTGCAGCGATACTTTTAGCGTTTCTTTCATTTTGGCTATAGCTGCACTTTTCGTCATAATATTTGATTCTTCCTCAAATGCAAAGCGCTGCG
Source organism: Solibacillus sp. FSL R7-0668 (assembly GCF_038006205.1). NCBI lineage: Bacteria > Bacillati > Bacillota > Bacilli > Caryophanales > Caryophanaceae > Solibacillus > Solibacillus sp. FSL R7-0668. Next base: position 1,803,527 of record NZ_JBBOUU010000001.1, on the reverse strand, counting down.
TCATCGGTGCAATTTGCATATAGTATTGAATTGTCCCATCTCCAAGAATACTTACATACATCCCTTGATCTTGAATGGGAATATTTTTTTCAGTTTTCATAAATGAATACGCATACGAAATGGGTTCAGTAATTAAGCGCGTTGAAAAATAACTCGGCACCTGACTCACTGTAATGAAATCCGATGATCCCGTTACTTTTCTCACAAAGTCTGTTGCAATCTTTTGTGCTTGCTGCTCTGTGATTTTACCTGGAAATAATGAATCCTTTGTAATGGTTGGGGAGATGGTAAGTGATTCAATTTCAAAATCGCCTTCTTTAAAAATAATACTTCCCGATTGTGACTGCTTATTAACGGTTTTCGAAAAGGATAATTCATAACGCGTTGTTAAATCATCCGAATAATGATAGCTCATTGTGGACATCGTAAAATCGCTATTACTAAATGAACCAAACAGCTCCGGTAATACCGCTTTTAATTTCTCAATAAGTACCTCTTTCGTAACATCTTCATCCGTAATGGCTACGTAAATTTGTTGACGCTCGTCATTTGAAGTTGTACCCATATTCGCATTGGCCACCGTCCCCGCTGTAAATAAGCTTAATGCAACGGCCGATGCACTTATAATACTCGCCCATTTCTTCATCTTACATCCCCCTTTTTCCTATTATTTCTATATTACGAAAAGAATTGCATAAAGTTTCAGAATATAAAGTAAAGATCGAAAATTTTTGTGACACCTCTATGACTTTATTTGAGTTCATTGAATTGTATGCATGATTCATGATAAAATTTGCGCTAGAGGTGAAGAAATGTGAGTATTGTAACTGCTGGCCTTTTAGTATCATTTTCTGGCATTATCGTCGTTTGCTTAGGGCTTTTTGATGTCATTCCAAATTCAAATCAAACGTTAAACTATATTTTTATCGGTCTTGGATGGATTTTTATTTTAATCGGCATTGTCATTCGTATCGTTGGTATGAAACTAGAAAAGAAATATCAAAAATAAAAAGGAAGCGTCCCGAATATTCGGACGCCTCCTTTTTTAATCTTCATTGATTGTTTGATACTCAGCCATTCGCGCAGTTGCACGCCAATAATGATAAATCAAACGGTCAATCCATAATAATGCATCAACCTTTGACACGGCTAAATCTAACTGTGTTTCATTTGATACTGAGCGTTCAAAATATTGCTCACGTTTATTACGACGCTGCTGTGCCATATCTTGAGAAGTATGCTCTAAAATAATCGAAATATCGAGCATTTTTTCGTCCTCTGACAAACGCTCACCGATTGTCTCCAATAGCTCCTGCCAATCTTGCATCAACTTTTCTTGTAAATAAAGCGCCTCTACCTTTTGCTGTTCGCGCAACACTTTAATTAAACGATGTAAATGATCCAATGTATGTAAGATAGAAATTAGCTTGGCACGATCACGCGAAGAGCTAACTAAAATACCGTCTAAAAACTTACGTGTAATAACAAGTGCATCTTCTACTTCTAGCATTTTCTTTTCATATTCCACCGTTACCTTTTTTGACTGTAATAATAGATGCTGCGCCTTCGTAAGCTCCACCATAATATCGCGCATTGTTTTAAATACGACATCAATTGCAACAGAAGGCATTGCCATTAAGCTATCATCTAAATTACGCGTCAAGGCATTTTCACGCTCTGGTACCATTTTCATGAGTAAATTGGCAAACGGCTGCATTAACGGAATAAAAATCAGCGCACCAAGTACACTGAATAGCGTATGGAAAATTGCTAAGCCCAATGTTTCATCAAAGCTACCTGAAATCGCTACCGTAATCCATTTTGTTGCTTGAACAAAATATGAAAAAATTGCCGTAACAATTATAGCAGTTATGACATTAAACATTAAATGTGTAATTGCCGTACGCTTTGCCGAAACCGATGCCCCAATTGCTGCAAAGAGTGCGGTCGCTGTCGTACCAATATTTTGACCAATGACTAAATACGCTGCCTGTTCAAAGTCAATTGCTCCAGCAAATAATGCCGCTAACGTCGCTGCCATTGCCGCGCTCGAAGCCTGCATAATGACCGTCATGACAATCCCAATAACGATTAATAAAAAGATTGAAATAATGGAGTCAGCCGGAATTTTATCGAACGCAATGAAGTCCTGTGCCGAGCCCATTCCTTGCTGTAGCATATCAATCCCTAAAAATAGTAAACCAAATCCTGCTAATACATTACCAAATTTTTTAATATCATTCGGCGCAATCATGGTCATGAAGACACCAACACCGATTATCGGTAATGCCATGGTTTGTAAACTAATTTTGAAGCCGATTAATGAAATAATCCAACCCGTACTTGTACTCCCAATATTCGCCCCAATAATAACACCAATCGATTGCATAAATGTAAGCAATCCTGCACTAACAAAGCCAATTGTTAGTAAAGTTGTTGCCGTGGAGGACTGCACAAGCATCGTCATAACAGCACCAGAAACAACCGCACTTATACGACCTTTCGTAAACCGGTTGAGCCATTTTTTTAATGCGTCTCCGGCAATTTCTTTCAGTCCGTTCGTAAGCATGGTCATCCCTAGTAAAAACAGACCAATCCCACCAAAAATCGTGAGCATGCATTTCACCACCAAATGTCATAATCAATCGAACAACCTATTCGACGCAACCTCACGTGAAATTATGTTTGTTCTTCTGTGAATCCCTTCAAACCCACTAAAAACCTATCTTAACATTTATTTCATCTGAATTTAACATTTAATTTACATTTCACTAGGAAGTCGCGACAATTGTGATGAAATTATGTTTAATTTGATGGTGAATATACATTTTAAAATTTATGGAATTTGTTTCCCATATACCTCTAGGCGCAAAACTTTCCCCTTTTTGTCAAGTAATTTATTATAAGAATACGTCAATTTATAGGTTGGAAATTTATCAAGCTCCAGATGGTTACGTGCGTTTTCACTTAATTTCAATTTTCGATCATCGAATAATAAATAGTAGTGGTCGTTTTCTTCGATAATTTGCTCTGGCTCTATATCGACAATTGTGTAGATCGTTACATTTGTATACATAGCGCCAAATCCAAATAAAACGACAAGTACAATTGTTACAAAAATAAATTTAAATGTCTTTAATTGTGTCATATAGCCCCCTCCGTTCCACTACTATACGAGTGAAGAGTGCTGAAAGTTTCGAAATATTCCTAAAACATATGACATTTGAAGTCCTACAATCCAACAAGCTCTTCTTCCAATAAATAATAACGCGTCCCATAAATATCTACTTCATACGTAATGGCCTTTGTTGTAATGATGATTTGGAGCACCTCGCCTACTTTATTTATTATATGCGGCTCATAGAATTTTCGATAATAATGAGTTTCGCTGTCAATTTCCTCATCCATTAACTGTACTTTCACCTGCTCTAATACTAAAAATTTTGGCTTTCGTATCGCAGCCTGCATTTGAAATAAACTCAACTGTTCCAAAAAAATCACCTACCCGATTTGTATGTACAATACATTCGAGTAGGTGATCTAATTTTCCTTTTTTAGAACATTATTGGCTCATTCCCGAACCAATACATGATTTTCTAAATGTTTTCTGTATGCATAGATGCGAGTTTTGGATTTTATTTGTGAATCCTCTCAAGTTCCCATCATTCCCTCAACAACCGACTAAAAAATGGGCTGATCGACTTGAGGCAATGGCAGTACTGTCTCGCCTTTCTTTTGCTCCGGCTTTAAATACACAACCAGCTCCTGTTGGTAAGTGCCATCTTCTAATAAATAATGATCGAGCGTGTGGCTATCATATTGATACGTGCCAAATGGAAATGACACACTGTCCCCTTTGACAGCCGCAAGTAATCCTGCGACATCATTCGATACCATATGTAGCACTTCTTCTGCTGTTTCCGTTAATACAAATACTACGTTCATCTACTTCTCCTATACTCCGATAAATAATGCAGCCTGTGCAATGGCGATGAAAAATGCTGTATTTTGAATCGGTGATATGTCTGCCACTTCCAGCATTGCGGTAAATTCATCGCTTGTTTCATCATAGCTAGCCTTCCAACGTGCAACGATTTCACCTGCTACAATGAAGTTCGACCAGTCTTCCATCTCTTTATCGATTTTCATTTTAATAGTTTGACCGCTTACAAATAGTTCCGGTACACCGATTCGCCAGTTTTCATAATTCACTACATAGGTTTCATTAGAAACGAGATCCTTCGCCTCAAACCAAACTTTCCCACGACGGAAAATTTTCTTCGCTTCAAATAATGGTACACCTTCATTCGTTGTCACGCGGTACTTTAAAAAATAGCGGTAGTCAAAATAGCCATCTAGTAGCTTTTTTAAGCCATTATCATACACACGCTCTACTAGCATTATTTGCTCTCCTGCTTCATTGCGAATGGCTTGTGGCTTAGTAGATTGAAGTTTGCCTAGCGCTTTATACGTAAATTGTTGCATGAAAGACCCCTTACTTACGAATTAGAATTTTATAGGTGATTTGCAATATGCTAAATTTCACAGCCATCATTACCGCATACCGCATCGCCTTCAATAACGGTTAAACGCTTATCCGCGACTGCCTGTGCTTGTTTTAATGTTTTCACATAAATTTCAAGTGGCTCTACCCCTTTAATTCCATAGGCATCTTCAAAAACCATGAAGGGCACACTTGTAATTTGTAGTTGCTGCGCATCGTAGCGATCTTGTGCCAGCTCCTCTGAATAGAGCTGCTCATCAATGACTTGCTGTGCCTGTTCCTGTGGGATACCTAATGCAACACAGATATCAATTAACGCAACTGTGTCATTGATATTAAAGCCTTCTGAAAAATATCCGTTCATGACGCGCTCCGTAAAGGCATCTGCTACATTAAATTTGGCCGCTAATTTTGCTAAACGATGCGCATTTTCGGTATTAGCAGTTTGGATTGCATCAACATTATACGTAAGACCGACTTCTTTTGCATGTGCATGAACAGCATCTATCGCTTCTTGCATTTTGGCTTCGCGTCCTTGAAAACGTTGTAACATGTCCTCTTTATAATTACGCGTCTCTGTCTTAGAAGCATCTGGTTTTAGCTGATAGGCCTTATATTCGATTTTGACTTGCTGCTCCAAGCCTAACTCCTTAATTGCCTGTTGTAATTTTGTTTTGCTAATATAGCAAAATGGACAAGAAAAGTCCGAGAAGATTTCAATTTTCATAAGTTGCCTCCGATTTTTGCATGTGCGTCTATTCTCACATGCATTTTATGAAAAAACAAGAAAAAAGCGCCTTAGCCTTCTCTAAACCTCATAAGACATTGAAAAAAAGCCGAACCCCATTTATGGATTCGACTTATCCTTACGCTTTCAAGCGATTGGAATTTGTGCAAAAAACTCTTCATATAGCCCTTTTAAAATACGGTCCTCAAACTCTGAGCGAACGCCAAATACTAAGCTTACTTCTGATGAACCTTGATTAATCATCTCAATATTAGCCCCAGTATTTGAAATAGCTGTTGCCGCGCGTGCTGCAAGACCTGTATTATGACGCATCCCTTCGCCGACAATCACTATCATAGAAAAATCATGACTGAAATGAACATCATCCGCACATAACTCTGTTTTGACACGGCTAACAATGCGCCCCTCTTTTTCTGGTGTAAGCTGATTTGAACGCATAATTACCGAAATATCATCTAAACCAGATGGCGTATGCTCATACGAAATATTTTCTTCTTCAATAATTTGTAACAGCTTACGTCCGAAGCCTACTTCACGGTTCATTAAATATTTCGACACGTATAGGATTGAAAAGCCACCGTCTGCCGAAATACCTGTAACCGGGCGATTTGTTTGCATACGTGTTGGTAAAATTCGTGTTCCTGGTGCTGAAGGATTATTGGTATTTTTAATGTTTACCGGAATCCCTTGTTTGTATACAGGCATTAACGCTTCATCATGGAAAACGGAGAAGCCTGCATACGATAATTCACGCATTTCACGGTACGTAATTTCTTTAATGTCTACTGGATCATTTACAACTTTTGGATTCGCCGCAAACACACAGTCGACATCCGTAAAGTTTTCATATAAGGACGCACCAACTGCAGACGCTAAAATCGAGCCTGTAATATCCGAGCCGCCTCGGTCAAAAGTACGTAAAATCCCCTCTTTTGTATAGCCGAAGAAGCCAGGGAAAATGATAATTTCATTCGTTTCCTTTAGCTTACTTAAATTTACATAAGCTTCAGGCAGAGCAAATGTACGCTCTGGTAAATCATTTACAACAAGTCCCTCTTTTGGACTGACATATTTTGCAGGCATCCCAATAGAGTTGAAGTAACTTGCGATTAGTTTTGCGTTATTGTCTTCACCACTCGCTTTTATGCTATCGATGAATAAATCTGTATTTGAACGATCCGCCTGCACACGCTCACGTAAATCCGCTGCGATTACATCCGTTATCGTATTGTCTAAACCAAGTCCGTCCGTAATCGCTCGATATCGATTAACTACTACGTTAATTTTCGATTCCACATCACCGCCAGCTAAAGCTGTATCTGCTAAATCGATTAATAAATCTGTCACCTTCGTATCATCACTTGATCGCTTACCAGGAGCGGAAACAGCGACAATCTTTCTTTCAGGATTAGATTTCACAATATTTGCTACTTTTTTGATTTGTTCTGCACTTGCGACAGATGTGCCGCCAAATTTACATACTATCATCTCATCAGATCCTTACGTTCAAAATTGATATTTGTACTTACCGAAAAAACATTTGACTTTACACAGTGTACAAATTTATTTTCTTACAGTCAAGACTATTCTGGAAATTCAATAATCTATTTTAGACAAAATACGAATAATTATGGCTTTTGTCAATTTATTATATGGTATTTTTATAAATTGGTGTGATAATTCGAATGAAATAAAGGAATTATCCTCATAATTTTCGAAAAAAGCAACCACTTCTCCATACAGGTTCGTGATTGCTTTTTTAAGGGCATCATTATTTTTTCGGTTGTGCAAAGACAAATTGTAGCTGATCGTTTTCAAGCCTCAATTTAGCTTTCCCCTTTTTACCACTTTTCCATGTGAATCGAATTTCCCTTGTTTCCTTGCCTGCCAGTAGCTTTTTCGCGTCGTTTACTGTAATTTTTGCCTTCATCAGCGATTTCGAAATGAAAAACTTACAGCCCTTTGTTTTACATTGATAGCCTTTAAAGCCTTCTACTACTTGTCCACCGCATTTTTGACATTTCCCAACAACAACAATTTCCTTTTCTGCTACTTCCATGTCAATTGCTTTAAAGCTTTCGGTTGTTGTGACGATAAATCGTTGCATCTCCTCATAAAATTGGCGAGAGCTTAATGTACCATCCACAATATCCTTCAGCTTTTTGCTCCAAACAGCGGTTAATACCGGTGATACAATATCATGATGCTTCATACTATCAATGACATCGATGCCGAACTGTGTTGCCGCAATCGATTTCCCTTGACGCTCAAGCATCCCAATCGCAAACAGCTTTTCCAAAATTTCAGCACGGGTAGCAGAAGTACCAATCCCCTCTGCATCCTTTAAAATTTCCTGTAATGCCTTATCCTCTACAAAACGTCCCGCATGAAACATCGCATCTAACAGCGTACTATCGGTATAACGTGCAGGAGGTTCAGTAACTTTAGAAAGTGGCTTTGCTTCCTTCACCATTCGCTTTTCTCCTATTTGAAGTGCTGGCAACGGCATGTCGGTTTGCTTCTTTTTATGCGCCTTATAAAGCACCGTATACCCCTCGTCCACTACGATATTTCCTGATGCTTTAAAATGCTCCCCACCACAAGTGAGCACAGCTTGTGTTTTATCAATTACATAGGGGTCCATAAAGATGGCAAGTAAACGTTTTATGATAAGCTGATAAATTTTCTCCTCTTGCGGCGAGAGCTTCTTTTGACCAAGCTTTACCTCGGTTACGGTAATGGCGTGGTGATCGGTTAGCTTTTTGTCATCCACATATTTTTTCGAATGCTGGATTTTTTGAATACGCGCTCGGTCATTTAATAGAGCAGTGGTTAACTCGGCATATTGTGGAAGCGATTGAATGGCGGTCAAATTCCGGTCAATCGTTTTCGCAAAATTTGTTGGTAAATGCTGTGATTCGGTACGAGGATATGTCACAAGCTTTCGTGTCTCGTATAAGCTTTGTGCTACCTTAAGTGTTTCAGCGGATGTCATACCAAAGAGACGATTTGCTTCCTTTTGTAGCTCCAGTAACGAATGCAAGCTTGGCGCATACATCGTTTTGCGCTCCGTTTTTATATCCACAACGATTGCCTCACCTGTTAAACGCTGCAAAATCGCCTGTGCCTGTTCAAGCGTTGCGATTTTATTGGATTTTGATTTCGGATCAAACCAGAGCGCCTTAAAATTGCCTAAATCCAGTTCAATTTGATAGTAGGGCTGTGGGATAAAATTGCGAATCTCCAGCTCACGCCAAACGACAATGGCTAAAGTAGGTGTCATAACGCGCCCTACTTTAATCGTACGACCACCTTTTACCGTAGCCGCACGCGTTAAATTCAAACCGACTAACCAATCGAATATCATGCGATACATCGCCGCATTACGCAAATTTTTTATGAGGACATCTTGCTCATCAATTAAATTTTCAAGTGCCTCTCGGATCGCAGGCTCTGTCGTTTGTGAAGTCCAAAAACGCTTCACTGGTAGTCTACAATTCGCCTTTTTATAAAAGGAATAGAAAATATTTTCGCCTTCCATTCCCGCATCACAGGCATTAATAACAAAATCATAGTGTCCATGCTTTAGCTGGTCAGCAATATTTTTGTAAACGCTCGCCGCTGTTTTTTTCACACGAAATTCATAACGCTCTGGCATCATTGGTAATAACGCGAGGTCCCACTTTTTCCATTCCGCCTTATATTCATGCGGCTCTTTTAACTCCACCACATGTCCTACAAAGCTTGCAAACTCAATCGTATATGGTAAATTCATTTTTTTATATACTTTTTCAATATCACGCATTAGTGAAGGCTTTTCTGCGATGAGTAAGGCTTTTTGCATAGATTCCTCCCCCTTATCTTCCTTTAGTATAAATGGAATTAATCAATTTGCAAGCTAAAACCGAACGTACATACGCAATCAAACTAGATACCTATCAGACGAATTATCCACTTTTACGAGAATTTCACTATACCAATGTAGAAAATGAACATTATAAAATGTTATACTATCTATGTACAAAGGGGGAGTTTAAATATGGGAAAATATAAGCGAACGATTTTTTGGATTATTCCAATTGCCATTTTAGGTCTGTTTTTTTACTTTTTTGGGCCAAAAAAACCAGTGACGGATAACGAATACGTGCAATACATACAGGCAGCCCCAGTTGTTGAAAATAGTAACATCACAACTAAGGCTGCATTTGAAAACTATTGTGAAAAAAGTAAATGGGAGTATTTCCAAACGAAAATGATGGAGCACGTCGTTGAATTTAAAGGCGATTGCAATGTGGGTGGCAAAGTACAATCCGTTAATTTACAATATGTTGTCGAAAAGGGACAAGCTGACTATCGTATCGGTGCAATGTTAGTAGCAGGCACGCAACAATCCGAAGAACAACGAAACGCATTTTTAAATACGGTTCAACAATAATTCATTGGATGGGTGCAGACCCGTCCTTTTTTTGTAGCAAGGCCCGCGCATTTTTTAGCATTTTTGCTCGCCTCTTTTTCATAACATCATAGGAAATCCCTTCAAGCTTTGCCGCATCCTTGATGGAATAGCCCTCATAATATAGCAGCTCAATAATGCGCTGATGCTCAGAAAATAAATGATAATACCATTCCGGCCGTTCCATCTGATGTGGCGCTAATTCTGTAGCTGTATCGGATAAATAGGATAGTTTTTCATCCTCTGTCGACGTTTCATGTTGCGTTACCTTCAATTTGCCCTGAAACTCTCGAACAATCGCATATTTAATCATCATATAGGCATACATTTCAAAATTTCCCCTTGTTTGATCAAACTCCTTAACCGCCTTCCAAATGGCTAAGCGCCCTACTTGCATATAATTTTCTTTTTCCTGAAATAATTTGTACTTCGCAATGACGCGTAAAATTAAATACTCAAACTCACCAATACGTTCATCGACATCTTGCATTGTTCTGCATTCCTTTGAGCTGTGCACAACTGGTTATTCCTAGGTAGCTCCACCATAAAAAAATTGTGCAAATCTGACAAAGTGCAGTTTTTATAAAATTGCTTTTTAAATGGCTTTTTAGCGCCTTTTATCGTATGTAAATTGACGAATTCCGCTAATATTTTATGAATTCGCAAATTTCATTTAGGATGCTTTTACATACTCTTATTCAAATCATATTGACAAAATCTAGACAATCGGGCATGCTATTAGAAAATCAAAAGCTTACTTAAAGAATAGTACGTAGCACTTAGCTAGAGAAGAGAGCACATTCCAGCGGCTGAAAGAATGGCATAGCAAAACCTACCGAACCTACTTTGACATGCTCCTAATAAATTTAGGCGCCGACTCAGCGTTATGAGATGAAGTGGAATGCATTTCGCATTCAATTTAGGTGGTACCACGGAAGTTACAGTACTTTTCGTCCTATGCATTAGGAGGAAAAGTGCTTTTTTTGTGTCAACAATAGAAATGGAGGCAATTTTATGGAACGAAAGCGCGTCGTTGTTAAAATCGGCAGCAGTTCATTAACGAATACGAAAGGTGAAATCGACGAACAAAAATTCACCGATCATGTCGCAGCACTTGCAACACTAAAAAAGGCTGGTCATGAAGTAATCCTAGTGTCATCGGGAGCAGTGGCAGCAGGCTTTGGTAAATTAGGCTACCCATCCCGTCCGCTAACAATCAAGGGCAAGCAAGCCGCAGCAGCAGTTGGACAAAGTTTACTCATTCAAGCCTATTCAGACGAATTCGCAAGCTATGGCAATATTCCAGCGCAAATCCTATTAACTCGCTCAGACTTTAGCGATAAAAAACGTTATAAAAATGCTTACGAAACAATATCCGAGCTATTAGAACGCTCCATTATTCCAGTTATTAACGAAAACGACACCGTCTCTGTAGCTGAATTAACATTTGGCGATAATGATATGCTATCGGCTTTAGTAAGCGGCTTAGTCCACGCTGACCAGCTCATTATTTTAACAGATGTCAACGGACTCTACACAGCCAATCCGCTAAACAATCCAGATGCACAGCGGATTTCGCTCATTGAAGAGATTACCGACGAAATGCTCGGCTTTGCATCAGGCTCAGGCTCCAAAGTGGGTACAGGTGGGATGCAGTCAAAACTAGCCGCCGCAAAATTCGCCATGAATGCCGGAGTAGATGTCTTTATCGGTACGGGCTTTGGATCACAAAAATTAATTGAAATTTTAGATAATAAAGGCGATGGCACCTATTTCAAACGGAGTGACAAAGCCATTACAACAAATAAGCAATGGGTCACACTAACAGAGGCTTCAGGCAAGCTGTTTATCGACGAAGGTGCTGTTCATGCCCTACAGCACAGAGGGAAAAGTCTACTTCCTGCTGGTATTTACGCCTTTGAAGGACAATTCAAGCGTGGAGATGTTGTCGAAGTATATGACCGCCATACCTGCATAGGCCGTGGTGAAGTGTTATATTCTGCAAAAGAGCTCGAGCAGGCAATGGGCAAACGTACGGATGAGCTTTCACACGATCCAATTGAAGTTATTCACCGCAATCATTGGGTAAAAAATTAAGGAGGAATCACCATGACAAATGAGGTACTAGAAAAAGGAAAGCGCGCAAAAATCGCAAGCTATGAAACCAATATTCGCACAACACAACAAAAAAACGAGGCATTAACACATATCGCTGCACAGCTACTAACAGATTTAGATGAAATTTTAGCTGCCAACCAGCAGGATATTATCGCAGGGCAAGAAAACAAGCTAGATTCCTCTACGCTAGACCGCCTACTCTTAAATAAAGAGCGTGTCCAAGCGATGAGTGACGCCATTTTACAGCTAATCGATTTACCAGATCCAGTTGGAGAAGTTCTGGAAGAGATTACGAAAGAAAACGGCCTACACATTACAAAAAAGCGTGTGCCACTTGGCGTTGTTGGGATGATTTATGAGGCGCGTCCAAACGTCACAGTCGATGCAGCTACCCTTTCATTAAAAACAGGCAATGCGGTTATTTTACGTGGTAGCTCATCCGCAAAACATTCCAATATCGCCCTTGTTGCCTCGATTCACCGCGCATTAGAGAAAGCAAACTATCCAGTTGATGCGGTACAGTTAATCGAAGACACGAGCCGTGAAACTGCCAAAACGCTCTTCACGATGACCGAGTATTTAGATGTATTGATTCCACGCGGTGGCAAAAACTTAATCGATTTAGTTGTACGAGAATCGACTGTACCAGTGCTTGAAACAGGCGCAGGTAACTGCCATGTGTATGTTGATAATTTCGCAAATGTAGACATGGCCAAAACAATCATTAAAAACTCAAAAACACAGCGTCTATCTGTATGTAACACAACAGAAAGCTTACTTATACACGAGGATTTCTTTCATTTACACGGCAAAGAATTCCTCCATTACTTACATGAGGAGCTGGGCATTAAAATTTACGGGGACGAGCATGTTTGCCACGCATTAAGTGCTGCCCTACCAGCAACAGATGAGCATTATTCAGCAGAATTTTTAGCTTGCACATTAAGCGTGAAAGTGGTTGAAAACGTCTACGAAGCGGTACATCATATTAATAAATTCGGAACTAATCATTCAGAAGCTATTATTACCGAAGATGCGCAAAATGCCGATGTCTTTTTAAATTCAGTGGACGCAGCGGCAGTCTATCACAATGCTTCTACACGCTTTACAGACGGCTTTGAATTTGGTTACGGTGCTGAAATTGGCATCTCCACACAAAAGCTGCATGCACGTGGACCAATGGGCTTACCTGCCTTAACATCAACGAAATTTTACATTACAGGGAACGGCCAAATTCGGAACTAAACAGCAGGGAAGTAGGTGGACATGATGAATACCGGCGCTATGATCAAACTGACACTTTCTATGGCCATATTTGGTTCCATTGGATTTTTCACTATACAAACCGGACTTCCAGCAATTGAGCTTGTGTTTGTCCGTTGTATTTGTGCAACTTTATTTTTAGGTGGCTTATGGCTTCTGACAGGTGGACATAAAACGGAGCAATGGGACAAACGTGAAGTGCTGAAGACGTGCCTTTGTGGTATTTTTATCGTACTCAATTGGGTGTTTTTATTTAAAGCATTTGAAGTGATGTCAATTTCGATTGCCATATCCATTTATAATTTAGCACCCATTTTCGTGCTTATGCTAGGCTCAGTTTTGTTAGCAGAAAAAATGGGGATTGGCTCTATTTTAGCAACTGTTGTATGCTTCTTTGGTAGCCTTTTAATTGTTGGAATTGATAGCTTTACAAGCATTTCGCAATTTATGAATTCGGGCTTTGTTTGGGCTTTACTATCGGCAATTTTCTATGCCCTCACAATGTTTACAAGTAAAACCATTCATGGTCTCTCTTCCTATGCACTAACGTTTATTCAAACGACTATTGGAATTATTATGCTGTTTCCGCTTTGTGATTTTACGGTCTTTAATGGCTTAACAACAACCAATTGGCTTTATATTTTAGGGACTGGCTTTATCCATACGGGCTTTGTCTATTACTTATTTTTTGATAGTATTCGAAATTTGTCAACCGTCATTGTATCAGTGCTCGTTTTCGTTGATCCGGTTGTCGCCATTTTATTGGATGCCATTTTACTAAGCTTTAGACCGTCTATGCTGCAAATATTGGGCATTGTCCTTATTTTCGGCAGTATTATCTACACTGTATTTTATCCAGACCAGCAAGTACAAAAAGTGCAGCCCGATTCATAAACTTTTGGAGCATGTTAAAAACCCTGAAGCATAGGCGCTACAAGCAATGCCTATGCTTCAGGGTTTTTTATAGTTTGAATGACGATACAAATTGATCTGCTAAAAGGACTTCATCAGCAAACCAAATCGGTTGAAAATTATTTTTTTCCCCTAAAAAGATGACAGATATTTCGAGGCCATTATTTTTCTTATAGCTTTCTACCGCAGTCATCCACACATCATCCTGTGGTAAATATTTATAAATCAGCTCATTGCATAAAAAGTAAATTTTACCATGATCATTTTGAGATAATTCCAGCTTCAACATTAATAATGCATAATTCAGTGCATTTTTATAATTGATTGGCACACTTTTAGACTGAATTTGCTGATTCAAATCAAAATATCGATCCATATTAAACATTCCTTTTAGTGCAATCATCTCGCGTTCAATACTTTGACCAAAAGGAACAAATATTAAATTTCCTTCGTTATTCTGGAGTGTTTTCATTAATTCGAGGACAATCGCAGTTTGAATAGTTATATAATCACGCATGGATACATCCTGTTGCACACAAAGGACGTAAGAGCCATTTTGATTCGTTTGACTCGAGAAAAATGCTGTTTTCTCAACTTTCTCCTTCCAAAATAGCAACTCTGCAAAATGATTGACCTCAATCGATTTCATTAGCATATCAAAATGATCTTCATCAATTGTTTTCCAAATTTCTGGACCTAGCACCTGTTCAACTGAGTTCAATTGCTTCACTACTTGCTCAAGAATCGTTTTGAATTTGCTCTCATACTTGAATAAATGAATATACCATTTATTTTTAATTTCTGTAAATATATGGTTTTGTATTCTTTCAAATTCATTCTGGTTATTCGTTATCTGAACATCTTCTTTAAAATTCTGTATTTTCCATAGTTTCTCCAGTTGTGGTAAATATCCGGTTACTAATTTTTTTACAATAATTAATGCTGCAAAAAATCGTTTCTCCGCACAACAATATTGTGTCAATTCCGCCTGCTCATACAATCCATTTTCTGCAAAAAACTCAAGTAACAATAAGCGCCATTTTTTCTTTTTGACTTCCTTTACATTGACTTTTTCTTTGTATTTTTCGCCATACTCTAACAAAAACCAAATATCATATACAACTAAACGAGCGTCCTCTTTATTAAATAATCGTGAATGATTCATATTAAGAGAGTTAAATAGCGCTAATAGCTTTTCTAATCGAGTATTATTGACACTAATTGAATTTTCCAACAATGATTCATTGTGTAATAACTCCATTTTCTGTTCATCTCCTCAACTATCTCCACTCCGCAAATATATACCAAATTTCCTGATAATGGAATAGTTTTTCTGAAAAGTTTGCAATAATCATTCGACTTTATTCGACAACTCACTCTATCATGCACGGTATATGGTTGATGTTTGAGCTAAATCAAAACTCATTTTTTCTAACCCAAAAAACCTATTAAGCATGTAAAAGTTTGCTCAATAGGTTTTGTCTGTTTTCGAATGATTATTTACGGCTTTCCGTCATTTGCTTCCAAACCGAACCTTTTGCTTCCTCGCCATCTACAATACGTGCTAGTGCCATTTTTGCCTGCAGTTTCACTTCAAATTCTTTATCTTCACTTGCGACTTTTAAAGCCTCGACTGCTGCTTCTGTACCAACCTCATATAAGTACATCGCCGCACGCCAGCGCACAAGCTTATTTTTGTCTGTTAGCGCTTCAATCATGGCTGACTCAAAGCTTTCTAAGCCTAAATCACTCATGCAGTCCCCCGCAGTTCGACGCACGGCTGCACTCTTATCATTTAACGCTTTCGTTAATGCCGGAACGACTGCCTCATCCTCAATCATTCCTAAATATACCGTTGCTAGACGACGAATCGACATTTGCTCATCCTCTAATGCTTTTTCCAATAACGGAATATCCTTCACTTCTGGATCAGGTAATTGATCGAGCATTTGGAAACGCTGCTGCCAGTCTGCCACTTGTATGTATTCCTCAAGTGTGACTTTTTTACGCTCTTGGGCAGCTGTTACGACGGCGGTATTGACATTTTCAACAATGGCCTCGACACGATCTTGTGGATAGAGCGCATCCACTTCTTTTAATACTTCCTGTGCCACTTGCTCTTTATCCCCATAGCGCACGCCGAAGTCCACCCATTTACGCTCTAAAATGAAGTTGTCCTCCGCTACTTTAAATTGTAGCTGCTTAAAGGCAATTGTAAAACGATCGCCTGCGCTAACACGCACTTCGCCTTCACCATCAAATGCTTTAATTTGCAGTGGAATGGCCTTATACATTTGCACATGGACATTGACTTCCCCATAATGCTCGTTTAGTTGCTGTTCCGAGCCTTCCACCTCTTTGCCACCGATTGCACGACGAATATCTGCTAAAATGGCTTCCCATGCAAATTTGGCATTACGCTCCACCGCTAAAAAGTTAGAAACATGGTAAATACCTTTCACACCTTCTACCGCAAAAATCGCTTGTAGTTCAGATGTAGCCTCGTTAATATTATCTTTTGTATAGTTAAAGCTTTTGCCAAATGGTAAGTCTTGGTCAATGATTATTTTCATCGAATTCGGGCTTGGTGTTGGCTCAATTGCTAGTATTTTCATCTCTACTAAACACTCCTATCCATTTACAATTTCGTCTAAATAGCTCCAACGCTCGATTAAGTGCTCATATTCACTATTGTACGTTTCTAAATCAGAGGTTAATTGCTGAAGCTTTGTAAAATCTGAACCTGCCGTAGAAATTTCTTCTTCAGTTTGCATGATTTTATCTTCCATTTTGGCAATATCGTCAGCGATTGTCTCCCATTCCTTTTGTTCCTTGAATGACAGCTTCTTCTTCTCTGATTTAGGCTTCTCAACTTTTTGCTTATCTTGCTTCACTTCTTTTGTGAGTTGTTGCTGCTCGTTTTCCTTTTTTGCTAAGTAATCGGTATACACATCCAAGCTTTCCGATACGCCCCCTTGACCATCTAAAATCCAAAGTTTTTTCGCGATACGGTCTAAGAAGAAGCGGTCATGCGAAATCGTGATGACCACGCCCGGGAAATTTTCGATAAAGTCCTCTAAAACACCTAATGTTTCAATATCCAAATCATTGGTCGGCTCGTCTAGTAATAAGACGTTTGGCTGCTCCATCAATAAGCGCAGTAAATGCAGTCGTTTGCGCTCCCCACCTGAAAGCTTACTGATTGGTGTGCCGTGAACATTTAACGGGAATAAAAAGCGCTCAAGCATTTGTGATGCGGAGAAGCGTTCTCCATTAGCATCTGTAATATCATTCGATGCCTCGCGTACATAGTCAATCATTCGCGCATTTTCGTTCATGGCCGGTAATGCTTGTTTAAAGTGTAATCGTTTGACTGTCGAACCAACAACTACTTCGCCTTGGTCTGGCTCAATTTCGCCAGCAAGCATATTCAGTAAGGTTGATTTTCCGTAGCCGTTTGCACCAATAATCCCGATACGGTCCCCCTGCTGTAATAAAAAGCTATAATCTTTAATAATCGTACGGTCGCCATAAGCTTTGGTAATGCCGTCTGATTCCAGCACCTTTTTCCCGAGCCGTGATGTCGCTAAGTTCATTTCTAGGTCAGTTTGTTCACCTGAACGATCAATCGAATCATCCAATGCCTCAAAGCGCTGAATGCGTGCCTTTTGCTTTGTTGTACGTGCTTTTGCTCCACGGCGAATCCACTGTAATTCTGAACGGTAACGATTGCGTAATTTTGCTTGTGTCGCCACTTGCATTTCCTCACGAATCGCACGTGCTTCTAAATAATCGCCGTATGTACCCGTATGGCGGTATAATGTTTGATCCGCTAATTCGTAAATATGGGTTGCGGTTTCATCAAGGAAATAACGGTCATGGGTAATGAAAATGACTGCTCCTTTTAAGCGGGATACCATCTCTTGTAGCCATTCCGTTGACGCCACATCTAAATGGTTCGTCGGCTCGTCTAATAAGTAGAGATCAGCCGGTTCGATTAACACTTTTGCTAAGGCGACACGTTTTTGCTGACCGCCTGATAAAGAGGTTACTTCCTTATCAAACATATCAATGCCAAGCTTCGTTAACGCTTGTTTTGCCAGTGCGTTGACATCCCATGCATTGTCTGTATCCATTTGCTGCTGCAGGCGGAATAATTCATTTTGTAGCTTTTCAGAAGTTGGGTTATTCGATAATGCAGCTACCGTTTGTTCATATTGACGATTTAACTGTAATATCGGTGAATCCCCACTGAACACCGCCTGTAATACGGTAATATCGCCTTCAAACTGTGGGTCTTGCTCTAAATAAGCAATGCGGTATTTATTGGGATGATCAAGCTCGATTGTATCGGCATCTTGTACACCAGCTAAAATCGATAATAGCGTCGATTTCCCTGTGCCGTTAATGCCGATTAGACCCGCGCGCTCCCCTTCGTAAATGGTAAATTCAATATTTTGAAATAGCGTTTTGTCGCCAACTGTTTTTGTTAAATTTGATACGATTAAATGACTCATGAAATCCCGTCTCTTTCTTTTTTTAGCTGATCTAAAAATTGTACCATAAATGCATGACGCCCTTCAGCCATTTCGCGCCCCTTTTCCGTCACCATTAAATCCTTTAATAATAGGAGCTTTTCATAAAAATGTGTGACGCTGGCAGTTGATTTTGTGCGGTATTCTTCTAGCGTCATCCCTTCACGTGCTTCCTCCGCGTCATCATACAGTTTACGTCCTTTTGCCCCGCCATAAGCAAATGTGCGGGCAATTCCGACTGCACCAATGGCATCTAAACGGTCAGCATCACGCACAATTTTGGATTCGATCGTTGTTGCTGGCAGTTCGTTGCCCCCATTAAAGGACACCTCGGCAATGACCGTTTGAATATGCTGTATTTCTTCGGCTGTTAGATTCAGTGCTTGTAAAATGCGCTCTTCATTATCCTTTGTTTCGGTATATTTTGAATCACTCACATCATGTAAGAGCACCGCTAAATGCACAATTTTTTCATTTGCCTGTGGCTCAGCTGTTAAAATCGTCCGTGCATTTTCATACACGCGCTCAATATGCTGAAAATCATGGCTCGCATCCATTTTTTCATAGATTTCTTTTACAAGAGCCGTGCATTGTGTAATTTGTTCGTTCATCTATTCACCATCTTCATTTGTACTTTTCTCTTCCTTAGTTTACCACGAATTACACGGGCTTGGTGCTTAAAGCGCCTGATTGGATCGATGTGGGTTGAAGCATGCGGGATTCGTGATTGACATGTGAATTACTTGCGTTTTCCACGAGGGATTGTGCGATTTTTCAGTTTTATTTGCGGGTTCGCACGGGCTATTTGCTTTTTCCGAAGTTTATTTGCGAAATGATAAGGTTATTTGCGAATACCCAAAAAGCCAACTTTGCCTCAATAAGCAACACATATTTACCATCTTATGGTTTAAATTCATATTTTTGAAACCTTTTACGTTTTAATACGTAATTAAGGAAACGACTAAGGGGGGATTGGATGTTACACGAAAAATCTACACGGGCCAAAATTGGTATTATCGCGATTGCTATTGGACTGATTGGTATGATTATTGCCTTATTCTTACCGACCATTATGACCGAGACATTGCATTTTAGTAAAGACAATATTATCTTACTAACACCTAAGAACAACCTCATTATTTCGATTTCTTCACTTGTATTAATTGTTGCAACACTTATCCTACTAGCATTAAAGCATACAAAGCTTACGTATAGTCTAGCAACACTGACAATTATCGGCATCCTCGGCTTTTGCGGTTGGACACTAACAAATTACCAGGTCATTCAAAGTGATCAAATTATTGTGAAATCGTATCAAAATGAGCAAGTGATGAATTGGGCGGATATTCAATCTGTCGTTTATGAGTATGGTGGTGATAAGCTTCCGTATGGTCAATACATTTTCCAAACGGCAAACGATGAAATCATCATTGGTGAAACGGCAAAATTCAGCACAGAACAAAAGCAAAAGATTTACAGTACTGCGCGTAGTTTGGACATTACTTTTACAGAACGCGAGAGTTTGCAATAAATTAATCGATAAAAAATGACGCCGTCTCAAAATATAGACGGCGTCATTTTTTCACTTATAGCAAATCTTTTCGTAATTCCGCTGCTGATTTCGGTGATAGCAAGCCAAACGGAATATCAAATACCGTCTTCGCTCCCTTATCCCCTTTTTGCGCTAATTTATACGCCGCACGTGCATAGGCCACTAATACACTCGATGTAAACATTGGATTCGACCCTAATTTTAATGAAAACTCTAAAATTTGCTTATCCTTTTCGCCCGATTCACCTGAACGAATGACGAAACCACCATGCGGCATGCCTTGATGATTGGCTTTGAATTCATCTTCCGTAATAAAGTTTACCGTTGTATCATAATCCGCAAAATAGTTGGGCATTTCTTTAATTTCTTTTTCAATTGCCGCTGCATCTGCGCCCGCATCTAACACAACATAGCATTCGCGCGCATGCTTTTCACGCGTTGAAAGCTCTGGGTTTTCACCGCTACGTACACGGTCAACTGCTTCTTTAATTGGTAATGTGTACTGCACTGCATTTTTTACACCTGCAATACGACGTACAGCATCTGAATGACCTTGACTTAAACCGTCTCCCCAGAATGTATATGTATTGCCTGCAGGAAGAACCGCCTCGCCTAATAAACGATTTAATGAGAATAAGCCTGGATCCCAGCCAACCGAAATAATCGATACTGTATTGGCCTTTTGTGCGACCGCATCGACTGCATCAAAGAACGCAGGGATTTTTGCATGTGTATCAAAGCTATCAATGGTATTAAACCACTGTGCGAAATGTGGCACTTGCTCTGGTAAATCCGTTGCCGAACCACCACATAAAACCATGACATCAATTTCGTCTTTAAAGTTTTGTGCATCCTCTACTAAATAAACCGGTACATTTGCTGTTTTTATTGTAACAGATGCCGGATTACGGCGCGTAAAGACCGCAACCAACTCCATGTCATCATTTTGGTTAATTGCCGCTTCCACACCACGACCTAAATTTCCGTAACCAACAATACCAATACGAATTTTGCTCATTTTTCGTTCCTCCAATAATTCAATTAGCGCATTCCTTTATCATAAAATGAAGTGAATTCTGAATTGCGCTTAAATTAAGTATCATCATACAATTTCAATGCGCCTTTCACAACCTATTTTTGTGATTTTACAAGCATTTGTCATGAAATAAGAAATGCAGGTGCGAAAGATAGCGTGGAGTTTTTATTTTCTATCGATGTCCCTTTTTGCTATACTAGAAGAGGAAAGACATAGAGATTATTGGAGGAAAAACATGAAGAAATTATCTGCAGTATTATTAGCGTTTGCACTTGTGTTCTCAAGTGTTGGATCTACACTTTTATTCGTTGATGATGCACAAACCGTTGAAGCAAAATCGTACAAATCAGGAAAGAAAGGCTTTAACAGTAACAATAATAGCACGAACATCCAAAAAAATAACGATGATGCGACAAGTCCAACAACGGCAAAACAAAATAACAACACAACTCAAAAGGATACAAAAGCAGCTTCTTCAAGCAAAGGTGGCTTAATGAAAGGCTTAATGCTTGGTGGTTTAGCTGGTCTTTTATTCGGTAGTCTATTTGCTGGTATGGGTATGCTAGGTAATATTTTAGGCTTACTTGTAAACGTAGCTGCAATCGCTGCAATTGTGTTCTTCTTAGTGAAAATTTACCAGCTAATTAAACGCAAAAAAGAACATAAAGAGGTAACGGATACGTGGAAAAACTAACGTTACTCGAACAAGACCTCATCAATGCGATTTGCTTATTCCATGCAAAATTTAAAAACGTAGCTCCTGAAGAAATTGAAGTGGAGTTAATGTATGATGATGCTGCTGGCTATTCGGCAGAGGCATTTTACAATGGTCAATTAGATATTTATAATACAGTGAACTTCATTACCGCGCTACGTCTTTATATCGACGAGCAATTAGGACGTGATTCAATGGCAGCGCGTATCGTATTAGATATTGATGATGAAGAAGGCATGATTGCTAAAGTGGAATTTTAATCATCCTTACCTTCTATAACATACAAAAGCCCGAGCACTTAATTTAAAGTGTACCCTTTGTAAAGGACATTTTGAAAAGCCTAGGCAACTTGTTGAAGCAGCTGTCTGTATTTTACAGGCGGCAGCTTTTTTAAATTCCACTGGCCACGATAATGATTGTAATACGTCATATAACTCTTAACTTCTCGTTTTACTTCTTCTAGCGTTTCACATTCTTTTAGATTCGTTTCATCTTTAAAATGCCCAAAGAATGATTCTTGGGGCGCATTATCCCAACAGTTTCCCCGACGTGACATCGATTGACCTAACCCCATTTTCTTTACGAGCTTTTGAAATTGCGGACTCGTATAATGGAAACCTTGATCCGAATGAATAAAGGCGCCTTCTGTTAAATGGCGGTGTTTCTTCAGTTTGTGAAGCGTATTGAGCGCAATCTCTAGATGTAATGAAGGGGATACTTCATACGCTAAAATCTCATTCGTTTCGGCGTCTTTAATCGTTGATAAATAAGCGCGTTTTCCACCTTTATACGTTAAATAAGTGATATCTGTTAACAGAACTTTACCTGCTTCACCTTGTTTAAATTGACGTTGTAGTTTGTTCTGACATGTGCGATGTTCTTTCGTTGCTTTCGCCATGCGACGATATGGATTTGCTTTACGAATTGGACATATAATCGAAAATTTTTTCATTATGCGGCGAATACGCTTTAAGTTATATGTAATTTGGTATTGATTTTCTAAGGTCATTTTAATTTGGCGTGCTCCTTTTTTGCGTCCTCGGAAATGATACGCCTTTAAAATGATATCCTTTACTTCTTCATCTATTTCCGCTTTAATTGCGCGCTTTTGTGCTGATTTTTCCGTGAAGTAATTGTAGTAACCTGAACGAGATACGCCCATTATGTTACATAAATAGCTCACCATGCGCTTTAATTTGTATTTTTTTATCGTATGCTGGATGAGTTCGAACTTTAATTCTGGTGTAATTTTTACTTCTTCTTTAACATCTGCCTTTCGAGTAAATCGAGCTTTTTTAGTAATTCGTTCTCCGCTGCTAATATACGATTTTTCGCTTCTAGCCGAGTGATTTTTTCTTCTAATGTTAATTCACGTTCTGAAGGTCTACCAGAATTGGTTTTTCGAGTATCTTGTAGACCTGCCACACCTGATTTACGATAGGCTGCACGCCAACGTTTTCGAGCTGAATTAATACGCTCTAAACCGATTAATTCAACATTTAAACCAACATCTTCAAAAATCTCTCTAGGAAGCTTCCCTTTCTCATACTCCGCAATAAAATGACGTTTAAATTCATCTGTATATGTAATTGATCTCTCACTAACAGCTTGCACATTAGGATTGCATTTTAGTTGTTCTTGTTCTTTTTTTGTAAATAATTCTTTCGTCATTTGATTCCACTCCGACATCTTTTTTCTCACTATAAATAAAAATACCCTATAGGATAGACTTTTTCAAAGTGTCTATCTTATAGGGTACATTTTAATTGATGCTCGGGCTTTTGCTTATGCTGTTGGCTGTACTTCTGGTGTGTATTTCGTTGTTAATGATTTGTAGCTTACGACAAATGTGACGAACGCTAAGACAGATGCCCCAACTAAATACAATGCCAAGATGGATGAATTGGACATGACTAACGATGTGTCTCCTAGCGTAATAGCCGATTTGAAACCTGAAATCGAATACGTAAATGGCAATAGCGTACTTAAAGACTGTAAATTTTCAGGTAACATTGGAATCGGTAAGTTTGCCCCTGTAATCGATAATTGCGCTACGACCAATACTAGTGCAATAAAGCGACCTACATTGTCTGCTGAGGATACTAAGAAGAAGACAATTGACATAAATGTAATGCTCGCTAATATCGCAAATAAGAAGAACATCATCACATTTTCAACCTGAAGTTGTAATGCTAGTAATGTGAATGCCGCTACTAATATGGCTTGAATCGTTGCAAATCCCGCCAATTGGAGCCATTTGCTTACAAACCAACTTACAGCAGATTTTGGAAATACTACCGGCTTTTTAAAGTCAACAAAGAACGAAAGTACAAGCATCCCTACAAATAAAGCGAGTGATAATACATACGGTGCTGTTGAATCACGGTAATATTCATACGTATTGACCTTATCTCCTGCTAACTTTACAGGGGAAGCAAACATCGAAATATTGGCATCGGTAATTTTTAGCGCCGCTACTTGATCACGACCACCTTCAAGACCTGTTACAAGCTGATTAGAACCATCTTGTAACCGATTCGCACCATCATTTAATGACGTTACGCCCTCTGTCATTGTCTGCCAACCTGTCGCTACCGTTTCATTGCCTGTACTAATTTGAGTCAATCCGTTTTTCAGACTTGAAGCACCTGCTCCAAGTTGACCCCAAGAATTTAATAATGTCGTATTGCCCGCTGCAAGTTGTGAAGAACCACTCGAAAGCTTTGCTGCGCCGGCTACGACTGCCGTTTGACCCACTACTAATTTGTTAACGCCAGCTACGGCTTGTGCCTGTCCGTCTACAAGTGCACCAATACCTCCGACAATTGATTGTTGCCCAGATACCGCGCTTTCAAGTCCTTGTGTCAACGTTGGCATACTTTGTACAATTTGTTGTGCGCCATTATTTAATGCACCTGCACTTTGGACTGCTACTGGATAGATTTGACCTAATTCCGTTAAACCAGCGCTTAGTGCAAGTAAATTGTCCTTATAAGTTTCTAGTCCGGGTGCTTGAGCCAAACCTTGTAATAACTGCGCACCCTGAGCTAGCTGTTGAATACTTTGCTCCTTCGATTGTAAAACCGTTGCTAGCTGTGCTAAACCATTTGCTAATCCTGGGTTCGCTGCTGTTCCATCTCCTAAAGCGACACCCGCATATAATTGGTTTGCACCCGCCGATAATTGCTGTAACCCTGCTAATAAATTTTGTGAACCCGGCTGTAATTGCTGCAAGCCATCATATACTTGATTTGTCCCACCTTGTAATGAATTTAAACCAGCGAGCACTTGTTCAGAACCGACCTTTAACTGGCTTGCACCCGTTGCCACTTCCTTAGAGCCATTTGCTAGTTTACTTATATTGCTCGAACCACCCGTAATAGCAGATAATAATTCCCCTGCGCCGGCATCTGCTTGTTTTGCACCTGCTGCTAACTGATTGATATCGGATGATTTTTCAGTTAGTGATGTTAGTAGCGTGTTTGTCCCCTGTGCTAATTGTGCAGAACCATCTGCAATTTGCTGTGAACCATCTGCCCCTGATGCAAAGCCTGATTCAATGTCTGCAAAGCGCGATAATACTGTACGGGCATAAGTTGCCGTAATTTTATCACCTAGTTGCTCACGAAGCTTTTCCACCGCGCTATTTGTTACTTGCGCGCCCATGAAGTTTAGCCCTTCATTTTGGATATAGCGTAGCTCTGGCACTTGCGGATTTGCATCTAATACCGTTGTTACTTTTTGTGAGAAGTCTTCCGGCACCTCAACAACTAAATAATACGTTTGATTGTCTAACCCCTTCTTTGCCTCTTGCTCCGATACAAAATGCCAACCAAGTGATTTACTGTCTTTTAATGTTGCCATTAAATCTTCGCCGACATTGATCGGTTGTCCCCCTGACACCCCTCCTACATCCTTGTTAACGAATGCAACCGGTAAGTTGTCAAGATTGTCATATGGTCCCCAAGTAGCAGATAATAATACTGCTACGTAGACAATTGGAATTAGCATGACACCGATTAGCGTAAATAATAACCCTTTACGATTTTTCAGTGATTGCAATTCCTTCCCAAATAACTGAAAAGACCCCATAAATACCCCCCTTTGCAAAATCGAATAATACAAATTGAAAATTCAAACAATTTGTATAATTACAAATATATTCTAAGTTACGTATAAATTCTACTAGAAAATACCTGTTTTTTATTTTCGGTATGTGAAAAAAGTTCAATAAAATATTGAAAATTTACGCAGAAATATTTCTTAAATAACATTTGTACTCCATAAGTTTATTATTTGCAAGGAAGCGCTTTCATTAATGCTATCTATTTATAAATTCATTCCTATTAATTTCATAATATTTATCGTGTAAAAATCAAAAAAAAAAAAATCACTGGAAATTTGCTATCCAGTGATTTTTTCTGTCATTATTTTGTTGCTGCTACGTCAACAATACGTCCTTGTAGTTCATATGGAATTTCCTTTAATGAGATAAACTGTTCTTTTAAGTTTTCCCAATCAGATAAACCTAAGTCTGTCACACGACCGGCTGCATAAGCTGCTTTTAAGTCTGCAAAGCCGTCTCCACCTTTAGCAGTGAATGCGTTTGTTGCAATTGTATACGTTTGATTGTCTTGAATATCTACATAGCTATTTGTAGCTTCATCAAAGTATTTCAATGATACTACACGTGAGCCAGCGTTTTTCGTAGAATCATATTCAAATTTTGCGCCTGAAATGTGAAGGAAGCCGCCACTTTCTTTCGGTGCATCTTTTACTGCATGCTCAAATGTTGCTTTTAGCTCAGCACCTGTTACATCCGCTAGGGCTAATGTGTTTCCAAATGGCAATACCGTAATGACTTCACCTGTTGTAATTGGTCCTTCATTTATAGCAGCGCGAATACCACCACCATTTTGTAAGGCCATCACAACTTTTTTATCTGTCGATTTTTTAGCCTTCGCTAACATACCGTCTGTAATAATATTACCTAGTGCCGTTTCGCTATTACGAACACTCACTGGGCTTGTTTCAGAGCTACGTGGATTAGCTAACTCTTGTGTTAATGTCACACCAATTTCAGCCTTTTCAGTTGCATCCACTTTTGCTTTATAAGGGGCTAGTAATTTCACACCTTCTGGATCTTCTGCTAGCTCACCAACTTTAATTAACTGGCCTTTATGGTTTACGACAACGCCATTTTCATCAAATGCTACGTTTAATGTCCCTAAGTAATCTGAGTATTGGTAAGCTTGAACGATTAATGTAGCATCCTTTTTCTCACCAACCGTATTCGTGTTCACTACGACAGGCTCTTTTAACTCTGTATGCGTGTGACCGCCAACGATAATATCAATACCTGGTACTGATTTTGCTAACATTTGGTCATTATCATAGGCAACATTATCATCATAGCCAATATGCGTTAATGCAATAATTTTGTTTACACCTTTATCCTCGAATGCTTTTACAGCTTTGTTTGCTTCTTCGATATAATCTTCAAATACAACACTGCCTGGTGAAGAGATATCTTTCGTTTCAGAAGTCGTTAAACCAAAAATACCCACCTTTTCACCATTAATTTCTTTAATCATCCCTGAATAGATTTTTCCATTCTCTGGCTCACTTGAAATTAAATCTGTAAACAAGCCTGTAAACAAGCTATCCTTCGAGAAATCTGTATTTGCTGAAATGAATGGGAATTTCGCCGCTTTCACGAAATCTGCTAATGCTTTATGTCCCTCTGGAGAAGAGCCTAAGTCAAATTCATGATTTCCGAATACCATCGCATCGAAATTCATTGCATTTAAAAACGGAAGATCTGCTTTCCCTTCAAATTCATTGAAGTATAATGTACCACTAAATGCATCTCCAGCATGTAATAATAGCGCGTCTGGTGTTTTTGCACGCTGTTCTTTTACAGCTGTCATTAATTTAGGGAAAACATCTACACGACCATGTGTATCGTTTACATGCATCACTGATAAGTTAAAGTATTTACTATTTTCTTCAACTAACTTTAATGCCTCTGTTAAAATACTCGCTAGCTCGCCACGTGTAATATTCTTCTTCTCATCGAACGCAACGTTAGCAAGCGTAAATAATGCAGCTGCATCCACAGGATATGCTGCACTCACTCTTTCAATAATAACTTTAATATGTCCATGAGTTAAATTTTCTGCTGGACGGAATGTTTGGTCTTCATAGCCCGTAATAACTCCTAATGAAACCAGTGCTAAGATTGCTGAGTAATAAGGGCTTGTCTTTGCAACATCTGTAAATTGCAAGTTTTCTACAGCTGGGTTATTTAATTGGAAAGCACCCGCAATCATTTTTGCTGCTTGTCCACGTGTAACAGCTGCATCAGGCTTAAATGTGCCATCCCCAAAGCCATTAACAACCCCTAGTGCTGCTAAAGCTGTAATTGGTTCCCCATATGGATGATTTGCTGGTACATCTGTAAACAGTGTTTGCTCTGCTGAAACCCCTGTTACTCCAACTAAAACGGCAGTAGTAGCCGCCAATGCTGTTGCTGAATACATTTTACGCTTTTTCATTATGAAAACCTCCAGTAAGATTAATTATGCTTACATCTCGTATATTAGCGGAATATCAAGGATTTTACTAGTTTATTTAGTAAACTTTAACAACCATTTATAAAAAGTTACAGAAAAAAAGACAAAGCCAATCGAAATTGACTTTGTCTTTATAAACTATTTAGCTAATGGCTTATTGTGCAGCTTTCGCACGTAATACCATTTGTAAGATACCACCATGACGGTAGTAGTCTACTTCTACTTCTGAATCGAAACGAGCTAATGCTTTGAACTCAGTTACTTTACCTTCTGGAGAAGTTGCAGTAACAGTTAAGATGTCACGTGGTTTAACATCATCTGTTAAGTTAACAGAAATTGTTTCGTCACCTTTTAATCCTAAAGTATCAGCTGATTCACCAGCCATGAATTGTAATGGTAATACGCCCATCATTACTAAGTTAGAACGGTGGATACGCTCATAAGATTGTGCGATTACTGTTTTAACGCCTAATAAGAATGTACCTTTAGCAGCCCAGTCACGAGATGAACCCATACCGTAGTCGTTACCAGCTAATACTACTAAGCCAGTGCCTGCTTCTTGGTACTTCATGCATGCATCGTAAATGTACTCAACTTCGCCTGTTGGCCAGTAAGTAGTGAAACCACCTTCTGTACCTGGAGCGATTTGGTTACGGATACGGATGTTCGCGAATGTACCACGCATCATTACTTCGTGGTTACCACGACGAGAGCCGTAAGAGTTGAAGTCACGGATAGCTACGCCGTTTTCGATTAAGTACTTACCAGCTGGTGTATCTTTACCGATTGCCCCTGCAGGAGAGATATGGTCAGTTGTGATAGAGTCACCGAACTTAGCCATTACACGCATACCTTCTAAAGTTTGGATCGCACCTGGCTCTTTAGATAAACCAGTGAAGAATGGTGGGTTTTGGATGTAAGTTGATTTGTCATCGAAAGTATATAAGTTTTCAGTTGAAGTTTCGATTGCATTCCAAGCTTCGTTCGCAGTGAATACTGTTTCGTATTCTTTTTGGAATAATTCACGAGTTACAACTTTATTTAATACAGCATTAACTTCTTCAGTTGATGGCCAGATATCAGCAAAGAATACTTCTTTACCTTCTGGAGTTACAGCGATAGCGTCTTTTTGTAAGTCGATATCTACAGTACCAGCTAAAGCATAAGCCACTACTAATGGTGGTGATGCTAAGAAGTTCGCTTTTACTAATGGGTGTACACGACCTTCGAAGTTACGGTTACCTGATAATACAGAAGTTACGAATAAATCGTTTGATTTGATTGCTTCTTCGATTTCTGGTAATAACGGACCTGAGTTACCGATACATGTTGTACAACCGTAACCTACAGTGTTGAAACCGATTGCGTCGAAGTACTCTTGTAATCCTGACTCTTCTAAGTAACCAGTTACTACTTTAGAACCTGGTGCTAAAGAAGTTTTAACCCACTTAGCAGGTTTGATTCCTAACTCAACCGCTTTTTTAGCAACTAAACCAGCAGCTAATAATACGTATGGGTTAGATGTATTTGTACAAGAAGTGATCGCAGCAATTGCTACAGCACCTGCTGGAATTTCAACAGCACCGTCTGCAAAGTTAGCAGTTGATGTTTTTGAAAATTCTTCTTCTGTTAAACCGAAACCTTGTGTACCTTGAGGAGCTACTACTGACTCGCGGTAAACTTTTTTCATTTCAGTTAAAGGAATTAAATCTTGTGGACGCTTAGGACCAGAAAGGTTAGCTTCGATTTCTGCTAAGTTAATTTCTAAAACGTCAGTGTAAACAGGCTCTAAGTCCGGGTTGAAGAACATGTCGTTTGCTTTTAAGTAAGCTTCAACAACAGCGATGTGCTCTTCGTCACGGCCAGTTAAGCGCATGTAGTTTAATGATTCTTCGTCAACTGCGAAGAAACCACAAGTAGCACCGTATTCTGGAGCCATGTTTGAGATTGTAGCACGGTCAGCTAATGGTAATTTAACAACACCAGGACCGAAGAACTCTACGAATTTGTTTACTACGCCGCGTTGACGTAATACTTGTGTTACTTTTAATGCTAAGTCAGTAGCAGTTGTACCGTTTGGTAATTCGCCTACTAATTTAACACCGATAACATCAGGAATTGGGAAGTAAGATGGTTGACCTAACATACCAGCTTCAGCTTCGATACCACCTACACCCCAACCTAGAACACCGATACCGTTGATCATTGTTGTGTGAGAGTCAGTACCTACTACTGAGTCAGGGAATGCTACTAAACCGTCTTCTGTTTCGTTTACATGAACGATTGGAGCTAAATACTCTAAGTTAACTTGGTGTACGATACCAGTTGCTGGTGGTACAGCGCGGAAGTTATCATAAGCAGTTTGAGCCCATTTTAAGAAGTTATAACGTTCAGCGTTACGCTCGAACTCTAAATCCATGTTCGCTTGTAATGCTGCTGCGTTACCGTATTTGTCAACTTGTACTGAGTGGTCAATTACAAGGTCAACTGGAATAGCAGGATTGATTTTAGCTGGGTCTCCACCCATTTCTTTCATTGCAGAACGTAATGAAGCTAAGTCAACTACTACTGGTACACCAGTGAAGTCTTGTAATACTACACGTGAAGGCTTGAATGGAACTTCTGCTTCTTTGTCGTGTGAACCGAATTTTGCTAATTCGTTTACATGCTCTTCTTTAATTACATAGTTGTCATATTGACGTAATACTGATTCTAATAATACTTTAATTGAGTAAGGTAGGCGTGATACGTTTGCGATACCAGCTTCTTCAATAGCAGCTAAACGGTAGTAGCCATAAGACTTACCATTTACTTCAAATGAAGCGCGGCTGTTGTGTAAGTTTGCCATTGTGTGTTCCCCCTAGAATTTCATAATTGAAAAGGTTGTAATGCTCTTTTCTCCACCACTTATAATAGCTTAGTTTTATACATAAGTAAATTGCATTATTATTATCCTTTACGATAAGTTTTATTTATGACATATCGGAAATACACATTTATTCTACAATAATATTTAGAATTTATGCGTATTTAGCGGAATTTTTAATTGGCAATTCATCCATTTAATATTTCACAAAAACATTTGCAGCTCGAATTTCACCTTCAAACGGATAAAAGCTAATTTAATTTAATCCAGCGCTGAATAAAGATGGATACAATTCCGCGTAATTTGTCATGTCGATTTGCAAATTTCAAATAAAAGTATAGTGTTTTAGCGATGTTTAATTGATTGGTACGTGCTTTAAACCAAATGGCGTCATAACCTTGCTCATAGGCAACCATCTGCAAGTAATCAAACAGTTGCTCCGTCCACTCAATAAATAGTTCTTCATCAATTCCCTTTGCAAGTAACGCTTCAATCATATTGCAGAAACGTTCTTCTTCATCATCTTGGAAAACATAGCCCTTCCAAATGTTTGCACGAATCGCTTGTAAAATTTGTGCCGTATAGCGAATTTGAAATTTTGGATGCTGAATAATTGCGCACATTAATTCACTGCAATTGGCAATGCTATGGGCCCATCCCTGCTCCGCACTAACAAAGCTGCGTAAATCCTGCTCCTTTGCCAAAAGAGCAATCGTATTTTGTGTTAAGCTTTCCAATTGCTCGTCCGTTAAATACTGTAGCTGTCGGTCTGCGTTGACAATCGCTGCTAAAAATAGCGCGGCATACGAACGTAAAAATACACTGTTCGTATGTTTTTCCCCAATATTAAAAACTAACCCTTTAATTGAAGTAAGTTCGTCAACAAAGTCATGGATCATCGGTTTCGATAAGCTATTTTCTGATAATAATTGAATAAATAAACGATAGTTCAACTGATCTCTTAATTCAGCTTGCTCCTGCCCAACTGTTTGCAATATGTGCTGGACTACCAATGGATTTTCTTCTATATACTGTTTACGCTCTTCTTGTGTCAGCGCAAAAATTTGATGATATGTCTCTGTGTTCAAAATAATTCCCCCTAAATCTTTTACCTCCTTCATTGTAAGAGACAATAGGCGGTTTGACTAGAAAGAATCCTGCTCCCTATAAAACGAATGCATCAGTTGCTTCGAATAATTCATTTACCTCCATTACACGATCCGCAAACTTATTGACCACGTTCACATTCACCGCATTAAATAAGTTGGTTAAAAGGATTGCTGTGCATTCAAATTGTTTTTTCTTTTTCGTCGCATTGAACTCATCAATAAAGCGTGTCGATAAAAAACTCGAGCCATCTGTTACGAAAAGGATATCTGCTTCCTTAAATTCACTTTGCAAAAGGATGTTTAATGATTCGCGTAACGGCTGCTCATAATTTGTGCCACCCCCTAAAAAGCGCTGGCTAAATGCCATTAAATCCCGTGTCGTTGCTTGTCCTTTCCGAAAGATTTGAATCTCCCCGACTGTGCTAGCAAAGGGAATAATCGCTAAATCACGCTTTTGCTTCTTGGCAATGGTCAGGAGCGCGATACAAAATGCCTTACTTTGCTCTTTAATCGAGGTCATAGAGCTACTTTCATCCATGCAAATAATCATTGGTCCTTTTCCCTTTTGATTCTTCCCCACCGGATCATAGACAAGTGTTTGCGATTCACTGAAACGGCGCATAAAATCCAGCTTGCTAGGCGCCATCACATAGTTAGCAAGCTCTGTTGGCAATAATCTCGAAACTTCTTGTCCAATGGAGATATTTTTCCGTTCCATCGTTTGTATCTGTTTTTCTTTTTGTTTTTTCATCGCGATTCGCTTAAAGCGCCCCACCAAGTCGGCTATTCGCTGTAATTCCTTGCTGGCGCGTAATTTTTCAGCTAGATCAAATTGATCACATAGTGGGACGTATTCGAACTTTTTGCCGTCCATCGTTCCAATTGCCCTAATTAACTTCTTTGTATGGTGAATTTTTTTCTTATTTTGGTGAATGATTGTTCCGATAGACTGTTCACTAATGCGCTTCAGTCGTTGCTTCACTTGTTGCTGTGAGGTCAACATTTCTTGATCGACCGTTTTTATGCGTTCTTCATAAAGATGCTTTTGGCGTCGGTAGGCATCCTTCATAATGTCTGTTGTAGACTCCTTTATTTTTTGCTCCAACTCTTCAATACGCTTTTTAGCAAATGTATGCTTACGCTCCACCAACCTTTGATTATGCGCACTTAGATTCATGTTCTGAGTGTCTTTTATTGCCTTTAGTAATTGATCTGCCATACTGATTGCGGTCAGCACACTTAGCAGCTCGTCCCCTTTTGTTAGCTGCTGCCATTGAAGATATTCATCTTGCTTCAACAAGTTCGAAATAAAATCATATTGGCTTTCATCTATTTGCTGTGCTGTTTTCAAAAGTGTCGGGTCTTTGCTAAAAAATGCATACCATGTATCCCCGATATAATTTGTGAAGCCGGTCAGTATTTTTTCGCCTTCCATGCAGCTATCCGCCAAAAGCTTGGCCATTTTTACTAGCTCATTAAAGCGCGCTTTTTGCAAATGGCTTATATCGAAAAGTGATCGGCTATACAAGACAACTATATTTTCATCCATATAATTCCCCACCTACTATAAAAAATAAAGTACAACCAACTAAAAACCGATCACATCTGATGTCATTTGTAATAAGCGCTTATGCATGTCCACCTTTAAATGCTGAAGCTCCGGGCGATTGGGAATTTGCCGGTTCATATTTTCCACTTCCATGTATAAAGTTTTTCCTTGCATTAGTAAATGACTCAGTTGCGTACGAGCAAGCGCTGTTTTATTTTGCATCGTGTTTTGTGCTGTCATTAATAGCGTTTCGAATTCGGTCGTTGTTCGATGGATAAAGGCTTCGACTGTATCAAATACCGTTTCATTTATAATTTCCTGTGTCGCATTTTTTTGATCAATCGTTTCCCACAAAATATTGCCCATAATAGCCAAATCAGAGCGTATTACGTGGGAACGGCCCGCTAAATAAGCCTTTGCTCGTAAAATGGATAGCGATTGCTTGAAGCGTCGGTCAGATGGACGAATGGCCGCATCATGTAATGCTTGCCGAACTTTCGCGATTGCTTGATAAATCGTATCGGATATTGTAACGTTAGCAACCTGCTCTTGATGTGCACATAGCTCCTGCATCGTCATTTTTGGTATTACGATCGGATTTTGGTCCTTTAACATGGCAATAAAGGAATCTGCCTCACGGATATAATTCACTTCGTAGCGTAGTAAAAAGCGATCAAATAACGCTTCTAGCCCTTCCCCCTCTTCAATATACTCATTTGAAGAGCCGACAATTGTCATCAATGGTGAGGGCACGGGCACGCCGTTATTATAAAAAATACGCTCATTAATTAACGTTAATAAAGAATTTAAAATAGCTGAATTGGCTTTGAAAATCTCATCGACAAATGCGAAATGGGCTTCTGGGAGCATGTTCGAAACATTACGCTTATATACTCCTTGCTCTAAATCCTTTAGCGACAGAACACCAAATAATTCTTCAGGCGTACTGAATGGGGTCAGTAAATGCTGAAAATAATGACTTTCCTCGACAATCTCGCCAAGCATGGATGACAGTATGCTCTTCCCTGTTCCAGCAGGTCCAATAAATAGTAAATGTTGTTTTGAAAGTAAGGCGGTCAGTAACGCTTCAACCTCCTCTTCACGGTCATAAAAATACTCATTTAATCTTTGTTGAATCATTTGTAATTGCTTAGCCAATTTTGCACATTCCTTTCAATCAACTTCTTATTCGATTCCGTAAATGAATACAATTACTTTATTACTAATGTGATACATGTCGTACATAGTTTTTAAACCTTTTACAGGTAACTATACCCCTAATCAATTTGTATAAATCATGAGGTCATTCACTTTACATAACTTTTGTATGATGTTTTTAGTGGAAAATATAATATTTATGATTAACTTATGCATTTTCCGTGAACATATAACATATAGCATGTTTAGGGAGGGGTTCTATGGCGATAATTAAAGTGTCTACCTCTGTTTTTTCTTTGATTAAAACAGTCGAACGCGCCGTACAAAAAGCGAATTACGGCGATGAAATCTTAGTGGCTGCCGGTAAATACAGGGAATCCATTTCAATACAACAAGATGTAATGATTACCGCAAAGGTTGCAGAGCATGTTGTCATAGAAGGGATTGTCATTGTTCCTAAAGCTACACATTTAACTTTAGAAAATATTACCCTTCACCCGACGACACAAATCTACGTCGAAGGTACCATTACACTCACCAATTGCGTGCTAAATGGCTCTATGTCCACTGTATTATTATCATTAAACGGTGGGAAAGCACATGCAGAAAAATGCAAATTTATCGGGGCGAAGGATGTAGCAGTCGCATTGCTAAATAAAAGTTCGGCAACCATGAGCAATTGCTATTTCGAAAGCAACGAAAAGACACATATACTCATGGATCAATCTTCAATTGAATTAACGAACTGCGAGCTCTTAAAAGCCGAGCATGCCCTTTGGTTAAAAAATACATCCATCGCAACATTAAATCATGTCAAAATGCATCATCATACAGGCACACAACTGATTATTCAAGCTTCCTCTACTCTTCATATGCAGGGATGTGGACTTGAGCATGGTGAAGGTAATGGTATATATGCAGCAGAGCAATCAAAAATTCGAATACAAAATACCGTCATTCAGCATCATGCATTACCGCAGCTATGGATCCAGAGTAGTCAGCTTCATTTACTAAACAGTCGAATTGAATATGGCAATGAATCGGGTATCATGCTGCGTGAATGTTCAGAAGCAACGATAACGAATACATCCTTTGCCTTTCATAAAATTGCAAATGTACAGCTCACCTTGGAGTCGCTGCTCAATATGACCGATTGCCAAATATACAGCTGTCAAGGCGTCGGCGTACAATTAAAAGATAAATCGATTGCTAACTTTAATGAGTCAATATTCGCGGCTAATGCATTACCGCAATTATTTATATCCGAGCAGTCGATCTGTACACTGAAAGACATAACCATTAAAGAAGGCAAGCAGGTCGGGATTTTTGTAGAGAAAAATTCTTCCTGCTCCGTCGTGACGAGCACGATTAGGAATCAGGAAAATACTGCCATAACCGTCATCAATGCGGAGATGTTTGTTTTGGATTCTGTCATTCAGCAAAATAAAGGAAATGGCATATTAACGGTCAACGGTGCGACTACGACAATTGAAGGCTGCAAGTTCGACAATAATGAAATGCCCCATATTGCGGGTAAGGACCATGCCAATGTGTCGATTACACAGAGCGAATTATTCGGAGGCAAAGGGATTTTTATGGTGGATAGCTGTGAATTGGATATTTCAGAGACTACGATTAAAGATGGTACGGGTGTCCAAGTGGAAATTGTCGGACAAACGAAGGCATCTATTGTGAAATCACGCATTAGTGGTGGTGATAGTAACGGCATTAAAGTAATGAAGAATGCCACGATGCATATAACCGAAAGTCAGATAACGACCCATAAACTACCACAAATTATCGTCAATGATAGCTCCGTCATATTCAAAAACAGTGAATTATTGCATGGCGAAAAGAACGGCTTTATTATCGAAAACCATGCCGAGGCCTTTATTCAAGATTCCTTTATTTCCAATCATCTGTACCCTCAGATTTGGATTGATTTAGATTCTGCTGTCGAGCTTTCTGCCACACAGCTAACAGAGGGGCATGAATCCGATATTTATGTACAAAACAACTCGACACTCCATGCCCAGCATTGCATTATTCAAAATGATAAATATCATTTTAATGTACAAGCGGTAAACCATTCGAAAATAGACTTAGTGCATACGACCATTGAAAATTCTCTTGGCAATATTTTTTACAGCGAAAATAATAGTCACATTACCCATACACTTGATGAGCTAAATTAATCGGATTTAATGGATTAAGAGTTAAAGCCTACGAATCTTTGTAGGCTTTTTAATTTGCGATTTGATATGCGCATTCCTCTGTGCACACCAATGAAATTTCTATTAAAATAGGCGATAGACATTTGCTTTCATCGTATTTTATGAGACAATAAATCGTTAGAAAGGAAGTAATTGATTAAAATGACGATGTTAAAAGAAATCACGCCAAGTTTCGATCCATGGGAAGCTTACTTAGATGTCGAAAAACATGGGGGCTTAACATTAACTAATATTGAATTTACAACGACTACATTATGTAATATGCGTTGTGCTCACTGCGCTGTCGGTTATACATTACAAACAAAAGACCCAGAGGCATTACCAATCGAATTAATTTTACAACGGTTAGATGAAATCCCCAATTTATCAACAATTTCTATTACTGGTGGAGAACCAATGATGAGCCGCAAATCTGTACGTGAATATGTATTGCCCCTATTAAAATACGCACATGATCGCGGCGTCCGTACGCAAATGAACTCAAATTTAACAATTGACGGAGAACGTTATCTTGAAATCGCACCTTATTTAGATGTGCTCCATATTTCTCATAACTGGGGCACAATTGAGGAATTTGTCGAAACAGGCTTTGCGATGATGGAACGAAAACCAACATTTGACCAACGTGCCGCGCTATTCCAACGCATGATTGACAACGCACGCATGCTTGCAGAAAACGGAGTTATGGTCTCTGCTGAAACGATGCTAAACAAAAAAACATTGCCGTACTTAGAGCATATCCACAACCAAATTATTAACGAAATGAAATGTACTCGTCACGAAGTACACCCTATGTATCCCTCTGATTTTGCAAGCGCCTTAACATCGCTTTCATTAGCAGAAACACGTGAGGCGATCCACCATTTACTTGACATTCGTGATGAAAATACATGGATGCTGTTCGGGACGTTACCATTTTACCCTTGTAGCCCATCTGAGGAAGATCAGCTATTATTAGCACGCTTACGAGCAGCAAAAAACGTCTCCATGCGTAATGATCCCGATGGTCGTTCTCGCTTAAACGTCAATATCTTTACAGGTGATGTTATTGTTACGGATTTCGGGGATACACCTGCGCTCGGTAATATTAACACCGACTCACTCCCTGATATTTTTAACAAATGGATGGACACCGATTTAGCCAAGAGCTTGAACTGTCACTGCCCTGCTGTAAAATGTCTCGGACCCAATGTTTTAGTTAAAAACATGTATTACGAAGACCAACAGTTTATTAGTGGCTCGGTGAAGGAGATTCGAGTCACATCTAAATAAAGATACAAAAAATAAAGAGCGGAACAAGGGCTAATTGGCACCTATTCCGCTCTTTTTTTATACTTCTAGTAAATTTGGTAGTTCAGGAATTTCAGATAGGATATCCGATTCCGTTAAGCTCAGTCCGAATAATTTGAATTTCCCTTCAAAGTCCATCTGTGTCAATAAATCATCTGCATCTGTCACATTTAAACGTTTATACAATGCTTGATGTGTCAAATCAATGGCACAAATACATTCGATTGTATTTTGAATATGCGTTTTTTCCTGTTCAGAAATTGGTAGCTGCTGCTCTAGTAAATAAGGCATGATGGCATCCATTAAAAAGCCCTGTGCTTCTACAATACAGTTAAACTCTGTTAATTTATTCGCATAGGATTTTAAATAACTGCGTTCACGTTTGCGCTGAATATTTAAGTCGCTTACCTGCCCTTGAATTTGAACGAGACGTTTCTCTGCAAGCTCATTTAATCGATTTTGAACGATGTATAAATTTTTTAGTACGAACTCCTCATATTTACGAATTAGTTCGACTTTTTCAGCTAGCTGAGCTTGTATTTTATTCAATGATTGGATTCGATCTAACATGATCCCCTGTGCTTCTTCTTGTGGAAGTGGGAAGGTTAAATTTTGGTTCGTTTGCTTTTTATATTGCTTTTCAAAGCGAGCATATTCCATCGTATAATCGACATGCAGCTTGCGATAATCGCGTACATTTTTTTGATAAAGTACGGCAATTTCCTCGTATTTCTCTACTAAGGTATCACGTAAATACAAATCACTCGCTAATTTTTGCAGTAATTGATAAAGCGTTTGAACATCTTTAAATACTTTGCTCACACTTGCATATTCCTCTTCGTACGCCGAAATCAATGCCAAGTCACGCTGTTTACGTGTAAATTCTAAATCTGAATCCGAATGATATTGCTCCACATTGGCAAAAGCCGAAGCATAAGGCTCACGGAGCGGAATGAGCTCGACTTCTTTTCGTAAACGCTCCAGCCAATTCATAAATTGCTCCATAACATTGCGCGTTTTCTTTTGTTGATTATCCGCTAGCTCTTGAATTAACTGGGTAAGCTGTGTAATACGCGAATCAATGAGTAGTTGGCTATTATTCGTTTTACGGCCTTGCAATGCTTGAAGTGCCGAAACCGCAACAACATGTCCGATATGTTCACCATAGACATTCTTTTCTTCTTGGATAAACTGCTCTACTTTATGATCGAGCTGATCAATCCCATTAACGACTAAATTAGCAGTAATTCCTAGTGTATTGAGCTTTTTAATAAAGTTCACTTCATCATCTGTAGCAGATGAACCAGCTCTTAACACAAAGAATACTTCATCCACTCGTTGCAATAAGCTTTGGGAAAAGTATGCTGTATTATTTGCCCCAACTTCAAGTCCAATAGAGTCGATAATTGTCACATCTTTTAATAAATCATGTTTAATATACACTTCTAAATAATCAATATGCTCGCGAATAATTTGAGCACTTTCACTATTAGAAATCGTTAGGAGCTTTAATTTCGAAATATCAAAAGTGGCCACCATACCATCTAAAAAGATTGCTTTTATGCACTCCTGTTCACCATATTTGATAAACGTATTGACATATGTTGGCTCGTTTTTATTATCCTCTAATAGGCTTCTTCCTAATAGGCCATTAATTAATGTTGTTTTGCCGACGCGCTCTTTTCCCAAAATTAACATGATTGGCTGACTAGTTGCATCCTCAATAATGCGATTTAGTCGATTGGTCATATCTTTTACATATGTATTTTGCGACAATATTACGTGGAGCGGCTTTAAGCGTTCGATAAATTGTTGCAAATTTGTTTGGGTGTCATTTGAATTATTTAGTGATAATACTGATTCTGTCATCCGCTTAAACTCCTTTATTCATCTAATAATTTCATTATACGCATAGAAATTTTTCCTTGAATATTATTTTTTGGAAAAAGGAAGAAATTGATTCATGTTGCTCAATTATTTTTGTCATAATTAGGAATTAACTCCCGATTTATTTCATTATACTTTAAAATTTATGTTGAAAATACATCTAGATGTCTTACTTTAGGCAGAATGAACTGTGTCAAATGAAAACATGCGGTTTACTCAATCAGGTAGCCGCATGTTTAGGTTGTTCTGCAAATTGAACGTTTCGTTTTTGGAACGCTTGTGATAGCAGTGGCAATTTTTCGTATGATCATTGACCATTCCTACCGCCTGCATAAACGCATAACAAATTGTACTCCCGACAAATTTGAAGCCATCCTTTTTCAATTGCTTACTCATACGGTCACTCAGCTCCGTTGTTACGGGTACATCTACCATTCGCTCCCAATGATTAATAATCGGCTGACCATCGACAAACGACCAAATATAGTTTGCAAATGAGCCATGCTGTTGTTGCATATTCTGATAGCTTTTGGCATTTGTCACAACACTCGCGATTTTTAAACGATTGCGAATAATGCGTTCATCCTCTTTTAATGCTGCAAGCTTTGCCTCATCATAGCGCAAAATTTTTTCCACATCAAAACCATCAAAAGCGGCACGATAACCCTCTCTCCGTTTTAAGATTGTGAGCCAATTGAGTCCCGCTTGTGCCCCTTCTAAGCAGAGCATTTCAAATAATTTTTGATCGTCATATACCGGCTCACCCCATTCTTCATCATGATAGTTCACATATAGCGGTTCATCTAATTTTACCCACGCACAGCGCTCCATTTTTCCACCTGATTTCTACTATTTTTTTCACTGTAATGCAAAAGCTTTGCCTATGCAAATTTCTTGTGTTATATTCACCTTACGAACGTCAGGAAGGTGAAGTTGATGACAAGGGCAAAATTAATACAAGCCGCATTTCATAATTTTGGTGAGCATGGCTATAATGGTGGCTCACTCGCACAAATCGCAGAAGAAACTGGCATTAAAAAACAATCCATCTACACTTACTTTAAAAGTAAAGATGAATTGTATCTCGCCATTTACGAAAGAGCGATGCTAAATGAACTTGAATTTATGAAGGCAGCTATGACAAGCTATGCACAACAATCGATTGAAGAAAAATTACTGCCACTTCTACAACAAGTAGAACAGCGTATGGGACAATATGTCGAGACAAAATTTTTTATTCGTTCTACGTATTTAACACCTCCGCATTTAGCACAAACATTAACAAAGCTAACGTACTATTATTTAGATTATTTAGAGCAATTATTTGAAGATTATTTCACCACACAGCACATAACCGTTAGCCCTCAGGAAGCAGCCATTAGCTATTTGGCCTTATTAGATAGTCTATATGTTGAAATGCTCTATGGTGGAAATGAGCGATTTTTAAAACGGTTACACGCTAGCTGGAAAATCTTTTATAAAGGCATAACAAACTAGGAGCACATCATGACAAAATATTGGTTATTAGTAATATTGGCAGGTATCATCGAAATCGGCTGGGCAATGGGATTAAAATATGCCAACACCCTTCCATTATGGATTGGTGTCATTGCACTGATCGTTTTATCCTTTTACGTATTAATTATCGCAACAAACAAACTACCCGTTTCAACGGTTTATGCTGTATTTACAGGAATCGGGACTGCTGGGACGGTCATTGTCGAGACCTTTCTATTTGTCGAGCCCTTTAGCATGATCAAAGTTGGGTTTATCGCTTTACTATTAGTCGGCGTCATCGGCTTAAAATTACTTTCAAACGAAGAAGAAGCGAGGGATGCATAATGGCTTGGTTCTATTTAATAGTAGCGGGTCTATTTGAAGTAGGTGGTGTTATCGGCATGAATAAAGTCGCACTGAAAAAAAATATCGCTTCATTCACCATTATGTTTGGTGCGTTTGCATGTAGTTTTACCTTTCTGGCATTAGCGATGAAAACATTGCCACTGGGGGTATCCTATGCAGTCTGGACAGGGATTGGAACGGTTGGGGGGACACTCGTAGGAATGCTCTTCTACAATGAATCCAAAGACTGGAAACGTATTTTATTTATTTCTTTTATCATCATTGCGGTTGTTGGATTGAAGATAACGCAGTAGAATAGTGTACAAACACCTAAGCGTAAAAACGGGCTCGTTGTTTTTACGCAATTTTTATGACGGAGGACTAATCGCTCACTATGAAGTATTTATTCGAAGCAATCCCGATTCCGTTAAGCGGCGTTATGCTTGCCTTTTTTTCACTCGGGAATTTATTGCATGAATTACAGATTACAAATGCCGCACATTTTAGCTTCTTTTTAGGCATCGTTCTGTTTCTTTTATTACTAGGAAAGTTAGTATTTGCTACAAATTCGGTTGTTACAGAAATGCAAAATCCCATTATTGCTTCGGTATCCCCTACATTTACGATGGGGACATTAGCGCTTAGTAGTGGCTTACATTATTACGGAATAAGTAGTTCCATCATCCATACACTTTGGATTTTAGCAGCAGCAACACAAATTTTTATTATTTGTTATTTCTTTATTACGTTTATATGGAAAAAGAAAATTACCGTTACAGATGTCTTTCCGAGCTGGCTTATTTTATTTGTCGGAACGGCTGTCATGCCACTAACAGCAAAAGATTTATCAGGAGGCTTTACACAAGGCATTGTCATTTTTGCCTTTTGTGCGTTTTTGATTGTGGCACCAATCGTTATTTTACGTGGCTTTATTCGCAATGATTTACCAGAGCCAACAATTCCGATGCTTGCGATTTTATCCGCACCGGCATCACTTATTTTAGCGGCATATTTAGAGCAATTTCAACACGCAATCGGCATCATCATTGCTTTATATGTCGTTGCTCAGCTGTTATTTTTATTAGTAGTATTGAAACTGCCTTCGATGTTGAAGCTCCAGTTTTACCCAAGCTATGCAGCGATGACTTTCCCACTTGTCATTTCAGCAACTTCGACCAATGCAGTGCTTCATACGGTTGAATTACAGGGCATGACGAAAAGTATCTTGACAAGCTATTTTTACATACAGCTTTTCCTGGCCGTATGTATTGTAGGCTATGTACTCATCCGCTATATTAATTATTTAAGCATACAAGTACGAGCAAAATCCCTGCAAGCGATGTCAGAAGAAGTGTTGCCTCAAAATAGCACGAAATAAGATCGTATAACAGGACCACCAAAAGAAAAATCTGCACCAAAACGAAACATCCCCCCTTTCTTCTACGTATAGTATAGAAAGGGGGTTTTTCGATGCAGAAATGGATTGTTGTTGGCTTCGTCGTACTGACAATACCTGCGATTGTATACATATGGCTCGGCAACGAAATGGATAAAGCAACAGAAAAAAAGGCTGATGGTTCGAATGACTACGCTATTATTTTAGGCGCAAAAGTAAAGCCAGGCGGTATTCCATCCTTATCATTACAATACCGCTTGGA
Source organism: Solibacillus sp. FSL R7-0668 (assembly GCF_038006205.1). Classification (NCBI taxonomy): domain Bacteria; kingdom Bacillati; phylum Bacillota; class Bacilli; order Caryophanales; family Caryophanaceae; genus Solibacillus; species Solibacillus sp. FSL R7-0668. The sequence goes on along the minus strand of NZ_JBBOUU010000001.1, from coordinate 1,759,523 downwards.
CGTTGCGATTGAGTATTTACTACAATATCCGCATGTGACGGCCATTGTTTCAGGTGGGCAAGGTGCTGATGAAGACCAAACTGAGGCTTCAGTTATGTATGATTATTTAGTGCAAGCTGGCATCGATGCAAAGCGAATTTTAATAGAAGACAACTCAACTTCAACCTTTGAAAACCTGAAATTCTCTCAACAGCTCTTACCTGAAAACACGAGCGCCATCACCATTATTTCAAATGACTTCCATTTAAAGCGTGCGACTCTACTAGCTACTAAACTAGGTTTAAATTCAGATGTCATCGCCGCACCTACACCAAAAGTTGTTAAGCTAAAATCGCGTGTTCGAGAACGCGCAGCACTTTTAAAAGCCTATCTACTAGGTCAATAATTTTACAAGTGGAGGCTATTTCGTTATTGTTGCTAGTAACGAGGTGAAAATAATGAAACTTAGTATTTTAGATCAAGTGCCGATTTCTAAAGGAATGACATCCACAGAGGCACTCGCAAATAGTGTAAAAATTGCACAGCTTGGTGATGAACTGGGCTATGAACGTATGTGGTTTGCCGAGCATCATAACACGACGACACTTGCAAGCTCCGCACCAGAAGTAACTGCCGCCTACATTGCCGCAAAAACGGAGCGTATTCGTGTAGGAACAGGTGGCATTATGATGATGCATTACTCGCCCTTTAAAGTGGCCGAGGTGTTTAAAACATTAGCTGCGCTCGCACCGGGTAGAATTGATTTTGGTGCTGGCCGTGCTCCTGGTGGAGATATGCCTGCTATGACTGCTTTAGCGAGTGGGCGACGTCCTGATTTAACAGAGCAATACGATAAACTTGAGATAATTCTACGTTTAATGAACGATCAGCGTACAGGAGAAGCGGTATATGATCAAGTTGTCGCAACGCCTTTTAAAGTCCAATTACCAGAAGCCTGGTTGCTCGGCTCTAGTGGTCAGAGCGCACGACAAGCCGGTGCAGCAGGGGTTGGTTACTCGTTTGCACAATTTTTTAACGGGCAAATGTCCAAATCTATTTTTGATGCGTATCGAAATAGCTTTCAACCTTCCTACTATATGGAAAAGCCGAATATTATTACAACTTATGCCGTCAGTGTTGCAGCAACAGCTGATGAAGCCGAATATTACTCGATGCCTATGCAAATTAGTCGCTTAAATTTAATGCGCGGCAAGCTATTAAATGTCCTCTCACCAGAAGAAGCAAACGACTATCCGTTAACGGAAATGGATAAAATGATACTCGAGCAAAACCGCCATTTAATGCTAATTGGTTCTGCTGAGGATGTCGCAGCGCAAATAGTAGAAGAACAAGCGGAATACGGGTTTGATGAAGCTATGATTAACAGCAATCTCTATTCGCTTGAGCAACGTATAAACAGCTACACATTACTTGCAAAACAGCTTATCAAATAACGAATAAAGCGTGTCCCCGGTTCGACAGGGACACGTTTTTTTAGATATTGGCAATTTCAATTGGTGATTGTGGTGTAATTTGTGCCACAATAATGCTGTTAATCGCATTAATATACGCAAATGCCGAAGCCTTTAAAATATCCGTATCTGCCGCTTTGGCAATGTATTGTTCCCCGTCAAATTCAACAATAATTTTGACTTTACCAAGCGCCTCTTGTCCACGAGAAACTGAACTAATATTATACTCTACTAATTTCACTTTAATCTCCGTGACATCTGCAATCGCTGAATATAGGGCATCAATCGGACCGGAACCGACAGAGCTTGCCTTATATACTTCATTCCCTTTACGGATTTTGACACTGGCATTTGGGAAGGTTGAATTAGCGATAATTTGTAAGTCCTCTAAATCATAAAATTGGTCCTTATAGGATTCTTTGTTTGGATTGTTTTTATCAGATTTTTCATAGTAATTTTCAACGATGACATATAAATCATGATCATATACTTCCTTCTTGGAGTCCGCTAGCTTTAAGAAGCCTTCGAAAATTTCCTCGAATTCTTCTTCAGCAAAATCGGCAAACCCAAGTTTGGATAATGAATTTTTTACAGCATGACGACCAGAACGTGCGGTTAACACAAGTTCCATATCATCTAAGCCCACATCTTCAGGGTGCACAATTTCATAAGCATCACGTGATTTTAATAGACCATCTTGATGAATACCAGATGAGTGTGCGAAGGCATTGTCTCCTGTTATTGCCTTGTTGACCTGTACATCTAGCCCCATAAAGCTTGAAACGAGACGAGATGTGTTGATAATTTCCTTCGTATTAATATCGGTAAATACATTATAAACATCGCCGCGCGTTTTGATCGCCATCACAACCTCTTCTAGAGCCGCATTTCCTGCTCGTTCGCCGATACCATTCATGGTCACTTCGATTTTGTCTGCCCCATTTTTTACAGCAGCAAGTGTGTTGGCAGTTGCCATCCCTAAGTCATTATGGCAGTGTACAGAAAGCAGTACCGAATCATCTAGGTTTTTCATGCGATAGTTTAACTTCGCAATCATCTCACCCCATTGCTCCGGCTCTGCGTAACCAACTGTATCTGGCACGTTAATCATTGTTGCGCCCGCCTTCATCACCGCTTCAATCGTTTTCCATAAATATTCAAAATCGGAGCGTGATGCATCCTCTGTAGAATATTGTACTTGTGGTAGTAGTGTTTTCGCGTATTTCACAGCATCTACGCCAATTTGTAAAATTTGATCCTTTGACTTACTAAATTTCTTTTCAACATGGATATCAGACGTTCCTAGCACCATATGAATCATTGGATTTTGTGCATACTTAACGGCGTTATAGACCGAATCAATATCATTTTTCACCGCTCGGGCAAGTGCCGTTATCATAATATCCGATGTATTCCCTACTTTTTGTGCGACGGCCTTCACTGCATCAAAATCGCCTTGTGACGAAGCAGGGAATCCGGCTTCAATAATGTCAACGCCTAGTTTTTTGAGCTGTTGAGCAATTTCTACCTTTTCATATAAGTTTAACTTGGCTCCTGGCACCTGCTCGCCGTCACGTAATGTTGTATCAAAAACCCAAATTTTTCGACTCATCGTAAATTCCCCTTTTCATCTAAATAATTTTGACTATGAAAGCGCGAAACTAAAAAACCCCGCCCCTAAACGGATTTCTCCGAATAGAGACGAGGTTGAACTCGCGGTACCACTCTAATTGAACGTCGAGACGCTCCACTTAAGGCCCTTGTAACGGTAGGCTCCCGACTTCCCTACTAGCATTTCAGGTCGTATGCTCCTGGACGAGTTCAATAGTTGTATCCACCAGTTTGCACCAACCACTGGCTCTCTCAAGGTATACACACCATTTACTACTTCCAATCAACGCTTCCATGTACTCTTGAAATGTAGTGTAATCTATAGTGTAGTAATAAGTCAACTATTATCTGAAAATTTTAAATTCGATCTCCGTTAAAGATTGAATTTTTCACGACAACATAATCTACTGTGCGAATTGAGGCTAATGTTTTGCCACCCGCATAAGAAATCGAAGACTGTAAATCTTGTTCCATCTCTGTTAACGTATCGAAAATTGAACCTTTTGAATCGACATACATCTTTTTACCTTCTACGTTTTTGCGCTCACCTTTTTGGAACTCTGACGCTGATCCGAAGTATTCTTTTACTTGCTTGCCGTCCACTTCCACCGTTTTCCCTGGTGATTCTTCGTGGCCTGCAAATAACGAACCAATCATCACCATTGAAGCACCGAAGCGAACAGACTTTGCGATATCGCCATGTGTACGAATACCACCATCTGCGATAATTGGTTTTGATGCAGCCTTTGCACACCAGCGAAGTGCCGCTAATTGCCAGCCACCTGTGCCAAAGCCTGTTTTAATTTTAGTAATACATACTTTACCAGGACCTATTCCTACTTTTGTTGCATCTGCGCCAGCGTTTTCTAATTCACGTACGGCTTCAGGTGTACCGACATTACCCGCAATGACAAATGTATTCGGTAAATGATTTTTAATATGACTAATCATATTAATAACTTGGTTGGAATGACCATGTGCAATATCGATCGTCATAAATTCAGGGACAAGCTGCTCATCAGCTAGTTGCTCAACAAATTCATATTCCTCGTCCTTCACACCAACAGAAATCGAGGCAATTAATCCTTTTGCCTGCATATCACGGACAAATTGTGCACGCGTATGCGGGTTAAAGCGGTGCATTATATAGAAATAGCCTTGAGACGCTAATTGTTCGGCTAATTTTTCATCTAAAATTGTTTGCATATTGGCTGGGACAACCGGTAATTTAAACGTATGATTCCCTAATTTCACAGTAGTATCACATTCTGTACGGCTTTTCACAATACATTTCGCCGGTACTAATTGAATATCCTCATAATCAAAAACTGTATCCATCATTTGACAACACTCCTAAACACGAACGTTTATATATTTTTTTGTTTACTCATTCGCCATTAGCTACTTTACAAGATGATGAAAGCGTTGTCAACAATAAAGACGAATTTTATAAAAAAATTCCCGATCAATGTTCGGCTTTTCGTTTACTTCCCTATCCAGCACTATTTTAACCCGTTTTCATTAAACAATTCATTTCATCCATAATTTGCAATATTTCTAAAACAGTGATTCACTATCATTAACTTAAGTTAGGAGTCGATGAATCGATGATCGTCAATTTTTAGGGATTCAAAACCGTATTAGGTTAAACAATTATTCGCAATACAACGATATTAATACTTGGAGTTGAAAAAAATTGGATCATTTATTAGCATGTATGAAAATTATTGGGGATGACACCATACAACGCACACAGTTAGCCCATCGAATGGCATTAGTCGAAGCTTTCCAAATAAAAGAGGGTATGTGTGTATTAGAAATTGGCTGTGGTCAAGGGGATACTACCGTAGCATTAGCAGAAGCTGTTGGTAAATCAGGCAAAGTGGTTGCCCTTGATATCGCTTCACCGCACTACGGGGCGCCGATTACACTTGGGGAAGCTTCTGATACAATCAAGCAATCTCCACTCGGGGCTCGAATTGACTTTCATTACGAAACAGACTTTTTAGTATTTGATACCGTTGAAAGGTTCGACGCTATCATATTATCACACTGCTCTTGGTATTTCTCGAATCCACAGCAGCTACTTGCCTACTTTCAGAAAATGAGTTCAATGACAAATCGTCTTTGTTTTGCTGAATGGGATGTTGACTATACAGAAAGGAACCAACGCTCCCACTTTTGCGCAGTCCAAATTCTTGCCCTTTCTAGTGCCTTTTTCGGTGGGGATGGCAATATACAAAACGTCTTCCATAAAGCACAAATTCAAGAAATGCTAGCGCAAGCAGGGTTTAAAGTCCAGCAGCCAATACTAATTGACGCGACATACTTACAAGACGGCGAATGGGAAATTGATTACGCAAATGAGTTGTACGAGCAGTTACAGCAAGCACCCATGGTGATTCAAACATTAGCTACGAGCTATTATCATTTAATGAATCGAGATGAAGCAAATCGGCAATCATTAAATAGCTTTGTGATCATCGCTACACAATGACATACACATTAAGTCTGCCTTAGAAAAAGGGATGAATTCAACCTTCTTCATGTCGAATTCATCCCCATTTTTTTATCTACTTAGGAATGCATCCAGTTGCACTAAAACCGCTCCCGCAGTACCCTGTATCATTGCATCAAAGCCCTGTGTATGCGTACCAACTTCTAAATTAATATATACAAGCTTACCTTTAGCCATCTTCGGTAATTGGTTAACCGGATATACTTCAAGGCTCGTGCCAATCACAAGCACAACGTCTGCACTTTGTACGGTATTGAATGTACGATTCCATGCCTCTTGTGGTAATGCCTCGCCAAATAACACAACATTTGGGCGCAAATGATGCATGCAATACGTGCATACTGCGTTTTCCATAAAATGCGACTTACTATGTGGCTTCCTACATTTTGCACAGCGAATCGTCACAATATTCCCATGAAGCTCTGCTACATCCTTATTTCCCGCTAATTGATGAAGCCCATCGACATTTTGAGTTGCAACGAGGGCAACTAATCCGCGCTGCTCCCAACTTGCTAAAATTTCATGGCCTTTATGTGGCTTAGCCTGTTCAAGTGCTTCGATTCTTAGCTGGTAAAACTCACGAAAAAGTGCATAATTTCCCGCAAGGCTTTCAACCGTTGCGACCGTTCGCGGATCTACAGACTTCCACCAACCTGCCTTCGAACGAAAATCAGGTATACCCGATTCCGTCGACATGCCGGCACCCGTTAAAATGACCGTAGATGTGGAATGTTGAAGCCATGATGCTACCGTTTCAATCATATTCATCCCCCCAAAATGGCTGATTTTTCAGTAGCATAGCAAATTTTCAATGCTGTGCCAACTACTCATTCACCACTTCAAGAAGCGTATTCGTTAATAATGCAAAACGTTCTACCACTTGGTCTTTTAAAATATGCTCATGTTTCGCGTGAATACCGTCACCTACTAATCCAAGTCCATCCAATGTAGGGATATAAAGTGATGTAAAATTGCCATCACTTGCCCCTCCTACTGCTGCTTCCTCTAGATTAAAGCCAAGTTCTTTTGCTTCTTCCTGTGCCGCTTCAAATAAGTCTTCGCTTTCTTCGTCTCGCTCCATTGGCGGTCGATTAATACCGCCATCAATATCGATTTTAATACGTACATCATGTGGCTTTAGATGTTCAAAGTAATCATCAATCCGCTCCTGCTCTCCTCGCGTTACAGAACGAACATCCACACCGAGATGTGCCTCATCTGGAATGACATTCAATTTTCCACCCCCCTGCACCATACCGACATTGAGTGTTGTGCCCTTATCAAAATCATTTAGCCCTTCGATATCTAAAATTTGTCGAGCTGCTTCGGTAATAGCACTTACACCATCACGTGGATTATTGCCCGCATGTGAAGCAACACCTTTAATGTTCAATAAATAATGCGATGTGCCTTTGCGTGCAATTTTTAAAGCACCTGATACAGCCACAGCTGGCTCCAAAATAAATGCAGCAATCGATTTTTTGGCCTCCTCCTCAATTAGCGCTCTTGAAGTGGGGCTTCCTAATTCTTCATCACTATTTAAGAAAAATACAACGCGACGCTTTAATGGTAAATTAAACTGTTGGACGTATTTGAAAAACCAAATAGCACTAATTAAACCCGATTTCATATCTAAAATACCTGGGCCAAAGATTTTATTGTCTTCAATGCGAAACGGTAATGCTCCTTGATCCCACACCGTATCATAATGACCAATCATCAATATTTGCTCGACACCTTGACCCATTTCAAAGCGTAAATGGTTGCCATTATGCTCCATCGCATATTCAGTTGCTTTCATATTAAAATACTCATAAAACATTGATTGAATAAGCTCCTTACACAAATCCAACAGCTCTTTATTATGTGATGGCGAATCGGCTATTACTAGTCGTTTTATATCTTCAAGAATGTCTTGCTCATGCAGTATAAAATAGGCTTTCGCTTCCAAATAATCGCCTCCCTTTGTCAATATATTCCCTAAAAAATAAAATGCCAAAGTAGAGAACTTAGGCAATGGGTGAATTAGATTTTTTACTTCTTGCTATCGAATTAAGCTAAATATTATGAGCGGCCTATTCCAGTATTTGATTTGCCAAATCTCAAAAAAAGAATACCGTTCTTTTGCTTACCTTCTTCCTTTTTACTGCCTGTTAGCTGTATTCTAAAAGGCACTAAGAAGAAACTATATACTGTTATTTCACAAGCTCTATCCAACCGCTCCCTTTGATTGTGACTCGCGGTGTTTCGTATTTTGGCGGTTCGTAGGAATAAATGATTTTATCATAGTCATCTTTTACGACATAAACATTCATATATTGGATTTCATTGATTAATTTACGAATTTGATTTTTATCTTGCGCCAAGTCCTCATTGCGATGATTTAATAATAGGAGCAGCTCATTCTTTATATTTAACACGTCATGTTCATCAGCACGACGGATCACACTCTTTGGTAAATTTAAAAATTCATCAATTTTCATTAAGTTTAATTCCATGTCTTGTTCTCCCCTTATGGCAATTTACTATCGTATGTTCTTTACCCAATTTCACCATTTTAACCCTTTATTAGACATGGCAAATAAAAAAATTAAGCAGCCCCAGAAATCGAGAGCTGCTCCGTGTAGATAGGTAAAATTTTGGTTTGAAATGAATGAAATCGGTCGTCCTAATTATTTGTACTACTATCCTTCGATAATCGCTTTAAAAAGACGTTCACTTGGTCAATGGTTTGCTGTATTTCGCGGTCAAAGACGTCATTATGCGTAAAGTAGCTATGAACAATACCTTCCATGACGATTGCCGTTGTTTGGACACCTGCTTGTCGTAATCGCTTCGCAAATTCAAGTGCCTCGTCTCGTAATACATCATTTTCAGCCGCAAATAGAAGCGTAGGTGGAAAATGCGAATAATTCGTCAATTGAAGAGGACTTATGAGCGGATTGCTGGCATCATTTTGTGACGTTATATAATAGTCACCGAACCACTGCATCACCTCTCGATCTAAGCCAAAGCCTTTTTCAAATAGTGAATAAGAGTTTGTACTATAGCTTAACTCTGTAACAGGATAGAGTAATATTTGTGATGTAATAGACCATTCGTTTTGTGCAGCCAATTGACTTACCGCTACTGCTAAATTGCCTCCCGCACTGTCACCTGCTACAGAAATCCGGTTGGTATTCCCCCCAAAGCTTGAGGCATGCTCTCTCACCCATACAAAACTATCGAACGCATCAAAAACTGGAGTAGGGAATTTAAATTCAGGTGCTAATCGGTATTCGACAGATACAACAATTTGATTGGCTTGCTGCGCTAAATACGAGCAGCTTTCGTGACAAGTATTTAAATCATTTAACACCCACCCCCCACCGTGATAATAAACAATAATATCAAAAGGCCCTTGTCCAACCGGTGTATAGATTCGAACCGCAATTTGATGCCCATCTCGCATCGTGATTGCTTGCTGCTTAATTGATTTTAATTTTGCAACAGGACGCTTAAGTTTTGGTGCTTTTGCGCGCATTTCTCTTGCCTCTTGTGCCGTCATCGTTACTAATGATGGAAGGGCATTTGCTTTTATTAAATATTTTTTTGTATGTTCATATAAGTTTGCCAAAACGTTCACAACCTTTTCTTTCAATCCCTATTTGTTTACTATGATATAATCATAAACGATTAAAAAGGTAATTGCAAATCATTTAACAACTAGCTATACGAAAAAAACCGCTCCACGAAAATGGCTCGTGTAGCGGTGTTTCTTACATTTTTTTTAATTTTTCATATTCTAATTGCAGTTGTTCAATACGTTTGCGGCCTTCTTCACGATTACGAACCGTTTCAGCCTGAATTTGTTTTGTCTCTTCAATTCCCGCCATAATCGTTTTCCAAGTTGTTTCGATTGTTTCAACCTTGATGCTTGGGCTACCAGCCTGACGCGCGATATTGACCGAATTTTGACGGACGTTTTCAGCATTGCGAACAAGCATTTCATTTGTACGGCGGTCTAATTCAGCCATTGAATCCGACACGAGCTTTTGACGCTGTATTGTGACAGCATGAATTAACCCCTGTTTGAATATAGGAATGGTTGTAACGAATGCTGAATTGATTTTACCGATTAAGTGGTTATTCCCCTGCTGCATCAAGCGAATTTGCGGTGCTGATTGGAATGATACTTGCTGGGCCATTTCTAAGTCGTAGCCACGCTGCTCTAATAGCTCGATTCCACGTCTAATCGTTTCAAGCTCCATAATCGCTTCTTGATCACCTGTTTCGGCTTTGGCATTTAGGACAGGCAGTTGTTGGCGTAATTCTCCTACTTTTAAATCAATTGCTGCGACATGTTCACTTAAAGAATGGAAGTAATTTAAGTTTTCATCATACATTTGTTCTAGTTGCACAGTATTTTGCTTCATTTCAATTTCGTATTTTTGAATTTCGGTGTAAACTGCATCTACTTCTTTATTCATGGAATCGTATTTAGATAAAATACGCTCTAACTGCTCTTTACTTTTTGAGAATAATCTTTTTAAGAATCCTTTTTTCTCTTCTTCTTGGAAATCCTGAGGGTCAAAACGATCCATAATTTTATTTAAATTATTTAAAAGCGTTGTCGATTTTTCAAGATTGCTTTGTTTGATTGTTGCTAGCATGCGGTCTGAAAACGTAGAAATGCCCTGCGCCGTTTCCTTCCCGAACTCTAATACAGCAATTTGATTTTTGACGTCGATTTTTTGTGCAAGGGTTTGGACTTGTGGTTGCTGCTTTAGCTGCTCTTGGCGTTGACGAATTTGTGAAAGCTCTTGTTCTGACACAAGTGGCTTTACTTGTTGTGGAACGATATCCGTTGTTTGTGTCTGTTGATTTCGTTTATCTAAGTCTTCGAATAATGGATTTTCTGACATATCTATTTCCCCCGATCATTGTACTAATTTATCTTACGAATAAGCCGCTAAAAGGTTTCATTTTACCTACCACAAATTATACGTAATTTATCGTGTTTTTACGAATAATTTACAGGATTAATAAACAAAAAGAACAAAAATTGTAAACCCAAAGAAAGAGTAGTATTATTATACTATTATTCTGAAATATCAATTATACATTCTAGGAGGTTATTTTCCATGAGATCATCCATCCGATGGCGAATTATTAGTATTGTTGTGCTGATTGTCATTGTCGGGATTGGTTCATTAGCTTCGGTTAGTTCGATGATGATTAAAGACAAAACAGTCGAGGCAGTTGTCGGACAAAGTGAGGCAGTAGTAAAACAAGTTTCACAAACGATGAATTCTTTTTTACAAGGCTATGAACAATCATTACAAAATATGGCACTCTCTGACGATGCCAAAACATTTGCGCAAGCAGACCGCACTTTTAATGAGGAAGCGGATAATCACTATCGAAAGCAATTATCTAATTTTATCGCTAGTTTCCCCGAAGCCTCATCCATTTATTTCGCAGATGAAAATATGATCACCATTGAACCACATTTTGATGGAATCCAAGATATCGATGCAACAACACGCTCATGGTATATCAAAAGTATGAACAATCCCGGTAAGGTGCAGTGGACATCACCCTATATTGATAAAGCTACTGGCAACTCAACCATCACCGGTTCAGTTACCGTTCAAGATGGCAACAACATTATTGGGGTGCTTGGTGTAGATATATTGTTGGATAATTTAACGTCAATGGTCGCTACTATTGAATTAGGCTACGAAGGGATACCTGTTATTATTGACAACGAGGGCATGGCAATCGTTCACCCTACCTATGCAGGAGAAAATATTAAAGATCAAGATGCCATTTCAAAAGTATTGCAAGCTTCAAGCAATTCAGGTTTTGTAAATTCACTCATTGAGGATGTAGACCATATTATTGTATATAGTAAAATTCCTGAAATCGGCTGGAATATTGGTGCAATGTATACAGAACAAAAATTAAACGAAACAGCGAGCAGTATTCAAAAAGTCATCTTCATTATTACAATTATCATTATCGCTGTGATGTTTGTCGTATTACTAGTTGTTATTTCAAAAATGCTAAAGCCGTTGCAAACACTTGGCCTATTAATGGAACGCGTAGCAAACGGCGATTTAACAGCCAAAATAAATTTACAATCCAAGGACGAAATTGGTCAGCTTGCGAATAATTTTAATCGAATGATTGATGAAATGAAGGAGATTGTACAAGTCGTGCAACAATCCTCTACTCAAGTGGAACAGCGCTCACAGCATTTAAGTGCGATGGCAGAAGAAACAAATGCTTCAAGTATCCTCGTTTCTGAGGCCGTAGCAGAAATTGCCGCAAGCACAAATGAGGCTTCTGAGCAAAGTGAAGAAGTGACAAACCAAACAAACGAATTAGGAAATCACATTAATTCACTTGAACAGCAAACAACGGAACTACACGCTGTAACAAAGCAAGCTAGTGAACTCAATGAAGATGGCCAACATAATATGCAAGAGCTATTAAGTAGCTTTGAGCATTCCCAATCAAATTTCCAACTAATGGAACAGGTCATTTCAAGCTTAGAACAAAAGATTTCAAGCATTACAGAAGTAATCGATACAATTAGCGCTATTTCCGATCAAACCAATTTACTTGCGTTAAATGCATCTATTGAAGCTGCTCGTGCAGGTGAGCATGGGAAGGGCTTCGCTATTGTAGCCGAGGAAGTACGTAAATTAGCCGAGCAAACAGCTGTCGCAACAGAGCAAGTACATACAACGATTACGACATTACAGCAAGAATCAAGCACCATTTCACAGCAAATGCACGAAATAGAAAAATCAGTCGCAACACAGGGCACTGTCGTTACGAATACAAAGCAAACCTTCTCTGATATTTCGAACAGTATGCAAGAGATTGAACACACATTTGACTCCCTCGCTATTGAAATTACCGCGATGATGCACAGCAAGGAAGATGTCATTCATACAATTGAAGAATTAGCATCCAATTCTCAGGCGATTGCAGCAACTTGTGAGGAAGTTAGCGCTTCAAGTGACGAGCAGCTTGCTTCCATTCAATTAGTAGCAGAAGAAAGCGAACAACTCAATTTACTGAGTAATCATTTAGCTAGTACCGTAAAGAAGTTCACAATCTAAACAAAAAATGCCCTTTTATGCGCAAAAGGGCATTTTTCCAGTCTACTGTTGGGGGAGAGACTTAACACCCATACAATTTGCATGAGCATAAATATAAAATACCCAATAATAGCTGAAATAAACAATAAATTTTTATTGCCACTCTTTATTTCGAATTGGCTTTAACATTATTCCAATGATTAAAACACAAAGTCCAATTAGGGCAGCTGTTGTAAATAATCCACTATATCCATTTTGTGCGGCTAATTGCGTTACTTCATTGACTGAAATTAACACAACTTCTTTTAATGTAGGATCTTGAATCGTTTGGACAGCCTCCATCATTTGTTGCTGTGAATAGTCCCCACCTGCTGCAAATTGCTGACCAATCGCAGCAAGTTCGACAGTTGCTTGTTGGGATAACTCCGCAGCTTGCACATTATTTTGTAAAATCGTTGGGAAATCCGATTTAAATAGGCTCGGTAATTCAATAAAACCACGTGCAATGAATCCTGCATAAATCGTTGGCGCTAATGTCATCCCAATCGTTCGAATGAGTGATAACGATGCTAAGGCAGTACCTTTGTTTTCCTGTAGTTTTTCTGTTGCTAAAATATTCAAAGGTGCCCCTAAAAGTACCCCCATCCCAATTCCTGCAACAACTGAAGCAATGATGAATTGCCATTTTACCTCGACCCAAGCTGGGAATAAATAAAAACCAATTCCCGCAACTAACCCTGCAAAAACGACCGCTAAAATTGGACCACGCTTATCAACAAGCACTCCGCCTAAACCCGCCCCTACTCCTGCAGCCAATGCAAGTGGCGTCATCCAATAACCCGAGTGCGTAGCGGATATGCCAAGAACTTGCTCCGTAAATGCTGGAATAAAGATCATCCCTGTCAGCATACCTCCAGATAAAAAGCCTAGTACTAGCGTGATTAAATACGTCGGCTGACGCATTAATGAAACGGGTAAAATCGGGTCTCCCCCGTTTCGCTCCAACCGCGTTTCATAAAAGTAAAGACCAACCAGTATTGCTAAGCCTGTTAATATGAACGGATAGACATTCGTTGCAAGAAGTGACTCAAAGAAGGTCACACCCTCAATATTTGTTAAGCCATACATAATGCCTAAAATCGCGATTGAAAGAAGGACCGTTCCTGTCATATCAAGCTGACCTGGTGTTGGATCGGTTGTTTCTTGTAATTTTGTTATCCCTAAAAGGACTAAGATAATGGCAATCGGCACATTAATTAAAAATAACCAATGCCAGCTACCAGTGAAATCCAATATCAGACTCCCTACATTTGGTCCAAGCACAGCGGCCATCCCGTTCATTCCACCAAGCATGCCAAGCGCCTTTCCTTGCTTTTCGGCAGGTAACGTACTGACAACATAAGAGGTACCGATGATAAAAATACCACCCCCGCCCATCGATTGAATGAAGCGAGCAATTAAATAAAAGGTAAAATTCGGACTCAGTGCTACTAATAGAGAGCCGATACCAAACAAAGCAATTTCAACGATAAATAATTTTTTACGTCCATAACGGTCCGATAGCTTCCCTACAATTGGTACACTGATTGCTAAACCGAGCGTATAAATCGTGACACCCCATGCACCCCAGTTTGGAGATACACCAAAAGAGCTATTAATAGTCGTTAAAGCCGCACTAATAATGCCGTTATCCAGTGCCGCCATAAACACACCAATAGCGAATAATGTAATTGCCCACGATTGAGACGATTTTACATTCTTCATAAAAAGGACACCTTTCTATTATTTTTTTCCTATTATACTCTTAAGTCCAAAAATAGGAAAATAAAAAAGATGCTCAACAAAGCCGTTGAACACCTCAGGTCATTACACTAATAAACTTTTTGCTTTTTCAATTTGAATTTTCACTTGCTCAAAGCCCGTTCCACCTAAAGAATTTCGACGACTAACCGCAGCTTCTGGTGCTAAAACGGCATAGATGTCTTCTTCAATAAGTACTGATTCTTTTTGCATTTCTTCTAAAGGTAAATCTAATAAGTAAATCCCCTGTTGAATACATGTAAATACTAACTTCCCTGTTACTTCATGTGCTTCACGGAATGGCATCCCTTTTGTTGCTAGATAATCGGCTAATTCCGTCGCATTTGAGAAGTCTGAATGCACCGCGCTATGCAGACGAGGTTTGTTGATCGTCATTGTGCGCACCATACCTTCAAAGATTTTTAATGAGCCCAGTACGGTTTCCATCGTATCAAACATGCCTTCCTTATCTTCTTGCATGTCTTTGTTATACGTAAGTGGTGTCCCTTTTAATACCGTTAGTAAGCCTACTAAATTACCGAATGCACGTCCTGCTTTCCCACGAATTAACTCGGCCATATCTGGATTTTTCTTTTGTGGCATGATCGATGAACCTGTAGAAAAGGCATCGTCCAGCTCGATAAATTTAAATTCATCTGTAGACCAAAGAATAATTTCCTCAGCAAAACGAGATAAATGGGTCATTAATAATGCCGAATTTGATAAAAATTCAACGATAAAATCACGGTCACTTACCGCGTCCATTGAATTGGCATAGACATCTGCAAAACCAAGAAGCTCTGCTGATTTTAAACGATCAATCGGGAAAGTTGTCCCAGCCATCGCCCCAGCACCTAATGGTAAAATATCCACACGCTTCATCGACTCATTAAAACGCTCTTTATCGCGCTGTAATTGCCAGAAATACACCATTAAATGATGCGCAAAACTAATTGGCTGCGCACGCTGTAAATGGGTATAGCCTGGTGCAATTGTCTCAATATGTTGCTCTGCTTGCGTAATAATGGTATTTTGGAAGTTTTCGATTAACCCGACTACTTCAGGCACACGTTTTTTTAAGAACAAATGCATATCTGTTGCTACTTGGTCATTACGTGAACGGCCTGTATGTAATTTACCTCCAACTGGTCCGATTAAATCGATTAACATTTTTTCTAAGTTTAAGTGAATATCCTCATTGGCTACTGTAAATTCAAGCTCGCCAGCTTCAGCCTTCACCTTTAATTGTGCTAAGCCTTCTAAAATTTTCGCAACGTCCTCTGCTGGTAAAATGCTTTGTGCACCAAGCATTGTCACGTGTGCTACTGAACCTTCGATATCTTCTAATACTAATTGTTGGTCAAAGCCGATCGATGCGCCGAATTCATCGACCCATGCCTCTGCTGACTTTTGGAAACGTCCGCCCCATAATTTTGCCATAGTTGTTCTCTCCTAACAGCTCTTATCCTATTTTCAGTTAAAAGAAGAAGCGACTCGGGCTCCGAATCGCTCTCTTGTATTACTTTATTTAATTTCAGATGGTAATTTTGTATTTTTTGCTACTTCTGAAGCAACCACTGTTGGCATACCCCATAACTCGATGAAGCCTACAGCTGAAGCATGGTTGAACTGATCGTGTTTAGAGTAAGTTGCTAATTCCTCAGAATATAAAGAGTTATCAGATTTACGTCCTTCCACGATTGCGTGACCTTTATAAAGTTTCACACGCACTGTACCATTTACATACTTTTGAGTTTCTTTTAAGAATGCTTCTAAAGCAGTACGGATTGGGTTGAACCAAAGACCGTTATAAATGATTTCAGATAATTTATGCTCGATAATTGGCTTAAAATGAGCCAGTTCTTTTACTAATGTAATATCCTCTAATTCTTTATGCGCTGTTAATAATACTTTTGCGCCAGGAATTTCGTATACTTCACGAGATTTAATCCCAACTAAACGGTTTTCTACGTGGTCAATACGGCCAATACCGTGTGCACCTGCTACCTTGTTTAATTCTTGAATTAAATCCGCTAGCTTCATTTCTTGACCATTTAATGCTACTGGTTTACCCGCTACGAATTCGATTTCTACGATTTCCGCAGTATCTGGTGTATTTTCAAGTGCAACTGTTAATCCATAAGCTTCTTCTGGTGGTGCTACCCAAGGGTCTTCCATTACACCCGCTTCGTTTGCACGACCCCATAAGTTTTGGTCAATTGAGAATGGTGAGTCAAGTGTTGCAGGAATTGGCACACCATGCTTTTGTGCATATTCGATTTCTTCATCACGGCTCCAGCCCCACTCACGTACAGGAGCTAACACCTCTAAATCTGGGTTTAATGCTTTAATCGAAACTTCGAAACGTACTTGGTCATTCCCTTTACCTGTACAGCCGTGAGCTACAGCATCGGCATTTGTTTCTGTTGCGATTTCAACTAATTTTTTCGAAATTAACGGACGAGATAATGCAGATACTAATGGGTACTTTTGCTCGTACCAAGTGTGACCTTGTAATGAGATTAATGCATAGTCCTCAGCGAACTCATCTTTTGCATCAATCATATATGATTCAATAGCACCTACTTGAAGCGCTTTGTTTTTAATGAACTCTAAATCTTTTCCTTCACCTACGTCAAGACATACTGCGATTACGTCCCAACCTTGCTCCTTTAACCAAGGAATTGCTACTGATGTATCTAGACCACCTGAATATGCTAATACGACTTTCTTGTTTGCCATGATAATTGCCTCCAAAATGATGTATGTTTATACAATTTAATAAAAGTTTATACAAAGATAGTATCATGTAATAATCATAAACGCAACTGTATTTTTATAAAATTTTAGACTTTTTAGAGGGTTCGAAAAACAAATATAGCTTACCATTTAATCTTCACTCGTTTACACTAACTTTTGCTATTATTTGTTGAATAATGCTAATTATCTTCATACAAAAATATTGTATATTTTATTAATAGCTTTCATGCTAAATGAAAGCACTCTATTCCAAAAGAAAGCCTCCCATCAACATAACTATGATAATGGAAGGTTTCTAGAGATTTATTCATTTACATGCAGGCTCGTGTAGTTTAAATACTTTTTAGTTTTTCTATTATATATACATCGAAACGAATAGTTTTCTAAAAGTTGGTAGTTATTTTTTATTGAAAAATCCTTTACCTACAAATTCTACTACGGATGGTGCAACGGCATACAGTTTACTTGAGAGGCCCATAATTCGAGGTAGATTTACCTCACGTGGACGTTTTTCAATCGCTCGTACTACTTCTGCAGCAACCTTTTCGGGTGAAATTAGAAATTTTTGAATCGCATTTCGATAAGCATTTGTCGCATCTGCCTTTTGAATAAAGGGTGTATCAATCGGTCCTGGGTATATACCCGTTACCGCAATTTTGTGTTCAGCAAGCTCCAAACGTAGCCCATTTACAAAGCCAGTAATCGCATGCTTACTTGCCGCATAGACACTTGCCTTTTTCGTTGCCACCTTCCCCGCCTGTGAACCGATAAAAATAAAGTGACCATTTTGCTTTTGTATCATAGTCGGTGCAATACGCTTTACCAAATAAATCGGTGCACGTACATTGACCTCGAGCATTTGATCCACTTCATCGTCAGTGAGATCATAGGCATTTTCAAAATAACCGAGTCCCGCATTAATAATTGCTACATCTAATAGTGGAAGCTGTGCTGTAATGCGATCAATATCGTCACGGCTGCGCATATCTCCCTTAATCGCAATCGCCCCTAATTGCTTTAATGCCTTTATTGCCACTTCATTTCTTCCCGTTGCATATACGGTATGGCCTTGTTCAATCAGCATTTCGGTCATTTTTCGTCCAATGCCACTTGTTGCACCTGAAATAAATATCGTTTTCTTCATAATATACCTCTCGTACTTATCCGTTATTTTTTTCATCTACAAAACAAAAACTAGATACATCTACATGCTCTAGTTTCTTGTGATCCCAAATAATTCAGTTAATGCGTCTTTTGAAGCCAATACATCCGCTAATGTATAAGAATCTAAGACAGCAAAGTATGCCTTTAATGCTTGATTAAGTGCAAATTTCAGTTGACATTCCGCCGAAATTTTACATAAATTACTTTCTGGATTGAAGCATTCAACAATATGGAAGTCTTCCTCGGTTTTACGCACAACCTCGCCAATATTAATATCTTTAGGGTCCATAGCTAAGCGAATCCCACCGCCACGACCTCGAATCGTTTCGATATATCCGTGTTGCCCTAAATCATACGTAACTTTCATTAAATGGTTTTTTGAAATTTGATAGGCGTCTGCTATCTCTTGAATCGTTGCTAAATGGTCCTGACCACGCACCCCTAAATATAAGAGCGTACGTAAAGAATAGTCTGTATATACGGTTAAGCGCACGGTTTTCACCAACTTTCTACATATTAGTATAACATTTTCTCACAATAGGTCGAGAATTCTGACTGATTTTTAAAGATGTATTTTAAATATAGGTTTGTGACAATTTTGTTAAAGATGTATTTTTCATATTGCTTTAAAGATTTCGTAGCAGTATATTGTAATCACAAAGAACACACAATAGGTTCTTACAAAAAGAAGGGTGGAACTCCTTATGTTAACAAAACAAACAATTGACACAATCAAAGCTACTGTACCTGTATTAGAAGTACACGGATTAGCGATTACTAAAACGTTTTATAAAAACCTTTTTACTGATAACCCACAATTACTAAACATTTTTAACCATACGAACCAAAAGAAAGATCGCCAACAAACAGCTTTAGCAAACACAGTTTACGCTGCTGCCGTTCACATTGAAAACTTAGAAGCAATCGTACCAGCTGTTGTACAAATTGCACACAAACACGTAAGCTTAGGTATTTTACCAGAGCACTACCCAATTGTTGGTAAATACTTATTAGGTGCGATTAAAGAAGTATTAGGTGATGCTGCAACGGACGAAATTATCGATGCTTGGGCTCAAGCATATGGTGTAATCGCTGAAGTCTTCATCTCTGTAGAAGAAGACTTATACAAAGCTACTGAAAATAAAGGTGGATGGCGCTTATTCAAAGATTTCGAAATCGCAAAAATCGAGGAAGAAAGCGATATCGTCAAATCATTCTACTTAAAAGCAGCTGATGGTTTGAAATTACCGGAGTTCTCTGCAGGTCAATATATTTCGATTCGCGTTCAAGTACCTGGACAAGAATATTTAATGAACCGTCAATACACAGTAACAGAAGGAACGGAAGATTATTTCCGCATTTCTGTTAAACGTGAAAACGATGCGACACCAAACGGAGTAGTTTCAAATTACTTACACGATTCGGAAGTTGGCACAAAAGTACAATTAAGTGCCCCAGCTGGTGTCTTCACATTAGCAGATAATAATCGCCCTGTATTATTTATCGCTGGTGGTGTTGGTGTAACACCTTTACAAAGCATGCTACAATCTATCGAAGGGCGTAAAGCTTCATTCCTTCAATGTGCTCGCAATCGCAATGTGGCAGCATTCACAGAAACAATCGAAGAAAAGGTGGATGCTTTAGGCGGAACTTACACAGCTGTATTTAGTGAAACAGAAGGCTATGTAACAAAAGAGCAAATTGCATCATTATTAGAAGAAGACGCAGAAGTGTATGTATGTGGGCCAATCGCCTTCATGGAAGCAGTTATTGCAAACTTAGTTGAATTAAATGTCCCTTCTGAAAATATTCATTACGAATTCTTTGGCGCTGCAATGGCATTACAAATTCCAACAGCAAAATAATTTAAAAAAACGTGTTGAGTGAGGGCTCAACACGCTTTTTTTATGCCTTTTTATAATAGTAAACACCGTCGCGAAGTTCAACTTCAGCTAACCCTTCATCCACTAAATAATCCATTTGACCAAGTGTTTCTGAAAGTGTCAGCCCTAGCTGCTGCTGATAAATTCGTTCAAAAAGTTGCGTCGTTGCTTCAAAGTTTGTTTTCGGCTGTTCAATCATTTCACGTACCTTTAATGCGCGTTGCTTTTGCTTTTCTAGGCGCTCATCAATTAACGGAACAATATTCGTCACCTCTCCGCCATGCCCCGTATAAACCTTTGAAACTTCTAATTCTTGTAATCTCTTTAATGAAGCATTATATTGAAGTAATGATTTTGGTCGCTCCATTGTAAGGTCTACGGGTGGCTCCACTAATGGATTTGACGATGTCCGCTCTAATAACAGATCGCCCCCAATACAGTCGCGCGTATTTTCATCGATAAAAATTAAATGACTTTGCGCATGGCCCAGTGTTTCATAGACTTTTAAGCCCGGATGTCCCGGTACTTCATCCCCTTCTTGTAAAAATTGCGTCAGTGGGGTTGACCCAAAAAGTTCTACCTCGCCCTTTACCTTTAAAATGCGTGGAATATATTTTTCCGGCACTCCCTGCTCAAGCAAATGCTTTGTAAAAAAGCGGTCGTAATAGGAGAAAAACTCTTGTGTTTTGCGCATCCAATAATCCACATAGCGATGCCCTAAAATTTCTGCCCCAACAAAGGCATCTACCCAGCCTGCATGATCCGGGTGGTGATGTGTCAAAACCACTTGCTCGACATCCTTCATTTCATAGCCTGCACCGCGCAGCCCCCACTTAATTGCTTCGTATGCTTCTTCAGTTTTTGGACCTGCATCAAATAGCGTTAGGGCATCTCCCTTTACTAAAAAAGCATTTACATCTCCCACCGCATATGGTGTTGGAATAACCAGTTTGTGTACTTCCATCTCATAATCCCCCTCGAACTGCTCACTAATGAATGAATATTCATTTATTCTACACCTTTTTTCTTGTTTCGTCACGTCATCCCTTGACAGTTTTTCATTACATAACTATAATTTTGATAATTCTAAATTTACAAGCAATGAGAAAGCTAAGTACATTATTTTATGGTTGCAAGAGAGTGCCGTCTTTGCTGAAATCGGCATAGCCCGCTATAATAATCGAACCTCCTTTTGAGCTGTTATGACAACATAACCGTCCCCTTCGCGATAAGAAGGTTAAAGCAGCACACTTTACGTGTGAATTTAGGTGGTACCGCGGAAACTTGTAGCGTTTTCGTCCTTGATCTAGGACGAGAGCGCTTTTTATTTTGGAAAAAAGAGTGGAGGAAATAGTATGCAAAAAATTGTTTTTATCGGTGCGGGTTCCATTGCCGAAGCACTAATTCATGGTTGGGTAGAAAATAAGGTCATTACATCTGAGTCTATTTATATATCTAATCGTTCGAATCAACAGCGTTTACAAGAATTAGCATCTAAATACGGTGTTCAGCAATTAGAAGGCTATGAACAATTATTAGATGCAGATTTAATCATTTTGGCGATGAAACCAAAAGATGCGCGTCTTGCGATGGATGCCATTCGACCATATATTGAGCCGGACGTTGCTGTTCTTTCTGTTTTAGCGGGCATAAGCATTGCGACCATCGAGGATCATCTAGGTGCGCGTCCAATTGCCCGTGTTATGCCGAATACATCTGCAACAATTGGAATGTCCGCCTCTGGAATTGCCTTTAATCAACTTGTCAACGATGCACAGCATGCGCTTTATATTCAAATGCTGGAGGCGGTCGGCATTGTTATTGAAGTCGAGGAAGATAAATTACATGCGGTTACCGCCCTCTCTGGCAGTGGCCCTGCTTACTTGTATTATCTAATCGAAGCCTTCGAACGTGTCGGTACAGAATTTGGCTTAACCAAGGAAATTGTCCGGGAACTAATGGTACAAACGATTGCAGGCTCAGCAGAAATGCTCAAATCGGTCAATGAAGAACCTGAAGTATTACGCAAAAAAGTAACGAGCCCAGGTGGTACAACTGAAGCGGGGATCAAAGCGTTAGATGCGATGGCGTTTAAAGATGCCATTGCCAACTGCATTCGTAGTGCAGAAAATCGTTCACGTGAATTAGCGCGTGGAGAGTAAAAAAGAAGGCTTCACTCACATGTATTAGTGAATGAAGCCTTCTTTTTATAACGAGCCATTGCGAATGCGTTTGACAATGCTATATGTAGTATAAATTGAAATAGGACCAAGCAATGCAGCAATTACTAGCCAAAATGTTAAGCTCTCTGTAGCCTTTAAAAATTCTAAATTCGTACGTATATAAATAACTACGCCAAATAATAAAATATAGCTCATCACATTTGGAAAAATCACCAGTAATCGCAAAAGCTTTGGTGTAATCGTTGGTTGTTGCATACCCCATCCCCCTTTTACTCATTATAACGCAAATTTACGCGATATTACTATAATTTTCTAACAGAAAAATAGAAGCACTTCCATATAGAAGCACCTCTATCAGGATAAGTTTTATGATAGCTTATAGCGTCCTGTTATTTCTTGTAGCTCAGTTGAAACCTCGAATAATGTTTCTACGGAGCGATTTAATTGCGTCATCGCGTTTACTTGCTCGGTCGCAAAGTTCGCTACATTTTCAACACGACCGGTAGTTTGCTTGGATAATAGTGCAACATCATCAAACGAAGCAGCGATTTCTTCTGTACTTGCGGCCATTTCCTCTGAGGAGCTTGACACAATATCCACTTGACCCGCTATTTGCTTAATACCATCAACAATGCCGCCAAATGAGGAATGGGCTAAATCAGCGATTTTCCGTCCCTCTTCTAATACATTGGCTGTCGTCGAAATCGCTGTCACGATATGTTCGGTTTCGTCTTGTACGCTTGACACAACATGGGCAATACGATCTGCTGCCACCTTGGATTCTTCAGCTAATTTTCGAACTTCCTCCGCAACCACCGCAAAGCCCTTCCCAGCTTCACCTGCACGAGCTGCTTCAATCGAGGCATTTAATGCTAATAAATTCGTCTGGTCAGAAATTCCCGTGATAACATTTGTAAACTCGCCAATTTTATCGGATAAATTCACTAATTGCTGTGTTCGTTCAACGGATGTTTTAGTTTCTTCATGTAAATGCTGTAGCTCCTTCATCAGCTCATTCATGACATTAGAACCGGCTAGGGCATTTTGCTCCGTCATATTTGCGTGGCTTGAAATTTCCATAATAGACTCTGTTACATGCTGAATACTGCGGGCTAGCTCATCCATTGCTAAGGAACTTTCCTCAATATTTCGTAATTGAACTTTTGAATCATCTGATACACCTACAGATTCACATTGAATTTCTAGTGAAGCCATCGACGTTGCGGACGAATAGCTTTGAATTTGCGTCGAAGTGCTGTGAACAGTTTCAGAACGCTCCTTTAGCTCTAGCATAATCTTTTGAAAATTATCCATTACGGCATTGGATGCTGTCACAAGCTGGCCAATTTCGTCACGCGATTGTAATTCAATACGCTTCGTTAAATCTGCTTCCCCCTTACTAATGTCGTCTAAAGAATCACGTACACTCTTAATCCGACGAATTTGTTTTGATATCGTAAAGTCTGTAATCCCCATGACAATTGCCACAGCCACAATCGCCGCAATAATCGTTGCGATTAAAATAGAAGATAATACTTTATTTGAAATGGTAATTGCTAAAATATTGCCATCTGATAAAGGCACAAGATAATTCATCGCCTTTTCCCCTTTATATGAGGTCGATTGCGATGCCATATCTGCACCATTAAAGTCTGCTAAATCAAAGTGGACTTCTGCATCTTCTGTTTTTGCTAACACATCACCGTTTTGTGTCAAAACCGATGCGTATAATACCGTATCATTCAAGTAGTTATGCAATTCATTCATATAAAATTCTTTCCCAATTTGGGCTTCTAAATCTAAAAGACGCTGACCATTTCGTGCAACTTGAATAATTTTAGGGTTTGCTGGATTCCAAGAGCCTGTCCCAACAAATTTATAAAATTCTCCATCAACATCACGGATTTGGGCGGGTTGTGTAATCGCGTCTACCGAGTTTTTTAATAATTGCATATACTCATAGGCTTGTCCATTTGGATCTGAGCCAAAATTAAAATCAACGGAAGGTGCTATTGAGGTTAGCTTTGTATTTCCTTGTGCATCCGTGCTCCATATTTCGTCCATTCCTCCACGCTCTGCTAATACCTTTAAATCCTCATGAGTTCCCCCATTTTCGATAATCCAAGAAATTAATATCGATTGTGCAATCATTTCTGTTTCCATAATTTCTTCGGATACTTCACGTGATAAAATGGCACCTTCTAGCCCAAGTTTAACGGATTCTACCAATGCCTCCCCTTGCTTATGTATACTATCCATCGTCGTTTGATATATATAAGCTGCAAAACCCCCGATTAACAGTACGACACCCATTAAAATCGGTATCATCATTTTCCATTTCATTGACTTCAACATATTGATTTCCCCTATATAGTATATTTATTACTATAATTGTACTTTATTTCCAAGATTGATTTAAGCCTTTTCGATTAGTTATTTCGATAAGTCACACAAAAACAGGGATATTTGTCACAAAAAATTCAGTATAAATCAACTCATTTTCAAGGATAATTATTGAATAAAATGATATAACAACATTAGTTAAAATAAACAAATTTTTCATTTCAATAAAAGAAAAACATACTAACATTAGTAGTACAAACCAAGGCCATGGTTTGTGCTACTATTTTTTATAGTAGAAGTGAAGGAAAGCCGAACAGCCCCTGGGATCATATCAGAATCCGTATTAAAAACCGGCTAACTTCACACCCTTATGTGAATCAGTTTAGTATGTTGGGTCCAAGAGATCGTGTATAAGAAAATGGAATCGATAAGGCAATGTGAAGACTTCTATGATTGGCTAAAAAGGAGAAATCTTAATGAAACATGTTGTGGCGTTAGATGTAAGTAAAGGAAAAAGTACCGTTGCGATTTATGATCAATATCGACAATGCGAGTTTGAAGGTGAACTCAATCATTCACGTATTGACTTTGAAAAATTGCATGAACAAATGAAGGAAATTAAAGTGCGAGATGGACAAGCTCCTGAAATTGTTTTCGAAGCAACAGGTGTTTACTCAAAACCAGTGGAAACATTTTTAATTGATTATGGCTATACATATTGTCGGATGAATCCACTTGAAGCGAACCTACAAATGGCTTCAATGCGCCGAAATAAAACAGATATTAGTGACGCGCATGAGCTAGCGAAAACCCATTTTAAAATGGAACGTGAGCCAACTTATGTACAAGATGATTATTATGAACAGATGCGTGGACTTACACGTTATTATGACGAGATGGATGAGGAAATCACATTATTAAAAAGCAGAATGCATGCGCTTTTACACCTTAGTTTTCCAGAGCTTGAACAATTGATCACACCACGTTCAGCGCTCTTTTTAAACATTGTTCAGTTGTATCCTCATCCAACTTTTTTATTAGCACATTCAAAAATGGTGATTAAAAATCGGTTAAAGGCCAATACACGAAAAAATTTGTCATTAGCACGTGCTGAGGAAAAAGCTGTGCTATTACTAGAGGCAGCTAGGAATAGTTATCCAGCGATTAAAGAGACCGATATTCGCTGCGATCAAATTCGTGATTACGCATCTCGTATATCCGATTTAGTGGAGAAAAAAGAATTACTTGTGAAACAAATGACGAAGATGTCGCAGGAACGTAATGAATATCAAGTGCTTCATTCAATTCCTGGTATTGGGGATACAACGGCCTGCCGAATCATTGGTGAACTAGGTGATATAAAACGCTTCAAAAACGCGAAACAATTGAATGCATATGTAGGGATTGATATTATGCGCTATCAGTCTGGTAACACACAGTATCGTGACCGCATTAATAAGCGGGGCAATAAAAAGTTGCGAAAAATCCTTTTCTTTATGATTCAGACAATGATTACATTACGAAAAAAGACAAGGAATCACCTTGTAGATTATTACGATAAATTAAAAACGCAACCTCAGAGGAAGCCTCACAAGGTCGCGATTATTGCTTGTATCAATAAGTTTCTGAAAATGGCTTTTCAGTTACTGACACAAAACATTCTGTACGATTATGAGTCCGCACTACCAGCTCAGAAATCGTAACTACAGTAAATTAACTATAGCATACAGACCTTTCGAAAAAAAGAACATTCGCTAGGTCTCTTTGGTATGCGCAATTTTTTTGTGAGGGTGGGGGTACCCCCACCCTCACAAAAAAATCTATCCAACATACAAATTATTTTCATAAAAACTATTGACTGGAGGTAAGAAAGGGGCTGTCTAATAAGTCCCTAAAATAAACAGGTGTAGAAAAACGAGTCGTTTTTCTACACCTGTTTTTGTGTTTTTATCCAGATCTCTTGAAAGTAGCTGGCGGATGCCCGCTACTTTCAAGAGATTGTGAGCCAATGCCACTATCCCAAATTCTGTGGAAACCTTATCGATGCCCCGCAGTAAAAATCTGCGGAACGACCGATTGCCCTTGATGTGACCAAAAACACTTTCTACGTCGATTTTACGTTGCGCGTAGATTCGTGATTTCTCTTCACATTCAAGGGCTACTTTTGCCTTTGCTTTCATTTCTTCAAAAATCGGATTCCATTGTACTTGGCGATTGCCTTTGGCTTTTGTACAGAGCGCCTTCAATGGACATTCAGAACAGTCTTCACATTCATAAACTTTTAGACTTTGTTCAAAACCTGAGGCATTTTTTTTATTTAGATATTTTTTAAACGTAACTTTTTGCCCATTTGGACAAATAAAATGATCTTCTTGTTCGTTGTAAGCCCAATTTTTCGCATGCTTGATATTCTTTTTATAGCTACGTGATTTTTCTTTTAAATACATGCCATATGGGATTAAAAAATCGAATCGAGGTTCTATTTCGTCACCTATCGCATAAAGATAATTTTCTTCACTTCCATAACCAGCATCCGCTAT
The DNA here is from genome assembly GCF_038006205.1 of Solibacillus sp. FSL R7-0668. Lineage (NCBI taxonomy): Bacteria > Bacillati > Bacillota > Bacilli > Caryophanales > Caryophanaceae > Solibacillus > Solibacillus sp. FSL R7-0668. Next base: position 1,732,176 of record NZ_JBBOUU010000001.1, on the reverse strand, counting down.
GACTGTTTTCGGCATCGGCAAACTAGACGCTGCTAATTTCTCTAAGTGTGGAATAAAACAGCGCGTATCAGTTGGACGTTGATGCATGGAGTAAAATAAAATAAATTGATTTTCTGTAGCCATTTGAACATTGTAAGCTGCTTTTAGTTGCCCATTTTTCATGTGATCATCTTTCATCCGCATAAAAGTTGCGTCATGATCTGTTTTCGAAAAGCTATTACGGTCACCAAAGATTTCATGTTGTTTTTTGTATTTGTCCAAGCGAGGGAGGAAATCTTCGCGAATTAATTTGAGTGGTTTCTTTAGTACACTACGCTGTGAACGGATTTCTTTACGTACAGTGACATTTTCTTCAGCTTCAATTGCGTCTGTTAAGGCATTTACTTGTGCTTCTAATTCCTGCGCTATCGTTTCTAATTGTGCTGGTGTCGCGTCTTCTTTCAAATTATCGACAGTAGATTGTATGCATTCAGATTCTGTTATTTCTTGAATATGTAGAATGGTTTCTCGAATCTTTTCTTTTAGTTTCTCTTCAAAATTTTTAGTCGATTTCTTCCATACAAAAGAATACTTATTGGCATCAGCTTCAATTTTTGTGCCATCCAAAAAGTAATTTTCCATTGTAATATAGTTTTGTTCGATAAGAAGGTGAATCATTTGTTCAAATAGCGAATCCATCATATTTTTTAATTGATGTGAACGAAAACGATTAATTGTACGATGGTCTGGTTTCTGTCCTGCCGCCAACCACATTGCAGGTAAATTCTCATGAAGCAATTTTTCAATCCCACGAGAAGAGTACACCTTTTGTGAATACCCGTAGAGAATCACTTTCGTCATCATTTTTGGATGAAAAGAGCTACGACCGCCACCTTTGTAGTGAGAGAAAAAGACTTGGTCATCTATCAGTTCAATCATTTCGTCAATTACACGTGATATATGTTTTGTAGAAATCGTGTCTTGAATATCAAAAAGGGAAATCCCTTGTTTATTGTTATAAGGAATAAATGTAGGAATGGAATGACCTGTTTTAGGAACGGTAGTTTCTTCTGAAAGCTGGAGTGGAAGTGATGTTTGTTCAGTGTTATAATTTTGGTTAGTAGTTTTAGGATTACTCATAAAAATCGTCCTCTCTGTAAATGGTGTTGTGGTGACTTCATTTTACAATAACGGACGATTTTTTTGTGCTTATTTTTAAATTTAAAATAGGGCTGCCACCAAAAGTCATTTCAATGACTTTTGGGACAGCCCCTTCTTACCTCCAGTCAATAGTTTTTATGAAAATAATTTGTATGTTGGATAGATTTTTTTGTGAGGGTGGGGGTACCCCCACCCTCACAAAAAAATTGCGCATACCAAAGAGACCTAGCGAATGTTCTTTTTTTCGAAAGGTCTGTATGCTATAGTTAATTTACTGTAGTTACGATTTCTGAGCTGGTAGTGCGGACTCATAATCGTACAGAATGTTTTGTGTCAGTAACTGAAAAGCCATTTTCAGAAACTTATTGATACAAGCAATAATCGCGACCTTGTGAGGCTTCCTCTGAGGTTGCGTTTTTAATTTATCGTAATAATCTACAAGGTGATTCCTTGTCTTTTTTCGTAATGTAATCATTGTCTGAATCATAAAGAAAAGGATTTTTCGCAACTTTTTATTGCCCCGCTTATTAATGCGGTCACGATACTGTGTGTTACCAGACTGATAGCGCATAATATCAATCCCTACATATGCATTCAATTGTTTCGCGTTTTTGAAGCGTTTTATATCACCTAGTTCACCAATGATTCGGCAGGCCGTTGTATCCCCAATACCAGGAATTGAATGAAGCACTTGATATTCATTACGTTCCTGCGACATCTTCGTCATTTGTTTCACAAGTAATTCTTTTTTCTCCACTAAATCGGATATACGAGATGCGTAATCACGAATTTGATCGCAGCGAATATCGGTCTCTTTAATCGCTGGATAACTATTCCTAGCTGCCTCTAGTAATAGCACAGCTTTTTCCTCAGCACGTGCTAATGACAAATTTTTTCGTGTATTGGCCTTTAACCGATTTTTAATCACCATTTTTGAATGTGCTAATAAAAAAGTTGGATGAGGATACAACTGAACAATGTTTAAAAAGAGCGCTGAACGTGGTGTGATCAATTGTTCAAGCTCTGGAAAACTAAGGTGTAAAAGCGCATGCATTCTGCTTTTTAATAATGTGATTTCCTCATCCATCTCGTCATAATAACGTGTAAGTCCACGCATCTGTTCATAATAATCATCTTGTACATAAGTTGGCTCACGTTCCATTTTAAAATGGGTTTTCGCTAGCTCATGCGCGTCACTAATATCTGTTTTATTTCGGCGCATTGAAGCCATTTGTAGGTTCGCTTCAAGTGGATTCATCCGACAATATGTATAGCCATAATCAATTAAAAATGTTTCCACTGGTTTTGAGTAAACACCTGTTGCTTCGAAAACAATTTCAGGAGCTTGTCCATCTCGCACTTTAATTTCCTTCATTTGTTCATGCAATTTTTCAAAGTCAATACGTGAATGATTGAGTTCACCTTCAAACTCGCATTGTCGATATTGATCATAAATCGCAACGGTACTTTTTCCTTTACTTACATCTAACGCCACAACATGTTTCATTAAGATTTCTCCTTTTTAGCCAATCATAGAAGTCTTCACATTGCCTTATCGATTCCATTTTCTTATACACGATCTCTTGGACCCAACATACTAAACTGATTCACATAAGGGTGTGAAGTTAGCCGGTTTTTAATACGGATTCTGATATGATCCCAGGGGCTGTTCGGCTTTCCTTCACTTCTACTATAAAAAATAGTAGCACAAACCATGGCCTTGGTTTGTACTACTAATGTTAGTATGTTTTTATTGGTTAAAGCTCATGTAATTGATGTTGGCGCCATTCATATTGCGATTGATCATTAGCAATAAATGTATGGGGGAATTGCTCCTGCGCTTGCTTTAAAAATGGAATTAAATCATTTGCTAAGAAGCGAGCACTAATATGATTCAAGATTAAATAGTTAGCATTTGCCATTTGCGCTACTTTTGCCGCTTCGGTATTTGTTGCATGACCGTACTTTGCCGCAAGCTCAATCGTTGCATGGTCAAAAGTCGCTTCATGCACAACAATATCTGCGTTCGTTGCTAATGTAATCGCATTACGACAAAACTTCGTATCCCCTAGAATGGTCAAGGTAAATCCTTGCTTTTGTTCACTCGTAACCTGTTGACTCAGGACTACTGATCCATCATCTAATATAACATCATCGCCAGCCTTTAGCTTTCCTAATAACGGTCCTTTAGGCACTCCGAGCTGAATGGCCTTGTCGATTAGTAGTTCACCCGGTAATGGTTTTTGTTCGATACGATAACCGAAGCATTCAATCACATGTTCAAGCGGCATTGCATGAACGATAAATTGGGAATCCTCAAAAACAATCCCTTCTTCTACTTCTACAAATGTAATCGGATACGTGACATGTGTCTTGGATAACTTCAACGTTAGCTCAACCCATTGTTGCAACCCTTTTGGCCCATATATTGTTAGCAATTCATCGCCACCTAAAAAAGAGCGGGAACTTAAAAAGCCGGGTAAGCCAAAAATATGGTCGCCATGAAGATGCGTAATGAAAATTTTGTCAATCTTTCGTGGTTTTATCGTTGTATGTAAAATTTGGTGCTGTGTAGCCTCACCACAATCAAACAGCCAAATAGAGCCACGTTCTTCTAATAACTTTACTGCTAATGCACTTGTATTGCGGTCCTTTGATGGCATCCCTGCACCAGTACCCAAAAAATGTAATTGCATTGACTTCCTCCAATCACGAGAATATGTATTGTGCCTCCTGAATGGAGCGATTCTTTCTTCTTATTATAAATGTGGCTACGAAAAAAAGCTAATACGGATGAACCGCATTAGCTCTAATATATTATACAAATAATTGTTCATACCAAGCTTTTGCTTTTTGAACTTCACTCATTGTTAGCTGGTGACCATTCGTTTCCCATTCCAGTGTTACATCGGCCCCTGCTTGTACAAGCATAGTTTGTAAATCTGTCGCCTCTTGCTGCGGACACATTGGATCGTTCACCCCTGCAGCGATAAATACGTTTGTTTGCTGCTCCGGTACCGTAGCATGACGATTCGGCACCATAGGATGATGTAAGATTGCGCCTTTTAACGCATCGCTATATTCATATAGCAAGTTTGCCGCAATATTCGCCCCATTTGAATAACCAATGGCAATGATTTGATTGTGATCAAAGCCATATTTTGTAGCGGCGGTAGTTAAAAATTCATAGAGCTCTTCTGTGCGCGCAGCTAAATCCTCCATATCGAATACCCCCTCTGCAATGCGACGGAAAAATCTTGGCATACCATGCTCTAACACATTTCCGCGAACACTTAATACAGAGGCTTCTGGATCGATCATTTCAGCTAATGCAAGTAAGCTATTTTCGTCACCGCCTGTCCCATGTAACAATAAGAGTACAGGCTTTTGTTTAACGCCTTGTTTAAAAATGTGATGCATCTCTAGCCACTCCTGTCTTTGAATTACTCGTATTCTTTTTCAATTGTTTTTGTTGAACGCACCGTATCGATTGGGCGAACAACGCTTTCGATGTAGTCACGTTTTGCTTCTAAAAATGGCGGTAATGATAAAATTTCGCCGGCTGTTTCATACGGCTCGTCGCCCATAAATCCAGGCCCATCTGTAGCCCACTCAAATAAAATCCCTGGTGCAACACGTGCATATAACGATTCAAAGAAGAAACGGTCGACATAGCCCGATGTACCGAAGCCAAAGCTTTCCATTCGGTCAATCCATTCGTGTAATACGGCTGTATCCTCAACACGGAATGCCGCATGGTGTACTGTACCATAACCTTGACGACCTTGCGCAAGCTCTGTATTTTCTTCCACAATTACTGCAGCTCCATTACCACCTTCACCTACTTCAAATAAGTGTAATTGGCCTTCTTGTGCCACTTCACGCATTAGCATTACCTTTTCTAGCACTTCTTTGAAATAATCAAAGCGCGAAATACGGATATGCACAGGACCTAAGCCTGTAATGGCAAACTCTAATGGAATCGGTCCGTTTTGCCAAGGCGTTCCGGATTCAATTCCTTTGTTATTTTCATCTGAAATCAACATATATTGTTGCTCATCAAAGTCTACAAATGATAATGTTTGCTTACCAAATTGTGTTTGAATACCGTCATGTTTAACTTGTAGGCGGTCAAAACGTTTTACCCAATAGTCTAACGCTGCATCTGTTGGAACGCGGAATGCTGTTTTATAAATTTCATCTGTTCCGTGTACCCCTTTTGGAATGCCAGGGAAATCAAAGAATGTCATATCTGTTCCTGCTGAGCCCTTATCATCCGCAAAGAATAAATGATATGTTTGAATATCATCTTGGTTAACTGTTTTTTTCACAAGACGCATCCCTAATACATACGTGAAAAACTCATAATTCTTTTCTGCACTGCTTGTAATTGCTGTTACGTGGTGAATTCCTTTAATATGGTTCATTATTATTTCCTCCAATTTTTCTCGATTTCGAGATATATACGTAAAAAAATTAAATTTGACTTGCGTGATGTCCTACTCGTTTTAGCAAATCTGTTAATATTTCGAGTTCTTCGTTTGAAAGAATCTCAAAAATTTCGGCAATTTTTTGCTCATGTGCTGGAAAGATCGCTTTAATTTGTTGATGCCCTAAATCTGTGAGTGCCGCATAGGTTACACGTCGGTCATTTGCACATGATTTTCGATGGACAAAGCCTTTTTGTTCAAGCTTATCGACGACATACGTAATACTACTGCTTGCGATTAGCACCTTTTTACCAATTATTTGAATAGGTTGCTCGCCTTTATGATAGAGCAGCTCCATTACAGCAAATTCAGTTAAATTTAAGTTACTCGTTAAAATTTGTTTTTTAGTAACCTCTTGACTAGCATTAGTTGCGCGATGCAACACGGTAAAAGCCTTTAATTGTGGTGCGTATTGACTCATCATTGCCCCTACCTTCCCATTAATTCCGATTTCAAATATCTTTAATTCGAGATAAATATAACACGGATTTCATTTCATGTCAACTCATGCAATGTAATGAAAAACACCTCATCCAAACGCTCATTGGAATGAAGTGTTCCCTAATTACTCACATATTAAAACATGGCGTTCAAATGTGCCTTTTTTTACGATTGCCTGATCCATAATTGTTAAATTAGCGTTGGCAATTTTGTCGTCCATCGATTCGATTGTTACAATGACGACACGCTTAGCAATACGTCGGGCATTGGTAATTATGCTTTGCTGTAAATCCTCCGATATATGCGTAAATAAATTATACGGCATATCGATAATAGCGACATCATAACCCTCACTTGCTTCTTCAATTGGGCCAATTTCCACTTTTGGCTCAAATCCGAAGTGTCGTAAATTAATACGCGATCCCCAAACAACTCGCTTATTGATGTCTCGTCCCTCAATAGATATGCCCATACTCATCGCCTCAACTAATACGGTACCAATCCCACAGCACGGGTCAATTACTTTTAAGCCTTGTGGAAACGGAGCTGCAATATTAACAATGGCTCGTGCATCTCGTGTACTGAGTGCTGTTGAATACATTTCAGGCTTTTGCATATGGTGTAGCCAAACTGCTTCGCCCTGCACCAGCTCACCTAAATAATAGATGCCTTCATAGAGCACTAGGCCCAATACCACATCGGGATTCTCTAAATCTGGCTCAGCATGAATAGCGTAGCCGATTTTTTTCATCATCTCGTTACGAACCGTACGTGACAGCTTTGGTAAAATCGCATCTTCACTATTATTTAAAGCATGAATTTTAAATGAACGCTCACCAAGCTGTATTTGTTGTGCAGCATCAACAAGCTGCTCAATTGTCGTTCCCTGTACCCAAATATCTAAGCGCTTTCGCATATACGGGCTACGACTTGGTTCGATTTTCTTTTCGCTAATCAAAACATTGCCTTCCACATCAAAGTTAAAAAATGTGCGCATTTCTAAACGTGAAAGCTCATATTCGCCCTTTTGACAAGCAAAGCTATATAAATATTGCATTTTATAGATCCACTGTCGTTAATAATTGCGCAACAAATTGATACAATAACTCACATACTTCCTCGATTGACATGGAATCCTTAAAGCCTTCCATACAGTCTACGGCAATATTTAATTCCCATAGGCCTTCTTGACCAGAGAATGCCGCGCTGCTACTGCCTAATACGGATTTCACATTCGCTTTTAAATAGTTACGAATCGCCTCGCTATGCTTCTTTTGCAGCTTTAAGCCAAATAATGCTGTGTAAAGATTAAAGGCATCATCAAATTCTAATGCTACTGCATCGACACGAATATCGTTAAACTGCGTGCATTCTACATAAATAAATTCTCCTTGATTTTCCTTTAAATAAGAAATGGGTGTTGCTGCAAATGCTTTTTGTTCAGCCGTAATAGTATCCTCTGTTTCTTTACTGCAACGTTCTAATACTTCAAAATGTAACGTAACCATGATTCTAAGTCCTTTCAGTTTGTTCAACGTGTCTAATTTTCACCTTGTTTAGTATACACGACAATTCATTTCGTTGCATTACAAACACGAACAATTCTCCACGTATCGAACAATGTATTTATAGCAATCATTTTGTATTTTCTCCGCAAATGATGGAGATTTTTAGGTGTGACATTATTTCTCATCATACGAAAAGAGGGCTACCACATCGAATGGTGCCCCCTTTCGTTTATGTACGCACTTTTAACAGCGATACTTTGGTCGTCACTAATGTAATGAATACAAACAGACTAAAGCTTAATAAAATGGCGCCGGTAAAAATAAATCCTGGCGTCCCAATTAAGTCTAGCATGCCTAAAATAGCAGACCCTGCAACCACACCGATTGAGAAAAATGCGTAAAAATAGCCATATGCTTTACCACGCGTTTTTTCGGTAGTAGCCTCAATTAAAACCGCATTGATTGATGGGAATAAAAACGCAAATCCTACACCATATAACGCTAACATCCCATACAACCAGATGATTTCTTCCGCAAGACCAATACCAATTTGTGCAAAAGCCAGAAGCACTACCCCAACCAATAATGTAACTTGCGCATTAATAAAATCAAAAATTCGGTTGGTAGGCAAAATGAAAATTAGCACCGCCACAATACCAAACACGCTTAATAATGTACCCGACATTCGTGAACTATATCCTAAATCCTGAATATGGATGGGCAGTAAATACGCTAAAACTCCTTGTGAAAACATTAAGAAAAATGCCCCACCATAAGCTTTCATAATTCCTATATTCCATTGTAGTTTTTCTTTCACTTGTTTCTTGACACGTTTTGGTAATGAAAATTTCCGCAAAAGTAATAACAAACCAATTAATAAAATAATGCCATACACTGCTACAAAACTGAGTACATTTGGTACGGAAATTTTACTTGCTAAAATACCACTGGATGCCGGTCCAATGATGGCAGCAATTCCTACAAATGCTCCTGTAATGGCACTACCACTACCCTGCTCCTCTGCACGTCGAATATTGGCCAGCAACGTAAATGCAGCAGGTGTAATAAAGCCACTGCTAAAGCCATGAATACAGCGGACAACTAACAAAATTTCTGGGCTATCCACGAGTTGGTAGCATAAAAGGGAGAGTGATGATGTAATAAGACCAAATACTAAAATTCGAAATGCCCCAATTTTATCGGTAAATACACCAGAAAAAATATTACCAAATGTATTCATAAACGAATACATCCCCACAACAATACCTGCTATAAAGGTTGACGCACCGACAGATAACGCATATGTACTCATAATAGGTAATTGTACAAATAAATCAAAAAACGAAAAGAAGATGATCGCATAAACTAACCAATGTGTAGGAAATGGTTTCACACGCATTGTTTTCTCCATTTTTTTCAGCTTCATGTCCAAAACAAAGTTACCAAATGGAATAAAGGCAACGAATACGGAAAGTAAAGACCAGCTAACACTCCATTGAATACGTAACTGTACAATAGCAATAGCGACTACATATAGCATGAATATGCCCCCATGAATACTACCATTCACAGTCACAAATAACGGCAAATCTGCAAAATATTTTAGTGGCATTGAAATAAATAATAATGTAATAAGTGAAAGTCCATCAAGAACACCTATTATACGTAAAAATCGTAGCGGATGAATCTTCATTTTATCCTCCTGATACAAAAAAGTGAATCTTTACTCGCTAGGATTATTTCCCATCCCTAACGAATAGTAGCTTTCACCAATCGAACTTTTAAGTATAAATCTTATCTATTATAGCACGCTATTTTACCCATTCTCCACACAAATGATAGCAATTCTCATAAAGTTCGGTCATCTATTACAAAAAGAGCACAAATGCTATGTGGCATGTGCTCATTTTTGCTGATGATCTTCTAAAAAGTCTTTACTAAAACTTGTATTCGAGGCATAGCTTTTCCTTTTCACACGAACGCCGCGCTGAATAACACCTTTGCCAAATTTTTTCTCCATTGTATCAACTAATGCCACAATCGGCTCATCTTTAATATGCTGTTCAAAATTAAATAAGTTGAGCTGCTGGGTTAAATCCGCCTGATCGACCACATTTGAAACGGTAATCCCGATGAGTCGCACCGGTGTTTCGTCCCAATGCTGTAAAAAAAGCTGCCATGCAATGTCAAATATTGCATCGGCTTGCTGTATGGCCGTTTTTAGTGATTTACTGCGCGTTTGATTTTGCCATTCAAAATTTCGAATTTGAATGCTAACCGTTGTACCCGCTAAATATTTTACTTTCAAGCGTTCCGCAACACTTCGACTCAGCTTTTCAAATGTTTCCTTCAAAATATAATATTCCGTTTCGTCCCGTGGCAAGGTTGTCGAGTTGCCTACACTTTTTGTATCAAAAATGGCATTGGGATCTACCTCACGTCCATCCTCTCCATTTGCGCGTTTATGCAGTCGCACACCATTTTTACCAAATTCCTTTTGCAGTATTCTTTCTTGAGCATTTGCCAAGTCGCCAATTGTATGAATCCCAAGCGCCTGTAATTTTTTGGATGTACTTGCTCCAATTCCATGCATGTCGATGACAGGAAGTGCCCATAAAAGTTCCGGTACTTGGCGCTTTCGAAGGACCGTAATGCCTCGGGGCTTTTTCATATTTGATGCTGTTTTGGCTAAAAATTTATTCGGAGCGATGCCAATGGAGCATGGTAAATCAAGCTCATGTAATATACGCTGTTGAATTTCCTCCGCAAGCTGCATTGGATGCTGTGTTTTTGCGATTTCAGTTACATCTAAGTAGCCTTCATCAATCGAAACGGGCTCTACTAAATCGGTGTAGCTGCGTAATATCGCAAACATCGCTGCACTTGCCTCTCGATATTTGGCGAAATCGGGTGGTAATAAGATGATATCTGGACATTTCCGCTTTGCTTCACCAACCGTCATCGTCGTATAAATCCCTTTCGCACGTGCTTCATACGAGCTCGTCACAATAATGCCTCGTCGCTCTTTCGCATTGCCTGCTACCGCGATGGGCTTTCCTTTCAGCGTTGGTTCATGCGCCTGCTCCACCGATGCATAAAAGCTATTCATATCAATATGAAAAATCACGCGTCCTGCCATCATACCACCTCCGTTATCTATATTTTAATACGTAATTTGCTGACAATCAAAATAAACTATCGAACCGTCTAAAACATAAATACTCCCATCAAAAAAGGAGTTTTCACACATGGTGAAAACTCCAGTTATGTTACGCCGTTACATCACGTTTCATAAAGTATCCAAATGTAATTGCTAAGAAAACAATGGCGTATACAATATTGACTACTACCGAGAAGCCAAATGTTAAACCCTCAATCATCGGGCTATTTCCTGGTGCGTAATACGTTAAATCATTGGCAAACCAAATGTATTTGGCAAAATCATATTGTGCTAAAAACATTGTCGCTGTTTGACCCATTAGTAGAATGAACAACGATAAACTTACAGCTAATGTACTTGACCCAAATAATGAGCCAATCATAAAGGCAAAAATGGTCGTCATCACAAGCGCTGCAAGTGAGTATAAAATCGTTTCGGCAATCGTGTTTTCCAATACCTGTTCGACCACTTGCCCATCTACTACCGATAGCATCACCGCGCCATCATTATTATATAAAATAAAGCCAAGAGCGAGTGAAAAAATAAGTGCAACGGCTAGTGATGTTAGTCCGTATAAAACAGACGTCACTAATTTCGATAATAAGATTTTCCAACGCGCAACCGGACGTGTTAATAGCATCTTAATTGTGCCTGTCCCAAATTCATTGGATACAATCCCGGCTGCAATAACCGTTGTAAAAATACTGACCATCATAATCGAAAGGGTAACCGCGAAATTCATATGGCTTAAAATCGTGTTCGTATGCTCAGCAGGAAGATCATTGGCAATGCGATACTCGACTTTCAAAATTTCTTCATTATAATAAGCAATATCCTCCACTGTCATATCTTCCATCATGCTCATTTCTTTATAATGTGATAACATCTCTTCATTTGCTTGAAGTCGCTCTTCGGTTGTAGCAGACGGTGTTTCGTAGTATTTATTAATACCCGTCACTAATGCAAGCATCCCCAGTACAATGACAAGCATAATCCAGGCATTTTTTTGCGACCACATTTTAATCCATTCATTTTTAACGTATTGCATCGATTGCACCTCCACCCGTCATTTCAATAAATTGGTCCTCTAAACGTTTTTGTACAGGCTGAATTGAATATAAATCAATGCCCGCTTCTACTAATTGACGAACAAATGAGGGTACTTCATCCTTCGTTAAATCCACAACATATCCGCCGTTTTGCTTTGTTAATTTATCCACTAATTGTTGTGGTACCTTCTCAACTTGACCGATTTCAATATAATATTGCGTTGCTTCCTGCTGTTCCAGTTCACGTAAATCAATGAGCTCACCGTTTTGAATAACCGCAATTCGGTCAACCATTAGCTCAATTTCTGATAATAGGTGACTTGATACAACTATCGCCACATTATCCTCTGTTGCAATTTTACGTAAATACATACGGAATTCACGAATACCAGCCGGGTCTAACCCATTTGTTGGCTCATCTAAAATTAAAAATTTCGGACGGTTAAGCATCGCTTGTGCTAAGCCTAAGCGTTGACGCATCCCTAATGAATAGGTCTTTACTTTTTCATGAATTCGATTTTCGAGTCCCACTTGTGCGACAACCTCATCGATGCGCTCCTTCGTAACACCTTTATGCATACGTGCAAAATGCTGCAAGTTTTTATAGCCTGTCATATACTTATACATTTCAGGATTTTCAACAATAACTCCGACATGACTGATGGCTTCCTCATAGTTTTTAGCCAACGATTGTCCTGCAATAATCACTTCACCCTCTGAAGGATGCATAAGCCCCGTCATCATACGAATCGTTGTCGTTTTCCCTGCACCATTCGGCCCTAAAAATCCAGTAATTTGACCAGGATAAAACGTTAAATTCAAGTTTTTAATGATGTGTTTCCCTTTAATCGTTTTGTTTAAATTTTTAATTTCTACAATTGGTTGTGTCAATTGACCGCACCTACTCTCGATATAAATTTTTCATCCATTGCACTGCATTTTCACCGCGTTCATCACGGATTTGCTCAAGCTCATCCATTGCCCGGATATGACCATCCTTTAGTAAAATTACATGATCTAATATTGCCTCCACCTCATTGACCTCATGTGTCGATAAAATAACCGCACAATGTTCGATATCAATATAGCGGATAATGGCCTTCATTAAATTTTCCCGCGCTAATGGATCAAGTCCTGCAAAAGGCTCATCTAATAAATAGAGCTCTGCCTTGCGCGCTAAAAATGTCGCCAGCTTAATGCAGCCCCGATTGCCCTTTGACAGTTTGCCTAGCAATATATTGGTTGGCACCTGTAAAAATTTAGCGATTTCCCTTGCCCTTTCAATCGAAAAGTTTTCAAATTGGGATTGATAAAATCGAAATACCTCGTCACCCGTCATATTTTCATAAAATAAATCAATATCCGGTTGATAGGAGATGAAGTCAGCACTTTTGCGTGTGATTTTTTGCCCATTCAACTCAATACGCCCAGCTGTTGGACGTAAAATTCCGGCTAATAATTGTAGGAGGGTGGATTTCCCACTGCCATTTTCTCCAATTAAGCCTACGATTTGTCCCTTTTCAATACAAAAGCTAATACGTTCTAAAATGGTTGTACGTCCATAGCTATAACTTATCTCGGATACTTGCATTTAGCTACCACCCTTCTTCTTTAAGACATCAATGACTTCCTCAATGGTGAACCCGTATGATTCAATTGAAGAAATAAACTGTAGCGCTACCTGCTCCTTCATTTGCTCCCGTGTACGATGAATAATATCCCCGTCCATCGTAATAAACGTTCCTTGCCCACGCTTTGTTTCCGTCAGTCCCATTTGTTCCAGCTCCTTATAAACGCGCTGCACTGTATTGACATTTACCCCTGTTTCAAGTGCATATTCCCGAACTGAGGGTAATTTATCTCCAGGCATTCGTTCCCCTTTAATAACGTCTCCAGCAATCCTATCAACAAGCTGCAAATAAATTGGGCGATCTTTTACAAAATCAACGGTCATCGCGTTATCACCCTTTCAATCCATTTACATGCAACAATAAATAACGCCGCATAAAAGATAAAGGAAATCAGTTCATAAACGACATAAACATCCATCGCAGTAATGGTTAGACCATTCGTAAATGTAGGCAAATATGTACTAATTTTTTCGGTTGGGATTCTACCGATTTCTAAAAATTGAAGCGTAAATGGATCAGCTGATAGAAAAAAGCCAACAAATAAAAGCGTGCTAACTACATAACTAAATTTACCGATATAGGGCTTTAGCTGAAGTGTAATCGCTAATAAAACGAGCAATAGTACAGTAAATAAAATATAAATAACATTGCATATAATCTGTACATACAGCGATAGCATAAAAATCTGTCCAGCTGTGCCAATAATAACTTCCGGTAAAAAATATAAACCAATTAGGGCAACTGCTAACAGCAAATGCATCGCCACCATTTGATAAATAAACTTTGCGAAAACGAGCAGCACAATTGAATTGGGGTGATGTAGCCAAAGCATTTTCATTTTAATGGCTCGATTTAAGCTTATAAAAAATGAGCTAATGGCGTTGAGCACAATCAAACTAATCCCCAAAAAAAGCAAGGGAGTACGAATAGAACTTAAAGGGATGACATCGCGGTAATAATGTATGGCATAAGGTAAAACGCCAATCATAAAAATGGTTGATAGAAAAAGCACACCAATTGTTTTCTTATATTGGATATGCTCTTTCATAATTAAGCCAAATACTTTTTTCATAATTCCCTCCGTATCACTGTACTAGTCATATATTACACTAGAGCAAAACTACTTTCAACTTTTTTTTGGAAATTTTTTCATTGAAAAAACCTCGTCATTGAATAATCGGACGAGGTTTGGATATCTTATTAAGTTGTTTAATTTAGCAGAAACACACATCAATTACTTGTATTCACCAATCCATTCATTGGCTAGCAATCCATACACAGCATGGTCTACATAGTGATCGTATAGCCATTCTGCATTGCGAATCGTGCCTTCAAGCATAAAGCCTAAACGTTCTGCAATATGGCGACTTTTTTTATTGTCAACTGCAGCACGAATCTCTACTTTTTCCAATTTATATTCATGAAAGGCGATATCAATAATCCCTTTCACCGCACGTGTCATAATGCCTTCCCCTTGGAATTTTTCATCTAAGAAATAACCAATTTCACATTTTTTTAATGTCCAATTGATTGTATTGATCGAAACCTTCCCAACAAATTGCCCTTTATAATAAATAGCTGTGTCTAACCCCTCACGCTTAGCAAAACGCTCTAAATTATAGGCTGCAAATGCACGCGTATCTTCCACTGTTTTTGTATTATCAATCCAGCCAAGCCACTCACGTAAATAGCTACGCGAACGATCAACAAATGCAAAAATTTCCTCACCATCATTTTGCGTAATTAATTTTAATTGGATTTCATTATCCACTTCATAAAAAAACATACACATTCACCCCTACTCTACCAACATAAAATTTCTATATTATTTTTACTAATCATATAGAGCGAATGTTTATTATGCAATAGAAAATTTGCAGCTATAATCGGTGACTTGTGTAAGTTACAATCAAAAATCAAGACGAGTCCTCTTCGTTTTCTAGCAAATTCACAATACTGTCTTGGGTTATTTTGTTAAAATAGTTCCTAGAGGTGAACAAATTTGGAAAAACAAGAGCTTCAATGGGGAAAATACATTAAATATAGTAGACAGCAGAAAAAGCTAAAGCAAGATGATGTTGCGATTGGCATTTGTACACCGTCGTATTTAAGCCGAATCGAAAACGGCGTCGTTATTGCCGAGCAGGCATTGTACGAGCAATTATTTGAGCGATTAGGACTCGACCTAGCTGAAACCATGAAAAATGAAGCGCACACCTTACAAAGCTTCGAAGTGATTTACGAAAAGCTCCTTTCGAATGAAGTACTGATTGAAGCGGAAATCGAACTACTCCAACATTTTAATGAAGCATTTCAACTGTTCGAACATCAGCTTATCGCCAAATTAATTTATAGTCGCTACTTACTGTCCATTAAGGAGGATTCGTTAGCCCGTGCCTTATTACTAGAGCTGGAACCGTTTATTACGTATAAGGGGGACCGTATCACCACGCTCTATCTTGCAATCACGGCGTATGCTCATTTATCATTTTCTGAATTTCAGCTGCTAGCAGACCGAGAATTCGATGGTTTTAACGCGCAATTGATGATGCGTGCTAATGCGTTTGAGCAAGCCAATTATCACTATCACCTAGCCTTTTCTTATCATCGAAGCTATCAATTTCAAAAGGCCATCACACATATTGAAATTGCGACAAAGCATATGAGACATTTATTTAAACCATTATTTCAACTAAAGCTTTACTCGATGAAAGGTGTCATTCTCAATGATCTTCATCATTTTAATGAAGCATTAAATGAATATAACGCTGGTTTAAATTTATTGCAGCATGTGACGTCGATTCAAACGCCTTTGCAATATAGCTCCTTACATAACAATATCGCCTATTGCTATGAGTGCCAGAAAAACTTTACGAAAGCCTGTGAGCATTATGCGTTAGCACAGCACTATGAACATGATTTACATTCCGTGATCAATTGGATGCGCGCATGTTATCAGTTGCAAGATTTCGCGCAGCTTCACCAATTATTTACTACATACGATAAAAACCAATTTTCTGTGCCCCATCATTTATACCAACGCGCACTGCTTATCTATGCATGTGAAAGTGAAAAATCAATACCCGAGCTCAAGCAATTAGAGGAACAGGCCTTCCCCCATTTTGAGCAGCAACAGTATTTTGAGCTCATCCTTTTCTACGCACCACTGTGGGCTGGCTTTTATGAAAACTTACATGCTTATAAACAAGCGAGTCATTGCTACCGGTTAGCACTACAGGTAAGTGAAAAAGTGCGCAAACGCATGAGCAGTTAGAGGTGAAATATGAATTATAAAAAAGAGTATTTTCTATTGTGGATTGGTCAAGGAATTTCAAGACTTGGGAGCTGGATTTATTTAGTGGCGCTAAATTTAACCGTTTGGCATATGACCGAATCTCCTGCTATGGTTGCTGGATTGTATATGATTGGACCGATTGCACGCATTATCGCAAGCTTTTTTGTCGGCTCGATAGTGGATCGTTCGAATAAACGCTTAATGCTCGTATTAAGCGATTTGTCTCGCGCACTCCTTGTATTTATGCTACCTTTTGCCCCATCAATCTGGCTAATATTTGGCATAGTATTTTTAAGCAATATTGCCACAAGCTTTTCGCAACCAAGCAGTACGTTTATGATTACAAAACTAGTTGCAAAACAGGATCGGCTACGTTTCAATGCGGTGAATAGTATCGTAAGTTCAGGTAGCTTTATGATTGGTCCTGCACTTAGCGGTATCATCATTGCGCTGACTAATACGACAATTACGATATGGATTAACAGCTGTGCGCTTGTCATTAGTGCCTTTTTCATGTACTTGCTACCGAATATTTCTCAGCGTGTCGCAGACGGACGAAAAATCATCTCACCATCTGTCCTACGTCAAGATTTTCAAGCTGTGTGGCGCGTGATGTCAGAGCATCGAAGTGTCGTCCAATTTTTCGTTTTGTATAGCTGTGTCCTCATGATTACCCATGCACTGGATTCGCAAGAGATGTCGTTTTTGAAGGATTTTCATAAGGTTTCTGACGCTGCATATGGGGTGATTGTCGGGGTTACTGGGATTGGCGCGATTGTTGGAGGAATTGCAGCGGCGAGCTTTGTCACAAGACTATCCATCTCCACTTATATTGGGGCTGGGCTGTCATTGACGCTCGTTTGTTATACGACCTTTTATGCCTCTCCTAATTTAGCACTAGCGATTATCGCCTTTATCTTACTTGGTTTCTTTATGTCATTTAGCAATGCTGGCTATGCAACGATCTATCAAAAATCGGTGCCAACAGAAATTATGGGGCGATTTACAAGTGTGCTCACACTATTCGAGAGCGTATTACAAATCACATTAACACTTGTTATCGGTCTAAGTGCACAGTGGTTTTCAATCCAACTGGCGACGAGCATTTTCTCTTTATTCGCCTTAGCTTTAGTCAGTGCGTTATATCGCTTTGTCGTCGTTAATAAAAAAACAATGGAGGCTTGAGTACGATGATTCGTTACGAAACGATTTGTTATTGCTGTAAAAAGACCTTTTTCGTTGAGGAAGGCTCGAACAAATATCGATTATTTAAGCAAAATATGCGCGGAAAATATTCATGTGAGCCATGTGATGCAAAAGTTTATCAAGAAGCTCGCGCACAATTAGTTGGGAAATTGACTTAAAAAAAATCGGGGTGTGCTTCGTCCAAAGACGTTCAGCATACCCCGAAATAATTGTTCATCACCCTATCCTAGAGATGATAAGTGGTTTTGATTAATAAGGATATTTTTGGCTATTAGCAAATATACGTTGAAAATCGCAAATAAAATCTATAAGTGGAAAATATCTCCCCCACGCAATAACTGCGAGTATGTTCATCAACCCCGTATTTCATTGATGAGCCTTAATTTTGCATATTCCCTTGAAGCTTCCGAACCTTTGACGGTGTATAGTTCGCTGCTAACACACCTGCAAAAATAAAGAGAGCCCCTAGCATTTCTTGTGAATCCATTCGCTCACTTAAAAATATAAACCCAAACATGGCCGCGAAGATTGGCTCCAATGAAAAATGAACCCTGTTGAGACGGCATTCGTATGCTTTTGGGCAATAGACTGCAAGATAATAGCAAAGGCCGAACAAAAAATGGCCAGCATAAATAGCGAGCTCCATCCATTTACAGTTTGCGGAAACACAATCGGCTCCGTAAACACCGCGCCAATTAAACTAAAGAAACCGGTGAAGAATAATTGAAACACACCAAGCTGTAAACTATCATGCTGTTGAACAAAATGATTATTTAAAATAATATGTACAGCATATAAAAATGCGGTAATTAAGCAAAGCGCCATGCCAAAGCTAATCGAAAACGAGCCCTTTAATGAAAAAAGCGCTAGACCCGCTAAGGTAATGATTCCACCCGTTACGACTTGTCGAGTTGGCAATTTCCGAGTAATACCGATCATTAATAATGGCACAATAATAACCGTCGTCGCTATTAAAAATCCAGCAACTGAAGCTTCAGTAATTCTCAGCGCATAGGCAAATAAAATACAAACGACGGCCATGACAAAGCCAAGCAAGCTACTTGCCCAAATGGTCTGTCGATTTACTTGTTTAATACGCTTCCAAAAGATTATTGCCGTTATGAAAAATGCTAGTAAAAAACGGTAGGCAATTAATGTAAATGGCTCTAGCTCCTTCACAGCTGTTTTTGTAAATAAATACGAAGCCCCCCACGCTACCGTAACGAGCACTAATAAGAAATTTGCTTTTTTTATACTCATCGATAAAACTCCTTTGGAATGAAACAAAATGCAAAATTGTTACGACTCTCTGTAACAAAACTGTTACCATCATATCAGTAATTTCGATAGCCGAAAAAACATTTTTTTGCGTATATTTTGCGATTCAGTAGCATTCCATCACAATCAATCAAAATCAGTCTATTTCGAGCGAAAAACTGGACAATTATTTTCCGCTTTTCATTTTTCCTAAAACGAAATCTACGAATGGATAGGTTTCCAATTCATTTTTGCGTATGCAAAGATAGAGGCTTTGTTTGATTTGTATACCTTTAATCGTAATGCTTGCTAATTGTTGCTGTTCAATTAAAGGCTCTACACTCAAATTAGGTGCCAAAATCATACCATAGCCGGACTGTACCACCCGAATCGATTCGAATAACCCCTGTAGTTGCAATCCCTTCTTTGGTAGCGGACAATCATTCGCATAAAATACCGCTTCTAACAAATCTCTCGTTGAACTTCCCTTTTCCCGATAAATAAACGTTTCGTCGGATAATGCTTGTAGTGTTACCGTTTTATTAGCTAAGTGATGTGTTGGATGTACGACTATGCCAAAATCGATTTCATTTAATTTTTCATATTGTAAGTCCATTTCTTCCTCTTCACTTTGCACAACAAAACCATAGTCTGCTTCATAATTCATCACTTTTTGCACAACCGTTTTCACGTTACTCAGTTCGATTGTAAATTCAGCAAGTGGCTTATGCTGTTTGTACTTAGCAATCATTTCAGGAAGCATATAATGCATCGGAATATAGGATGTTGCGATTCGATTCGTCTCTGTCATATGTGCCATTCGCAAAATTTTATGTTCAATTTCCTCTTCAAGCTGAAATAACCGCAACCCCTGTTTATAGACAAATTCACCTTCAAGCGTCAATTCGATTCCACGCCCCCTTGTTTGAATAAGCTTCATTTGTAATTCTCGCTCTAAATTGCGAAGCTGAATCGTTACTGCTGGTTGGGTCATCGTTAAATCTTGCGCTGCGAGTGTGACGCTTTTATGTTTTGCTACTTTCATAAAAATTCGGTAGGCATGAATATTCATATCACGTATCTCCTATAAATATTTTTTATGATTCTTCAATAATTATATATTAGATTTATTTTATGAGAAACTGTACCTTTGTTAGAGAGGTGATTGACATGCAATTTATCATGGAACAATGGTTCACATTCCATAGTTTTGTACTTTTTGTAATAGGGGCTATAGCGGCTATTTTTGGGGTATTGCTTGGGGCAGCAGGTTTTATATTGCTTCCTGCGATGTTGATGGTTGGCGTGCCCATTCATACTACGATAGCGGTAAATAAATTTGCAACGGGTGTTTCTTCTTTTGTCAGTGTACTGTCGTTACTAATAAAAGGACAAATTAAGTTAAAAACAATGTTTCCATTTATGATGGTTGCTGCGATTGGTGGTGTCGTTGGGGCATTTATCTCAGCTAACATTAGCGAAAACACACTCAATATTATCGCTTGTATTATTTTAGCATTTGCCTTTTTAATCGTGCTAAAGCAACAATTTAAGCGGATGGAAATTGCAGATTCTTCTGTCACCAAAAAAATTTCTCGCCTTCCACCATTTTTCATTGGTATGTATGACGGGGCAATAGGGCCAGGCTCTGGATCAATGAATATTTCGTATTTTTTAAAAGCTAATTATCCCTATTTAAAAGCCGTGCAGCTGACACGTTTTATGATGTTTTCAAGCTGTATGAGTGCATTTTTCTTTTACTTGTTATACGGAGTATTTGACATAATCATCGCCGTTCCCATTACAATTGGCTCGATTGTAGGAACACAGCTCGCCTTAAAAATCGCACCTTATTTAAAATCAAGATGGATTCAAATGGTGTTGCCGGTGTTGTTTTTCTTTTTATTCATTCAAATGTTAAAAGATGTGCTCTAAAAAAAGGATTGCCCTATTTATTTTCTAGGACAATCCTTAAATTTATTTTTTACGCATAAAGTAAATTACAAATAACATAACAAACCAAAGCGGTGTTAATAACAATGCTGTGCGCGTTTCTTCAGAAATAGCCATTACGACTAATAAAAACGCAAAGAACGCTAAAACGACATAGTTCACAAATGGCGTTAATGGTGCTTTAAAAATCGACGTTTGATGTAATTCTGGGTGGCGTTTTTTATAGATAATATGTGAAATCAAAATAATGCTCCATACCCAAATAAAACAAATCGCACTTATTGTTGTCACGACGTTAAATGCATTCTCTGGCATTAAATAGCTTAATAATGCACCAACTGATACAACTACTGCAGATACGACTAAACCATTTTGAGGCACGTGATTTTTATTAAGCTTCGCAAATGGTTTTGGTGCCTGCTTATTTTTTCCTAAACTAAATAACATACGGCTTGTCGAGAATAATCCACTGTTACCTGCTGATGCTGCGGAAGTTAGCACAACAAAATTAATTAAACCAGCCGCAATCGGTATTCCAACTAACGCAAACACTTGCACAAATGGGGAGCTTGCTGCATTCAATGTATCCCATGGGTTGATCGTTAAAATAATAAATAACGCACCGACGTAGAATAATAAAATACGTACTGGAATTTTGTTAATAGCTGAAGGAATATTTTTTTGTGGATTGGCTGTTTCCGCTGCAGAGACCCCTACTAATTCTACCCCTACAAAGGCAAAGACAACCATTTGGAATGCCATTAAAAAGCCAAATGCACCATTCGGGAATAATCCACCATGCACCCAAAGATTCGATACGGCGACCTTACCTGTATCTGTTTCAAACCCGATGACTAATAACACAATCCCGATGACGATTAATGCGACAATCGTAATAATTTTGATTAAGGCAAACCAAAACTCTAATTCACCAAATAATTTAACCGTTAATAAATTCAATGCTAATAACACGATTAAACAGATAATGGCTGGCACCCATTGTGGGACATCAAACCAATACTGTGTATACATACCGACCGCAATAATATCGGCCATTGCCGTCATAATCCAGCAAAACCAATACGTCCAGCCTGTTACATAGCCTGCCCAATCCCCTAAATATTCTGTGGCGAATTCCGTAAATGATGAATAGCCACCTTTTGAAAGTAATAACTCCCCTAATGCTCGCATGACAAAAAACAATGCAATTCCTACAATTAAGTAGGCAAAAATAATGGATGGACCTGCGAGTGAGATTGCTTTCCCTGACCCTAAAAATAAACCTGTTCCAATTGTTCCGCCTATTGCAATCAATTGCACATGGCGATTTTTAAGGTCGCGCTTTAATTCTGGTTGTTCCAAGACGATTTCCTCCAAATAATAGATCTTCACGTACTGCTAAATGCATCCGAAAAATAATAGGTATTTTCGCGATTGTTAAAAGCTACGATATCTACTGGAGGCTCTCGATTCATTTATTTTGTATTTCCTCTACGAAAAAATGAAAAGAAAAGGGACTAGTTCAATGACTAGTCCCTGTATACGTAAGAATAATAACGTCTCTCATTACCCTTCTGTCCTTTTGCCTGAGATTATGAACCCTTCGGCGACGCTCTATGCGCTCTCTCCAGAAACTGCTCCCGCCTGTAGTATGATCCACAGCGATCGTTGCTTAATACTATTTAATTACACAATTCGCTTCTGGCATCTTCCATCCACAGAATTGTTCGCGCCAATACTATTATTGTACGATAACTAATACTACCAGTGATTTCTCACTTTTACAACAATACCAGCTCAAATGACTAGTACAAAATTAGCAAATATACTGATTTTTCAACATTTTCTGCTCAACGAAAAGCATTATTTCACGTAAAAAAATGTTACACAGAGAATAACTTTTCCATCTTCTGTGTAACATTGCCATTTAAAGTATTATATTTATGTTTTCCAAACGTATTTCATATGGGTCTTCTAATGTCCCCTTTGTCGCACCTGTTTTTTTAAGCTTGATGACAAATGAATGAGGCTTTGCAATATCCTCACATGCCTTTGTTTCTTGTTTACGAATCTCCTCAGGGAAATCAAGTTTTGCATACAATGTATCTTCCTGCTGTGTCAGCGAATCAAATACTAACCCACAGCCATTTGAATATTCCGTAATAAATAAAACTTCTTCCGTCGCAAAATCAATGACAGGTGTATCTTCTAATTGGAAGATTTCTGCCCAAATTTGATAAAGCTTTTCATCTTGAATTAATGTCATGGAAGACCCCACTTCATGCGGGATAAATTCCAAATGTATAAGCAATTCGTAATTCAGTTTATTAGGATCTTCAGACTGTTCAATCGGTGATGATGTCTCTTCATCTTTAACCGGTGCTTTTTCCTTTTCTGTACAACCTACTAAAAAAGCTCCCAGCAATATACTTATTAATACGTAGAGGCCCTTCAAAATTGATCAACTCCTTTTTAGTGATGTATTAGTCGCATGAAGCGCTAAAAAGTTACGTCGTTCCATACACTTCCCATGTTTGTTGATAACTAAAACATGCTTGAGAATTAAAGTTATCTCAAGCACATTTACTAGTCTAATGAAGTTTTTAATGCATTCAATTGCTTGCCTATATAGGTATAGCCTTGTTTTGTATACATTTCGCGCGGTGTATCATCCCCATCGGCTACTAAAATAATGGTTTTTTCCACATATTGCTTCATAACAAATTGTTGCAATTTCGTACCTACGCCTTGTTTTTGATAGGCTGGCAATACGAATAAATTATCGATTTCTGCTGTATTTGCTGATTCGATCACATCTACCGAGCCAATCACTTGTCCATTCAACAGGGCGACAATTTGAGCTTTTCGCTTTTGTTCGAAATCTCTTTTTAACATGGCCTGTTTCGCTTGAGCATAGCCTTCTCCCCACTGCTGCGCATCTTGATAATGAATTGCTAAATAGCCTTCCATTGTTTTTGATGACACAAATTCAATTGTCACATCAGGGCGACTCAATTCACGCGTAAAGAATTCCGGCTCAATAGCATACATCTCTAAACAGCCAATTTCAAATTGATTTGTCAATAAATATTGATGCAATTCAAGTGGGATATCTTCATCCTGCGGAAAGACAGCCTTTAAAAACTGGCGACCACTTTGGCCATGCTTATGCTGTAAATAATTCATCGCTTCCTGTAGTTCGGATAACGTCGGAGTGGATAAAAATTCAATAAAATTACTATCGTAGCGATCTTTCACTTCATCGAGCTGATAATGACGATAAAGTTCCGTTTCACGCTCAACTTGTGCAAATATATTGATATTTCGAAAAGATACTTCCATAATAAACCCCTGCTTTCTATGACAAATAAATCCTTTTTTTAATCATAATAACGTAAAACGATTAATTGATACATACTAGAATGAATTAACTTATCGCTACATCATGCTAAAAGATTCATTTCCAATAATAAACGACATAATTTTTTGTCTAAAAAGATAAAAATAAACGATAATAAGAGCATATGTCACTATACTAAAGTGAATATTTAAAACTTTCACACTTCACATGAATACGTCAAATTATCTAATAATTCAGCAAGTAAGCTTTTGTTGAAATTTGGCGTATAATAGGATTGTTTATATAACTATTACACCAACTCTTGGAGGGTTCGTACACATGAGTACACGTATTGAAAAAGACTTTTTAGGCACATTAGAAATTCCAAAGGACGTTTATTATGGCGTTCAAACGACGCGTGCATTAGAAAACTTCCCGATTACCAAAATGACAATGCATCCTGAATTAATTCGTGCATTTGCCATTGTAAAGAAAAGTTCTGCTTTAGCAAACGCTGCTATTGGCAAATTAGACGAGAAAATCGCCAACGCCATCGCACAGGCTGCCGACGATATTATTGCAGGAAACCTACATGATCAATTTGTAGTTGACCCAATTCAAGGTGGCGCTGGTACTTCGATGAATATGAATGCCAATGAAGTCATCGCTAACCGCGCTTTAGAAATTTTAGGAGAAGAAAAGGGAACATATTCAATCATTAGTCCAAACAGCCACGTGAATATGGCGCAATCAACAAATGATGCGTTCCCATCAGCCATTCACATCGCAACTGTTACAACATTAGATAACTTAGTAATGGCAATGGAAGTAATGCGCGATAGCTTCATCCAAAAATCAGTAGAGTTTGATGGCATCGTTAAAATGGGTCGTACTCACCTACAAGATGCAGTTCCTGTACGTTTAGGACAAGAATTTGGTGCTTATGCAGCTGTAGTCGCTCGTGATATCGCACGTGTAAAAAAAGCACAGCAAACAATGCTTCAAATTAACATCGGTGCTACAGCAATTGGGACTGGCCTAAATGCTGATCCACAATACATGAGCTTAGCGGTTGAAAACATTGCAAAATACAGCAACTTCCCATTCGTTAAAGTGGACAACTTAATAGATGGTACGCAAAACACAGATACGTATGCAGAAGTGTCAGCGATGTTAAAAATCGCCATGATGAATATGTCAAAAATCGCCAATGACCTACGCTTAATGGCTTCAGGCCCTAAAGCCGGTTTTGCTGAAATTCGTTTACCAGAGCGCCAACCAGGTTCTTCTATTATGCCAGGTAAGGTCAATCCAGTAATGCCTGAAGTAATCAACCAAATTGCGTTCCAAGTAATCGGAAATGACTTAACGATTTCGCTTGCATCTGAAGCAGGTCAATTCGAATTAAACGTAATGGAACCAGTACTCGTGTTCAACCTATTACAATCGATCGAAATTATGACAAACGGCTTCACGGTCTTCACAAAACTTTGCTTAGATCATATCGAGGCAAATGAAGAACGTATGCATGACTTTGTTGAACGTTCAATCGGTGTTGTTACGGCATTAGCACCGCACTTAGGCTATGAACGCTCAAGCCAAATCGCACGAGAAGCACTGCATAGCGGTAAATCCGTTCGTGAACTGTGCTTACAATACGAATACTTCACAAAGGAGCAATTAGATATTATTTTAAATCCATTTGAATTAACACAGCCAGGTATTGCTGGTGATAAAAAATTAGCGAAAAACTAATGTTAATATAAAAAATGCTAGTCCTTATAATCAAGGGCTAGCATTTTTTTATCCTAATAGCTTATCTTTTGCTAATGTAATCGCACGCTTACTCACTTCTAATCGATCACCATCTGCGTTCAATTTAACAACACTCGACGTTTCATCAAAAATAGATTTTAATTGTGCTTTCGGCTTTACCCCGACCATCATTGGTTGCGAGTCTTGTTTGATTTTACTAGGCTGCTCCTGTGTCGAATCGACTTGACCATCTAATCCGATTTTCGGAAATGGGCTGCTCGCTTCAGGCTGCGGTTTTCGTCGTGTTTGATTATTGAGACCGGTGTTGCCTGCTCCAACTGAACGAATCATTCATGCCCCTCCTTTTGTTGCTGCAGTTTTTTTATTTTATCTGCACGTCGAAACGTCAACTCCGCTTGAACAAACATAAAAATAACGGTTGCTACGATTAAAATCACTACCCACATACCCAAAACAATTCCTCTTTTCTTTCGCATGACTTACTTTTTTACTAATTGCCCAATATTTTGCGTTTTTCCTTGTCAAAATTGGCGAATTCATTTTTTTCGTTTTACTGGCTGCTTGGCAATAATCGCTGTTCCGGATAATGCTTGATTTGCTAAATGATCTGCCTCATCATTTTGTTTACGATCTATATAATGATAGGCTGCAATTAAACCTAACTTTTGGAGCTTGGCATCGATTTTATCCGCCCAGCTAGCAAGTGCATTATCCGATACCGCCCATTCCCCGTTCATTTCATTGATGACTACCTGTGAATCACCAAAAATTTCAATCGTCTGGTGATGAACACCAAGCTCCTCTAATTGCTCAATTGCCAATAAGAGTGCTGCATATTCAGCCTCATTATTCGAAATTAAATAATGGGCTTGTTGATTGATTCGCAAACGATAGGATTGATTGTTTTGCTCAAAATAGATGACCACACCTAGCCCAGCTAATTTTTCCTCGCGATTAAAACCACCATCAAAATATAGTTGAACATTATGCGGCTCGATTTCAAGTTCCTGTAAAAACTTCTTCAATTCCTTCCATGTCCAGTCGCTATCATGCTCATCCGTCATTGTGTAAGATTTTAGACGACCTGTTTTTTTCATATCTTCTATTAATAAAAAAGCATGTGCTGCTGGAATTGCCTCACTTTTAAACGTGATTTGCTGCTTTGTCGGTGTTTCATATACCCACTCAATCATTAATTTCAACTAATTCGCCCCTTAAAAATTAATCAAATGCCAACTTTTCCATCCCATTTCCCATAATTATAGCAAACAACGTATTGCTATACAAAAATCCACGAATACGCTATAGTACAGGTGGTGATTATTATGAATGTAAAATTTTATGAAAATAATGAACAACGACTACTTGGCATTACATTAAAGGATGCCCGTTTACCCGAAAACAATAATATGGCGTTGCACATCTGTCAAAATGCAGCACAAATTATTTCTAACCGTGAAGAACTCGCACAATTGCTCCATACAGATGTGACGAATTTCGTTTGTGCCAATCAAACACATAGCGCAAATTTCGTACAGATTACAGAGCAGCAAGTTGGAAATGGGGCGCTCGAACTTTCAACAGCCATTCCCGATACAGACGGACTTTACACGTACGAACGAAATGTTGTTATTTCTAGCTTTACCGCGGATTGCGTACCTGTTTTGTTTTATAATGATCAAACGAATTTAATCGGTGCCATTCATTCAGGTTGGCAAGGAACCATCAAGGAAATTACTCGAAAGATGCTGCAACATTTGAAGACGCACGAAAATTGTCAGCCTGAAGATATGCAGATCATCATCGGTCCGGCAATTAGTCAGGAAAAATTCGAGGTCGATACAGATGTTTACGAAAAATTTAAAGCGCTTGGCTATGCGGATGATTTTATGTATTTCAATGAGCGTACAAATAAATACCATATTGATAATCAGCAAACGGTGAAAAAACAATGTGAATTGGCGGGTGTACCAAGTACCAATATTACCATTGACCCGATGTGTACGTTTAATCATGAAGACGGCTTTTCCTATCGTCAAGACCGTGGCACCGGTCGTCATTTAAGCTTTATAATGCGAAAATAACGCATTCATTTGAAAGGGGGACGTCCTAGAATTAATTCTGGAACATCCCCCTTTTGTCTAACTATAAAAAATTATACGACGTCATAGCCTTGCTCGTCGATTGTTTCTTTAATTTGATCCACGGTAACCGATGCTTCGTCAAAAGCTACAGTTACTTTTGCTTCTGCTAAATCAACTTTTACTTCCTGAACACCAGTTAAAGCACCTACACTTGTTTCTACAGCTTTCACACAGTGACCACAAGACATCCCTTGTACATTTAATGTTACGTTTTCCATCATAAATCGCTCCTTATTTTTTCATTAGTTTTTGAATTGTGACAACAAGTTCATCCAATACTTCCGTGTCGCCTTCACTTAATCGATCGACAACACAGCCTTTTAAATGCCCTTCAAGCAAAATTTTCGCCACACTATTTAAAGCCGATTGTGTAGCAGATAATTGTGTAATAATATCATCACAATATACATCCTTTTCAATCATGCCTTTAATACCACGAATTTGGCCTTCTATTCGGTTGAGCCTCGTCGTTAAATTCTTTTTTGTTTGCTCAGGATGATGACTCTTTCGGCAGCTTGTTTCATGTGCTTCATGTACAGCATCATTATTTTGCATGTAAATCAATCCTCCTAACTTACTTCTATTTTAACATACCTTATAGGGGTATGTAAAGTGGCTAAAATTACTATTTTTTTACAATAATCTATGTTAATATATAGTTATCTGAATATTTAGGAGGTACTTTATGAGTAATACAATTGTAAGCCAACTCGACGAAACATTACAACATATTATTCGGTTTGCACCAATGCTAAAAAAATTATTCACAGCCGATGTTTCTGTTGACATTTCGGATTTAGAAAAGGTCGTATTTGAAATCCCTTCAACAGAATTAGGGCATAATAGTGTTCTGAATCGACGCTTAACAGAACAAGATCCCATGGTAAGTGTAATGCGTAATAACCGCGCACAATCCCTTACGATCCCAAAAGAATTATATGGTGTCGATTTGAAGTTGGCGCTTGTACCGATTACCAATGTCGCTGGCAAGGTCGTAGGTAGCTTAGCGATTAGCTCTAGCATCAAAAATCGGGTAGATCTAGTAGAAATCGCTGAAAAATTCACACTTTCTTCGGCAGATATTGGCGCTTCTACATTACAATTATCAGCTTCTGCAGATCACCTTTCTACATATATGTCCACTATTGCAACAGCTCAAAGTAATTTAACCAACCAGGTGAATGATTCAGCAAAAATTTTAGAAATGATTAATAGCGTCGCAAAAAGCACTCGCATTTTAGGCTTCAACGCAGGAATCGAGGCAGCGCGCTCAGGCGAACATGGCAAAGGCTTCGCAGTTGTCGCAAAGGAAATCACAAAGCTTGCTGACCAAAGTGGCGATGCGGTAAATGAAATTCGCCAGTTATTATATGCCATGAAGGAAAAAGTAAATGAGGTATCAGATGCTGTACAAAAAACATCAGAAATCTCCGAAACACAAACATCTACCATTCATATCATTTCAAATTCCATTCGTGAATTAACAAAAGCGGCCGAGCAAATCGATGAATTAGCTCAAAAAGTTTAAACCAAAAACCGTGCGCCATAATTCTGGCAGCACGGTTTTATTTTTGTATCACACCATAATGAAATTTGGCAGTAAGCCGCACATCGCGTTCAAAGCCAAATTGGTCAAACCATTCGGATTGATAATGCGCCTTCAAAACGACACGCTTTTTGGCCACACGCTTTGCTTCAGCTACCCACTCCGCTGATAATGCAATATGACTGCCTGCATGACGTAGCGCCTCAAAAT
Source organism: Solibacillus sp. FSL R7-0668 (assembly GCF_038006205.1). Classification (NCBI taxonomy): domain Bacteria; kingdom Bacillati; phylum Bacillota; class Bacilli; order Caryophanales; family Caryophanaceae; genus Solibacillus; species Solibacillus sp. FSL R7-0668. Next base: position 1,702,030 of record NZ_JBBOUU010000001.1, on the reverse strand, counting down.
TTGAAGATTCTTCAATGACTTGCTCAAACATCGGGTCCATATAGACGACATCATAGCTATTGGAAGATTGTTGCTGCAAATATTCCAATGCATTTGCGTGAATCACTTCAATATTACGCATGCATGCGGTTAATGGTAACTCAGTCGTATCATATGTTTGCATACCTTTCTTTACGATAAAGGCAACATTTTGATTGGCCTCTAAGCCGGTCACTTTTCCCTGCTTTCCTACAACATAAGCCGCGAGTAAACTATCCGAACCAATACCAAGTGTACAATCTAAAAACGAGTCCCCCTGCTGTAATTCACATGCAGTCAATAACGGCTCCTGTTCACCACGAGCAACACGTTTTAAGCGGAAAGCAGAGGAATTAGGATGAAAAAAGAAAGGCGACGCAGCACCTTTCGCATAATATTCATACCGATTTTTCCCCGCTATGACGACATCAGCATCATAGATTTCAGCTAACTTTTTCACAGATCTTTTTTGTCGTGGGATGATCTTTGCGTTTAATTCCTTGCTTGCATCCTGAGCAAGCTGGAGCGACACATCATCCGGTCGCCCTGCCGTTGTGACAATGGTTACTCGGCACATACTTGCTTTAATACATCCGCTAAGTGATCACGAATTTGCTCCATTGGGAAGCCCTCGATTTGCTCACGTGGGATGAAATAAGCTAATTGACCGTCCTTTAAAATAGCCATTGACGGCGAGCTTGGTGGCACTTCATCAAAATAACCGCGCATTGCCGCTGTTGCTTCTGGATCCTGCCCTGCAAACACCGTCACTAATTGATCTGGCTTCACCTCTGCCACTGCTTCACGCGCTGCCGGACGTGCTAAACCTGCTGCACAGCCGCAAACCGAGTTAATGACAACAAGTGAAGTCCCCTTCGTTTCTGCCATAAATTCATGTACGCTATCTGCTGTCGTTAACTGTGTAAAACCTGCATTTTCAAGTTCAGTACGCATCGGTTTTGTCACCTCGCGCATATATTCATCGTAAGCGTTCATCTTTTCGCCTTCTTTCGTTTATATTCACAAACGCTATTATATCAGTGTTTTATCACGTTGTATAATATTTCAACTTCATAATAATTCATAGTTATTCGGAATTTTGGTTGCTTTTATGTTGCTTTGGTTGCTTTTCGTTGCTGAATTATTTAGCTAAAAAATAACCCTCCATGAATAAATAATTGCGGAAGGCTTTATCCCATCGGACTATTTTAATTTTATCCTTAGCCAAGAACTTCTTGGAGTTATAACAATCATTCGAAATATTCTTTAATAGCTTATCGAGTATTGGCAAATACACTTTAGCCATTTAGAAGTGGAAATTATTTATAGTATTTCAGATAAGAAACCTTACCTGATAATGTGACAAATCTTATGTCCGTTCTTCAGGCCCCAATTTTTATGTCTAATACTTTGTATAAAAATAACCATGGCAGGTGAAAATGATGGTAGAGATAGAATGTTTTTTGTAATAAATATCTCTCTATGTGTTTTTAAAAATTTCAATAAAGATTCGCATCATCTATAAATGAAGGAGGTGTCACATGGATGGGAACATTATATAGAATCGCCTTAGTTCTAGTAATTATTGGTGCCATAAACTGGGGACTAATTGGATTTTTCAGATTTGATTTAGTGGCTTATATATTTGGCGGGCAAACTTCAGTATTGTCGAGGATTATTTATACTCTAGTTGGACTTGCTGGACTAATTTCAATACCAATTCTTATGAAACCATTAAATGAAGAAGAGGATATTGCTTCGAACTCGCATACAAGAGTAAATACCCCGAGTTATAACATGGAAGCTGGTAAAGAAGTAGATTTTTCTGAAATAGCAAAGAAAAAAAATAACGATTACAATAAGAAATCATAATTAGTACTCACATAAATGAAAAAAGCCCCCTACTGTAATGGTAATGGGCTTCGTTTCATTTAGTTAATTGATCGTCAACTACAACCATGTATTCGAACAGTTGTAATCCATATAACTCACCTAAATACAAAAAAAGCTAATTATTATGATTTTTTACTCCCCAATCACATAATTGCTCCAATACAGGTAATAGAGCTTCCGCTTTATGTGTAAGACTGTATTCCACTTTAGGGGGGATTTGAGGATATTCTTTCCTTATAATCATTCCATCTGCTTCCAATTCTTTAAGTTGTGCACTTAATGTTTTGAAGGTAATAGAGCCAATTTTCCTCTTTAGTTCATTAAATCGAACAATTTGATTTTCTGCCAACAAATAAAGAATCAACATTTTCCACTTGCCCCCAATCACTGAAATTGTATACCCAAATGGCGTCTCAAGAACATTTCCTTTTTCTATATAATCAGACATCCCCATGTTTTTACACTATCCTTTCTGGTAGTACCTATCAAAAAAGTGCGTACTATTTATTTAGTTGTGTTCATTTTATACTTAGCTTAATTCCAAGTAAAGGAGAGAGAAAGAAATGAGTAATGTAAAAACTTACAATCATGACCTTTGGGATCACGGAATCACCCAAGGTTACAGCGTCAATGACACAATCTATATTTCGGGGCAATTTTCCCATGATTCGGAGGGTACTTTTATTGGCGAGAACGATATTCAAGCTCAGACTAGACAAACACTTGAAAATCTAGATCGGATACTAGAGGGATTTGATGTAACTAAATCCAACCTTGCTTATGTCGAAATCTATTTGACAAATGCAAAAGAGCATACCGAGTCAGTTTTACAAATTTTCAAGGAATATATGGGACAGCATCGCCCAGCTGGTAGCCTCATAGGAGTTAATTATTTAGCTTTCCCAGAGCAATTTATCGAAATTAGCGCTATTGCACACACAGAGTAAAATGAAAAAAATTCCGTCATTACTGTTTAATTGCAGTAATGACGGGCTTTGAATTTAATTTTATTTTTATTAAACACATTATGAAGCCACGTAAAAACTTCTTCTCGTATGGCTGGTCGCTTAAAAAACGTTCCCTCTGATACACCGTTTGCTTTCGCCCACTCAACCGTATCTTTTGCCCTTGCTGATGGGACTGCCTCTTTTTTGTTTACCTCTTTTGCACAATTTCTGCCTCCTTTGTATCATCTGTGACGATTAATTGTACTTTTAGCTTTCTGTTGAAGGTAACAATTACCTTTCCCCCTAGCTTGTACCCTTTCGACATGACCCAATTACTCTTAACCTCGAAATGTGCTCGGTACCTTTTACCGGCAGAAACCCACGATGCCCCAGCCCTTTTCACAAGTAATAAAGCATTCATTTTATATGAATAAAACATTAACACCACAATAAAAATGGCAAGAGATTTGTCATGAATTAACATACGTATTATTACATACTGTACTGGATGACAAAGGAAATCACCTAAATTAGTTGTAGAATATCAAGCGTATAAGACCAACCAAATCACGTTTCATGCAGCCATCCCTACTTTTATGTTGGATTTCTAAAATATTTACGATTGCACGTTACAAAATATTCGTCTGATTCAGTAGCTCTTTCAGGTTGATGAAACTTTTGTGGTAAAGCGACTAATTCAATACATTCAAAACAAACAATCTATTCTGAACTGGAATAGTAATTCAGCGAAGCTTTAAATACATTTAATAAAAAACATATACATTTCCAGGTGAAGGAAATGTAACTACAAGAACTACTGATTAAATTACGTGGGAAGAATCTATCCCTACTGCTGCAAAACGAATTGGTATTTCTCCCAACTACTACCTGAACATCAAAAAAGACTACGATCCACATAGAGGGACAAAATCAATGCCCTCCCCTGCTACTTTGGAGAAAATTTCAAAATCTTATCAGGTAGACTATAGAAATTTTCAGACTGTTTGATTGCCTAATTTACTCTTACAAAATTAGGTGTATATACTACGGTAATATGTCTTGGTATATTCGCTCACCTTTTTTTACAGTTTTTCCATTGATACATTGTCTACTAAACAAACCATAAATTTTTATTTTTTGTAGAAACATGAGTAATAAGACTAGAGTATGTAACAAGGTACTGCATACTATGAAAATATAATCTGCAGATTATGAACTTTTACTTTTAAGGAGGTGAATTTCACATGCCTTTAACTACTGGTCCAATTGAAAATCAAGGAAATCAACCAGCTAATGCGACTAACGTTCGTATTAAAGTTCTCAACCTTTCTGGGGGCTTGCTTACTGGAGTAGTCCGAGTTTTTAGACTTAACGGAACAAGACAACTAGTATCTACTACACCATTTGCTGCAAATGCAAATGCTTCTACTTTTGTAACTCCGGGTGTAGGGGGCGCGTTTCAATATGAAGTTGAAATTGTTCCGAACCAAACTGGCGGATTGTATAGCGTTTACGGTCGAACAGCTTCAGGTGTTATCATTGATGCCCAACGGTTTGTGCACTCAGAATTAACACCGATTCTTTAATTTCCTATAGATTTTAACAGTTAAAATCTTGAAAGCCTTATACTTAAGTATAAGGCTTTTCAAATTTCTTTTTAAGTTAACTAAATTGAAAAAAGTATACTTTAGGCTTAATAGCGATTTTCGATCAAACTTATTTAACCTTTATCTAACTCGATATAAATCTGCACCATACCAAGTTTGTACTTCATTCACCTCTGAATACGGTGTTAACCAGCAAACACCAAAGCTTATTGTTCCAGCAGCTTGTAGCATAATGCCGTTTGCTAGATAGCCCCCCTGTTGCACGGTAAAATCCGCTTCTACACCAATCGTTAATTTAGTATCATTCGTGTAAAACGATAGCGCCTCTAAATGCTCGCCACTTTCGATATCACTGTAATCAAAATCACCGTCCAGAATACAGTTCACTTCTGCACATGGTACATCGAGATCGATTTGAACGATAAATCGTCCATTGACATCTGGGCATGTTTGCCGATTATTCATTAATTTGTGAGTTTCATAATGAACGCGCTGACCGTTTACGTTTATCACAATGTTTCCTAATGGAGTTCTTAACATATGTTCACCTCGCATATATATCACTATTATTTTTTTCTTCCATCTATTTTGCCCTTCTCTAGTACCACTTTTTAAGGAGGTCTTACTTTTCGCTTCATTTTCTAAAATATTCCATGATACAATTTAATAGAAATTTACGCTAGGGGTGACTTTTATGATAAAAATAACAGCGGATAGTACATGTGATTTATCGCCAGAATTGCTGGCGAAGTATGATATTTCACTTGCACCTTTGCATGTTTTGGTAAATGAAGAAGATTTTTTAGATGGCGTCAATATTACGCCCAAAGATATTTTCCATTTTGTCAGTGTTGAAAATAAAACTTGCTCGACAGCTGCGATTAATACATATGAATACGAGCAGTTTTTTGAGCCATTTACAAAGGATTTTGATACCGTCATTCATATTAGTTTGGGGAGCGCGTTTTCATCATGCTACCAAAACGCGCGATTAACTGCTCAAAACTTCGATAACCTAATCGTCATCGATTCTCAAAATTTATCAACTGGCAGTGGCTTGCTAGTCATTGAAGCTGCGGAACTAGCGCAGAAGGGTTGTAGTGCACAGGAAATCGAAGCACGTATTTTAGCGCTTATTCCAGAGGTCGAGGCGAGCTTTGTAATCGATAAAATGGATTATTTAAAACGTGGTGGTCGTTGCTCAAGCCTTGAAGCATTTGGCGCAACCCTTTTAAAAATTAAACCCTCTATTGAAGTTGTTCAAGGAAAAATGGAAGTGGGCAAAAAATACAGGGGGCAGTTTGCAAGCTGCCTCGAAAAATATGTCAAGGATCGCCTTGAAAATCGAACAGATATTGATACATCACGTATTTTCATTACCCACCCTGATTGCCCAGATGAACTTGTCGATCAAGTAAAAGCGATGATTAATCGCGAAGTCCAATTCGATGAAATTCTTGTAACCAATGCCGGCTGTACGGTTTCCACTCATTGCGGACCAAGTACACTAGGTATTTTATTTAAGCGCACCATTAAATAATTTGGATGCGTGAGCTTACATTAACTACAACTATCCCATAAATCAAGGGGCTGTCCCAAAAGTCATTGAAATGACTTTTGGTGGCAGCCCTATTTTAAATTTAAAAATAAGCACAAAAAAATCGTCCGTTATTGTAAAATGAAGTCACCACAACACCATTTACAGAGAGGACGATTTTTATGAGTAATCCTAAAACTACTAACCAAAATTATAACACTGAACAAACATCACTTCCACTCCAGCTTTCAGAAGAAACTACCGTTCCTAAAACAGGTCATTCCATTCCTACATTTATTCCTTATAACAATAAACAAGGGATTTCCCTTTTTGATATTCAAGACACGATTTCTACAAAACATATATCACGTGTAATTGACGAAATGATTGAACTGATAGATGACCAAGTCTTTTTCTCTCACTACAAAGGTGGCGGTCGTAGCTCTTTTCATCCAAAAATGATGACGAAAGTGATTCTCTACGGGTATTCACAAAAGGTGTACTCTTCTCGTGGGATTGAAAAATTGCTTCATGAGAATTTACCTGCAATGTGGTTGGCGGCAGGACAGAAACCAGACCATCGTACAATTAATCGTTTTCGTTCACATCAATTAAAAAATATGATGGATTCGCTATTTGAACAAATGATTCACCTTCTTATCGAACAAAACTATATTACAATGGAAAATTACTTTTTGGATGGCACAAAAATTGAAGCTGATGCCAATAAGTATTCTTTTGTATGGAAGAAATCGACTAAAAATTTTGAAGAGAAACTAAAAGAAAAGATTCGAGAAACCATTCTACATATTCAAGAAATAACAGAATCTGAATGCATACAATCTACTGTCGATAATTTGAAAGAAGACGCGACACCAGCACAATTAGAAACGATAGCGCAGGAATTAGAAGCACAAGTAAATGCCTTAACAGACGCAATTGAAGCTGAAGAAAATGTCACTGTACGTAAAGAAATCCGTTCACAGCGTAGTGTACTAAAGAAACCACTCAAATTAATTCGCGAAGATTTCCTCCCTCGCTTGGACAAATACAAAAAACAACATGAAATCTTTGGTGACCGTAATAGCTTTTCGAAAACAGATCATGACGCAACTTTTATGCGGATGAAAGATGATCACATGAAAAATGGGCAACTAAAAGCAGCTTACAATGTTCAAATGGCTACAGAAAATCAATTTATTTTATTTTACTCCATGCATCAACGTCCAACTGATACGCGCTGTTTTATTCCACACTTAGAGAAATTAGCAGCGTCTAGTTTGCCGATGCCGAAAACAGTCATAGCGGATGCTGGTTATGGAAGTGAAGAAAATTATCTTTATGCGATAGGTGACGAAATAGAACCTCGATTCGATTTTTTAATCCCATATGGCATGTATTTAAAAGAAAAATCACGTAGCTATAAAAAGAATATCAAGCATGCGAAAAATTGGGCTTACAACGAACAAGAAGATCATTTTATTTGTCCAAATGGGCAAAAAGTTACGTTTAAAAAATATCTAAATAAAAAAAATGCCTCAGGTTTTGAACAAAGTCTAAAAGTTTATGAATGTGAAGACTGTTCTGAATGTCCATTGAAGGCGCTCTGTACAAAAGCCAAAGGCAATCGCCAAGTACAATGGAATCCGATTTTTGAAGAAATGAAAGCAAAGGCAAAAGTAGCCCTTGAATGTGAAGAGAAATCACGAATCTACGCGCAACGTAAAATCGACGTAGAAAGTGTTTTTGGTCACATCAAGGGCAATCGGTCGTTCCGCAGATTTTTACTGCGGGGCATCGATAAGGTTTCCACAGAATTTGGGATAGTGGCATTGGCTCACAATCTCTTGAAAGTAGCGGGCATCCGCCAGCTACTTTCAAGAGATCTGGATAAAAACACAAAAACAGGTGTAGAAAAACGACTCGTTTTTCTACACCTGTTTATTTTAGGGACTTATTAGACAGCCCCTTGCACTGCGCGTGAAACGCGTTGTTACTGGCCCACGTCTAAAGACGCACTGAACGGTCTGGCACCTGCACTACGTTTCCTACTACCGCTAAAGCGGCTGATTTATTTTTTACTACGCTTCATTTCTTCCCCTGTAAACGGGTCAATAAATTCTTTCATCGTCATTTGGTCGTGCAATCTGTCCTCTTGTAATTGGTTTTGAATGTACGCCTGAATGACTTTTTTATTTCGTCCCACTGTATCTACATAGTAACCTCTACACCAAAATTGACGATTGCCATATCGATACTTTAAATTGGCATGTCGATCGAAAATCATTAAACTACTTTTCCCTTTTAAATACCCCATAAATTGTGACACACTTAATTTGGGCGGGATACTTACTAACATATGAATATGATCCGGGCACGCTGTAGCTTCAATAATTTCCACACCTTTTCGTTCACATAACTGGCGTAAAATTTGCCCGATATCTGCTTTGATCTTTCCATAAATGACTTGTCTTCTATACTTTGGCGCGAAGACGATGTGATACTTACAATTCCAGGTTGTATGTGCTAAACTTTTATTATCCATTTGGATACTCCTTTCGTACATAGTCGGTTGTCCAGACCTGACTCTATTGTACGACTGGAGTTTTTTTCTTGTCCATAGCTAAAAGCTTTCCGGAACCCCCCGCATAGCAGGGGGTTTTCAAAACATACAAGAACTAAGGAGTGTCTGAGAGGGACACTCCTTTTTTGCCAAGCGTGATGATTTTAGCATTTATTCCCACCTCAACCACCGTGGAAAACTGCCTACTACGAGTCAATAATACACGAACGAAGCACCGTTACTCTACATCGCAATGCATGGCAGCTTTAGCCTCGTCCCATGGAACACTATAGCCCTTCCCCTTCGCACAAAAGATGCTGGAAGATGAATAAGCTGGATCTACATCTTTATTGTAAGCGATTTGCTCGATAATTTCTTCCGTATTATGACAAACATCGTAGCCATCAAATTGCAGTGTCAAGGCCCCTTTTCCGTTTGTAAATGCCGCAAATTGGGTACTGTAATCCATGAATGTTGCAACGGGTGCGCGACCAAAAATCGTCACACTTTGCTCCGTTAGTATAGGGGCTTCAAATGTACCACTTGCTTGCTGAACATCACTCATCATACGGCCAATATGTTCGTTGCTCGCCTTCATTTTAAAACGGTAAAATGGCTCTAATAGAAGATTGTCTACTTGCTCGAGCCCTTGTCTTAGTGCACGCAATGTGGCCTCACGAAAATCTCCGCCAGCTGTATGCTTATTATGTGCTCTCCCTGTAAGAAGCGTTACGTGAATGTCGGTTATTGGAAAGCCCGTTAAAATCCCATGATGATCACGCTCGAATAGATGCTGCTCTATTAAGCGTTGATGTCCAATTGTTAAATCATCCGCATGACAAGCATTTGCAAACGTAATCCCCTTGCCACGTGGATTTGGCTCTAGTTTTATATGCACCTCCGCATAATGCTTTAATGGCTCAAAATGACCGTATCCAATCGCAGCATTTTTAATCGTTTCTTTATATAAGATTTGTGGCTTGCCGAATGTCACTTCAATTGAAAAACGTTCTTTCAACACCTCCACTAGTACCTCAAGCTGAATAACGCCCATCACATGAACCGATATTTCTTGAAACTGCTCATTCCACAAGACGCGAAGACTCGGTTCCTCTGCTTCTAGCTCACGGAAAATACGTGTTAATTCCTTTACGTGTAATGGTCCATCATAGTTTACCTTTGCCTGCAAGGTTGGCACCATATCAAAAGCTGCTTTTTCATGTTCATTTCCTAAAACATCACCAATGACCGGTGTAGATAGTCCTTTCACTGCAAAAATATCACCTGCTTCCACTTGCTGTACAGATGTAAAGCTGGAGCCATTATACAGACGAATTTCTGTTACTTTATCTGTTGCGTGACCAAACGTAAACTCATCTCGCACTTTCAATATACCTGCAGTTGATTTCATAAAAGTTATACGTTGCTTCTGATCGTGGCGAATTTTAAATACTGTCGCTCCAAACTTGGCATTGTTATTAAATTCGGTTGTTGTCAGCGTATCTACAGCATTAAAAAAATCAAGTATCCCTTCATCTTTTAATGCGGAGCCAGGCATGCAAACAATGGCTTGCCCATTTTGTACGAGTTGACGTAAACCTACTAAACTTTGCTCATCCGTTAATTCTCCATTAAAAAATAACTCCATTAACGTTTCGTCACGCTCGGCTAACCACTCCTTTACGGTAGCATCTATCCCATCTGTTAAAAGTAGTGCATTAGGGGAAAGCTCTTGCTGAATCGCCTGCATGACTTTGTCAATATCCGCTCCTTCTCGATCGACTTTGTTAATAAATATAAAGGTTGGGATCTTATGCTGCTGGAGTAATTGCCACACGGTTTCTGTATGTCCTTCAATGCCATCTACCGCGCTTACAATAATTATCGCCGCATCCATTACACGAATGGCTCGCTCCATTTCTGGTGCAAAATCGACGTGACCGGGTGTATCAATTAAAGTATATGTATGTCCTTTGTATTGAAAGCGCCCCTGCTCCGCAAAAATGGTAATGCCACGCGCACGCTCAATCGCATGATTATCTAAATGGGCATCCTGATGATCCACGCGCCCTCGTTTTTTGATTGCCTGTGTATGAAAAAGTAATTGCTCACAAAATGTCGTTTTTCCAGCGTCTACATGTGCTAATACGCCTATCGATTTGTACAAAAAAAATCACCGCTTTCCTTGCCATTCAAGTCAGTATAGCATAATTTCTAACGACGAAAAAAGAGCGCCTACAATGCGACGCTCGACTCTTTAAAAATTATAGCCCTCAAACGATTAAAAATCTTTTCTTGCATAAATTTTATTAGAGATAAAGAAAGATATGCCAAAAAGAAGGAGTGCAACTACTGGAATAATAGAGGCAACCGTTTGCCAATCTATATTACTTGGAACGGTAAAACCTAATTTCGACAATAGTAGCAAGGCGATTATCGGAATGGAACTGATCGCCAGTAGCATTATGCGACTTTTCTCCACACCGAATTTATAAATTAAGGGTAGCATAATGGCCAGTAAAATGATGCCAACAGAAGCGACCATACTGTTTGCCGCAATTAACTCCACAACTTCTACAGAGCTTTCTTTAATAAAAGTAGCAATGGCTGTAATGATAAAGGATAGGACTAAGCCTATTACTATAAATATTAGTGCGATAACGTATTTACTTTGAACCATTTGTTTCCTTGTAACAGGTAATGTCTGACCAAACACATCCCATTTTGCTTGCTTATCATAAGTAAATGAAGCTATCGGAATCATTGCAAATAAAACAATAAGCATACCAGCCACAAAACTAACCTCATCCATTGTGAAACTTAACATACTATAAAATACTACAAACACGATGATTGTTTTTAAATAGCTTTGTAAATTTAATAAATCTTTCAATACTAAACTCATCATTTTGCTACACCCCTTACATAATACAGCATAATATCATCAATCGTTGGTGTATCAATAACTAGCTCAGGAAACTTCTGCTGTACCTCCTGTTTATGATTGACTAATGCAAGCACCGCAAATTGGTTCTTTTCATAGCCAATCACATAGGTTTTGTCTAAAGCTTTAAATTGCTGCTCGCTACATTTTACGACACCGTAATTGTAAATTAAATCATCCTTCATTTCGTTTAAAATTACTTCACCATTATGAATAAACGTAATATAATCCGCAATTTTTTCTAAGTCAGTTGTAATATGTGAGGACAATAAAATAGCACGCTCCTCATCTATTATAAAGTCTTGGAAAATGTTTAAAATTTCATTGCGTACAACAGGATCTAGCCCACTTGTTGGTTCGTCTAAAATCAGTAACTTTGCATCGTACGATAACGCAATTGCAATAGACAACTTCATACGCATCCCTTTAGAAAATTCTTTTAATTTTTTTGTGTTGGGTACATTGAATTGCTGTAAATATCTGTTAAATGTTACGTCATTCCACTTTTTATACAAACCTTTCAACACTTTTGCCATTTGCCTTGGTGAAAGCTCCTCATGAAAGAAGCTTCCTTCCATCACGATTGCGATTTGCTGCATTACCTCTTTATTTGTTGCGTCAAATGGTCGACCAAATAAGGAAACTTCGCCAGCATCTTTCTGTATAGCCCCTATAATTGCTTTAATAGCCGTCGTTTTGCCCGCGCCATTTTCACCAATTAATCCTACAATACTTCCTTTTGGGATGTTTAAATTCACTTTATTTAATGAAAATGAATTGTAATGCTTGGATAAATTCTTGACTTCTAAAATTGAGTCCATTAGTCTTCTCCTTTATAAATGAGCATCAGCATCTCACTTAGTTCTTCAAACGAAATATCACTCATTTTGGCGATATCTACTGATTTTTGTAATAGATGCTCTATATTTTTTAGCTGCTCTTCACGAATAAAGTCCATATTGCGTGAAGCAACAAAGCTACCTTTTCCTTGAACAACTTCGATAAAACCATCTCGTTCAAGATCGGCATATGCTCTTTTGGTCGTAATGACACTTACCTTTAACTCTTTTGCTATGACACGAATGGAGGGTAAAAGTTCACCTTCCTGCAGCTGACCGTTCATAATTTGTGCTTTTAATTGCGAGGAAATTTGCTCATAAATTGGTTTTTCACTCGCATTACTAATAATAATATTCATAACACACCTCATGTTTATAGTGTATATACTGTGTATACACACTATAACTTACAAACAGTATATTGTCAATAAAAAAAGATATGCGTTGAACAAAATTGTTCAACGCATATCTTTTCTTTAAATTTAGAAATGATAATCATCTTCACAAATAATCATTTCTTTCGGATCATATGGCTCTATATGCACAAGTGTCATGGCATGTGGATTAAGCTGCTGCACCGCTTTTTCAATTTGCTCGGTAATGGAATGCGAATCGCGAACATTTAAATTCGGGTTCACACAAACGGTAATATCCACTAAAATCAAACTGCCGTGCTGACGTCCACGAACCTCTACCACTTCACGAACGCGTGGAATTTCGGCAACATGTTCTTCAATCGATGAAATTAACTCCGTATCAAAGCCATCCGTTAAGGAAAAGACCGCTTCTTTAAATATTTCAATCGCGGTTTTAATAATGATGATACCAATGACAAACGCCGTAATCGTATCAATAATCGCGAAGCCTAAAATCGCAGCTGTAATCCCGATTGCGGTTCCAATACTAACAAGGGCGTCTGAACGATTATCATAGGCGGCCGCTTTGACCGCGCTACTATTAATTTTTTGGGCCAGTGCAAAATTATATTTATATACTGCAAACATCACAATCGCACTGAAAATCGCAATGACAATTGTTAATACACTTGGCTCCTGATTAATCGGATGCATCATATTTTCAACAGCCGTCTTTAATACTTCAATTCCTACATAAACCATAATGAAAGAGGCAATTAGTGAAGCAATCGTCTCTGCACGAAAATGCCCGTAGCGGTGATCGTCATCAGGTGGGCGCTGTGAAATTTTTAAGCCAATTAATACCGCAATCGATGCGATAATATCGGTTGTATTATTTAAACCGTCTGCTTTTAATGCCTCGGAATCGCCTAAATAGCCGACAATTAATTTAAGTAAGCTTAAAAAAATATAGGCGATAATCGATATGTACGCGCCTTTTTCACCCGCACGTAAATTTGTATACTGCTCCACAATGTTTCCTCCCCGAAAAACTTCTGTAAACACGAAAGAGGCTACCCCTTTTCAAAAAAGAAAAGGAATAACCTCTCGAACATGCAATTTATATTTATTATAGCAAAAAATTAAATAAATTCAAATTCACCACAAGCAAAGTAACGCTATGTCGATTCAATGCCATCATTTAATACTGAACTTTATAGACATAAAGCACTTCCCCTTGTTGATTCAACAATACCGCATTTAACTGCCCGCTCATATAGCAACCCCCATCAATCGCAATATAGCGCTTGTCCTCACTCACCCACACATCATTGGATTCATGGATATACGTGACTGGAGTATGGCCAAACACATTAATGTACGGTGTTTTATTTATTGTTTCATAATGCTTACGAATCCAAATATAATCCCGCTCCGTTGTTTCCTCAAGTGTAGCGAATTGGGAGTTAAAGCCCGCATGTGTGCATAGTACATTGCCGATAATCTGAAAAGTAGGTGCTGACTCTAAAAAAGCTAGCTGTGCCTGATAATGCTGTTTTATTTCATTGGCTTGCTCGGTATAAGTTTGATCCGCTATGTCGTTTGGTAAATGTACAAGTAGACTTTGTATCGTTTCTTGACCACCATTTTTATAATAATGCTCCTGCTTTTCAATCGGATTATTTAAAAAATTCAGCAGCATTTCCTCATGATTGCCTTTCACAAAAATCACTTTGTCCTCATATATTTGCTTCAGTTCAATTACTTTTTCAATCACCTTTAATGAATCTGGTCCTCGATCGATTAAATCCCCCAAAATCACTAATGTATCCTCTTGATTCCAATACGTTAATAGTTCTTCAAATTGCTTAAAATGTCCATGTATATCGCTTACTATGAGTATATTGCTCACCAAAATCATCTGCCGTTTCTATTAGAAAATAAAGTTCATTTCCTCTACCATACCACTTTCCATGTCTTTTATGGCTACTCGATTGGCAATAATTTCATTTTCCCCTAGTACAATCACTTTGCCTACATTTTCGCGATTTGCCTTGTCCATTGCCTTACGAAGCTTTTTTCCCGATAGCTCGACGTCAACACGATTGCCCAATTTCCGCAAAGCTGTCGCCAGTTGCAATGCTTGTCTTTCGGTATTGATTGGTATAATGTACACATCGATTTCACGTGGTTTTTGTTCGATTTTATTGGCTAATTCAAAGGCTGTGTAAATCACATCTAGGCCAAATGAGATGCCAACTGTCGCCAATGATTCGTCTGTGCCTAGTAAACCACCAATCGCATTATCATAGCGTCCCCCGCTACCGATGCTCGATTTTATCGCCCCATCTGCTAAAAACAGTTCATAAATCGTACCGGTATAAATTTCTAATCCGCGCGCTAAAAATGGATTGAAAATGCAATATTGTTCGATTTGTAGTGCCTGTAAATAACCCATCAGTTCCTGAACCTCTGTCATCCCTTGTGCCACAAAGTCATTTTCCGTACGGTAGCTTTCAAAGTAGGCAAGCGTTGGTTCTGCATTTAAAAATTGCTCTATTTTTGTTAGTGAATCGGTTGTGAGCGCTAGTTCTGTTAACTCTTTCACTAAGGTAGCTCGGTCAACCTTCTCCATTTTATCTAAAATTAAAATAACACGATTCATCACTTGCGCAGGTACTTCAAATACTTGCAATAAGCCGTAAAGAAGCTTGCGGTTATTGTACTGAATTTGAATTGACACATCTAATTTTTCGAAGGCATCCACCGCCATCATCATCAGTTCTGCCTCAGCTATTTGAGACTGAACACCAACAATATCAACATCGCATTGTGTAAATTCACGGAAACGCCCCGCCTTGATCGGTCCATCACGAAACACTTTGCCGATTTCATAACGTTTAAACGGCATAGCCAAATGAGGATTCATCGCCACTACTTTGGCAAATGGAATCGTTAAATCATAGCGTAATGCTAAGTCACGTTCGCCGCGATCTGTTAGTGTGTACATTTCCTGTAAAATTTCGGCACCCCCTGCATATTTAGATGCCATGAGCTCTGTGTAGTTCAGTATCGGTGTTTCAAGTGGTTTACAGCCATATAAAATAAAGGTATCTTCTAGCGTTCTACGAATTTTACGACGCACGACCTCCTGTTCAGGTAAAAAATCTTGTGTTCCTCGTACATTTTGATAATCCATTTTCTTCATAATCTTTCGCTCCTCTCGATTTTGGGCAAATAAAAAAATCGTATTTCTATAAAGCTCCGAATGGCTTTATGTATACGATTTCACGGCGAAAAGTCTTCCTATTCGTTATTAAAAAATTTAATAAAGATAGCAAGACGTTTATTTATGTTGATGGTTCGTAGTAAATAATGACGACAAATTCAGCGGCATATAATCTTCCCCTTTCAATTAACTAGAGACTATACAGCAAAAAAATTATAGTTGCAACAGAAAATACATAAAATTCACAATTCATCGAAACATTCTTCATTATTAATCCGTATAATTATTATCGACTAAGGGGGCGGCGATTATGTTACTTGGTTATTATAGTGGACTCATCGTTTTTGTACTTTTGTTTTTCATAGTGCTTTTTGTTTGGATTAAAACCTTACAATCAAAAAATCAAAATAAGATGCCTGTTATAATGCTTGGAGTACTAATGATATTTACATTTATTGTTGCTAGTATTTATAGCATTGACTTTTATTATTTAAAAACCGAGCAAACGAAGTCAACTGCAGGTGCTTGTACGCTCGAGTTTGTTAGAGGGGGCGGAAATAGCATAGATACAACAAAAGTGACAATCGAGAACAAGACATACTCTATTAAATCGGTGCGCTACAAAAATATTGCAGATGGCACTTATTATTGTGAAATTACTTATTTGCCAGTAACGAAAATTGTCACAGAAATATCGATAAAAAAATAAGCCATGCGTAGGAATCATCATTCACTACGCATGCCTTTACTTATAATTTTCCAATATAAGCAACACTATGATTTGGGACTTCAAATACCTCATTTACTTTAAACCGATTATATAAATCCATTAACTCCTGCAAATACGCTTCAAAGTTTTCGTCGCCTTGCTTCAACGAATACGATGCAGATAAACAGCGTGCGATAAAGTCCTCCTTTGAATAATGGAGTGGGTTTGAAAAACTTTTAACTATGAACTCACCCTCAAAGAACGCTGAAAATTGCTCATCGTTTTGTTGAATGTCCCCGCTAAATCCCGTAAAGTTCTTACAATACTTTTGAAAAATCCGATACGTCTCCTGATTAACAGGTGACGCTTCATCACGCATATTCCAAATTAATAGAACGTGACCATTTGGCTTTAAAATGCGCTTACTTTCTTGTTTAAATTTTTCAACATCAAACCAATGAAAGGCTTGTGCGACGGTGATAACATCTACTGAGCAATCCTGTAATGTTGTCGCTTCACATGTTCCATTTACTATTTTCACGTTGTAAAAATACGGAATCCGCTCCGTTAACACTTTGCGCATATCGTTGTTCGGCTCTACGGCAAATACCAAATTCCCCTTCTTCAATAGTTGCTCCGTGAATTTGCCAGTACCTGCTCCGATATCAGCAATGATGGAATGTGGTGTTATATAGCCATTTTGATAGAATGCATCGATTAATTCTGCTGCATACGAGGGGCGACCTTGATCGTATTGCTGTGCTTTTCCTGTAAATTTTTCTGTATGTTTCATCGTTCATGCCTCCTACCCAATCTTATGTTTGAATGATATTCAACAGCTCTTTAAACGCTTTTTTTGCCTCTGGAACCGGGAATACTGGGAAAACATGGTTCATTTTATTATATTCAAAATAGTTGAGTGGTACAAATTGCTGCTTTGCTTTTTCACGTAGCATTTGTGCGTCTACCAGCAGCAACTCCCCTGTTCCCACAAATAGTGTGAGTTTTCCAATATCTTGTATATCCCCATTTAGTGGACTGACCTTATAATCGTGGATACCGACATTCTTTGCCCACAAACGACCGAGCTCTTGTGCCCCTTGAATGCCTAACATCGGATCATGTTTTTCAAGCTGTTTGTAGCGTGGATCTACTCCTGTCACATCTAACCACGGTGAATGCATAATAATATGCTCGGGCTGTTTTTTATTCAGTAGCTTGACATCCTGCGCAAACCCTAAGGCCAATCCTCCACCTGCGGAATCTCCCATAAAAATAAATGGCGCCTCATACTGTTCAACTAATTGCTCATATAATGCATGGATGGCCTCATAGCATTCCAGCACCGTATGTCGGGGCAGTTTTGGATAAATGGGCACGACAATTGTAAACTCAGTAGCCTTAGCAAGCTTTA
Source organism: Solibacillus sp. FSL R7-0668 (assembly GCF_038006205.1). Lineage (NCBI taxonomy): Bacteria > Bacillati > Bacillota > Bacilli > Caryophanales > Caryophanaceae > Solibacillus > Solibacillus sp. FSL R7-0668. The sequence continues at coordinate 1,683,974 of NZ_JBBOUU010000001.1, read as the reverse complement.
TTAAATAGCGCCAATGGAAGCTTAACGGATCATTTATATAAGCGCCTCCGTGAAAATAATAAATCACCTTTTTCGGTTTGCGCTGTTCGTTAATTGTATAAAAGCGCATCCCATTGATTTCATTTTTCAAAATATCATTCTTTAATCGAAATGTTTCATCTAATTGATATGGTACTTCATTATATTTACTTGCTATATATTCATCCATTAATCTGGAATTTTGAAACTTTCTCTTCGTTCCTCGCACCAATAAAAACTTTTCAAACGCTACACTTTGCCAGCTACGCATAATTCGACACCTCATTCGAGTTTATTTGTGGTACATTACCCAAAATCATTTGTCTTACAACATATGCATCTTGTACACGTTGTATCATTCAGTGAGGCACAACTTTGCACACCTCTATTAATTGTTATAATTATACAGGATATCGAAAATTTTATTCTAATAGAGGTGGACTTCTTTGTTGGGTAATTCTGTTTTTTGGGTAAGCCTATTGATCAATTTGACCATTATTTCGCTTTTATTTTTCGGCTTAAAAAAGTATTATCAAAACAAGCCAAAAGTTGACAAGGGAAAGAAATTGGCTTATTTTGCATTATCCTACCGTCGAAAATTTTGGCGCACCATTTATTCAATTCCGTTTTTACTTTTGGTGATTGTATTTATGTATTTTTTATTTGGCTTAACGCCCCTATTTATCGGCTACGTTATTTTTGTTGTGCTACTTTGCGTCGTGCAGGCTTACTACAATTATGTGAAATGGCAGGAAGAAAAGAAATCTGTTTAGTCATTTCAGTTGTCCGACTTTAAAATCTCCTCTTTACTTTTTATATACGAACACTTATACTCATATTCATAACTAGATATTGTGTTGATTTATCGCGGTACTACTAAATGTAGTTTAATAGGGAAGTTTGGTGCAAAACCAACGCTGTCCCCGCAACTGTAAATGCTGACTGAAGACGTTTGCCACTGTGCTTATGCATGGGAAGGTGTCTGACGGATGACGCAAAGCCAGGAGACCTGCCGCGCTAAATTCACGTACATTTCTTCGGGGAATAGGAAATGGAGACGAAAGCTCTATTTTTGTTTCCATTTCAAGCTATCCTTTAACCGGATGGCTTTTTTCTTTGCCCAAAATCAAATGGCGTGCACAATAAATACATGTATAACGAGGGATTTTATTATGAAACTTTACACAAAAACAATCTGCCCAAAGTGCTTATGGGTAAAATCTGAATTGGATGCGGCAAACTTACAAGTCGAGATCATTAACATCGACCATAATGAAGCAGCAAAACAAGCAATTTTGGAGGCAGGTTTTTTATCGGTTCCTGTGCTGGAAATTGATAGTGAATGGTATGCGGAGACTCCTTCCATTATGAATCGTATTTCAGAATTCAGCGCATGATTGTTTATGCTACGCGCACGGGCAATGTTCAGAGTGTGATTGGAAAACTTGGTTTACCGTCTACTCCCATTGAACAAGCTACATCCATTACGAAGCCATTTTTACTATTCACCTATACAGATGGGCTAGGCTCGATTCCCGCTGTCGTAGAAGACTATATGCAGCAGCACCACATGCTTTGTAAAGGCATTATTGTCAGTGGCAATCGCAATTTTGGTCATTCGATGTTTGGCCGTGCCGGTGATCTATTAGCAAATTATTATGAGCTCCCACTAATCGCAAAGCTAGATTTACGAGGAACGACTGCCGATTATGAGCAAATAAAGCAATTTTATAACTCCATTTGGAATGAGGCTTGATGATGAAACACTATTTAACGCTTAATAACGATATCCTTAACCGCTACCGCGCGACAGGTGAAATCGATTTACAAAAGGATAAGGACGCGACACGCCGTTACTTTTTAGAGGAGATCAATGTCCGTCTCCGCTATTTTATTGATATTGAAGAAAAAGTACGCTACCTAGTAGATGAAGGCTACTATGAAAAGGAATTTATCGAGCTGTACGCTATGGATTTCATAAAGCGTATGTACAAAAAGGCGTATGCCTATAAATTCCGCTTCCCTTCATTTATGAGTGCATCTAAATTTTATGATAGCTATGCGATGAAAAGCCGTGATGGCAAAGAAATTTTAGAAAAATATGAAGACCGCATTGTTATTATTGCGCTCTACCTTGCACAAGGTGACGAAGCATTAGCCGAACAGGCGATTGAAGCTATTATGACTGCCTACCAGCCTGCTACCCCTACTGCCCTAAACAGTGGGAAAAAAGCACGTGGTGAGCTCGTTTCCTGCTTTAAATTAACGATGGATGACACGATGAACTCAATCGCTGAAAATATCGGCTACTGCTTGGAGCTATCTCGATTAGGTGGCGGTGTTGGAGTGAATTTAACGGATTTACGTCCACTCGGTGATCCGATTAAAGGGATATTAAATCGTGCTAGCGGGGTTATGCCCGTCGCCAAATTATTAGAAAACTCCTTCAGTTATTCGAATCAGCTTGGGCAGCGTAATGGCTCAGGCGTTGTTTATTTGAATATTTTCCATGGGGATATTGAAAGCTTTATCTCATCGAAAAAGCCAAATGCCGACGACAAAATTCGTTTAGCGACCCTTTCTACCGGCATTATTATACCCGATATTTTCTTTGAACTAATGCGCCGGGATAAAGACATCGTACTATTTAGTTCCTACGATATTTACAAAGAATACGGGAAGCGCATGTCTGAAATTTCGTTGTCTGAAATGTATTACGAATTATTGGATAATCCAAATATTCGCAAGCTCAAGCGTATTAATGCACGAAAATTATATACCGAAGTGAAAAAAGCCCAATTTGAATCCGGCTATCCTTTCGAAATACTGGATGATAATGTTAATAATCATCATGCATTGAAAAATATCGGGCGCGTGAAAATGTCAAATTTATGCACGGAAATTCTTCAGTATCAGCAAACGAGCGTCATTACCGATCAAAACCAGCCAAATGAATATGGTCTAGATGTTTCCTGTAATCTCGGCTCCATTGATATTCACGAGGCAACAAAGGTACAAAGCTTTGAACAATTAGTGCAAACAGCGATGCGCTTGTTAACGAATGTATCGACGATGACTGATATCATCAACGTCCCTTCCGTTTCAAAGGCCAATAAGGTAATGCACTCGGTTGGACTTGGTGTGATGAATTTGCACGGGCACTTAGTAAGCAGCGGGATTCGCTACGGTTCAAAGGAATCCATTGCATTTGTTGATGCCTTTATGGAAGCATTGAATTATTATTCGGTAAAAGCTTCGATGGAAATCGCAAAAGAGAAGAAGGAAACATTCTATCGCTATGAGGATAGCGAATATGCTTCAGGCGCTTACTTTGAAAAATATATGAATAAAGAAACAGTCGAGCTTGATGCAATCGTTTTAGGTGCATTAGGGTCAACGCCAATCATTACAAATAAAATGTGGCAGGCGTTAAAAGAGGATGTACAAAAATATGGCTTGTTCCATAGCTACCGACTAGCCATTGCGCCTTAACAAACTAGGGCTTTCATTGTTGTAAAACAGTGTCAAAACAAGTTAAATTGCTGGGAAGCCGTAAAGCCAAAAAAACTACAACGTAATCGGAAACGATATGCGTGAATGTGGCGAAAGCAGAAAAAATTTTTTGGATAGCATAAGGTGAAAAAAAGCATAGTTGAAATCCTATGTCCTAAGTGCTTATCGAATCGGTAATCAGCAGCCAAGCACCTATCAAATGGTGAAGGTTCAACGACTATAATACTTGATAGGTAAAAAGCCATTACCTATATTGTATAGTCTACTCCCTACAAAATATCAGGAAACTGAGGGTATCAAGGACTGGTAGTATTTCATATATAAGATCTTGCACTGCTTCACTTGCACCGATTACAGAACGCGTTGAGGTACGTGACTATGCAGACTCACGAACGATTTATCCGATGCCATTTTTAACGAATGACAACAAGGAACTGTATACAGAGGCCTATGACGTCAATCCGTATGAGCTGATTGATTTATACGCAGCCGCGCAGCAGCATGTCGACCAAGGTATCTCGATGACGTTATACGTAACCGATCAATGGAACACTGAGCAGCTCGCAAAGGTGTATATTTATGCTTGGATGAAGGGTATAAAATCAGTGTATTATGTTCGTCAACGTTTACTGACAATTGAGGAGTGTGTCGCATGTCAAATTTAACTTACCAAGCCGTCAACTGGAACAAGCCTACAAGTGAGTTGGCACGCATTTTTTGGGATCAGCAATGGAAACAAATTTGGTTCCCAGAAGAAATTGCAGTCAGCAAGGATGTCAAGCAATGGAAGGAATTCGAACATCAGGATACGTACAAGAAGGTGTTTGGTGGTTTAACTTTACTCGATACCGTTCAAACAAATATTGGCATGAACGAAATTGCCAAATTCACACCTGACCTTCAAGAAAAGGCCGTTCTAACTGTATTTGGCGCATTCGAAGCCATCCATGCCAAATCGTATTCGTACATTTTCACCACACTTTGTACGAACACGGAAATCGATGAAATTTTCGAGTGGGTACAAAAAAATGAGTTTCTTCAATATAAAGCAAACCGAATTGGGGATGTTTATAAAGCGATCAAAGAAGATGATTCAGAAAGCTTATGGAAAGCGATGTTTGCTTCCGTAATGCTCGAAAGTTTCCTATTTTACTCTGGCTTTTTCTACCCGTTATACTTAGGCGGGCAAGGAACGTTACGTAACTCTGCTGAAGTGATTTCACTTATATTACGCGACGAATCAATTCACGGTGTAGCAGTTGGCTTTTTCGCACAAAACATTTTCAAAACGTTTTCTGCAGAAAAACAGCAAGAGTTAACACTATGGGGCTATGAATATTTACTGGATCTTTACCAAAATGAAATGAAGTACACTGAAGACCTTTATGCCGAAACAGGTCTTTCCCCAGAAGTAAAAAAATACGTGCGCTACAATGCCAATAAAGCACTGATGAACTTAGGCTTTGAGACGATGTTCCCTGAGGAGGAAGTAAATCCGGTTGTCATGAACGGGATTTCGAATACAGGCTCTACCTATGATTTTTTCAGTCAAAAAGGCGCTACCTATGCTATCGCAAAAGTAGCACCGATTACTGATGATACATTTAAATTTTAAACGCAACAAAGCAACTGTCTCCTAAATTGGACAGTTGCTTCTTTCGTTTAATGATGGTGATGATGCTCATAGCCATGCTCTTGCGCATACATTCTAAAGTTTTCTAAATCTTGCATGCCTGTAGATGTGCCATCAAGCGCTTGTTCCATACGTTCTAACAGCACCGTTTTCAGTTTATCATGATAGCCAAAATAACCAGCAATATCAATGGTTACATCTGAATATTGCTCCGTCAATTGGTTGGCCATTTTATGCATGCGCTCCATTAAAATTCCCGTAAATAGGAAATATGGCAGCATAATAATTTTTTTCGCACCTAATTTAACACAGCGTTTAATCCCCTGTTCCACTGTAGGCGTTGTAACCCCCATAAAGGCACTTTCCACAATCGGAACATCGAGTTGTTCCCACAGTAAACGCGTAATTTTATAAAAATCGCCGTTCGCATATGGGTCACTACCGCCACGCGCGATTAATAAAATTGCCGTGTCTTCATGCTTTTCATCAGGATTAAAGCCAATTTCAGATAAACGTGATTTTAATATTTCAAAAATCTCGTCGTGGATGCCAATTGTTTGTCCATATGTAAAACGAATATCTGGGAAATGCTCTTTTGCATGCTCAATTTCTGCAGGAATATGCATTTTTGAGTGACCTGCATGTAGTAAAATGATCGGAATAACATGCACTTCATCCGCACCCTGTTCGATACAGTTTTGAATACCATCTTCAATATTCGGTGAGGCAAATTCTAAAAAGCAAGTTTCAACAAGTAACGATGCATCAATCATCAGTCTCATTTGCTGAATAAATTGACGTACTTCCTCGTTTCCAGCTTCTAATCTACTTCCATGTCCCACAAAAAGAATTGCTTTCTTCACAGCCCCCTTCTCCTTTCTATATTTTTCGATGCCTTTAATACGATTGTCTGGTCGTTTTCGTTCGCCGTCCTGCATCGTATAAATAATCGCTTCTTCTTCTACATTTTCATGGACAATGGCACGTGCTGTTTGCTCTTGTTGTACAGAATACCAACTCCCCTTTGGATAATCGATAACGACACATTTATCTTTACAACGCCCATTACAGCGTGTACGCGATGTATGAATGCGCTCATCCAGACGATGTTGACGAATTTCATCACGGATTTGTTTAGTTACTTCCTCTGCGCCCGCCCCCATGCAAGTTGCACCATTACAAATCAAAAGATGGCGCTGCATGTTTGTTAAGTTCCAAGTTGTCATTTTTTTACCTACCTCATAATAATTGTGCCAGCGTTTGTTGAATATTCAGCTTTTCTTTTCTAATAAAGCCATGAAATTCTTTGAACGTTGACCTTTCAAAAAGTTGCAAAAGTTCGTAAACTACTTGAATAATTTTAGAGTCATCAATTTTTTTCACTAATAATTCACCTGAATTTGCTCTTCTCCCCATTTGAATAGCCCCTGCATAAAGATCGAATTTTCCATCATGATAAATAAGGGCAATATCATCACGTACAGCATTATAACAAGCAGATGTACACGCATTTAAACCTATTCGAATTCGTTTTTTCAATGGAAATTGTTCAATTTCCTGTAGAAACTTTTCCGTTATTGAAAGTGCCTCTAATCGTTCACCATCACAAAAATCACAGCATTTCACTACGGCACTAGGCTGCGGATTTACAGCATATAAACCCACAACTGTCAATTTTTCTAATGCCTCTTCTAAAAAATCTTGATGTACTGATACAATAAACCCATGGTCAGCCGAATATTTCACTGCGCCGTGGGATGCAAGTCTACTTAGTGCGATTAATTGATCTTGTGTCAAATGCTTATTAATAAGACCTGGACGAATCGTTAATGAGACAAATTCCTTTTCTACATTTAACTTCGCAAATGTTTTTGTTGGCATTGGCAATGCCATTGCCTTTTCAAAATTTTGTTCAAATTGTTTTTGTCTCATCACAACTGCTCCTTCAGTTTAGTACGCCTCTGGATATAAGCCTTTTACTAAAATTTCTAATGCCTCTGCTACACGAACTCCTTCTGATGCTGCAGATAAAGGTAAAATAACAAAATGTTCATTTTTAACGGCTGGTAATTGACTCAGTGCAGGATCATCTTTCAAAAAAGCAATTTTTTCTTCAGCTGTTGTTGAACCATAATCAATAATTACAATTGCATCTGGTGCGCGGTCCACAGTATCTTCTTTTGAAACTGTTGCCCAATTGTCTTCAATGTCACCAAAAATATTATGAGCTCCTGCCATTGTTACGAGTGTATTCATGAAATTTTGTGTTGCAGTAAAAATATCCGTTTCGCCACTATCAAAAACTAATACTTCTAATGGCTTTTCTGCTTCTGGGATTTTTACTTGAATCGCTTCAATCTCTTGATTCATTTCATTAATTAATTGTTGGCCGCGCTCTTCTACTCGGAAAATTTTAGCGATATTTGTAATATCCTGTTGCACATCCTCTAATGTTGGCGCTACTTTAACAGAAGAAGATTGTAGATAGCTGTTAATGCCTAATGTTTCAAGCTCATCACGAGTTGCAATATTTTTTTCATTAAATGCACTTGCCCATCCACCATATAAAAAATCAGCTTCTGCTGAAATCACTTGTTCTTTAGAAGGATAGCCTTCTGCTAAAACAGGAACTTGTTCATACGCTTCTTGCAAAGGTGCATAAATTTCATTATCTAAGAAAGCTGTTCCTACCATCGAATCTTCTAAGCCAAGCGCTAACATAATTTCCGTTACATGTTGATTTAGTGAAATCGCTTTTGTTGGTGCTTGCTCATAAACCGTTGTCACACCTTCGTTTTCAATTGTGACCGCCTCTTGTTGTACTGGTTCTTCTGCACTCGATTCCTTAATTTCTTTTTCATTATTACATGCGGTTAATACCATCAATGCCAATAACGCTATTGTTGCTACAATTCTCTTTTTTGTAAATTTCATTCTATAATACTCCATTATTGTGATTGATAAAAAATATATGTAATTTTTCTGTATACGGATTTTTTGAAATACCCGCTTTAACAGAAAACACATCCCCTAATAATGCCACAGTTAATAACTTATCTGGGGGGCCTTGTGCCACTAATATTCCATTTTTCATTACAAGCAGTTCATCACAATATGCTGCTGCTAAATTTAAATCATGTAAGGCAGCAATGATGGTGATCGGTAAATTTTTCACGAGCTCCATTAGCTGTAATTGATGCTCTACATCTAAATGGTTTGTAGGCTCATCTAGAACTAAAATATCTGCCTGTTGTGCAAGCGCACGAGCCAACATAACTCTTTTCTTTTCGCCCCCCGATAATTCCTGTAGTGTTCGATTCTCTAAGTGGCTAATATCTGCAAGCTGCATGCATTCTTCGACAATCGAAAAATCCTCTGCCTTATCGGTTGAAAGCCATTTTTTATAAGGTGTGCGCCCCATCAACACTAAATCTCTTACAGTGAAATCAAACAGTAATGTGGATTCTTGACTAACAACCGCCATTTTTTGTGCAAATTTCTTCGCTGAAATATCCCATATTTCATTTTCATGCAGTGTAATTATGCCCGCTGTTTGTTTAAAATGCCGATAAATTATTTTTAACATTGTCGATTTACCACTACCATTTGGACCAATTATTCCGACAAACTGACCCGCTGCTATCTCAAGGGAAATGTGACGTAGAATTTCCTTTTCTTGAACGGAAAATTCAATGTTATCTAGTTTTAACAGCTTAATCACCCTCTCCGAACGTATATCTTTGTCGTCGTAACATCCAAATGAAAAATGGTCCGCCACATAGCGCTGTTAATATTCCAATAGGCATTTCTTCTGGTGCAATAAATACTCGAGCCCCTACATCTGCCCACACAATAAATATGGCTCCTAACAATGCACTAAACGGTAAAACAACTTTATAGTTCGAGCCAACCGCCATCCTTACAATATGGGGAACAACTAACCCAACGAAACCGATGCTTCCACTAACTGCTACTACAACGCCTGTTAGTAACGAAACCGTAATAATAATAAAAATCCTAAAATACTCGACATTTATCCCCATAGTATTAGCCGTTTCTTCTCCTAGTAATAACGCGTTTAATTGGCGATAATTACTCCATAACAAAATAAAAACAACGACTAAAACAATACTTGGAATCACTAAATTAGACCATTTTGCACCAGCTAAACTGCCGAGCATCCAATGCATCACTGCCTGAATGCCCCCTTGCTCCTTCGACATCATTAAAATAAAATTAGTTACTGCACTAAAAACCATTGAAATCGCAATCCCTGCTAATAAAAGCCGTATGACAGATGTTCGCCCATTCACACGTGCTAATAAAAACACTAACGACACCGCTATAATTGCACCTACAAAAGCTGCAAAAGATAAAGCATAGACACCTAAAAAGCTGAACATGCCTAATAAAATCACTGCAGTCGCTCCAACAGAGGCACCCGATGAAACCCCTAAAATGTAAGGATCGGCAATTGAATTTTTTACCAATGCTTGAACAGCGGCTCCACAAATAGCTAATGCCGCACCGACAATGGCTGCTAAAATAACGCGTGGTGTCCGAATTTCCCAAATAATAATTTGCTGTGCATTTGATGCAAATACATTATTAGTGAATCCTAGTTTATAAAACAATACATCAAAAATAAGTGACTGCGTAATCCCTACAGAACCAACTAAAATGCCTCCAATCATAGAAATTGCGAGGATTATACTAAAAAGCAATAAATATACATAAATTTTTCTTTTACTCATGAATTTCTAGCGGCTCCCAGCTAATAATCGCCGCATAAAATATGTGACGGTACTCGATCATACCGTTCTGTTTTTTTATAAATGGTGCTAAGGCAGCCTTTACATGCTCGATATCAAAATGCTCATTCAGTATTTTTTTACTCTGCGCAGCGTATAACGCGTCCTCATTTTCGTAGCGATATATTCGCTCCAGCTTTAGCATTTCACAATCAGCATAAATCCCAAGCTGGTAGAGCATATTGACGATTTGAATATAATCACGACGAGGGTATTTGATTTCATAGCCAAATGTTTTGTGTAGTACCTCGTAATGTGGCTGAATCGGTCCTGTTGTTAGTCCAATAATCGCACGCTTTTTCGCGAGGGCATTCATTTTTAAAAGCGTTTCATTCATTTCATACATGCGATAATAGCAATTCACACCAATGACTACATCATGTGGCTCCAGCACGGCTTCTTCCCATTTTGCATGGACAAACTGTACCCTTTCTTCTTCAACGAAATACTGTTGTAAATAATGGAGCACGCTTTTTGAGCCATCTACTAATGTTAATTTCTCAACATCCTCTTGTAAGGAAAATGTATAGTTACCCCAACCTGGTCCAATCTCGATGCAGCTAGCCTTTTCTGGGATATGGCGCTTCATTTTGTCATAAATTTGTTTGGTATGGGCGTCGGTTTGCTTATACGTTTTCTTTTGCATCGATTGCGCCCAAAATGCTTCTTCTAAATCGTCATTGATCATTCGTTCTGGCATCTTGCCATGCCAATCATGCATACCTGCTTTCCATTGCTGTTCAAAATCGATTGTTAGTGGGGATTCCTTCATCTAATGAATCTCCTTTCATTAGGAAAACGTTTTATTTTCTTGAAACCAAGCAATTTGATCGTGTAATTGCACAACCTCGCCGACTAAAATCATTGCGGGATTTGTAATTTGCGTCGCGGCTATTTGCTCGCGTATTGTAGCAAGCTGGCCTGTGACCGTACGCTGATGATCGGTTGTTCCCCATTCAATTACGGCAACCGGGGTTTGTGCTGATTTGCCATGTGCGATGAGCTTTTCGGTAATGAGTTCAATATTCCCAACCCCCATATAAAAGGCGATTGTATCGATTTGTGCTAACGCATTCCAATGTAAATAATCCTGGCCCTTTTCCTCACGTCCATGCCCCGTCACGATGGCAAAGCTGTTTGAATAATCACGATGCGTCACTGGAATACCAGAATAGGCAGGTGCTGCAATACCCGCCGAAATCCCCGGGACGATTTCAAATAACACATCACGCTCCTTTAAATACAGTGCTTCCTCAGCGCCACGACCAAAAACAAACGGATCGCCCCCCTTTAAACGGACGACTTGCTTATTTCCTTTCGCATGACTTACAAGCGCTTCGTTAATTTCTTGCTGAATAAGCGCGTGCTTTCCAGGTTCTTTGCCACAATAAATTAACTCGGCATCTTTTTTGGCATGCTGTAAAATGACCGGATTGACGAGACGATCATATAAAATCACATCCGCCAACTGAATGCATTCGAGCGCACGAATGGTTAGTAATTTCGGATCTCCTGGACCCGCACCAACGATATATACAAAGCCGTTCACATTGATTCACCCTCTACTAATTGTTGTAAAAATTCCTCACAGCGTTCCAACTGCTCTTGCTGCACCCACTGTAATACTTGTGGCTCCAAAAGGGCTGCTAATGCACGACGCTTGTCTTCCCCTTCGAATCGAGCTAAGATGGTTTGTCTTCCACGCTTTAAAAAAGCAACATAATTTTCATAGCTTGAATCAAATTGCTCACTTAATTGCTGTTTTACTTGTCGGGTAAAGGCTGGGCTTGCTCCAGAAGTGGATACGGTAAGTACAAAATCACCACGGCGGACAACAGCCGGGCTTATAAAATCCATTCGTCCATTGACATCCGCGCGCGTGAACAATTGCCAATGCTGGGTGGCCTGTTCGATTTGATCATTGACTGCCTCATCATTTGTTGTAGCAAAAATGATCATCGCATCATCTAAGTCAGCTGGCTCGAAATATTTATCACGCCAATTTATGACACCTTGTTGAACAAATTGTTGCAAAGTCGCTGTTAGCATTGGGCTAATTACGGTAATGACCGCTTTTGTCGCCAGTAAGCTCTCTATTTTTTGTGTCGCCACATGCCCCCCACCAACAACGACGATTTTTTTATAATCGACATTGAGCATAACAGGGAAATAACTCATCTTCAGTCCTCCTAAGTTGTTACGATTATTTGCGAACAATCATACAAGATAAATAGTTCAAATCCGTGCCGCGTAAGTTTTCAACATCCCAAATTACTTCTTCATCGGACGTCACCTTTGTCACAACATGGGTATTTTTTATTAAATTCATTTCTTCCAGCAAATCTAGCATTTGATCTAATACCTTCGCGATTTTAATAAATACGATGCCATCATGCGTTTCAAGCACTTTACGCATCTCTTCTTTATTCGTCGTTGCGGGAATCATTGCCACATGATCATCGCCATCTGCTAACGGAATATGAAGGCGATTCGCTGTTCCATTAAATGAAGAAATACCTGCAACGGATTGCATCGGTACATCTGGATGCTGTGCTTTCATTAATTTCATCAAATGAATATATGTACTAAATAGCATTGGATCCCCCTCTGTAACAAAGGCTACATCCTTACCTTCCTGTAAATAGGCATAAATTTGTTCGACCGATTTGGCCCATTCCTGCTGTAAGGTGTCCTCATCCTTCGTCATTGGAAATACGAGCCCTAGCATGATTTTTTGCTGTGGGTCTACATAGAGGTCAATAATTTTTTGGGCATAAGATTTACTACCGCGCATTTTTTTCGGGTATGCAATTACAGGACATTCCTTTAATTTTCGAAAAGCTTTAATTGTTACTAATTCGGGATCCCCCGGGCCAACGCCTACTCCGTATAAAGTTCCTAGTGTCATTGTTTACTTCTCCTCTTTAAAAAAATTCATAAAAAAAAGCCTATTTCCGGCAAATGCTAGAAATAGGCATAAACATCCTTATAAGTATATAAAAATACTAAATAAACGTAATGGTCGCCGTCCTTCTCCCACCGAAAAGTCGTGTTGCAATAATAAAGCAGGTTTCCTGGCTCAAGCGTCATTTTACTATCACATCTTCCCATCATTTTGACAGTGATTAATTGTGATTTCATCAGCTATTACAGTAGCGGGGGCTGCATTAGATTTTTACTAATTTCCCTTTTACCTCTTATAAAAAGAGCACTTTATTACAAAAATTATGAAGTTAACGTTACTCTACCATGCTCGTATTATTTTGACAATAACAATTGCCGAACAATTATTACGATTCAAAAGAAAAAGAAGTTAAAACTAGCGAGCTTTCCCCATGAACGACAAATTAGTTTACATATTTCTCGACAAAAACTTCTTTTTTAGAGAATTCAAAAAAATAATGATGACAAATAAAAAAACAAGTGATACTATTTTCTTCACATGGTGAAAATTGAATGATTTTTGGTGCTTTTACGAGCTTAATAGGGAAACCGGTGCAAATCCGGTGCTGTCCCGCAACTGTAACTTGGAGTATTACATAATACGTCACTGCATTTTTATGCGGGAAGACATGTACTACGTTGAAGAGAAGTCAGGAGACCTGCCAACAATTAAGTTATTCAACCCTACGAGGATAGGTGCGTGAAACAAGCTAAACCGCTTGCTTTTTTGTGATGCACTTTTACTCTTAAAAGTGTATTTTTTTATGCACTTTTTTTCATCAAATAAGAAAAAAGGAGTAAAAACATGAAGCAATACTTACCAAAACTTGCTTACTTTGGCGTCGTTTTATTATTTATGCCAAAGCAAGCACATGCCATGCACATTATGGAAGGATTTTTACCAATTGGCTGGGCCATTTTCTGGTTTGCCCTATGCCTACCATTCCTTGTAAAAGGTCTAAACGTAATCCGTTCCATCGTGAAAGAAAATCCAGAAAGTAAATTATTACTTGCCTTATCAGGTGCCTTTACATTCGTCTTATCGGCGTTAAAAATCCCATCTGTAACGGGAAGCTGCTCTCACCCTACTGGTGTTGGGTTAGGCTCGATTTTATTTGGGCCATTTGTGATGAGTGTTTTAGGATCGATCGTTTTATTATTCCAATCTATTTTACTGGCACATGGTGGATTAACGACTTTAGGCGCCAATATTTTCTCCATGTCGATCGTTGGTCCATTTATTGCTGTAGGGGTCTTTAAGCTCGCAACAAAATGGGGATTATCCTTTAGCGTTGCTGTATTTTTCGCAGCCATGCTAGGTGATTTAGGCACCTATGTCATGACTTCTGTCCAATTAGCATTAGCGTTCCCAGCTGAAGTTGGTGGCATTTTAGGCTCATTCCAAAAATTCGCAAGCATCTTTGCGCTTACGCAAATTCCTTTAGCCATTAGTGAAGGATTATTAACTGTCATGATTATGAACTTCTTACAAAAATATAATATGAAGGAATTAGTTCAGCTTCGTATTTTAAAGGCAAGGGAGAGCTAATATGTTAAAGAAAAATTTAATTTTACTTTTAGGTGTCGTTGTTCTGGCAATTATCCCATTATTATTTTTACAGGATGCCGAATTTGGTGGGGCTGATGGTGAAGCCGAAGCAGCCATTACTGAAATCGCAACGAATTACGAGCCATGGTTTAGCGCTATTTGGGAGCCTCCAAGTGGGGAAATTGAAAGTCTATTATTCGTTTTACAAGGCGTGATTGGTGCACTCATTATCGGCTATTTCATTGGCTATATGCGCGGAAAGCATGCGAAGGATCATGCTGAACATTGATTATTTAGCCAGTCATAATGCGCTTCACAAGGTGGTAGCTAGTCAAAAAATGGCGTTAAGCTTTATCGGGCTATTCATCGTAACATTATTTCGAAATAACATTCTGTCGGTTTGGACACTACTCTTTATGAGTAGTGTCATTATCTTTTATGCCAAAATCCCCTGGAAATCCTATGTAAGCTTACTCATTGCACCGATTGGCTTCGTGTTAGCGGGGGGTATAGCCATTGTCATATCGATCACCTTGTCACAGTCTGTTCCGGCGCATACATTATGGCATAGCTCGCTTTTTGGCATACAGTTCTTTATATTGCCGAGTGATTTATTGCGAGCCATCACGCTATTTTTTACCGCAATTAGTGCGACAAGTTGCTTGTACTTTTTAATTTTAACAACACCGATGTATGAAATTAGTCCCGTACTTGCCAGATTAAAAGTGCCAACCATTATCATTGAATTAATGGAGCTGATGTATCGGTTTATCTTTTTATTTTTACAAACCATTACACAGCTATATACCGCGCAGCACGCTCGTTTAGGCTATCGCACTTATCGAAGTAGCTTTCAATCATTGAGCTTGCTTATTAGCGCGCTCTTTCGCTCAATTTTCGTCCGCTATCAGGCTCTTTCTTATGCGATGGCTGCTCGAAATATTGAACAATTTATTATCCCGCAAGCCTTTTCACCTACAAAATACTGGGATTTCAAGCTGACACTAATTGCAGTCGTCTATTTGATTATTGGGTTTTTATTCATCTTGTAAGGAGATTTTAGTTATGATAGAAAGCTATTTTACATTTGAGCAAGTATCGTTTCACTATGAGGATGGCACACAGGCTTTACTTGATGTGACCTTAACCATTCCAAAAGGCAAAAAGGTCGCCATCTTAGGTGAAAATGGTTCCGGAAAATCAACATTTTTCAAACTTCTTATTGGGCTAGAAAAACCAACGAGTGGGGAAATCACATTTTTAAACAAGCCATTACATTATTCTAAAAAACAATTAATCGAGTTGCGCGAGCAGGTTGGCTTTGTCTTTCAAGAAGCAGATAATCAGCTATTTGCCTCTACCGTCAAACACGATATATTATACGGTCCACTTAACTTGAAATGGTCTCACGAAAAAATTGAACGTCAGGTTGAAACGGCGATTGAATTAACAGAGCTAGAGGACTTAACAGAGCGCCCTATCCATTTTTTAAGTGGTGGGCAAAAAAAACGTGTGACGATTGCTGGCGTCTATGCAATGGATCCGAAAATTTATATTTTAGATGAACCAACAAGCAGCTTAGATTATTATTTTTCCAATCAGCTCACAGCGTATTTAGATGAACTTGATCGTGAGGATAGAACCTTTTTATATTCCACCCATCAGGTCAATTTAATTTATGAATGGGCTGATCATTTTATCGTCTTTCATAAAGGGCAATTGCTATATTCAGGGCAAAGGGATGCGCTTTTTGGAAATGACGCGTTATTAGAAAAAGCCCATATCGAAAAACCATGGATTGTGAAATGCTATGAATCGATGCTACAAGAAGGTATGATTCAGCCACAATCGCAACTTCCCGGCTCGATGGAAGAATTAATACAGCTGATGAAATCTCATTATGATACGAATTTTTCTTATGGAGGTAGACTATGAAAAAGGACATATTACAATCTGATCAACCGTATGAGCTCGAACTTTTTATGGAGGAAAATGTATTTGAGGATATCGAAACATGCTTTATACAATTTGTCACCGCTTCATTCGTTATTGAATTAGACTGATTGTATTAACACGAAAAAACTTGCACTGAAACCATTCAATTCGGTGCAAGTTCTTCTTTTTTATAAATCCAACATATACTGCGTTACCGCTGACTTTGCATTTAACTGGTCTACTAGCGATTGCTTTTTTGCTGTCGCATCCACTTGCGCTGAACCCGTCTGCTGACCTATTAGCGCATCCATATTATTTGCTGACTTTGAAGCGATATAATTTTCTATTACACTAATATTTTGCTTCATTTGCTCCATACGGCCTCGTGCTGCAGCTGTTGGATTTTCACCCATGCGTTCCACAAAGCTGTCAAACGAGGATTGCAGCTTTGATTTGGCTGCACTCATATTCGTTAGCATTTGCGATTGAACACTTTTTGTTAAATAATCTGCATATTGATCGGTTGTAGATACGGGGTTATTCCAATTCATCAAGCTAGAATCCGTTTTCCCCGAGGTTTGCAGGCTTGATAATAGCTGTGATGCGAGCGGAGAAGCTGCATCACTTGACGTTAAGCCACCAAGCAAGGCCTTCGTTCCACCATTAGCATACAAATCAAATAGCGAAGAAACGCTTGATGAAGTAGAATTTGCATTATTGGCTCCTAAGGCCTTCAATAAATAATTTTCAAAGCTCGTACTAGATTTATTCGTTGAAGCTGCTGCGTTTGTGCCATATGTAGAGCCTAGCAAACGATCAATCGAATACAGTGATGAAATATCCATTGTCATTTTGATCACCTCCCTTCCCTTCCATTATAACGTTCCTCTATGAAATCCAGCAATTCTAGCAATAAAACGCGCCAGTATTATCCATTTTACGTTTACAATACGAATAACCGCTTAACTATCAAAAATGACCTGTTAGCTCATTATTAATGCTTGTTACATAGAAAAGGAAAAAGATTGCTATTTCCAATGCTACAATACTAGCAAGAAAGGAGACAATATGAAAATTCATCTACATATTGAAAATGATTTACCGCAAATTGAAGTTCATATTCATGCACCGGAATACACGGAAGCAGTGGAACAGCTCATGAAAAAAACTCAATCACAAAAAAATAGAGGTGAATCCGAATGACGAATATTATTGAAGTAAAGCAATTAACAAAGAATTATGGCGAGATTAATGCGGTAAAAGGCATCAACTTTCAAGTCGCTGCAGGCTCCCTCTTTGCGTTTCTCGGAACAAATGGTGCCGGAAAATCGACGACAATTGAAATGCTCTGTACATTACTTGAAAAATCAAGTGGTGACGTACAAATTAACGGGCATGAACTTGGGACGATGAAGGGAAATGAAGCCATCCGCCAATCGATTGGCATCGTATTTCAGCAAAGTATTTTAGATGAAAAGCTAACGGTGAAGGAAAATATTTTGCATCGCGGTCGTTTTTATAAGCTTCCTAAAACATTATTGCAAGAAAATTATACATTTGTTCAGCAATACCTGCAGCTTGAAGATATTGAGGCAAAAAAATATGGGCAATTATCCGGTGGGCAACGTCGACGTGCAGATATTGCTAGGGCAATCATTCACAAACCAACGCTCTTATTTTTGGATGAGCCGACAACTGGCTTGGACCCGCATACACGTAAATTTGTATGGGAGACGATAGAACGTTTACGTAAAGAAATCGGCATGACCATCTTTTTAACGACGCATTATATGGAAGAAGCGACGAATGCAGACCAAATCGTCGTCATTAAACAAGGCGAAATTATCGCACAAGGTACGCCCAATACATTAAAAGAACAGTATGCAAGTGACCAACTCATTATTGCATTAAAGGAAGATGTTGATATAGCTAGTATTCAATCGAAAATTATTTATCCCATTTTCGCAGCTGGTGATGTCTTTAAAATCAACCTCCCTTCCACACTACATGCCATTCCGATACTAGAGCTAATCCAACCGTTCATTTCTTCCTTTGAAGTGGTGAAAGGCTCACTCGATCAAGTGTTTATCCAAATCAATGAAGAAAAGTAGGTGCTAGCATGCTGCTAAGTTTAATTAGCCGTAATAATAAAGTATTTTTGCGCAATAAAATGCTCGTGTTTTTCTCACTGCTCTCTGTGCTGATTGCAGTTGGTTTATATGCGATTTTCCTTCAAAAATTGCAGGTCGATTCAATCAATCAATTCATACCGGTTAATAACGATATTGAACTGTTAGTCAGTGAATGGATGGTTGCAGGCATATTAACCACAACTGCAATGACTTCCACGCTCGGTGTTTTTGGGATTTATATTCATGATTTAGAATCAAAGCGAACGGCGGATTTTTTAGTTACATCCGCTTCAAGATTTAATATCCAATTAAGCTATGTATTTAGCTCGCTTATTATTGGCTTTGCGATGACGTTTGTTGCTTTTATTTGTTGTGAATTATTTATCGTGGCAATTGGCGGGGACATATTATCGTTTGTAGCCCTTATAAAGGTGCTGTCTTTATTAGTGTTAGCGGTGCTCTTAAGTGCGATGCTGAATCTATTAATTGTCCTATTTATTAACTCTGAAACGGCCTTTTCTACAGTGAATACGATTATCGGCACAATGATTGGCTTTTTATGTGCGATTTATGTTCCGATGGGCGTTTTACCAAGTGCGGTGCAAACGGTCATTCATTTTTTCCCAGTTAGTCATATCGCCGTTCTTTTACGACAAGTGTTTATGGAGCAATCTCTACATTCTGTGTTTGCGGATGCTGTAGCTTATGAGGAATCCTACAAAGTTAATTTTGGTGTGGTATATGAAATTGGAGATTCGATCATTTCAACAACGTCAAGTGTTTTATTCATTGTAGGAACTATTTTCGTTGTTGGTGCACTTTCTGCCATTGTTTACAAACGAAAAAATAAATAAGCGCGGTGTGATCCCGCGCTTTCATTTTTATTTATTTTTGGCCCTTCCTAGAAAAACGTATCATAGGCAATGGATAAAATGTATAGCGTCATGACGACAATGACAATAATATTGCCTGCTTTAAAAAACTTTATTTGCAAATCCGAAAATTCCGGCTCCTCTTTATAACGCCACCTGTCCATAAATAGCATCGCTTCTTCCGTCTCAAATAAACCCCAAATACAATAGCCATAGACCGGAATCGATAAGACAATCGCAATAAATAACATCATTCGTCCCTCCTCTTCACGCGCCACTCCCACAAGCTTTTGCATAAGGTCAATGAAAAATATTGGACTTTGCACCGTCAAAACTGGGTCAGTGCATCCAATAATTTATCCACTCATCATCCTCAGTGTTTGCACAAGGTCATTCGCTTTTTGTACCTCAACTTTCGTAATAGTACTTGTTATAGTAGATTCGACTAATTACTTATGTATCGCCTGCTTTGGCGTAACTCCCAGTGATAATATCAGCTCAAATTTGCTTTTCATTTGCTACTAACTCTGTTTTAAAGAAATTTCAAATCGAAATGGTAATAATGTATTATTTTCTATAGTACTATAAAAAATGCTGCTAGGATAGGTGAGTTGTTTTCAAGTGCAGGCCAAAAAGAGCAGGTGAGGCAAGTGTTTACTCTACATGCTCTTTACTCTTGTTGAAAACATTATTTTCGTTTTTTACAAAGGATTATAGCCATCATTCAATTAATAATAATCAAAACCAGCAATCTCTTTTTTACGTCTAAAATATTGATATAGACGTTCATTATTATTAGCATTTTGCTGATACTCTTTCACAACACGAACGACAGTAGGAACCAGCTCTTCCATAGCAATACCCTCTGCTACAAATTTTGCGGCATGTGCCGTTTTACTAATTGATTTTGCCCCAATGTATAAATCAAAGTTTCGCTTACGATAGACAATGCCTATATCATCAAAAACGGCTCCGTAACATGTCATTGAACAACCATTAAAGCCAATATTAAGCGGCATCGGTACCTTTAATCCACCTAATTGCTGCTCTAGTTCTTCAGCATAAGGTAATGCCTCAATTTTCTCCCCATGACAAAAATCACATGCTTTAATATTTACGACATGCCCCACTGGCGACACTAAAAACTGTGCTTGCTCTAGCTTTTCTAATAAAGGTTTTGGATCATCCGTTGGTACTTTAACAATCATTTTATGATCCGCGGTATATTCAATCGTACCCTTATCTGCAATTAATTGTGAGAGCGTTGCAAGCTGCTGCGTGCTGTAAAATTTATTAGCTACACCTGGACTAATCGCTACTTCAAAAATTGAATCAAATTTTGGTAAATTTACTATTCTTGCTGTACTTACAGTAGGACTTGACACTTGCTCTACCGGGGCAACCTCCCTCTTTTCTCCAATCGTGAAGCTTTGCTGATAGCTACGTGGTGTAACCATTACGCCATCTCTCAAATAGGTATGGTGATTGCCAATGAAAATAGTAGTGACCATTCCGATATCCTGCTCATGCATCTTTTCAACCGTTGTTACATGAACTTCTTGGAACGTACGGAATGCACCGCGCACAATGCCTACAGGTGTATTAGGATTGCGATAAGCCAATAAAATTGCCTGCACTTTTAACAACTGGGGTGTTTGATAGCCTGTTTTCGGGTTATAAAATGCGAGAACAAAATCCCCCATTGCCGCCGCTTCGATACGCTTTTCAATAATTTCCCATGGGGTTGTTTTCTCATTGAGGCTAATTGCGCAATGATCGTGCATGAAGGGCGCACCAACTAAGCTGGCACAGGCACTTAAAGCCGAAATTCCAGGCAATATCTCAATGTCGATCGTTGTTTCATTTCTCTCATGAAGCGCCTCATATAGCATACCCGACATTCCATAAATACTAGCATCACCACTCGATAAAATCGCAACTGTATTTCCTTCTAAAGCCTTGTCAATGGCATCATATGCCTGCTCAACATTTTCTGTCATCCCGGTTGGAATAATTATTTGATTTGTAAGGACATCCGATAGTAGCTCCGTATATGTTTTGTAGCTCATAATAATATGGCTTTGACGAACGGCCTCTAGCGCATCGATTGTTAATTGTCCATATGCGCCAGGACCACAGCCAATAACGTAAATTTTACCTTTTTGCATGAATAACACCTCTACCTTTCTTATCCTATAAAAAATGAATCGTGAAGAAGCTACTCTTCACGATTTTCTAATTTGTATGGAATGAAAAATGGACTATCGCCTCTTATATCTTCATAAATTTCAGAATCAATATGAAAGACCTTTTGTAATAGCGGGGATTGAAGAATATCGCGTGGTGCACCTTGTACTAGAATCTCCCCATCCTTTACCACATATAATTTATCTGAATAACGCGCCGCATGATTTAAATCATGGAGCACCATGACAACCGTTATTTTCAATGTCTCGTTTAATTCCTT
The DNA here is from genome assembly GCF_038006205.1 of Solibacillus sp. FSL R7-0668. NCBI lineage: Bacteria > Bacillati > Bacillota > Bacilli > Caryophanales > Caryophanaceae > Solibacillus > Solibacillus sp. FSL R7-0668. The sequence goes on along the minus strand of NZ_JBBOUU010000001.1, from coordinate 1,662,101 downwards.
TATGAGCTCCATTACTTCAACCTGGAACGAAACATCTAAAAAGGTCGTTGGTTCATCGAGCACTAATATTTTTGAACGTTGGGCTAATGCCATCGCAATCCATGCACGTTGCTGTTCACCACCAGATAATGTTTCTACATAGCGGTAGCGTAAATGCATTAAGCCTGTTTTCTCAAGTGCCCAGTCAACAATATCCCAATCTTCTTTTTTTAGTCGCTTTCCAAATTTCATATGCGGATAACGCCCATATGATACGAGTGTTTCCACGCGAATATCACCGGTTATCGTTTTTTTCTGTGGTAAAATAGCCACTTCTTGTGCAATTTTTTTTGTATGGATTGCTTGCAATGACTCATTGTTCAGTAATATCTTACCAGCATCAATTTTCACACAGCGGGTAATCGCTTTAATGAGCGTCGTTTTCCCTGAACCGTTTGGACCGATGATTGTCACGACTTCTCCATCATTTACGGTGAAGTTTGCATTTTTTAGTGCAAATTTTTCTCCATATTTTACAATGAGATTTTCTGTCGTAATTCCCATTAATGCTTCACCTCACGTTTTCTTAATAAATGTAAGAAAAATGGTCCGCCTAATGCCGACATGATGATCCCTACTGGAATTTCAATCGGTGCAAACATCGTCCGAGCGAGCGTATCACATAAAATCAGCACTCCCGCACCTAACAGAATCGATCCTGGAAATAAATATCGATAATCCGAGCCAACAAAGAGGCGTGCAATATGTGGCACAATTAATCCAACAAAACCAAGTAGACCAACCACACTGACCGCGCTCCCTGCGAGCAATGAAGATAATGCAATGAATAAAAAGCGTGTTCGTTCAACATTTAATCCAAGCCCTGTTGCCACCTCATCACCCAGCATTAAAATATTTAATTTGTTTGAAATCATCAAGAGCAACACAATGCCAAATAAAGAATACGGTAAAACAAGTAAAACATCTTGCCATGTTACTGCTGATAATCCACCAACTAAGAAGTGAATTGCGCCTGCGACACGGTCTGGATAAAAAGTTAGCAAGGAATTGATACCCGCACCTAATAAGGAGGAAATGGCAACACCTGCTAGAATCATTCGTGTCGGTAATACGCCATCCTTCCATGCAAGTGCATAGATAAAGAGTGTTGTTGCCAATGCACCTAAAAATGCACCAAATGGAACAAAATAATACAGTGAGGGATAGAGCATTAGAATAACTAATGCTACAAGCCCTGCACCTGAGGATACCCCGATAATGTTTGGTCCTGCCAATGGATTTCGCATAATCCCTTGTAAAATTGCCCCCGATAATGCTAGCGAAATCCCAACAAGCCCTGCAACAATCGTACGAGGGAGACGGACATTATAAATAATTTGATATTGCATCCCCTCAGGCTTATGCAACAATATATGAACAATCTCCATAGGACCGATTTTCACAGCCCCAAAGCCAATGCTTACAAAAATACTAATAATAAGTAAAATGGCAAAACTAATTAATGCCCATAAGCGGTGCTTTTTATGTTCAACCTTTTCTGTTGTAGTCATCCGATTCACCTACGAATTCGATTATTCACCGTATAAGTGCTGTGCTAAACCTTCATATGCCTCTGCGTAGCGCTGGTTTGCTTTATACATATAAATATCTTTTGGTAAGAAAATGTAGCGATCATTCTTTACTGCTTGTAAAGATGCCCAAGCTGGATTTGACTCTACATCTTGCTTTAATTTATCGTATACAACATCCATATCACTTCCTGTTGTTTGAACGAAAATGAAGTCTGGATCCTCTTCAATAATTTTTTCCATACTAAATGAGGTTTCGCTTAATAAATTGTTCGATACATCCGCAATATTCGTCGTATGTAAATCCTTTAACATTTCTCCTACATAGGAATCTGTCCCACGTGCTGTAATTGATTTACCACTTGCCATCATTAATAGCACTTTATAATTTTTATCCGTTGGTGACTCCGCAATGATTTTTTCAATGGCTTCATTCACCTGTGCTACATTTGCTTCGTATAAATCCTCACGCTCTGTCAGTGCCGTAAAGACACGCGCTAATTTATAGTAATCTGCTTTAAAAACAAAGTCTAACGCAATCACTTTAATACCATTTTGCTCAAAGCTTGGTACTAATTCCATATGGTGTGCAGAGTTCCCGTTAACAATTACAACATCAGGCTCTAAAGATAAAACTTTTTCTAAGCTTACTGCACCAAGTGTTCCAACGATTTCAGCATTTTCAGTTCCTGGTACTGGCTTGTCACCTGAGGGCTCGATAGTCCCCACAACTTCACCACCACTCGCCATCCAAATATCTAAGTATGAGTTAAAAACCGAAACAACACGTTGCGGATTTTTTTCAATCGTAATTTCTTGTCCACGAGAGTCTGTGAATGTTACATCCTTGTCGGTAATTGTTACGCCATGCGCTTCCTTAACAACGCTTTCATCTTGCTGATTCGTTTGTTCAGATGCCTTTGTTTCCTTCACATCTTCACTTTCTCCTGAGCATGCAGCGAGCCCAAGTGATAGCATCAACACTGTCAATAATGATGCCCATTTTCCTTTTTTCATGTTCTTTTCCTCCAATTTGTCGATTTTTGGGCACAAAAAAAGTACCCCGACCAATCGTAGCTGGGATACTTAGTAAACATTTGGAATATTTTCTCCAATGCTTGATTCACTTCCGCAAAAATAATGGCTGAAATATAAAATTCCTCCATTAGCAAAAATAATCGTTTCAACTAGTCGTCCCCTTCCCTCCGAAGGTCCATTGCTATAACAGTTAGGCAGGTTTCCTGACTTCTCGCGTCACTTTACTCTCAGAAACCTTCCCAGAAATTTTTCCAGTGGCATTTTATCTGATTTCATCGGCGATTACAGTAGCGGGGGCTGTATTGGCTTTTCACCAATTTCCCTATTAATCTTTGTAAAAAAGAACCTAATGTTAATTATTCAATTTGTACATTACACAACTATGTAATATTTTGTACGAACAATACCATACCATAAAAAAAACCAAAAATAACATATCGGAATTTTCACAAAATAGAAGTATAAGTTAAGAAAACTAAAAATTCGCTTACTTAAATATTTTATTCTGTATAAGGTAATAAATTTTCTATCGGCATCAAAACAAAGAAATTTCCTCATACTGGGCACTTCCCAGCATATACCCCCAAACATTTTCAATTTCATCGCCATGTAATGCCGTCAACAAGCAGGCTAAGGCCATGCCATGTGTTACGACCGCAATTTTTTCGTACGGCAATGCGGATACTTGTTGATGAAAATGAAGCATTCTCGCCGTTACCGCTTCAAAAGATTCCTGTTCTTGTGCAATAAAGGATGCCGGATGTTGACTGTATGCCTGATAGTTTTTATCCTCCTGTAATTGTACAATGTACCGCCCTTGCCAATCCGCTAAATAGATTTCCCGAATCGCACGACATTGCTGAATTTCTTTTGATGGAAACATCCATTCAGCAGATGTAATCGCCCGCCGCAAATCACTACTAAAAACAATGTCCGGCTGCCATTCGACGGCCTTTGCCTGCGCTATTCCCCGGTTCGTTAATGGCGAATCCAGCCAGCCCTGCAATTTTTGATGTTCATTCCAGCTCGTTTGACAATGGCGATAATAGCGAATAATTTTTGACATAATGATCCATCTCTTTCTGACAACGCGCCCAAATTTCCTCTGTTTTTACTGCAATTCGAAACCATTGTCCATTCAAGCCCGCATAATTTTTCGTATGCCGAAGCACAATTCCCCGCTTTAATAAGTATATGAAAAAATGGTCGGCATCATATTGCTCGGGAAGTTTAAACAATAAGAAATTCGCGGCACTATTACTGTATGGACATTGAATTGAACGAAAATAGCGCTTCATTTTAGCTAGTAATTCAGAACTATAATCAACCGATTCTTTAACAAATTCCTGTTGCTTGATGCATTCACTTCCGAGAGCCAAGGCAATGGAGCTAACATTCCAATGTGGTAAATAGGGGCGTAATTTTTCAACTTGCTGACCGAGCACATAGCCAATTCGCACACCAGCAAGTGCATACATTTTCGTCAGCGAACGGACGACAAGTAAATTCGAATAGCTTGTAAGTAATGGAATGACAGACTCCGCTTCATCGGTCCAATCCATAAACGCCTCATCAATGACAAAGAGACATTGTGGATGGGCAGCTACTAAATGATGAATCCACTGTTTTTCTAGCACAACACCCGTTGGATTATTTGGATTACAAATATAGCAGGCTGTGACCTTTTCCAATTGACTGTTTAATTTATCCATATCAAATTTATAATAGATTATATCCTCTGCAATAAGGGTATATACTGTGCAATTTTGTTGGGATAGCGTGCGTTTATACTCAGAAAAGGACGGCTCAAGCACCAATATATCCTGTCCCTGAAAATGCTGCGCTAGCACCATCAACCCTTCCGCAGCACCATTTGTTACTAACACTTGCTCACACTGTAATTGATGGTGCTGTGCAAGCTGCGAGCGGAGGGGCTCTGCCAATTCATTTGGATAGCTTGCTAATTGATTAAGTAAGTTTGGCCAAATTGCTTGAATCGCTTTTGGTATCCCCATTGCGTTGACATTTTCACTAACATCGATCACGTCGTTTGGCATGTCGATTTGCATTGCTTCATATAAAGCCCGCGCATTTGCCCCATGTGCAGGTAATAGCATAGATGATTCCTCCTAATCCTAAAAATACATATGTACAGCGCTGCATTTGCTGAATTGCTTGTAAAATGTGCTGCTTACCCATTTCCTGGAGCGGCTCCCCCATATAGGCACGAAACGATTCCTTTTGACCGTAGCGATTAAAGCCGCCTAAGCGAATCCCTAATTGGTAGGCTGTTGCGGCTTCTAAATACCCACTATTTGGGCTGGGGTGCTTTTTGGCATCACATAGCCAGTGCTTTAGGCGCTCCATAAAAGGTTTTTTCGAATAATTTTTACTAACGAGCACAATGATAAAGCCCGAAATACGACTTGGTATAAAATTGGCGATATCATCTAGCTTTGCTGAATAATAGCCAAAATCAGCGTAGCGTTCATTGTTGTAGCCAATCATCGAATCCAGCGTATTGATTGCTTTATAGCCCCAAGCACCTGTTGCGCCAAATAGCAGCGCATAAAAGAGCGGGGCAGTCACACCATCGCTTGTGTTTTCCGACACCGTTTCAATTACCCCGCGGACAATTTCCGGTTCATCTAAATGCGCCGTATCTCGCCCGACGACCCAGCTTAAATAACGGCGCGCCTCTGGTAAATCCTCTTTTTCTAACGCATCATAGACAAGCAGTGCTGCCTCCTTTAACGACTTTTGAGCCAAAGCTAAGCTAATAAGCAGTACCTCAACAGCAAGCCATAGCCATATATGTACTTGAAATGCCAGCAAAACGATAGCCAAAACAAAGCCAGTCGATAGCGTAACCGTTAGCAGCATCGCAATAAAGCCCTTTACTTTACGGCGAGTCCCTCGATTAAGCTTCCGTTCCACGAGCGAGATAAAATTTCCAATATAAATGACAGGATGCTTCCATTTTTTCGGATCCCCGAATACAGCATCCAGCACAGCAGCTACTAAGCCTATCCAAAAGTATAGCATACGATTACTCCCTCCTTGAAAATAGCAAATACCGATGCACAAAATTGTACATCGGCTGTAATAAACAGAATCCCGAAAAAGATTATGACGTGCGCTCTAATGCAAGCAGTTCATAAATTTTCGTCATATTTAAATGGGTGCGCACATGTTGATCTAACATTTCATAAGCCTGCTCTCGGCGTTCAAAATCCGATAAAATTTCCGTTGAAACAATCGGCAAGCCTTTGTTATCACGAATTTTATTGAAATAATGACGTGTGAACGCCCGATTTTGGAAAATACCATGAACATAAGTGCCAATGATTTTCTCAGTATAAACACCATCTGTACGACCATCCGCAAATTCAATAAAGGGTTGAACCGGCACACGGGCTTCACTCCGCCCAAGATGGATTTCATAGCCACTGATTTCATGACCTGTACAGCTAATCCCCGTCACTTGAACCGTTTGCTTTTCTTGAATAAATGTCGTTTCAATTGGAAGTAAGCCGAGTGCCAAATACGTGCCACCCTTGCCTTCAATGGCCTGTTCATCTCTTAATGTTTCACCAAGCATTTGATAGCCACCACAAATTCCTACAATTTGGACTTCTGTATGCTGCAATTGTAAAATCCCTTGCATAATGCCCGTTTCCTGTAACCATAAAAAATCCTCTACCGTATTTTTGGTACCTGGAATGATGATGACGTCCGGCTTTTTTAATTCTCGAATGGATGAGACAAAACGGACACCCACACCCGGTTCCTCAAATAGTGGATCTAAGTCAGTAAAGTTTGAAATATGTGGTAGCCGAATAACTGCCACATCAATATCAAACTCACTCGCAAGTGGTTTTTTTAAACGCAAGCTAGATAAGGCCATTGAATCCTCGGCTTCAATTTGCACATCGATATATGGAATAACACCGAGCACCGGGATATTTGTATAATTTTCAAGCCACTCAATACCGCTGTCGAGTAATTCCTTCATCCCACGGAATTTATTGATAATGATGCCTTTGACGCGGGCACGCTCTGCATCATCTAATAGCATTAATGTGCCAATGAGCGAGGCAAACACACCACCACGCTCAATATCAGCTACTAAAATGACCGCCGCATCTGTTTCATGAGCCATACGCATATTGGCAATATCACGATTTTTCAAGTTAATTTCAGCGGGACTTCCTGCACCTTCAAGGACAAGCACATCATATTGTTGTGCCAATCTTTTTAGAGAGGCGCGCACTTCAGGCATGACCGTTTCCACAAAATTTTCTCGGTAGCTCATGGCATCCATATTTGCATAATGCTTCCCATGTAAAATGACCTCTGACACCATTTCCCCTTTTGGCTTCAATAATATCGGATTCATATCTGTCGTTGCCTCAATTTTGGCAGCCTCTGCTTGCACTCCCTGCGCTCGTCCGATTTCACCACCATCTTGGGTAATGTACGAATTCAACGCCATATTTTGTGATTTAAACGGGGCAACCTGATAGCCATCATTGGCAAATATGCGACAAAGTGCCGTACAGAGCACACTTTTCCCTACATCCGACGCCGTTCCTTGAATCATAATGGCGCGCACTAAAACTCAAGTCCCTTCATCGCCATAACATCCTGGTCCTCATAATAATGCTTTGTTGCGTCAATTGTAGATACTAAATCAGCCATCTCTAATAATGCTGGATGTGCCGAACGCCCTGTAACAACAAGATGCATTTTAGCTGGTCGATTTTGAATGACCTCCAGCACCTCTTGCAATGGGAGTACATCTTCAATCGGAAATTTTGAAATCGCAAGTGCATTGTTTAATTCATCTAATACAAGTAGATCCGTTGTTTCATCTTGTAGCTCTTTTTTCACAATGGACCAAGCGTTTTTTAATGCTTCTCGGTGTTCTTCTGGTGTTTTTGTCCATGTAAAGCCAATGCCGAGTTGCACGGTTTCCACACCTAATTTTCTTAGTGCAATTTGTTCACCATATGTACGCTCCGGTGACTTAATAAATTGAAAATATTTAACCGACATACCGCGTCCGATTGCGCGTAATGTCACACCTAATGAAGCGGTTGTTTTCCCTTTTCCATCCCCTGTATAAACAAGTAACATACCTTTTCGTGCCATTTGTCATTCCTCCTAAAGCCACGTCGTTTTTTCTGCAAATGGCGTGCGCTTTTTTTCAGTCGTTATTTTTTCTTCTGGATAACCGATGCACAGCGTACCAACTAAACGCTCATTTTCCGTTGCGCCTATAAATTCATGAAGTGCGGTCTCATGCACTAATCCAACACCGCGCGTACGCCATACCATCCCTAAATCTAAGCTTTCTGCCATTAACCACATCGACATAATCGCACTACTAACAGCAAATGTATTGTCAATAGTGGCTCCCTCATCATCTGCTACAATTGCAGAAGTGACGACAATAATAAGCGGTGTATTTGTAACAGCCTTCATGGAGCTTTCCACTAAATGAGGTTTTGTAGGAAAACGCTGCTGTAAATAATTGAAAGCCACTTGTTCAAATTGCTTTAAGCTTTCTTGCTGGAGTACATAAAAATGCCACGGCTCGCGCATACGGTCATTCGGTGCGTATGTAGCTGCCTCTAATAATGCCTCAATTTTTTTACGTCCTACCGGTTGGGGTAAAAAGTTACGAATGGCACGTCGTTTCTTTAATTCTTCTAACATTTTCTTCATCCCTTTTCTTTATTTCTCAAGTTTTTCACAAGCAGCTAACCAATTTTTCACAAGCTGTGGATTTGAAGCAAAATGGAAATGAGTATAGCCGGCCACTAAATTATGATGCAAATAGCCCTCTTGCTTCGCGCCAAATCGGCCTTTGCTCAAGTAAGCCGGGGTCGTGTGCTCCCCTTCATAAACAGAATAATGGAATTCATGGCCCTTTGCTGCTTCTTGTTCAGAAATGAGGAAGTTGTCCTGCATGCCTGTAATTTCCCGATAGCCAAGTGCTGCTAATTTGGATTGCATTTTCACCCTACCTGGAATGATGCCGACCATTGGAAAGCTTTCACCTGCGCGATTGGAAATGCTTTCTGTTAAATACATATAGCCACCACATTCTGCCAAAGTCGGAAGCCCGCGTTCGATCGCCTCTTTAATCGAGTGCATGCTTGCTGTGTTGTTTGCTAATTGTTCTGCAAATTCTTCAGGGAAGCCGCCACCTATGTATAAGCCCTGTGCCTGTTTTGGTACTTCTTCATTTGCTAATGGTGAAAAATAATGCAACACCGTACCATTCGCCTGCAGCAGCTCAAAGTTTTCCTCGTAATAAAAGTTAAAGGCTGCATCCTTTGCCACTGCAAGATGGACAGGTGCCGTATACTCCACCGCATCAAAAATAGGGCTGCATTGCTGTAATGGCTGTGCTTTTGTCGCTAGAAGCAATGCATCCAAATCGATATGCGCCTCAATTGCTTCTGCTAATTCATCAAAATAGTGATCTAACTCCCCGCGCTCTATCGCTGGCACTAGCCCTAAATGACGGCTTGGTATTGCGGGCACAGCACCCTTTGGTAAGTAGCCGAGCACCGGTACGTTACATTCTTGTTCAATAGCTGTTTTCACGATTTCATAGTGGCTTTTACTGCCTAATTGATTGGCGATAACGCCTACAATATGGGTATTTTCATCAAGCAGCTGGAAGCCCTTCACAACCGCCGCCACAGACCTAGCCATACTCGCAGCGTTCACGATTAAAATGACGGGGCTATTTGTAATTTCACTAATATGTGCAGCGGAGCCTTCATTTGATAATGGCGATTTTCCGTCATATAAGCCCATGACGCCTTCAATCATTGCCACATCTGCATCCACACTATTTCTCGCAACAATTGTTCGCACAACATCCTCTGTCATCATAAAGCTATCAATATTGCGTGAAATTCGCTTGGTTACTGCTGTGTGATAGGTTGGATCGATATAATCCGGGCCACATTTAAAGCCCTGCACGCGAAGTCCTCGCTTCATCAATGCGCGCATAATGCCAATGGTAAAGGTCGTTTTTCCAACACCACTGCCTGTTCCAGCAAGTACGAATCGATTCATCCTAGCTCCTCCTTAAAACGCCATTCGCGCTACTGAAATCGTCACATTGCCACTTTTCTTTTTTTCCAAAATCCATGAAGTTGCATTGGCATAACGCAATGCAGCCGGTTCACTGACGCCATAAGCTCCCGTGAATTTATAAACGGTTTCAGATGGATTTGAAATAGGCATTTCATTTAATTCATTTGGGCTATAGGTAACAAATTGCCACTGATTGTTTGCCGTTACTTGTAATAAGCCGTGCTCATCCTTTTTTAAATCAATTGTCGCAATCGCTTTGACGCTTTTTTTACTAAGCTTCAGTTCCGCTAACGTTTCGTCAATACATGCCTCGATTTCCTCTGCTGATGTTCCCCGATTACATCCCATGCCAAGTACGAGTGATTTAGGGCGGTAAATGACACCGTTTTCTAACAGCACCTGTTCATGTTTTTCAATTATGCGGTCTGTAATTAACAAGGTTGCATGTGGCTTGGCAGCAATCGCTTCGGCCGTATTCGAATAAATTTTTAGCGTTGGTGGCATAGGTGTATCATGCATCCACCAATCTTTTTCACCGGTTTCCTGCACGATGGCTACCTGCTCTTCATTGACAACCGAGGCACTTACAGGTGTTAGCTTTTCATCGCTATCCCAAATCCAGCCAAAGCGTGCCCCGAATAAATCAACGGGAATGGTTTTTTGCACATCTGATGCCGTTGTTACAATTGGCGTTGCATGAATGGCTTCGGCAAATTCATTGGTTAATGCGTTAGCACCACCAATATGCCCTGACAAAACGCTTATGACATATTGTCCTTTGTCATCAACAACGAGAACGCCGGGATCTGTTTTTTTGTCCTCTAAAATCGGGGCAATCATTCGAACCACTGCACCGAGTGAAATAATTAATATCATCGCTTTATACTGCTTGAACAATGCTGGCAATAATAAGCGCACTGTGCCATCAAACAATTGAATATTCCTTTGTGCTTCATCACCCTGTTCAAATTTCTTCATATAATAAACATCTACATATGGAAACTTTTCCGCATAGGCACGTGCATGCTTGACGCCGTGCTTTGTAATCGCAACGAGCGCATACGGCTTTGAGACATGGATTTCTGGAATTTGTCCCTCTACTAAATTAATCATCGACCTTCACACCTTTTCGGAAGCCATGTGTAAATGTCGCATCATAAAGCTTGGAACGATAATCCTTTTCATGAATATTAGGGTCCAATGCCCAGCCAGCTAAAATCATCGCATGCTTGCGAATTCCATTGACGCGCATCGCCTCGTCTAATTGTCCGATTGTTGTGTGGACGATTTTTTGATCTGGCCAAGAAGCGCGCTGTACAACAGCAACCGGGGTATTTTCTGACCAGCCCGCTGTAACTAATTCTTTCGTAATCTTTTTCGTCAACGTTGCACTTAGAAACATTGCAATTGTACAATGATGGCTTGCTAAATCGCGCAATTGTTCACGCTCTGGCACCGGTGTACGGCCTTCTGCTCGGGTTAAGATAAGCGTTTGTGTTAAATCGGGAATCGTTAATTCTGCGCCAACAGCTGCGGCAGATGCAAATACCGAGCTAACACCTGGAATGACTTCATAGCCAATGTCCTGCTGTTTTAAAAGCGCCACCTGCTCCATTGTTGCACCGTACATCGCTGGGTCTCCTGTATGTAAACGTACGACCATTTTCCCTGCATTGACGCGTTCAACGATGCAATCCACCATCTCTTGCAAATGCATGCCGGCTGTTCGAATAATTTCAGCTGTTTCAGAAGCCTTTGCAACCAATTCCTCACTTACTAATGAATCGGTATACATGACAACATCCGCCTGTTGCAATAATTTTAAGCCCTTCACCGTAATTAGATCTGGGTCACCCGGTCCTGCGCCAACAATCCAAATTTTTCTCATGAATGCTCACCTTCCATCTCCTGTATTTTCCGTGCTGTAACAATAAATATCGGCGTTAGCGGTTGCAGACGAGTAAGATTTAAGATGGGTTTACTACGCGCAATCGAAGCTTGAATAAAGCTTACGTCACAATGAAGCGACTTAAAAATTCTTTGGGCATCGACTAGGTTTTCTAACGTTGCCAAATTTATGACAATACGACCATTTGGCTTTAGGCGCTTCACACATACCTCCAGTAGCTCCTCCATATTTCCGCCTGTGCCACCAATGAAAATGGCATCGGGGTCTGGGAATTCGTCTAAGCGTGCAGGTGCCTTGCCTAAAATGGCCGTTATATCCGCGCGGTGACGTAATTGATTTTGCATACAATTTTCTAAATCATACTCATTTTTTTCAATGGCATATACTTGCCCTTCTCGTGCTTGTTTCGCCATTTCGATTGCAACAGACCCTGTGCATGTCCCAATATCCCACGCAACACTGTCTATTTGTAGCTCTAATGCATGCAGCGATAACACGCGAATTTCCTTTTTAGTCACTAATCCTTTTTCAGGTTTACGTTGAATAAACGCATCATCATCGATTCCCATTGTGGAAAGCTGTACAGGCATGCGTTGCTTTAAAATAACGACGTTTAGTGGATAAAACTGCGCGTTTTCCATTTCATCTAATGTGAAATGACGGCAGCGTTCATTTTCGCCTTCTAAATTTTCTGCCACAAAAGCATCATATTCGGTCATGCCAAACGCTTTTAAATACGTCGCAATCGCGTTTGGAGAGTTTGTTTCATCCGTTAAAATGGCGACCTTTTTTTGACCGTCAATTTTTTGCGCCAAGCCTTTCATTGACCGTCCGTGTACACTCGTTACATACGCATCTTGCCAGCTTTCCTGCAATTTTGTAAATGCTAATTGGATGGAGCTTGTATGCGGATAAATTTCGATCGCTAGCTTTTTAGCTAATACATTTCCTAAACCGTAAAACAACGGATCCCCTGAAACTAAAATGACGACATTGCGTGTCTCGAGCTGTAATTTTTCTACAAGTGGCTTGATTCCGCCTTTAATCGGTATTTTTTCTCCTTGATACTGTGGAAAAAACGCTAAATGCCGTTCACCGCCAACAAGTACTGCACTTTGTTCAATCCAATCCATATATTGTGGTAATAGATTTTCAATACCGCTATCCCCGATACCAATCATCTTCATCCAATTTGTCAATATTCTCAGCCTTTCCTAGTTGCTCTCCATTCATTGCATAAAGCGTTGTGGAGACCGTTAGTTTTCCTTTTGCATGATCAAGCGCATAATAACAGCAATTGCGACAGAGCGCCTCAAAGAAACCAGTATTTTCCTGCATAATTTCGCCTGCCTGTGAAGCGGTATTTGCATGAAGAATTTCGAATATTTGCTCGTCAGTCGCCCCAGATTTTTTGGCCATTTCCGCTAAAAACGCTAAGCTTACAGGCGCACTTTTGGAATGCACCATCATGACCCCCTGTGCGACCTTCGAAAATTTCCCCATCATGCCGACAAGCGAGACATTGGGTATAGCCTTACGTGCAATATGCTTGAGCGTAAAGCCGACAAAGTCCCCCATCTCAATGAATGCTTCTTCTGGCAAATCGGGGTATTGCTTCATCGCATATTTTTCACTGCGCCCTCCCGTTGTAATGACTAAATGATCGCAGCCAGCCTCTTTTGCGACGCTAATAGCCTGTACAATACTTGCCATATAGGCAGAGCTTGAAAAAGGTACGACGGTTCCCCGTGTTCCTAAGATGGAAATGCCACCAATAATCCCGAGTCGACCATTCAATGTTTTCTTGGCAATTTCTTCACCCTCTGGAACCGAAATGATGACTTCAATCCCTTGCTCTAATTGAAATTGCGCCACCATTTCATCCACAACACCAAAAATCATTTTTCTTGGCACTGGGTTAATTGCGGCTTCACCGACTGCAACGGGCAATCCGGGCTTCGTTACACGCCCTACCCCGATGCCTCCATCTAAATGAACACCTATTTTTTCGACGAAGCGTACCGTGCTTTGAATTTTCGCCTGATGTGTTGCATCTGGGTCATCCCCGGCATCTTTAATCGTCTCACACATCACTTCATTATCTTTCACTACATAAGATGCCACTTTAAAGGTGGCATCTTGCCCAACAGGTAAATGAATGGTTACATCATTTGGTATTTCCCCTGTCACAAGCGCATGCAAGGCTGCTTTTGTCATTGCCGTAGCACAAGCTCCTGTTGTATAGCCATGCCGCATTTGTGATGGGTCTTTCTTATTCCGCTTGCTTTCTACGTTCATCTGCCATAAGTGAGATGGCATTGAGTGCTGCAACGGTAACGGTACTGCCACCTTTTCTTCCTACGTTTGTAATGAATGGAATGCCTTCTAAAATGGCTAACTCTGCCTTCGATTCCGCAGCCGATACGAATCCTACTGGCATCCCGATAATTAAATCTGGTTTTGCCAAGCCCTCTTTAATTAGGCGAATTAACTCAAGTAATGCAGTAGGTGCATTGCCAATCGCATAAATGCCACCCTCTTGAAGCTGCGTTGCTTTTTGCATAGAAATGATTGCGCGTGTTGTCCCTAATTTTTTGGCCTCAATCGAAACGTCCTCATCCGCGATATAGCAATGCAAATCCCCACCATGCTTTTGGAATCGCTTACGTCCCGAGCCACTTTCAATCATTTGTACATCTGCAACGACATGACGCCCCGCTAAAATTGACTGAATTCCTGCTTCGATCGCATCCTCCGTAAAAATCATGCTGCGTCCTAATTCAAAGTCCGCCGATGCATGAATGACACGACGAACAACTAACCATTCCTCATCTGAAAAAGGATGCTCGCCCATTTCCTCTGCGATAATCGAGAAGCTATAGTCGTAAATTTTGTCTGGATCAACCGTTAGTGGTACGAAATCCGTATTAAAGTTCATATTTGCCATTGATAATGCCCCCTAATTTTTCTTGTACTTCCTCAAATGAAGTACATTTATTTGCATAGTGTATTTTTGGTCGCTTGATTAAAATGACTGGGATGCCTAGCTCGAGGGCTGCCTCCATTTTTTCATCAACCGAACCAACCTTGCCACTTTCCTTTGTAATAACAAGCGTTGTGTCATATTGCTTATAAAGCGCCGTGTTTAGCTCTTTTGAAAATGGACCTTGAATCGCTATGATATCGCGCTGTATCACGCCCAGTGCATCACATTTTTCCATATTTTCTTTGTTTGGCAGCATACGACATACAACGCGGATATTTTCTTGACCTAATAATTTTGCTGTAAAGATTGCTAACGTTTTACTGCCTGTTGTCAGCATGATTGTCCCCACATGCGTAGTAGCTAATTGTGCCGCCTCTTCATATGTTTCAACTTCCGTTACAAGTGGATCAACAAACTCTTGCGTTGGACGCTCGTAACGAATATAAGGAATTCCATTTTCTTGTGCCGCAGCCATTGCCGTTTTCGATGCTTCTTCTGCATAAGGATGACTGGCATCGATAATAACTTGAACCTGTTTATCACTAATCAACTCGGTCATTTGTTGTACAGATAATCGTCCAACATGATATGGAATTCCTTGCTGTTGTAAGCTAGATGCTGCCGAATCTGTGACAACTGTTGCGATTAATTCATAGCCCTTTTGTTTCAATTTCACGGCTAACTCCCGTGCGTCGCTTGTACCCGCTAAAAATAAAATCATGCTTCCTCCTAGTCCCCGCAAGGCGCTTCTTCTACTTTAATTTTGCATGCCATATCGACATACTCGAAGTTTAAGATTTTTTTTACGCGTTTAAAGTATTTAAAGAAACGTTCATTTGGATGTGCATTTGCTTGATAATCCGCAACAATCTCAGTTAATAATGGAATTAATTGTTCGGGTGCTAGACCTTCTAAAACAGGCTGAGCTGCATGTGCTGTACGCCCGACTGGTTTTGAGCCGATAAATAAATCGAATCTTTTCTTGCGATAGACGATGCCAATATCGTCGAATACAGCACGGTAACACGCCATGCCACAGCCGTTGATCCCAACATGCAATTCTTTCGGCATCTTCAAGCCACCAAGCGTTTCCATAATCTTTTCCGCGTACGGGATGGATTCAGCTTTTTCGCCATAGCAAAAATCACAGGCCTTCACGATGACAACATCCCCCACCGGTTGGACGAGCAATCCGGTTTGTTCAACCGTTGCTACAATTTTTTGTGGATCCATGCTTGGTACTTTAACCACAAGACGGTGATCTGGTGTATATTCCATCGTACCTTTTTCGCCTACAATTTCAGCTAATGTCACCATTTGCTGTGGGGTAATCATTTTATTGGCAACCCCTGGAGACACAGCAAATTCAAAAATGGACTCCTGCTTTTGCTGCACTAAAAAAGGATTTTCCACCTTTTCCTCTGGTCGAACAAGCGCCAATGCTTCATTCGCTAATTGCAATGAGCTCCATTCCGTTACGCTCACATTCGTTGTTTTTTTCTCAATCGCCTCTATTTTTTCAAAGCCTTCCTTTGCCTCACCTGTTTCTTGGTCTAATGCCCATGGTTCGGCTTCCTTCTTCAAGCGTTGGTGTGGTTTTAATAGTTGCTTTTCTTCACCTAATGTATATTTTCGCTGATAGCCACGCGGTGTGATGATTTTATTGTCATAGTAAAAGGTAGAGGAATTTCCTACAACAACAGTCGTCAGCATGCCTATATCATGCTCTAACATTTCGGCAAGTGTTGTTAACACAATATCCTGAGTATCGCGATAGGCTGCCTTCACCAATCCAACCGGCGTATCGGGCGCACGATATTTCAACAAAATGCGTTGCGCTTCTACGATTTGTCTTGTTCGTCTACCTGATTTAGGATTGTAAAACGCAACGACAAAATCGGCCATTGCTGCTGCTTCAATTCGCTTTTCAATCACTGTCCACGGTGTTAAATGGTCACTCAAGCTAATCGTACAGCTATCATGCATAACGGGGGCACCAAGCAAACTTGCACAAGAGTTAATCGCGGAAATCCCCGGCACTACTTCCACTTCAATACCCGTTGCCTCTGTCCAGCCCTTTTCAATTAGCACCTCATATACAAGACCGGCCATCCCGTAAACACCTGAGTCTCCACTTGAAATAACCGATACGATACTTCCTGCCTCTGCCTGCTTAACCGCTTCTTGTGCACGCGAGACTTCCTCAGTCATCCCTGTACTTACAATCGTTTTTGCCGTTACTAAATGTTCAATCAAGTCCACATATGTTTTATAGCCCATAATGTGTTCACTTTGTTGCAGTGCATCGACTGCACGCTTTGTAATATGCTCTCGATCACCAGGACCAAAGCCAACAACAAAAATTTTTCCCTTTTGCATCCAAACACCCTCCGTATAGAAATGAAAAAATGCCCGCACCTACTTTTTAGAAAAAGAGGTACGGGCAAGTGAAATTGTATACGGATTAGTATAAAAAAACACAAAAACATGATCATGTTTCGCCTACACTTCTCCCTCCGAAAAGTAAGTATCGTTTAAATAAGCAGGTTTCCTGGCTCAAGCTTCATTTTACTTTCACATCTTCCCATCGATTGACAGTGATTGTTGTGATTTCATCAGCATTTACAGTAGCGGGGGCTGCATTAGATTTTCACTAATTTCCCTTTTACCTTACATAAAAATGTAAGCACTCATTTAAATTGCAAATTATTTAATTAACATTCTTAAAGTAACATACTTCATTGGTATTGGATATAATTTTTTCACTTTTATAACAATTCATGTATAAATCTAAGAGATATCCGGCGTATTGTATTATTCATGTTTCGCATGATCAATCGCCTGATGCAATAAATTCATTACATGCTCATCATCACTTGAATAGAACATTGTTGTCCCTTCACGTCTAAACTTGACGAGGCGTAAATTTTTTAAAAACCGCAGCTGGTGTGACACTGTAGATTGGCTTAAATTCAAGCTTTCTGCTAGATCGTTTACGGCATATTCTTTACAGCATAATAAGTTTAATATTCGAATACGTGTTGGATCACTTAATGCTTTGAAGGTCTGAGATACTACAAATAAGGTTTCTTCATCTAATTCATGGCGTACTTGATCCATTTGCTCGTTCATAAATTGCCTCCTTAATGATGGTGATGGTGATGTCCACCTGCTTCAGCCTTTACCGTACAATACACAGAATCGCCATGTTTATGGCTACTATCTTCCATCTGAATAGTCGCGTGTTGAATATTGGCGTGTAATAGTTCGTGTTCAATATGTGCGATAATGGCACTACCTTCTTTTATTGTTAAGGCATCATCCAATACAATATGACAAGTCAATGCGTGTAAGCCACTCGTAACCGCCCAAATATGAAGATCATGAACGCTGCGCACCTGCTCATGTCCTTGAATAATGTTGAGTACGTCTTCACTATTGACCACTGTTGGTGTTCCTTCCATTAACACATGTAGTGAATTTTTCGTTACGGAATAGCCACCACGTAATACAAGCAGTGCTACAATAACACTTGCCAGTGGATCTGCCCAGCCAAATCCGAAAAACATCATTAACAATGCAGCAATAATCGCCCCTACCGAACCAAGCATATCACTAATTACGTGTAAAAATGCCCCACGCATATTTAAATTTTCTTCTGTGTCTCCACCTTTTAGCATAATCCATGCAACTAAAATGTTCACAAGCAAACCAATGACACTAATAATGAGCATCCCTGTCGTCGCTACTTCAGGTGGATTTTGAAAGCGATCAACCGCTTCATAGAAAATATAGAGCGCAATCGCAACAAGTGTTACCCCGTTTAGCATGGCAACTAATATTTCAATCCGTTTATAGCCAAATGTTTTCGACATCGTCACCGCTTTTTCCGAAATGATAAAGGCTAAAAGCGCAATCGCAAGTGAAAGTGCATCACTAAACATATGCCCTGCATCAGATAACAGCGCCAAACTATTCGTTACTACCCCACCAATTGCTTCAACAATCATAAAGCTAAAAATGATAATAAATGAAATGAGTAATGTTTTTTTATTCGCACCATGTGAATGGTCATGTTGATGTTCAGCCATAAAAACAACCTCCTTCTTTATATGAACATATATTCATATACTAATATTATTACTTTCCTCATTTTTTGTCAATTCCATTTGAAAAAGAAACTGCACGAAAAGTAAATACTTATCGCACAGTGCTTCTTCATATATTCATAATCCGCTGTAGCCAATTTTTCGCGGTGATAGAAATTAGGAACGAATGCTAAAACTGTTACATCGTGTTGTCCTCTCACCCCTAGAATTTATTTGAAAAGTAGATTTAAGTTCGCCATTTCAATCGCTGAAATCGCGCTATCATAGCCTTTATTCCCGGCTTTTGTACCCGCGCGTTCAATCGCCTGCTCGATATTTTCCGTCGTCACAATGCCAAAAATAATAGGTACGCCTGTGTCTAAAGCCACCTTAGCAATCCCTTTTGCGGCTTCATTGCACACATAATCATAATGCGTTGTTGCCCCGCGTATTACCGTTCCAAGGCCGATTACCGCGTCATATTGCTGTGTCTCTGCCATTTTTTTAGCGATAAATGGCACTTCAAATGCACCTGGTACCCAAGCAATATCGATATTTGCTTCCTGTACATCATGTCGCTTTAAGCCATCCAGCGCACCCGATAATAGCTTGTCATTTATAAATTCATTGAATCGTCCTACAACAATACCAATTTTTAGTTCTGTCCCAATTAATTGTGCTTCAAAAATTTTTCCCATAATATCGCTCCCTTTATACCAATGATTGTGTGATATATTGCGTTAATTGTTCGATTGAAATAAGTTTCATGTCCCATTGTTCAGCCAATTTCTCTAATTGAGGCAGTCTTGCCATTGTGCCATTTTCGTTTAAAATTTCACAAATAACCGCCACTTCCGAACTATGACAAAGCTTAGCCAAATCAACGGCAGCCTCGGTATGACCACGTCGCACAACTACCCCACCTTCTTTTGCAATGAGTGGGAAAATGTGACCCGGCCGTTTAAAATCCTCAGCTACATTCGTTGCATCTAATAACGCAGTGACTGTCTCCGAACGTTCAAATGCACTAATACCTGTCGTCGTTGTTTTGTAATCAATACTTACGGTAAAGGCCGTCCCATGATGATCGGTATTTGTTTCAACCATTGGTGTGAGCGCAAATTTGTCTGCAATTTTTGTACTAATTGGCGTACAAATTAAACCTCGTCCATGCAGCGCCATAAAATTAATATTTTCAGGCGTTGCATGCTCTCCTAACATAATTAAATCGCCCTCATTTTCACGGTTTTCATCATCAACAACAATGATCATTTCCCCGTTTTTAAGCGCATCGATCGCTTCTTGTACTGTATTCATTTGTCCCTCTCCTTAAAATCCATTTCTAATTAGGAAATCGCGCGTCATATTGGAGGATCTGGCTTGTACATGTTGTTTCACATATTTACCAAGTAAATCCGTTTCCACATTGACTTGCTCCCCGACCTTTTTCATTCCAAGTACGGATTGATGATTGGTATGAGGGATCAGTGATACAGTGAGCGTATTTTTTTGTAGCGCAAAAATCGTTAAGCTTGTTCCATCCAGTGTAATCGAGCCTTTCAATATACAATTTTCAAGTAACTCATCCGCTACTGCTAGTTCTACATAAATTGCATTTGAAATAGCCTTCTTACTTTTAATGGTAGCGATTCCGTCCACATGACCACTGACAAAATGCCCACCAAATCGACCGTTTGCATGCATTGCTCGTTCTAAATTAACAGCCGCCCCTTTTTGTAGGGTTGATAAATTGGTAGCATGGAACGTTTCGGGCATCACATCTGCAAAAAAACGCTCACTTGAAAACTTATTTACCGTTAAGCAAACGCCATTAACTGCTATACTATCACCCAGTTGCACATCACTTAACACTTTGGCTGCTTTTATTTCGAGCTGCATCGCATTGGATTTTCTGTTTATGTTTTCAACTATTCCAATTTCTTCAATAATTCCTGTAAACAAACCTCTCACCTCATATCAATCATCATGAATAGTCAAAAATTTCACTTTATTATGTGGATGTCTTTGAAAAATTACTACTTTTCAAACCACAAAAAACCCCGTACGAAATGTGTCGGAGTTTGATGAGAGGTAAAATTGGCATCGTCAAATAAGACTTTTGATTGTATTTTTTCAAAAATCTCGCACAATGCTTCCTTCTCCCATCCAGACTATACTGTCGGCTTTGGATTCGCACCAAATCCTGCACACACAAGGTGGCTCGCGGGCTTAGAGTTACCTCATCACCGCCGATTAGGAATTTCACCCGACCCCGAAGGAAATGTATGAATTTGTGAAATCAAAAAAATCCCTATACACAGGGGTACAGGGATTAAATACATAGCCAAATAAGCCTCATTTTTTACATAAAAAATGGTGCGCGAATTTTTACCATACCAAAATGGGTATAGTAAAAAAGCTTTTTGAACAAAAATTTTCAAAAAGTGCTACGATTCCTTCTCCCATCCAGACTATACTGTCGGCTTTGGATTTACACCAAATCCTGCACACACAAAGGTGGCTCGCGGGCTTAGAGTTGCCTCATCACCGCCGATTGGGAATTTCACCCGACCCCGAAGGAAATTATTTAATTTCACATGCTATTGTAACATATCTTTTGAAAAAGAAAAGTTAATAGTAATAATTTTGCGATTTTATTTTCAATTTGCATGTAAATTCTAACGTTACTTGTAGTATAATAGCACTTCTATTACAAAATTTTACACAAGGAGAATCTTCGATGGAAAATTGGGATGTCTACGATCAACACCGCAATAAAACAGGAAAAATTATTACAAGAGGAAGCGAAATGGCGCCTGATGAATTTCATGTCGTTGTGCATGTATGTATCTTTAACAAACAAGGTGAAATGCTAATTCAACAGCGCCAACCCTTTAAAGACGGATGGCCAAACTTATGGGACGTTTCATGTGGTGGTAGCGCGATTACTGGCGATACTAGCCAACAAGCTGCTGCCCGTGAGCTATTTGAAGAATTAGGAATTACATACAATTTTGAAGCGATACGCCCACAGCTAACCATTAATTTTGAGCGTGGCTTTGATGATTATTATACAATTGAACATGAAGTCAATTTATCAGAACTTGTACTCCAGCCTGAGGAAGTACAAGCTGTGAAATGGGCATCAAAGGATGAAATTATTCAAATGATGCAGGAAGGGACGTTCATTCCATTTTATGAGCATTTTATTCATTTGTTGTTTGATATGCGCTACCAATATGGCTCCATACGGGAATAGGAAAAAGCTCGTGCAGTTGATCACCATGCGAGCTTCCACCCTTGTTATTTTGGAATAATGAAAAAATAACTATCCGTTATTGTATACTCATCGACACATTTTGTATTTTTCACTGTAAACGAAATAGTGGTCTCCGCATACTCTACTTGAATTATTAGCGAATCAAATTGTACATATAACAGTTTCATTTCCTCATTTGCGTAACGCTGCTGTTCTTTTAGACAATTTTTTAATAGCTTTAACTCTTCTGGTGTTGCGTTGCGCCTCTTCTCCTGCCTACTCTGTACTAATCGTGCTTCAATTTGCTCTTTCCTTAACACTGGCATTTTCTCACTACCTTTTGAATAAGATAAAGCTATGCTTCTCATCAAAAAGAGATTACGAACGCTCTTTTAATGGTTTTGATTTTCAAGTTTGTATACGAATTGATAAGATTGCTCTAAAAATCCATCGAAAGGAAATTCCTGATGATGGATTTTCTGAAGCAATCGTTCTTTCGAAAGTATCGCTTGCTCAATAACAGCTTGCGGGTAATTAAAATGTTTCAGATTATGGTCAAATTCATCCTCATCGACAACTTCCCACGTACCTGCTCGATTGACAATATCGATATCTAAATCAACAAATTTCACTACATTATCTTCAATCATCGGGGGCATACAAATATTGCAATAATATTGCACCTCGCCACTTCTTTCAATATCAATACAAACCGTATACCATTCATTTTTCGGGATAAATTCAATGGAATAATTGTCGTATTGAAACTCTTTGCCTTTCGTATGATGGATTAATTTTCTTCCTGGAGTGCTATATGCGATGACATAATTCTCATTTTGCTCAATGATAGTTGACGTCCATTCATAGTGCAGTTTCCCACCGTATTTTAGTACTTTTATAGCTAGGGACTTTTTCATATAATTTCACCTATTATTAATGTATTTTTTGAAAACTTATCATTTTGTTTTAGCGTGTTATCGTATTGCTTTCCCCATCGAAAAGCCCTCAAATAATCTTCCTCCATACGGTTCTAATACATTATCTACAAATACAATAATTTGTGTTTTGTCTTTCGTTTCATAATATAAATTAAATGCTTCAAAAAATTGAAATGCTAGCTGTTCATCATGTGCTTTCAATAAACGAAATACCCATTTAGAAGTTCCCACCCACTTACCATTTGCTCTTAAAATAAATTCACTAACAAGCTCTGCTAGCCTATTCACAATAAAAAGTTCTTCATGGATCTTTGTACACCCTATAAAATCATCCAATACATCTGTAATAAAATAGCGCTTGGTATCCATTGTTTGTAATGACCACTGCTGTGGACCGTTTTCTAAAATTTTCTGTGCGTGCTTTTTTATTGGCTCAACAATGCCATCATCTTTTATAACCATTCCTTCTACGAGCATTTTCTGTAATGATGGTATTGCCCTTTCATAATCCATAGTCAAATACTTTTTATATGATGTTAAATTATGTACAAACACTTCAATCGGCCATTCAAACTCAACAAATGATTCCCGATAAGAATTTTTCACTTCCTTATCGAAAATAACAATATCTAAATCAGATGTTGTAGTCGCTTCACCACGAACGACGCTACCTGCAAGTAACGCTGCTTGGCAGTATGAAAAATACTTTTCTACAAATTGGCTAGCTGCATTAAGCGGCTCTAAACTTTT
This sequence comes from Solibacillus sp. FSL R7-0668, assembly GCF_038006205.1. Taxonomy (NCBI): domain Bacteria; kingdom Bacillati; phylum Bacillota; class Bacilli; order Caryophanales; family Caryophanaceae; genus Solibacillus; species Solibacillus sp. FSL R7-0668. The sequence goes on along the minus strand of NZ_JBBOUU010000001.1, from coordinate 1,638,446 downwards.
GTTATTTTGCATAACTTTCCCCTCTCATCTACAAGCATAATCCGGTACTAAAATAAAGACGGGGGCATGATTATTGAATCTTATTTATCCAAAAGCAAAAGAATATAACTACCAGCACAAACAAATAAAGCAATTTGAGTAATTACATAAATTGAAAATTCAAATCGAGTTAATTTTCTTGCTCTCTTTGTTTTTATAAAATGTCTATAATAATAGATTGCGCATAGGAGTAGGACTACTGCTGATAGTTGATAAACATTTTCCAACAGGTTAACCAAAAAATCATCTCCCCAAAATATCAAAATCGTTTTAGCCAGTTAGTATCCACTTCAACAAAAGAGCACTTTCTCCTTCTTAAAATAAATAATTCCTCATTATGTAAAAATTGCTTTATCATTATTACAAGTACAAATATTCTAATGATAGTATTACAGGAGGCTAAATGAATGAAATTCGAATCAGAATTAATGAATCTTTTGGAGTCGGATAAAGCTCTTTTCTCCATTTTGAAAGCAGTAGAAACGCTAAATCTAAATGATTGTTGGATAGCTGCAGGCATTATTAGGAATAAAGTTTGGGATACATTACATAGTATGCAAACTGAAACCAACGATATTGATGTCATTTATTTCGATGAAAATGAACCATCAATTAATGCTGAAAAAATATTGGAAGCTAAGTTAAATACCATTATGCCCCATCTACCTTGGTCCGTAAAAAATCAAGCTCGTATGCATATAAAAAACAACTTACCACCTTATCATAGTTCATTTGAAGGCGTCGCGAACTTCCCTGAAACACCAACGGCAATTGCTGCTAGAATTAATCAAAATAAAATCGAAATAATGGCACCTTATGGATTACAAGATTTATTTACTTGTCAAGTAAGACCAACGCCAAATTTCACAAATAATTCACCTTTGCACCCTATCTTTTTAAATAGAATTCAAGAAAAAAACTGGGGACATACATGGAATAAGTTACAAATCATTACTTAATTGCGATGAGATTTTCATAGGAAAATGTGGATTGTATATAAGAAAGTGAAGAAATATCATCATTACTTGAGTTGGTTATTGAGGAATTGTTAACTTTTTCAAAGAAGGATAGCTAATTTCCATATTACTCAAAACGAGCATTTTTCAAAACAAAAATAGATAATTGAGTGTGTTTTTCTACTATGATTGTTTTTTATAGGAAAGGTTTTAAAAAAAATTTTGGGAAATCAAACGTATAATTTTAATCAAGATAACTTTAATCTGGAAAAGGATTTATTTTAACACAATGATAGTAGGATATTTTATTCGAAGAGCTAACTTTTGGACAAAGTTACATAATTGAAACAGCGCCATATTTTAGCCAAAACCGCTGCCTCGCGATAGCGCTAGCGGCAGCATTGAGTGCTTTTCATTTTATTAGAAGTTATATTTTAGTTTGGCGGGCCTTGCATGCGGCATTAAAGACAGTAGTAAAGGGAAATTCTAAAACACCTTTTAGAATTTCTCTTTACTCCCCGCAGAAGCAGGGTTCATACTCCTGTCACTTCGTTTTCGTCGCAAAATGTCATGCTCCTGTCGCTACGCTTTCGTCGCAGTATTTAAAGTCAGCCTATACGTTGCTGACTTTAAATATGCTGTCATGCCGTAGCCCGCCAAAAAGAAAACATACTGTACTTAATCCATTTATTGTTAGTAAAATTGCTCGATGTAAGTTCTTATATAAATAATGTTCCACTATCTGTGCGATTGTGGAACATCTCAAGTAGAAATATTAAACGATAGTACAAATCATCAATTCTACCTTTTCACCTTCTTTTCATAATCCATCCAACCAACAAGAGTAACGTTAACGAAATCAGCGCGCCACTAATTGACAGCAGCCCATAGCTCGTTTTAGCAACAATAAGCCCTGAAAGTAAACCTGCCGCTGCACCCGAAATCGCAATGAAAACATCAATTGTCCCCTGTACTTTAGCCCTTTCTGCAATCGTCGTATGATCTACAATTAACGCCGTCCCACTAATTAAACCAAAATTCCATCCCAGACCTAATAAAGCTAATGCAATAATAAGTAAAAGTAATGAATCAGTTGGCGCATAGGCTGCAAGTAATCCAGCTGACACTAATGTAATCGCAGCACCAATAATCATCACCGTACGTCCGAACTTATCTACTAGAACGCCCGTAATTAATGATGGGAAATACATAAAGCCAACATGGAAGCCAATGACTAAACCGATGCTTGTTAAGTTATGCCCATGATGTGTCATATGAATGGGCGTCATCGTCATAATCGCTACCATGACTACTTGTGTTAAAATCATGACAGTCGCACCAACAATAATGCCGTCTTTTCGTTGCGCTTGCGAAGAATCCATTACCATCGCTTGGCTAGAGGACTGATTTTGCTCTAACTGTTTGGCAATTTGTAACGGATCTGGTCGAAGCATTAAAAATAATGTTAAGCCCGCCAGTAAATAGGCAAACATCGATAAAATAAAGGGTCCTGCTAAAGCTGGCATATGTAAACTTTCCGCTACGTTCCCCATTGTGGAAATTAAGTTTGGTCCCGCAACTGCACCAAAAGTCGTCATCACCATCGTAGTACTAATCGCTTTTGCGCGCTGCTCTTTCGTTGCTAGATCTGTTCCTGCATAACGTGCCTGTAAGTTCGTGGCTGTCCCCGCACCATACACAAATAAAGCAATAAATAACAGGATGAGGTTATTTAAAATCGCTGCAAATATGACACCAAGTGCGCCAATGCCACCGACAAAAAAACCTGCTGACAAACCGATGCGCCTACCATATTTTTGTGAAATCTTACCCACCGTATAGGCGGTTACTGCAGACCCTAATGTAAACAATGCGGTTGGAACACCTGAAATTGAGCTATCCCCCGTCATTTGTTGTACGAGTAGTGCACCAACCGAAATACCCGCGGCCAAACCAGCACCGCCAAACATTTGCGATATGCTCACAACGACTAATACTCGTTTATACAATTTTTGGAGTGCCTCTCTCGACATTTCTTGAGTAGCCATTCTTCTCACACTCTTTTCTATGTAACGATTTGTTAGAATAGGTAAAGATTAATCAACCATTTCCTATTTGTCAATTTCTTAGGATATAATAGGTTCTTAGATACATAATCGAGTATGGCGCATTACATAAGCCCAATCGCTAAATAAATTGCCATCCCCAAAATAAAAATCGCTGAAAACTTATTAAAAACGGTCATAATAACCAATTGATTGCCGAATTTTTTTATACGAGAGCCGGCAATCATTAGCGCGAAAAACCAAAGCCACGACACAGCAATACAGGCTACAGTAAATAACACCAGCTCGTAGCCACTATATTTTAAAGCACTTGTACCAATCACTCCGACAATATCTAATATTGCATGTGGATTGAGTAGCGACACTGTTAAGGCAAATAAAATTTGCTTCTTCATCGGCAGTGCATTCGCTACATTTGCTTCTGTCGGCGTAGCTCGCCAAATCGAATAGCTCATATATAGCAAAAATAGAATCCCCGCTACCATTAGCATCATGCGAAGTCCCTCATACTGTAAAATAACGAGCGATAATCCATACACCGCAAGTAAAATAAGTACGGAATCACAAATAGCAGCCGTTAATGTAGCCGGCAATGCCCTTACAAGACTCGGCTGTGTTGCCCCCTGTGAAAAAATAAAGACGTTCTGCACGCCTAAAGGTAAAATTAAACCAAACGCTAAAATCACACCATGTAAAACTACTTCCATTCAACTCACTCCATTTCCCTTCTACTATAATTCGCTTTATAATAAAAGAAAACGACCAATTGGATGGCTATTTACCCAACCAATTAAGGGGGCTGCATTATGACTTGGAAACCAGACAAACAGCTATCAGTAACATTACATACGCAAATTGTCGATTGGTTCACCGCACAAATTACAAGTGGCGATTTCACTCCAGGGATGAAATGTCCACCGCAGCGTGTATTAGCGCTACAATTTGAGGTGAATCGCAGTACCATTAATACCGCTATAGAGGAGTTAAAGGCAAGAGGGCTCCTTGAAACTCGAATTGGTGCGGGAACATTTATTACAGAAAATCCATGGCAGCCGATGCTCACACATCCAAAATGGAATCAACATATCGAAGCAAGTGTACATAAACCAAATATTGATACGATTCAGCTCATTAATGACTATGAACAACGACTGGATATGATTCGTATCGGTACAGGTGAGCTGTCGCCCGAGCTATTACCGACAGCTCAGCTCGAACATTCATTACAAAAAATTGTTTTACAATCTAGAGCCATTGGTTACTCAGAGCCTCAGGGAAGTAAATCCTTGCGCGAAAGCTTATGTATTCACTTGAAAAAACGCGGCATTGAGACAACACCACGTAATATTTTAATTGTTTCTGGCGCACTACAAGCCCTTCAATTAATTGCGCTTGGATTATTAGAAAAGGGTTCGGTCGTTTTTCATCATAAGGCTTCGTATTTAAACTCGATTCATCCGTTCCAGTCTGCTGGGATGCAAATGGTTACAGTGAAGCCTCACAAGCAATTAAAACAAATTTTACAAATGGCAAAGAGAAATCGCCAAAGTCTTTATTACGCCATTCCTACGCTTGATAATCCAACAGGCCGAAACTGGTCTACGGAAGAAAAAACAACGGTATACGAGGCATGTAAGGAGCTATCGATTCCTATTATTGAAGACGATGTGTATTACGAATTACTTTTTGAACAGACCGAGGAACAGCCATTAAAGGCACTGGATCAAAATGGGCAAGTTTTATCGATTGGCAGCGTTTCAAAAACACTAAGCCCCGGACTACGCATTGGCTGGATTGTTGCCCCTGAAGCAGTAATTAAGCATTTAGCAGATATAAAAATGCAAACGGATTATGGTTCTAGCGCATTCTCCCAAGAGATTGTGACCTATTGGCTGACATCTGGCTTGTATGAACAGCATCTAGTGCAGCTTCGTAATCAATTAAAGCAGCGCGCAAAATTTGTTGAAGACTTACTCGAACAATACGTACAAGACATCGCTAGTTGGGAACAGCCAAAAGGTGGCTTTTATATATGGCTCCGATTCGATAAACCTGTAATAAACAAGGCACTTTTTTTAGAATTACTGCAGCATAAAGTGCTTATCAATCCAGGCTATATTTATCAGCCAAATGATTTTCATCATCTCCGTTTTTCTTATGCCTATGCAACCTTCGAACAGCTAGAAGAAGGCATAAAGATTTTAACAACGCTAGTCCAGTCAAAACTAACGCATAGCGATGAAAAAAACGGATGAATTTGCATTCGATGAGCTACCGCCTGTCCAGCGCTACGATGCCCTACGCCTGGATATGCGATAGTTTTTGAGTTATCTGCTAACCTGCAAGTACTCTATCTTGCTTTGAATTCCTTCATCACATCGATTTGACCTGTCTTTATTTTTCCTGTTACTCCTTGTAAATGATGCGGCTCCCCCCACATTTCAGAAGCCTTCAATTGATTCAGCTCAAAGATTAGCTCCCAACTTTTTCGAATTTCCTCCAAATTATAGACTTCATCATCTTCCTCCTCCAAGCTCATATAGCTATTATTTAACACCATATGCCATGCTTGAAAGTCACTCAACAAAACAGTATTGAAATGCAGCTCGACCATTAAAAGAACCCCTTGCTCGCCCCTTTCTAAATAACCAGACTCTCGCAAATCAGGTCGTTCTGTCCATAGCCAAACAGGATATTCCCCTCCATAATGTGGAATCCGTTTTTTCATTTGCGCCATCATCCAGTGATAGGGTTCCTTATAATCCTCATCAATAAAGGAAAAATCCCCTACCAAATAGCCTAATTTTTGCGCTTGATCCCACTTCGCTTTCGTTTGGATTGTCCAATAGGTTGTCAGCTTTTTATTTTCTGTAGCCATTATGTATACCACACCTTACTGTTAAATTATTACGATACATTTTATAGAATGTTAACTAAAAAATAGGGTAAACTAAGAAATAATTCAAAATAAAGGGGATTTTTGGGCGTTCGCAAATAAAACTCAAAAGTCGGAAATATCTCCTCACATCATAAAATCGAGCTCACCGCCGCCAGTCCATATTATACCAATACACTAAAAGAATGGAGTGGGTTCTATAATAATCTCGAGTGCATTTCTTGAACGAAAAAATCGACCACATAGCATTTCAGCTCCTTGTGGTCGATTGCTGTTATTCGTTCAAACTTTTAACATTTCCTCACCAATATACTTGGTCAAAAAATAGTCTTTAATTTTTATTACTTACCCTACTTGTAAACCAAAATCATTACATAATGCCGCTAAGCCGCCTTGGTAGCCAGAGCCAATTGCGGCGAATTTCCACTCACCGTTGTGACGGTATAATTCGCCAACAACAAGCGCTGTTTCGATTGAGAAATCTTCTCCTAAATCATAGCGGATTAATTCTGCTGATTCGTTGAATACACGAATAAATGCATTTGAAACCATGCCGAAGTTTTGACCGCGGGCTTCACCATCATGAATCGTAACAGCAAATGAAATTTTTTCGATGTTGGCTGGCACTGCCTGTAAGTCAACATAAACAACCTCATCGTCACCAGTTCCAGCACCTGTTAAATTGTCGCCTGAATGAACAACCGCGCCATTCGCTCCTGTTGTATTATTGTAAAAGACAAAACCTTCTGGACCTGATACCTTACCATTTCCTTCTAATAAGAAAATTGAAGCATCTAAATCGAAATCTTTTCCGCCATCATATTTATTCGTATCCCAGCCTAAACCAACATTTACCTTTGTTAATCCTGGGTTTGACTTTGTTAAATCTACTTTTTGACCTTTTGCTAATGAAACGACCATGTTCATTTCCTCCTCAATTATGCTTGATATTTTTTAATAACTTCACTTAATGAATTATCCTTTGTGCCTGTACCAATTGCAGCGAATTTCCAATCATTTTCATGTCGATAAATTTCGCCTGTAATTAATGTTGTTTGACCTGAATAATCATCAGATAAATTATATTTTAATAATTGCTCATTCGTTGACACATCCACCACACGAATAAAGGCATTGTGAATCATACCAAAATGCTGCTGACGTTCTGCAGCTTGGTAAATATTCACAACGAAAATTAAACGATTATACTCTGCTGGAATCGACTTTAACTCAATGACAACTTGTTCGTCGTCCCCTTCACCAGCACCTGTTAAGTTATCGCCTGAATGGGTAACTGCCCCGTTTGCCCCGCTTAAATTTCCAAAATAGATAACATCCTGCTTACCTGATAATCGGTCATCTTTTAAGAGAATCACGGAAGCGTCACAGTCAACATTCGCCGCTTTTGAGCCACCCCCTCCAAATAGACCACCGAATAATCCACCGCTCGACTTTTGTTGAACGGGATCCCAGCCTAGCCCTACTCTAATTTTATTTAATCCTGCATTGCCTTTTGTCAAATCAACTCGTTGACCCTTTTGTAAATTAACTGTCATATCGTATCCTCCTGGTAGCTATGATTGTACAGCCTATTGTTAGTTTATAGTTTTTATATTGAGAACTCAAATAATCATTTCCATTACTTCAATTTTTTTGAAATACGGTCGAATAATGTTTTTATGTCTAGTTTCCGTTCTATTGCTTCTTTTACTATAGGGGCGTTTAGCGTTTTGTTCAGTGTTTCATCAAAGCTTATTTTTTCGAGACGATGTGTATGAAGCAGCTGCTCGGTAATATAGTGCTCAATACTACGCGAAGCACCTGGGCTACAAATGACAACATCAAACCCTAGCATGCTCGCAAACAATAACAGCACGGCATCTTGACGTTGCATTTGTCCGCTTCCTTCTTCTTTAAAAATAAAGATCATCGGGTTCAAATAACTATAGTCAAATTGCTGATACAGCCGAATCAATTCTTCAGGGATGAGCATCAGTTGCCCAAATAAATATTGTGCTTGCTCTGCTTTCGTTTGCTGCGGTAATGGTTTAATATAGTCGCCTTCAATTAACCGAATCATTGTATTGGCCATATTGCGCTGTGCCCCAATTGGCATATTTTTGCACGGCCATATTGATAATTGCATGATTTTTTCTACATCTAATTTCCCATTCGTGCTCGCATCGCGCATATGAAACTGCATATTGCTTTTATGTAGCGGAAGCAGCGGGAAAGAAGTTGCCACATAAGTCATTTTTCGCTCATATAGCTTACGGATTTTACGTGCATAATCCGCCTGATCCAGCGATACCCCTTCTATTTTCGCAAATAGCACGGGTAAATAAACAATGCCTTCCTCTTCTTCAAAACCATCTCGTAAATACAAATGAGCATCCGACAAAATGAATAATTCATCATACGTTGTATTTAATAGTCGTGTTCGCGTTTCATGCTCTGCGTATTTCCACGGATAATTCAATGCTGAATGATTGTACAAATGCTCATTTACTTGCTCTGATGCGCGCGAAGTAATCGTTTGCACGCGCATTGGCTTATCAAATGGAAAATCGAAAACCGTTCCTTTATTCTCAAACACTTCTGTTAAAATATCCGTAATGCCAAAGGGCTCAAAAATATTTTCACCATCCGGCTCAAATACGACAAGGTCACAGCCAAATAAGTATAAGAAGTATAAAAAATACACTTCACTTTCCTTCGCCGGACCATACCACAGTACGCGCGGCATCGCAGACTCAAAACTTGCTTGCTCCAGCCATTGTGGAAAATAATGATTCGACCATTTTACAAAGTCTAAAAAGATTCGCTGTAGCTGATTACTCTTAAGACCCGGATAACGAATTTGCAGAAATTCTAGCCAGCTTTGCAACGTATTCACAAAATGATTTCGATATGGCGTGTTCATCAATGGCAGTAACTGTTTCCCTGCAAAAAACGCCATAAAACGATTAATCGAAATCGGACTTTCACGGTGCATTTGCAAAATATTAACAATATCCGTGCGCATTTGGGGATCAATTATTTTCGGCATATTATGAAAAAGTAGCGTCCACCCAATTTCTTTAGTAGTTAGACGATATAAATACTCCTGCATATCATACTCACTATCGTAAATTCCTAAAATTTGCTTTGCAACACGTGTATATTGTAATTCCCCATTCGTTTCTAAAAAAATTGGTCTTGTATGTAATTTTGTCGAAATGATTTCTTCCCATGTTTTTGTATTGTCCATAAAATCATGTGGCTTAAATCGCATCATTCCCTCACTCCAGTCTACAAATCATCAAACTTTTTTGAGTCTATTATAATATACGATTCAGGTCCTGTTTAGTTTCATTTATCGTAATAAATTTTATTTTGTAGCCTTAACCTAAAAATCAACCACACTGCCAATTACCTGTATTGGCGTTTTGAAGTTTCCTTTTCGTAGTTACTTTAATATTTACCTTCTATACAATACTCCGAAAAGAATTATAAAAAATAATTGCGGTATAAAAAAAATATATGATAAAATGTTAATGTGATAATTCCAAAAAAAGGATAAGGTGATTTATGAAGTTGGTACCAGAAAATAAAGAGCAAACAATTTTTGACCATGTAGGAAATAAAATCATGACAGATAGAGAGATTGCGGTTGTCACGCGATTTGAAGAACCATTGATTGTGGTATTAGACAATGTATTAAGTGATGACGAATGCGATGAACTCATTCGCATGTCTAAAGATAAATTGAATCGTTCGAAAATTGGGGCTACCCGTGAAGTGAATGATCAACGAACAAGTAGTGGCATGTTTTTTGAAGATAGTGAAAATGACTTGATTGCTACAATTGAAAAACGCATCTCCACGATTATGAATATTCCGATTGAACACGGTGAAGGTCTTCAAATCCTTCAATATGAGCCGGGTCAAGAATATAAAGCTCATTTTGATTTCTTTTCATCAACGAGTAAATTAGCAAGCAATAATCGAATCAGTACACTTGTGATGTATTTAAATGACGTCGAGCAAGGTGGCGAAACCTATTTTCCAAAACTAAATTTATCCGTAACCCCAAAAAAGGGGATGGCGGTATATTTTGAGTATTTCTATACAGACCAAAATCTAAACGAACTAACATTACACGGTGGTGCTCCTGTTATTGCCGGCGAAAAATGGGTAGCGACACAGTGGATGAGAAAGCAGAAGGTGCGCTAAGTATAGGAGGCGAACATTAGATTAGATTAAATAACACAATCACGAAAACGAGCTGTGTCCAATCCAATGGAACCGCTCGTTTTTTTATACCCTATACGAATAAAGAAAACGATCCCTATGTTACAATCCATATAGATAAGATAAAGGAGATTCACTATGATGAAAAATATTCCCTTCGTTGCTTCTTGGAGTGGCGGAAAAGATTCTGCACTTGCTTATTATAAAGCACTATCAATAGGAATGATTCCTAAAAAAGTGCTAACAATGTTTGAAGAGGAAGCGGAAATTTCCAAGTCACATGCCATTCCTTTGAACGTCATTCAAGCACAAATTGCGCGTTTAGATGTACCGCTCTTGATCAAGCCTGCCAGCTGGAGCACCTACGAAACTGAATTTATCGATGCAATGGATGCCTGTCGTGCACAAGGGATTACGCATGGGGTATTCGGGGATATTGATTTGGTGGAGCACTTAAATTGGGTGCAAACCACTTGTGCCAAATCGGATATTGTTGCCGTTCATCCGCTATGGAATATGCCGCGCCGTTCTGTAGTTGAAGAACTGTTAGAAGTTGGCTTTGAGGTTTGGATTATTGTCGTCAATACAGCGATGATGCCAGCCTCATATGTAGGAAAGCGATTAACAAAACAATTAATGGAGGAGCTCGAAGCAAACGGCATTGATTCATGCGGCGAAAATGGGGAATTTCACACCATTGTTGTCGATGGCCCGATTTTCTCCTCGCGTGTTCCAATTACAATTTCTTCCCCTATAGAAAAAGACAATTATGTATTTGCTCCGGTCCTTCTACAAGAGGAAACGGAAATTTAAATTGGGTGACGAGTAGCCACGCGCTAGCTTCCAACCACAGTACAAAGGGTCTACCCCAGAATAATTTCTTGAGTAGACCCTTTTATTATTTTGATAACGTGACAAGCTACTACTTATTTCTCAAGCTTCACTCGTTGTAATCTTAATGCGTTTAATACAACAGATACCGAACTAAATGCCATCGCTGCACCTGCTACCCAAGGAGCTAGGAATCCTGCTGCGGCAATCGGAATTCCGATCACATTATAGGCAAATGCCCAGAATAAGTTTTGCTTAATATTGCGCATTGTTTTACGGCTCATGAGAATGGCATCGGCAATACTATTTAAATCGCCTCGAATGAGTGTAATATCTGCTGCCTCCATGGCAACGTCTGTCCCTGTTCCAATCGCCATTCCAATATTGGCTGTTGCAAGTGCCGGTGCATCATTAATTCCATCTCCGACCATCGCCACCTTTTTCCCTTGCTGCTGTAATTTTTTCACTTCCTCTGCTTTACCTTCTGGAAGTACCTCAGCGATTACCGCATCAACATTGACTTCTTTACCGATTGCTTGCGCTGTTCGTTGGTTATCACCAGTCATCATAATGACGTGGATACCCATTTTTTGTAGTCGCTCAATCGCTTCTTTTGATGTCTCTTTAATTGTATCTGCAACTGCTACTAAACCAGCATATTGCCCATTAATCGCCGCAAGCATTGCTGTTTTGCCATCGCTTTCTAATTGCTCCATCGTTGGAAGTATGGCTTCAATATCAATGCCATATTGCTGCATTAATTTGCGCGTCCCGATAATGACGCCTTGACCAGAAATCGTTGCCTGTACCCCATAACCTGGAATGGCCTCGAAAAATTGAATGTCGCCAAGTTTAATGCCTTTTTCATGAATACCTTGCACAATCGCTTCTGCTAATGGGTGTTCGGATTGCTTTTCAGCCGCACCAATTAATGATAAAAATTGCTCCTCATCCTGTCCGTTTGCCGTATAGACATCCGTTAATACTGGTTTACCATGTGTTACCGTACCTGTTTTGTCCACAACAACTGTATCAATTGCTTGTGTTTGCTCTAAATGCTCTCCACCTTTAAAGAGAATGCCAAATTCTGCTGCACGACCAGAGCCCGCCATAATGGATGTCGGTGTCGCTAACCCTAACGCACATGGACATGCAATAACTAAAACCGCAATTAATACTTCAAGCGCCTGAGTAAAGTTCCCCGGATCAACCCAAATATACCAAACGATAAATGTTAAAATAGCAATCCCAATAACAATCGGTACGAATACTCCCGAGATTTTATCTGCTAAACGTTGAATTGGCGCTTTTGTACCTTGCGCGTCTTCTACTACTTTAATAATTTGGGCTAAGGCTGTATCACGCCCAACCTTTGTTGCTTTCATTTTAATAAAACCATTTTTATTAATTGTCGAGCCATATAACAGGTCACCATTTGCTTTATCTACCGGTAAACTTTCACCTGTTAGCATCGATTCGTCAACAGCTGATGTTCCTTCGATAACTTCACCATCCACTGGAATTTTCTCGCCTGGCTTCACTAAAATCATGTCACCGATCACGACTTCTTCAAGTGGGAGTTCTTTTTCAACGCCATCACGAAGTACAATGGCTGTTTTCGCTTGGAGTCCCATTAATTTTTTAATGGCTTCAGATGAGCGTCCTTTTGCTTTTGCTTCAAAATATTTCCCTAAAATAATGAGTGTAATTAAAACCGCACTTGTTTCAAAATAAAGATGCGGACTATGATTTGTTCCTGCTGTCCCAATTGCTTGATAAATACTATAGAAATAAGCTGCTGAAGTACCCATTACAACAAGTACGTCCATATTTGCTGACCCATTTCGAAGTGACTTATAAGCCCCTACATAGAACTGCTTCCCGATAATAAATTGAACGGGTGTTGCTAAAATCATTTGTACCCATGGATTCATTAGAATGTCTGGTACATATAGAAACGATGTAAACGAAAAGTGTGCAACCATCGTCCATAATAACGGTAATGATAAAATCGCTGAAATGATGAATTTACGCTGCTGATTTTTGATGTGCTTTTCACGGTAATCTACCGGATCTTTATCTTCTTTCTTTTGGTGTGCACCATAGCCAAGCTTTTCTACCTTGGCAATAATATCGGCAATGGATACCTCTGAAGGGTTAAACTCAATCGTTGCCTTTTCAAGCGCCAAATTGACATTAGCTTGCGAAATCCCCTGCATTTTGTTTAAACCCTTTTCAATGCGAGTCGAGCAGGCTGCACACGTCATACCTGTAATATCGAATTCTGATTTTTGCTTGACGACACCATAGCCGAGTGCTTCGATTTTCTTTTCAAAATCGACCTCGCTTAACTTGGCTTTATCGAATGTGATTGTTGATTTTTCAAGCGCTAAGTTAACAGTTGCTTGTTCAACACCGTCCATTTTGTTCAGACCTTTTTCAATTCGTGTCGAGCAGGCTGCACAAGTCATGCCTGATATTTGAATGCTTACTTCTTTTAAATTATTTGCTTCTGTACTCATGTTACTTCCACCTCTCTATACCTATATGGGGTATATTTTCGACAAATAAGAAAGCGCCTGACCAGCACTCTTATTGTTTAACTTTTTCTTAAATTTTCATCATAAATGATACTTCGACTTGAGCACAATCATTAACTTAAACTTATTTTAACATACCCCCGCACGGTATGTAAAGGTGAATGAATTAGATTTTCATTATAAACATCATTTATCTTATTTAATCTGCTATAATCTGCTATGCTATCGGGATATGGCTTCAAAGTTTTGCGACGAAAGCAGTAGCTGCTAGTGCAACCCATTTTTCCGCGCATAGGAAGAAAGTAACGTTCCGCACGTAAATTCCGCCGCACGCTCCATTTACAATATCCAAAAAGTGGTTGACAATAATATCTCGGTGCGTTAAGTTAGTAACTAATTTAATTTTAAAAAGCAATGACAAGGATATGAATCGTTTTAGTGAAGATCAAAAGAGAAGGAAATCACCGGCTGAAAGTTTCCTGATTGGACAATTCGATTTACTCCCTTATAAGAACATCGGACTGTACAGTGTCCAGTCCGATGTTCTATCTAAAAGTGACTTACGCCAAAAAATTCCGTAAGCAACTGCTGTCTCCCCTGTTCATGCCATTCCTTGTATTGTTTAAATACCGCCATTACATCCCCTTTATGACAATCTTCTACTAAATAGTGAATGGCTGCTGCACTACGCCAATAATTCAGCATAATCGCTGCTAATGATTCCTGATTATAACTACCCGAACCAAATTGATCTAATGGGAATTGCCCATATTTAGGTTTAAATAGCTCGATCATTTTTTCATTTATTGCTTGTAATTCAACAAATTGCTCGTTAGTTAACGTCAGCTTTTGAGATAGATATTCACACATTCCCTCTTCAAACCAAATGCTATCCATCCGTTCATCCTCAAACTCGTCTGGAAATAGTTCGATATGATGGGTTAATTCATGCGCCAATATGCAAAAAACATGATCGATTGTCATTGATTGAAAATACTTTATCAACTCATGAATATCCTCATTTTCAAGAAGCTCTTCATTTTCTAATTGGGAAAGATGAAAACTTCTCCATTCCTTGACACTTGGACACATGAAAATGGTTTCTCGATTCGTATACGCTGGTACGGGCACTTGTGAAAAAACAATTGTAGCATTTTCGCTAGAGGTCCAGACAATCGCTTTAGGTAGCTCCTGAAGATCAAATTGATCGATTAATATGCTTTTGTAATCATCTAATTTGTTACTTAATAACTGGATTTCTTCTATATTACGCTCATATTCTTCTATACCTTCAAATGCAAATAGTTGTTTAAACATTTATTTCCACCTCGAAATAAATGTACCATAATTACCCAAAACAATCTATTTAACGCGTGAAGTAAATCACAAAAAGCAGTTGTTCATTTATCCAAATTATAGTATTCTGTAATGTCACCTAAAATAGAAAGAAGGAATGAGGATGACTAGCTTAGATCGCGCTTTTCAGAAAAAACAACAGGCAGAGAAAATACTTAACGAACTACAATTGATAGAAAAATGGAACACGATTGGGGAATGTTACATCGTTGGCGCTACAGCATACGATTTAATCGTTACGCCAGATATTGACCTAGAAACATTTTGCGATGAAATACATCCTCAAAAAATTATGCAGGAATTGGTAATACTCGTAGCAAATCCAAATGTACTTGAGTTAAAATACCATGACTATTCAAAATCAGATTTTGATGGACATTATTTTAAAATCATTTATCAAGCAGAAGAAACTGAATGGACAATTGATATGTGGCTATTTTCAAATAAGAGGAACGGTGCACTTTCAAGGGATTTAGTCCCCTTTATGAAAGCCCATTTAACGTCCGAAACGAGAGAAATTATCTTGGATATTAAAGAAGCGTTAATTGAGCGACAGGAAGATTACTCATCGATTTTCATTTATCAAGCCGTATTAGAGTTTGGCATTAAAAATGTGGAGGATTTTTTACTTTGGACAACGACGCATCCGACAACGGTTCCATTCCATTGGCAGCCCAAATTAGCAAAGTAAAATAATGATCACCAGGTAAGCTGTTATTTTAGAGACTAAAAATAACAGCGCAATCCCTACTAAAATTCCCCCACATATAATCAAATAAAAGCCGCTTATCCTATCTTTTTAACCCCTTATTTTACAATAGGAATTTTGAGAAATAATCGTGTTAAAGTAATCGCATGGAGGAAATAATTACATGAAAATTCATTTAGTCATCAATAATGAAATTGAAACAACGGAAATTCATATTCATGCAAAAGAATATAATGAGCAGATTGAACAATTGATGAAGCAATTACAAGCGACTCAATCCCCAACCATGATTAACGGTTATTTCAATCAGGATATCCATATGCTCAAGGTTGACGAAATTTATTCTATCTATGCAGAGGGGCCTAAAGTCTATTTGCAAACGGAGGAGCAAGAGTTTGAAGCGAAGAAAAAGCTATATGAACTAGAGGCACAGCTCGCAAAAGATTTTGTTCGCGTTAATAAATCCACGCTCATCAATCTGAATAAAATTACATCCATTCAATTAGCAACACTGAGCTCTACGCAAGCACTTTTAGAAAATGGTGTGTCCATACATATTAGCCGAAAATACATAAAAGAACTAAAGTCAAAATTAGGGATTGGAAAGGAGCGTTAGGATGCGATTTTTACAACTGTTGTTAATTTGCGTGCTCATTTCTTTGAGTTGCTCATACATCATCATGTCATCCATGATTTACGCATCACCCAATGACGTGATGACGGGAAAGGATTTATTGGAACAAGTCTTCATTGCCATTCTTTTAGGAATAGCAATCAGTTTCCTTTCATTTATTTTTGAGGTAGAAAGAATCCCGTTTATCGGTCAGCTACTGCTACATTTTTTCGGAATTCTTGTATGTGTGTTTACCGCAGGATACTTTGGCAATTGGTACGACATAACCGATTTTTCGACCATCGTCATTGTCTTCATTTTATTAATTATTATTTACTGCTTTACTTGGTGGTTAATTCAAATTTTATTAAAAAGGGATATTAAGAATTTAAACAAATCGATTAAAAAACGACGAGGTGAAACGGAGTAACCGGTGATAAATTCTCCGCATCATTATTATAAGGGGGCATTTATTTGAGCAATTTACAATACAAAAAAGCAACAAAGTATGTTCAGGCATTAGAAAATTTTTACATTCACCTTATTGTTTATGTAACCGTCAACATCGGCTTAATTGGCATTAATCTCGTTTTCTCATCTGACTACAAATGGTTTATCTATCCCCTATTAGGCTGGGGAATTGGCATTGTTGCTCATGGCTTATCCGTTTTCAGTAAAGGTCTAATCCTAGGAAAAGACTGGGAAGAAAAGCAAATTGAGAAGTATATGAGGAAATAAAAACTGAAAAAAACAGGTAAGCTGGTGTTAACTTTACGCTAAGCTTACCTGTTTTTTGTATTTACAGCCCTACCAACAAATGTATCAACCTATTGGAAGTACGGCTGAATTTATGCGTAGTGACGAATGAGGAAAGAGTACCCAACAAGTATTTTGCATCTATATCATGATTATTCAAATACACAATTGCTGCTCGGTTTTACTAATTTAATGGCAGTCCAAATTAGTGAAATTATCGCTCGCTTGAGAAAAGCATGGGGTTTTTTTACAACTCCTCCCTGCTCATTTTGGTGTATAATTAAGTAAAAATTAATGAGAACTTCATATAAAAAACGGCATGATTCTACCAACCAAAGTTAACAGTTAGATTTTTTGGAAAATGACATAATACAATAACATAATTTTATAATAACCAAGGAAGGATAGGTGAAATGGAAAAATTACTAAACCAAATTTTAGACCAAATGCAAAAGCTAACGGATACTGTCACCAGTTTTGATAGTGGACAGAAGAAATTAGTAGCTCAAGTTAGTCAGTTAGAAAACGGCCAACAAGAATTAGTTGCTAAATTTAATAAGCTCGATGGTGGACAAAACGCTCTGGTTTCTCAAGTTCATAAGATTGAGGTTGGGCAGAAAGAGTTAACTACTCGGATTGATCCTATAGAACACGACATTAAAGAAATAAAAGGATTAACTTCCCGAATTGAAACAAAGCAACATGTTATTTTAGATCACACTGTGAGACTGTCTGAATACCATACCGAATTGAAAATTGAAATGGAAGATATAAAGGAACATCTTCTATTTAACACGCACAAAATAACAGAAAATGAGCGTGTAATGTTTAAATTAAGAAAGCAATAACCTAAGAACGTAAATAAGTTACAGAAGAGTTACTATTTTACAAATCACTATCTCCACTTCTTCATAAGTATAGCCTTGATAATAATTGAGAGACATAGTTCCCTCAGTCATATTCAAGGCTTTTTACTAATTTTGTGTAAATATATATGGTTACCGAATATCCTCACTAGCCCTAGCTCATTTTGTAAATGAATTTCAACCTACCTCGGTATTAAAGGCCCTACTTCCCTTGCTTAGTAAACCGCATCTGGTAACACTTTTACAATGCGATAGCCTTTTTTTTAGTGAACTTAAAGATATTTACATATTGGAATATGAATCTAACATTGATGTAACAGCAAAGCTCTGCAAATAATCTATCTTGTGAAATTTATCGTTTAACAGGGTTAGAATGTTAAAGTCAATTTATATAGATTTAGATTTGATGTAATGATAACCATCATTTCGTTGAGCCCTTTTTGCATGACCAATAATTCAACCTCAATTATTTACTCCCGCTCTACTCTCCCTGTGTTGGGAGAGACCATTAAAGATATTATGCAAGCTACTACGTTTAGTAATTTCAATCCACTCTCCCTGTGTTGGGAGAGACGAGAACTACTGTACTTTAGTAGCAGTAATTTCGGATTTCAATCCACTCTCCCTGTGTTGGGAGAGACTATTCTGTGCTTACTTCTTCTTGTATCTCCAGATATTTCAATCCACTCTCCCTGTGTTGGGAGAGACCATAATCCTATTTAGCCCGTATGACATCTACAAGATTTCAATCCACTCTCCCTGTGTTGGGAGAGACGTAATTCTATCTGAATCCACTGGTGATTGTTTAATTTCAATCCACTCTCCCTGTGTTGGGAGAGACTACTTGAATTTCTTCAACAGTCACATTGTCAGTATTTCAATCCACTCTCCCTGTGTTGGGAGAGACATCATTGTAGTAATACAGTGTTACCCACGTTTATTTCAATCCACTCTCCCTGTGTTGGGAGAGACTGAAATGCGTAAGATGTTAAACGCACACGCAATATTTCAATCCACTCTCCCTGTGTTGGGAGAGACGTCTTATGCAGTATTTTGATAACCTGTATGATATATTTCAATCCACTCTCCCTATGTTGGGAGAGACAACCCTTTCCGGCTCATTCGGGAAGGTATACCACATTTCAATCCACTCTCCCTATGTTGGGAGAGACGGATGTATAGGTTTTGGCGCTGGTGGTGTAACAATTTCAATCCACTCTCCCTATGTTGGGAGAGACATACTGAAATGGTATATTTTGATTCAATTTTAATTTCAATCCACTCTCCCTATGTTGGGAGAGACAATTGCGCAGCTAACGTCTGCTTTTCTTCCTCATTTCAATCCACTCTCCCTATGTTGGGAGAGACTCAAACATTTCATTAACTGTCATTTTCATAAAATTTCAATCCACTCTCCCTATGTTGGGAGAGACACAGGATATGATAATGAGGTTGTCCAGACTTATATTTCAATCCACTCTCCCTATGTTGGGAGAGACTGAAAAATGTGCGGATTTAATTTGTAAATGTATTATTTCAATCCACTCTCCCTATGTTGGGAGAGACTTCATCGCTAAAAATATTACTCATATTACTTTGTATTTCAATCCACTCTCCCTATGTTGGGAGAGACACAATTCTGCGATTGGAGCAATATCGTTAACTGGAGATTTCAATCCACTCTCCCTATGTTGGGAGAGACGAATATTCGTAGCGATCCGATTGATTTTATTCTGATTTCAATCCACTCTCCCTATGTTGGGAGAGACGCCCATCTCTTTGAACATGTCTAAGTTCTTCCAATTTCAATCCACTCTCCCTATGTTGGGAGAGACAGCCTTGATTGTGACCTTATCTGGTGGTCCCTTATTTCAATCCACTCTCCCTATGTTGGGAGAGACCCCAGACACCTTTCCAATCGCCTTGGAAAAGGATTTCAATCCACTCTCCCTATGTTGGGAGAGACTTGGCGCTCTTTTTCTCCTACTACCATACGCTCACGATTTCAATCCACTCTCCCTATGTTGGGAGAGACGATAATAACGAAGAGATAACAATTTCTCCATCGATTTCAATCCACTCTCCCTATGTTGGGAGAGACCTGATAAACGTCAAAACTCGCCTACCCTCACGATTTCAATCCACTCTCCCTATGTTGGGAGAGACGAATTTCTCGTAAGCGTCCTCCGATTCTAGTAAATTTCAATCCACTCTCCCTATGTTGGGAGAGACTTCGAATTTCGGCATTTCCATCGACCATATCAATTTCAATCCACTCTCCCTATGTTGGGAGAGACTCGATTTTATTGAACGTTTCATCGTCAACAAGCGATTTCAATCCACTCTCCCTATGTTGGGAGAGACCGTAGCGAATTAATTCTCGTATGTAAAGCGGAATTTCAATCCACTCTCCCTATGTTGGGAGAGACTTATCTCGAGCCTTAGCTAATCGAGCCTCCGCAATTTCAATCCACTCTCCCTATGTTGGGAGAGACGATTGGGTCGTCATGTTTTAATTCGCCATTTTGCGATTTCAATCCACTCTCCCTATGTTGGGAGAGACCAAAATGCCACTACGTCAGATTTTTGCGTGGAAAATTTCAATCCACTCTCCCTATGTTGGGAGAGACTAAATTGTACTAAATATCCTTAGGAATTTTTGAATTTCAATCCACTCTCCCTATGTTGGGAGAGACATATCTGTATGTCCGAATCGATTAATCATATGTTATTTCAATCCACTCTCCCTATGTTGGGAGAGACGGATTATTAGAGTTACCTAATAAATAATCGCTAATTTCAATCCACTCTCCCTATGTTGGGAGAGACGAATTCTTTAATTAGTTCCGCTAGTTTTGTTAGATTTCAATCCACTCTCCCTATGTTGGGAGAGACGATATTATTACCTTAAATGCTTTTTCTGATACAATTTCAATCCACTCTCCCTATGTTGGGAGAGACAGTTACTTCACCAACAGCAAATCAAACACTACACATTTCAATCCACTCTCCCTATGTTGGGAGAGACAGTTGTTAGTATTCCCGATTAAATCACTCACAAAATTTCAATCCACTCTCCCTATGTTGGGAGAGACGATTTAATGGAGCTGCATCTGTAATACGATTTTATTTCAATCCACTCTCCCTATGTTGGGAGAGACTTTTTGTAAGCAACTTTATCTCCACCCACAGGCAATTTCAATCCACTCTCCCTATGTTGGGAGAGACGACGGATCGTGTGCCAGATAGTTACACGAAAAAATTTCAATCCACTCTCCCTATGTTGGGAGAGACGCACGTCCACTCGGAATTCGTCTGGGATTTTCGCATTTCAATCCACTCTCCCTATGTTGGGAGAGACATTGAATCAACAATACCTGAGCTTACATGTCGAATTTCAATCCACTCTCCCTATGTTGGGAGAGACTTCATACCCGGGATTATTATCACTAGGAAAACAAATTTCAATCCACTCTCCCTATGTTGGGAGAGACCTCCGCTTCGGCTTTCGTTGTACCTAATCCGGCTTATTTCAATCCACTCTCCCTATGTTGGGAGAGACGCTTCAAGGTTTCCAAATAAGATGATATTTGGAATTTCAATCCACTCTCCCTATGTTGGGAGAGACAGGTTAACCAATGAGGGTATTCAGTACCAAGTAAAATTTCAATCCACTCTCCCTATGTTGGGAGAGACTCAAAGGGGTGGCAAGATGTGTAATCTAACAAATATTTCAATCCACTCTCCCTATGTTGGGAGAGACAAGTTGTAGTATGCAAGTTTGTACATTGAAAACTATTTCAATCCACTCTCCCTATGTTGGGAGAGACTGCGTACGCAGACCTAGTAGGAGTAGTAAAAGCAATTTCAATCCACTCTCCCTATGTTGGGAGAGACTCTGATTATCAATTTAATCGCGCGGCAATTGCTATTTCAATCCACTCTCCCTATGTTGGGAGAGACGTCCGAAAATATAACTGGCACCAATTCGCTAATGTATTTCAATCCACTCTCCCTATGTTGGGAGAGACGTTGCTCCATTACTTTCTTGAAATGGTCGTAGTGATTTCAATCCACTCTCCCTATGTTGGGAGAGACGGTTAACCAATGAGGGTATTCAGTACCAAGTAAAATTTCAATCCACTCTCCCTATGTTGGGAGAGACTATCAATTAATACAAAATCAGATGCCAATTGATATTTCAATCCACTCTCCCTATGTTGGGAGAGACTTCATTTACAACTATGAACTTGCTGTTTTACGTATTTCAATCCACTCTCCCTATGTTGGGAGAGACTAAAGTTTTACTTGATGAAGCAATTATTTCTTTTATTTCAATCCACTCTCCCTATGTTGGGAGAGACAGCAATATTGGCGTCAAGATGGATGTAAAAACAATTTCAATCCACTCTCCCTATGTTGGGAGAGACGCACCTAGTACTGTTAGTGAAACCCTTGAAAAGATTTCAATCCACTCTCCCTATGTTGGGAGAGACAAAGTTTTACTTGATGAAGCAATTATTTCTTTTATTTCAATCCACTCTCCCTATGTTGGGAGAGACATTTGAAAGAGCGCTACTCATTAATGCCATTCCATTTCAATCCACTCTCCCTATGTTGGGAGAGACGGATGGCTGCAAAAATTCAATCCATTCAATTGATTTCAATCCACTCTCCCTATGTTGGGAGAGACAAAAGTCTTTCGTGTTGGCGATGAATTTCCGCTTATTTCAATCCACTCTCCCTATGTTGGGAGAGACGTTTACAAGGATTATTTGGATAACGATAATATTATTTCAATCCACTCTCCCTATGTTGGGAGAGACACACGTAGAAAAGCAAAGCAAGAGCCTTCAAATATTTCAATCCACTCTCCCTATGTTGGGAGAGACCCTCTAAATCTGGTACTGGTTTATTTGTTGCAAATTTCAATCCACTCTCCCTATGTTGGGAGAGACACCAATATTTCTAGTGTAGTTTTAACCGACATTAATTTCAATCCACTCTCCCTATGTTGGGAGAGACGCTCAACCACTTCTTCATTAACAGGGTAAAATCCATTTCAATCCACTCTCCCTATGTTGGGAGAGACTAATTTTCGAGTTAAAATCACTCTTTTATTGAATTTCAATCCACTCTCCCTATGTTGGGAGAGACTACATTCTTGCATTGCATATAGTCAATTGTACTTAATTTCAATCCACTCTCCCTATGTTGGGAGAGACGTAATTTGATACAGATGATTGTACCTGATGCAGATTTCAATCCACTCTCCCTATGTTGGGAGAGACACTAATTGCCGCTTGTCTAATCCCCGTCATTTCAATTTCAATCCACTCTCCCTATGTTGGGAGAGACTCGAACGAGTAACCCTTTTAACCTATTTGTTATATTTCAATCCACTCTCCCTATGTTGGGAGAGACTGCGAAAATGGACAAAAAAATATCCATCTTCAAAAAAATTTATTAGTAAACCTTTAATTCATCTACCAATCCTCACAAAATAGATCCCAACACCCCGTTAAATCAGTCAAAATTTCGGTGCGGGTCTCTTAGGGATTTTATGTTTGCTTAGGGTTCGCACTTATAAAATCATCACTTCATCAACCGAAATACTTTCCTTTGCGCCAATGTGCTCAACCTTCGACTTGTAGTTGTTGCCGAGCTGATAAAAGCGCAAACTATCTTCATCAATATTGATAATGTCCTGAAGCTGTAGCTTTAGTTGCTTAAATTGCGTAGCATCTACCACACATTCAAATACTGAATTTTGCACACGTACACCAAAGTTTTCACATATTTTGGCGACTTTTCTTAATCGTTTTCGTCCTGCTGCGGTTTGAGTGACCACATCATAGGTTACTAATACGAGCATCTAAAGACCTCATTTCCATAAAAATGGGGGGTATTGATCCAAATCACCGCGCAAAAAGCGAGCAAGTAGCATCGCCTGTGCATGAGGTACTAGTCCCCAATTGATTTTTTCCTTTAAAAATGGGTGTGTTAGCGGTTCTTGTTTTCGTTCCTGCCAGGCTTGTAAATATTTCTTTCTACCTTCATCTGTTAAAATGACTGCCCCATCTTCCTTTTGTACAAAGTCCTTTGCCATCACCATTTTTTTGTTAATCAGCTTTAGTACAAAACGATCTGCGACGACTGCACGTAATTCCTCCATTACATCTAGAGCTAAAGAAGCACGCCCTGGTCGATCACGGTGTAAAAAGCCGACATATGCATCTAAGCCAACTGCTTCTAGTGCTGCGGAAACATCCTTTGCGAGCAATGTATAGCTAAAGCTTAGTAGTGCATTCACATTATCGGTTGGTGGACGACGGTTTCGGTTTTTAAAGTAAAATGCTTCCTTTTGCTGTAAAATCATTTGATCAAATAACTGAAAATAGGCATTCGCAGCCTGACCTTCAAGCCCTCGCAATAGCTCTAAATCATCACAATCCAAAATTTTTGGCAAATCCTCGGACAATTTTAGTGAAATTCGTTTAAACTCTGGCACATCAATACGCATCGGATTTTCCCTTGTTGCACGCTCCAACAGCCATTTTTGATTGGCAATTTTAGCAAAAATAAAGTTGCGAGCGATTTTAGCGCTTTCTTGCTCGTTATCAGAAATGCGGTACTGTGTTTTTCGCAGTACCACATTTCCTTTACTTTCCCCAATAATCCTTGCCAAAAATTTGCCCCTCACATCTAAAAAGGTCAGTGCAATATTTTTCTCCGCACAGGCATGCATCAATTTCGGACTTGCCCCGGCATAACCAAATGTACAAATGCCTTCGAGATTATGTAACGGAATGCGACCAAGTTCCTGTTCGTCTGCTGTGACCACAACCGTTTCGCCCTTTAGCGTCAAATAGATATTGGGTGTTGTAATGTATAAGGTGTTCAATAATTTTCTCATTATAAATACCCCTCCATATAGGCTCGTACATTGTGCTTTTCATTCAAAACGGGCATGCATAAATTTTCTAATGAACAGCTTTTACAATGTTTTCCCATCTTGACTTTAGGAGTATGCTGCCGTCCGAAATATTGATGCATTTGCTTAAACAACGCGCGTACCTCATTCTTCAAACTTTCCGTAATCGGCACTTCTACCCGACGCTTAATTTCGTCATAGAAAAAATAGCCAACTGGTACATCACAAACAAGCATTTCCTCCAAGCACATCGCTTGTGCCACGAGCTGCATCACGTCTTCTTCCCCTTGTTTTGGCTTGCCACGCTTATATTCTACAGGCACAACACGATAAGTACCGGATTCATTCATAATAGGAATCCCACTAGGATCTTCTATAAATTCCACCACATCACAAATCCCAGTTGTTTGCAGCTCATGAGATTTTACAGGCATCCCGCGCACAATCAATTTGTCTCGACGCTTTTCGCGAATTAGGGGCAGGTCCACCTTTTGATGCACAAACTGCCCCTCAATCGTTTTCACATTTTCTTCCCACTGTTGCTCAATATGAATAAGCGCCCATTGCCTCTGACAAAAGCGAAAATGCTGCACACCAGACAACATTAAATAATTCTCTTCATTAGCGTCCTTCAAGTTCTTCCACTTTCAACCCTTCTAATGGTAAAACGTTAACTTGGCCATCCGCTGTAACTTGTAACGAGCGGTGCACTTTAGCAGAAGAATATTGGCCCAGCTTCGAATTGTGCTCCCACCAAATTACCTTTAACACCTCAAGTGAGCCTTCAGGACGTGCAGAAGACGCGTCATTTTCAAATAATGAAACTAGTACTTCTTTAATTTTCTCAGCATCTTCATTTGAAAAGCCTGTTTTCTCGGCAAGCTGTGTATTGATGCTACCAACAAATTTGTAAATCCCCTTGTCTACACGGTGCTTCATCCCCATCGTGTCCGAGCCTTTTTTGTCACCTGTAACTGAGTTCACGGATTTCGTAATTTGTAAGCTCGTAATATCAACTGGTTCAATACTAATTGCTGGATGTAAAGACACTGGGCCACGTACCCCTACAGATAATGAATCCCCTTTAAATGCAAATACTTGTCCAAATGCGCGCACATCAAACCATGTTTGAGAAGCAACAAGTGCATATGTATCCGCATTCCCTTTTTTATCTTTTTTAATTTTCGCCAACTCTGGAATTGATTCCGCACGCTCATTTAATGATTTGAAACCGTCATTCGCACGGTCATCCGATTGTACAAAAATTGCTTCCCCCAAATCTTGCAGACGATTACGCATTTTTCGTTTAATCGCGACATCCGAAACCTCACCATAGCCATCAAAGTTTTGACGTGGGCGATTCCCGTTAAGTGGATCTCCATTTGGATTAGCATTTGTTACAGAAAATACAACAGCAAAATCAATTTTATGATCTAATGAACTCATGATTGTTGTTCCCCTTCCTTAATCTCTTTTTTTGTATATAAATCTTGACGTTGGCTATAGTAGCCTAGTAAATACTTCCCACTAAGTGCTTGATTGTTAAAATCTTCAATAGAAATTGCAGAACCAATTTCATCAATTAATCGGCGATAAAAATTTCCCTTCTCTCCTAAGCTCATTTGATACGGTAAAATGGCTTTTTGAATTGTAGACCATGTGCGCTCAGGATTACTTTGGAATGCACTCATATAGCGCACTGCATTCGTTGTTCTTTTCTCATCTTTTTTTAGAGATCTATACTCTAGCACATCTGCTACCGCTAACATACGACCAAATAAATAATCGCGGTCCTTACAATTTACATCTAATGCCACTGTAAACTCCTCCTGTTCATATAAATTACGGACTAACGCACACGCAACTGACAGTGTTTGCTCCCATTCCCAGGTCTCACCAAAAAATTGTGGGTTCGAAGCGCGCATAACCGCACTTTTAATAATATCTAACGGGATTTTCCGCTGATCAAGCACACATGGTAACATACGTTCCATGACACCCTTCACGACTTTGTCACTTGGACGTGGGCCATATGCCGCATGAGCAATGGAATAAAATGAAGGTGCACCATAAAACACCTTGTCCTTCCCACGCGTTTGACGCCAGCTCGTTTTTACATGCCAGTCGGATAACTGATCGAAGTAGAGCTTACTATCATAAGAGCGGAAATATAAAATCGCTAGTCGTCCCGGTGTTGCCGCATCTACATTTAAAATATAGATTTTTTCGTTTGGTAGTTCTTCATAACGAATATGCTTTGATAAACCTGCTAACAACGCCTTTTTCTGTAATGCCAAGTTTTCCTTTAAATCTACTTTCTTCGTTTCTAGCTGTTCATGCGCCTGTTCAAAATTAAAATTATCCCAGCTAAGCTCTAAACTAGATAAATCCTCATGCGCTGCCGGAATATCTAAGTTTTTAGCACCCCACACTAAAAAGACACGTCCATCAATCGTTGTTCCCTGACGTTCAATCAGCCACTTTAAGGCATTATGTGCTTTTTGCGATGCCTCGTAGCTAACATTTGCGGCTTGTAAGCTTGATTGAAAGCGACCGCGGAATGTAAAGCCTGTCGCATCATTTGCAGAAATCAACTTTGCCTTATCACCTGAGTTGCGAAGTTTATTCGGATGGCGCTCTGAACGAGGTAACAATTGACCCGTTACATAACAAAGGTCAACATCCTTCAACTGCGTATTATAATAACTGCTATAGGCATCGAAAATTTGAGCATTTTGCCATATTGGTACAACAGTCTCCCCTGGAATATGAACGTTAAAACGGACCAATGCAGCTTCCTGTTCATTTGCAATAACAGCAAATATTTCAGGACGTTCGTTTATATCTCCCGTCCATTTTTTTAAAAGTTGTCCATCCTCACCAATATGCAATATTCCTTTTGCGATTAAATCTGTAATCACTGTCCCTTTTTTTACATATTGATAAATTGCTTCAATGTATGGATGACTATATTCAGATGCACACCACCCCGCTAATTGCTGTACATACGCATCATGTGCGACTCGTTTCTTTTCATCCACTGATACATACTGCGCATAATCCTTTGCCACAAACATTAACTTGTCATGCAAGACGTGCGGCACATAATTTTGGCCAGAACGACTACCTGAACCTTCTGTAAAAGGTAAAACGGTATTTTCTTTTTGGACAACCTTTGCATCATATAAATTGCCCTGTAAATCGACAATGATTTCAATATGAGCAGTTTGAGTTGTATGTGACATAGGTAACAGCATGTACGAAGCTTTTTCACCATTACGCAATGTTTTTTCAGAAGCTATACCAACTTTGTCTAAATTTTGCTCGTATGTTTCATGTAAGGCTTTTAAATAGCTCATCCTTCCACCTCCAATTCTTTCGCTAAATCATCAACCGGTTGCATGGATTGCTTTAACACAAATGATTTTGGCTCCATTTGCTTAATTGGACGAATGAGTGTACAAGCTTCGGGACGAATAAATTCAACTACGCCAAATTTCATTACAGGTTGCCATAGTCTTGTTGCAAGCTCATTAGCCCCCGTTTCATCTGGATAGTTCATGCCATGTAGCATTACACCAAAGTGCATTTCATCAATCGCATCATAAAAGCCTTCACCACTACCAAATTCACACGGCTCCACATAGGCCTGACATTCACGTGTGCCAAGGAACACATCTCGTCGCCCACCTGCTTGCACACAGCGCTTGGCGATGTTGTGGTGTTTATGTTCATTAAAGTCTCCCTTTAAATCTTCACGATGTTCATTAAACTCAAAATGAGCTCGCACCTGATATTTGACATCACGTAAATAGCTATAATTGGCAAGTGTGTTTCCACCTGACATATTAATTGGACGCACACCCTTTGATTCCATCCGAATTGGCTTCATGACACGTACCTCATCAATAATCCAGATCAGACTTGGCTTCCAATACACCGACTCAGTAATCCCCTTCAAAGCTTGATATGACGGGATTTGCATTGTCATTTTTTCCCCACCAAGCTTCATTAAGGGATCTGTAAATAATGCATAGTCTCCACTTACTTCAAATTCAATTTGATTACGAATTTTCGTCATGTTTCTCACCTCCCTTAAAAGTCATATAAAACAAGCTTTGCCTCACCTTGCACCGATAAGCCATATGCATCATCATAGGTTGAATCAACTGCAATCCATATTTTAAACGAGCCAAAATCTACTGCTCGAATGAGACGTTCCTGCTGCAACATTCGGAATTCATGTGCAAATACATTTACAGAATACTGCTGAGCCTCTTTCATAAATGTTTTAAAATCTACAGGCTCTCCACTTACTAGCTGTGCAATCAATTTTTCCCCATCTCCATATGGCACTAAAATAGATTCCGTATTGGCTTCAATCACTTCAAAATATTTAGCTGTTTCTCGTATTGCCGTTCGTAAATACACTTGATTTTTTTGGTTTACTGAGCGGTCTCCACTAAATAATAAGTCATGTAACGTTGGCACTAAGCCTTTCACTGGGTAATTCAATTGCACGCTCATATTGATGTAATATTGTTTAAAATACGCTTCAATTGCATCAGATGAAAGCGCTTCACCGTTGAAGACTTGTTGTTCCTCTATATCTCTTAAAATATAACGTGCACATTGTTGGCCATTTGCAATAGTTGGTAGCTTGGTCAACACTTCTTTTGCATGCTTAAATACATACACCTCACGAACGCCACTTTCACCATTTCGATTACAACGCCCAGCAGCCTGTGCAATCGAATCCATCCCTGCAAGTGCACGCATGACACATTCAAAACTAACATCTACCCCGGCCTCAATCAGTTGAGTGGATACACAAATCACCTGCTCGCCTGCCTTTAGCTTTGCTCTCATTTCTTGTAGCTTTTCCTTACGATGTGCTGGACACATACCTGTACTTAAGTGATACACATTGTCATAGTGATTCAGTTGCATATACAGTGCCTTCGTCGTTTTTTTATTATTGGTAATAATCAGTACACTGTTAACTTCGCTTAGCTTGTCTTCTATAAATTCAGCTAAATCTTCTGTTGTCCATTGCTCTCGCTCATTCATAAACACAATATTTGTCCGTTTGAATGCCTGTTCGATTTTTGACAAATCGTCAATAATCTCCTCATTTACCGTAATATTATGCTCCACATATTGAAGCGCTGGCTGTGTCGCTGTACAGAGCACCACTGTACTTTTAGCATACTTCGTTAAAAATTGAATGGCTTCATTGAAAAGCGAGACACAATTAATTGGTATTGACTGAACTTCATCAAAAATAATAACTGCATCACTCAAATTATGAAGTCTTCGTAAATTTCGCGATTTCCCGCTGTACATACTATTTAAAAACTGCACCATTGTGGTAAAAACAATCGGTGCATCCCAATTGTCCTTCGCATGATTTAACTGCCTTTGCAGCTCTAATTCTTCATATGTCTCTGGGTCTCTAACATCCTCAATAACATTACTATGATGCTCAAGCACCTCGTCCGTTTCGAGTAAATCTCTTACCACCGCGGCATTTTGTTCAATAATGGTTGTAAATGGAATAACGTAAATAATGCGTTTTAATTTATGCTCACAGGCATGCTTTAGGGCAAAACGCAAACTAGAAAGGGTCTTCCCTCCACCTGTAGGAATTGAGAGTGTGTAAATCCCTTGGGGTTTCGTCGCTTTGTCAAAACAGTTATCCGACATTTGTTGGCGTAGCTTTGTAATATCATTAGGTATTGCTTGTTGCTGTAAGTTTTTTAATTTTTGCTCTAATGTGTGAAGGTGTTTTTCAAAGGTTGATGTTCTATGTGATAGGTCTATTGGTGTAGATAAATCATTTTCATCAAATTGACGCGAATTCGTGCGGTCAGCGTCGATCAAACTACTAAAAATCATCATCGTTAAAAATGGAGAAAGTTTATAAAGAATTTCTGGTAAATCTGGTCCTTTCGGAAAATGCTTTTGCAAAAATTGATGATATTGCTGTGTAGCTAAGGAAACATAATCTTCAAATTCCTGCTCAGACATAACTTCTTCAAAGAAGCGTTGCTGTAGCTGATCCAGAGGAATCGCTTCTTTTTTAGTGCGCTCTATGAATGGGGAATCCCCTTCACTATCTATGTAATCCAATAATTGTCCATGATGCGAAAAGATAACGTTTGCAAGCATTTCCACCATAATATGTCGTAACATTTTCGGTTGATGGTAGCGCTGCATTAATAGTAAGCCACCTGCAGTCGAATGATCTACCGTCCCTCTCTTTGGCGGATGATTCGGGTTTGCAACAGCTTCCCGTATGTATTGCTGAAAGTCATCTGAAAATTTCCCGTAATCGTGTAGCAATCCTGCTAACCCAAATACCGCAGACATTCCTAACTTCTCTCCGTTTCGCTCACATAACTCCTTTACTTCAAGTAAATGGTCTTTTAATAACTGAACTGTGTCATCGTTTTTACGAAGATGTGCAACAAACATAGGTAAACCTCCATTCAACTTAATTATAATAAAAAGGTTTAGTAATACAGAAAAATAATCCAAAATTTTGGATTATTCAGTATACTTTAATTCAAATTTTACCATAAATTTAGTTCCAAATAAGTGTTACTTATGTCTAATTTGAAACTAAATAATTTATCAATATAAATTACATCTAACTAGTTGCCAAGATAATTGTTGCTTGCTTTAATATGTTCTTTTCTTTATTTATGCGTTTAAGCTGTTGACGTGCTAGTGACAACTCTTCCACAGCCTTTATACAGCTATTTCTAACACAGATAGCGTTTCTTTCTTGATAGTTTAATATCCAACGATCCAATGTTGATGGTGATATATTATATTTAGCAAGAATGTCTTTACGTGATAATAATTGATTTTCATAGAGCTTCACAATTTGCATTTTAAATTCAGTTGTATAAGTTCCATAATGACGTGTCATTTAAGTACGCTCCTTTTATCAAAATGCTCTACATATTTTCAAACACATTACATTATTAAATCTAGCTGCATACTTTAATATTTAAGTAACAAACAGCTTTTGAGTCCAAAATAGCCTACGTTCAAAAAACAGACTACTTGGACTCCAAATTGCTTATTTAACACATAATAAAGACAGTTTTTAAAACCACATAACAATTGATCCTTTTATTTTGTTATGACATTATAAATACAGTGAACCTCCTAAATTAAGAATAAAACACAAATCCAATATTGTCAATTACTAACAAATTTTTCGATGTGAAAATTAGATTAACTACTCTAACTCACACCACCATTAAAACATACTCATAATTTCAATTACCTTAAAAAACATCAAATGTTAATCCAACAAAAACTTAAATACCCATGTTTAAATATCCCTTTCCAAAAAATTCAAATCATTCGCAATTCCTTCTATTACACTTTTAATTTATTGTTATAATGAACTCGTAAGCTCATACTATTTTGTTAAGTAGAGATGATGGATGAACAAACGATTCGAAAACAAGGTGGCGATTGTGACTGCGGCGCTTCTGGTATTGGCTATGCAATTACAGAAAGCCTATTAAATGAAGGCGCAAAAGTGGTCGTTGCTGATTTGAACGAACAAAAAATGCAAGAAATCTAAGCTGCACATGGTGGAAATGTTCTAGCAATCAAAACAAATGTAACAGTTGAGCAAGAGGTCGAAAATTTAGTAAACAAAACGATCGAGACATTCGGTCAATTAGATTATTCATTTAACGTAGCTGGCGTCAAAAGCTGCACCCATTACCGATTTATCGGAAAATGATTGGGATTTCACAGTGGATTTATGCTTAAAAGGTGTCTTTTTATGTGTAAAGCATTAAGCAAAACATATGAAGACTCATGGTGGCGGGGCAATTGTAAACGTTGCGTCATTAAACGCACAAGTACCGATGTTCGCAGGAACAGCATACTCATCCGCAAAAGCGGGCGTTGAAATGCTAACGAAAAATGCCGCGCTGGAGTTAGCTCAGTACAATATTCCTGTTAATGCGATTTTAACGGGTCTTGTGTTAACTCCACTCACTGCTGGATTAACAGGGGTTGACGCTATTCACGAAGCCTATATGGAGCGCATTCCCATGAAGCGTGCTGCCGATCCTAAAGAAATGGCAGGTCCTACATTATTTTTAGTGAGCGAGGACGCATCCTATGTTAATGGGGCAAGCTTAATCGTTGATGGTGCTTGGCAAACGAGTGGGTATCCAGATTTAAGTAAATTTTTCTAAAGGGGAGCAAATATATATGAGAGTAGCAGTATTTCATCAGATAAAGAATATTCGTGTGGAAGATGTAGAAAAACCAACAATTCAGCCAAATCAGGTGCTAGTCGAAGTTGCTTGGGTCGGCATTTGAGGTAGTGACATTGGCATTTACAATTATGGACTCGGTACGGATCCACACCCTATTACAAAACATGCTGGTCAGACGATTTTGGGACATGAATTTTCAGGAACCATTGTTGAAGTTGGCGCAAAAGTAGGGAAATTCAAAACAGGCGACCACATTTGCGTGGAACCGCTAATTTACTGTGGTACATGCCCTGCTTGCACGCATGGCTTTTTCAATCAATGTCATTCGGTAGGCTTTATCGGCATTAATCGTCATGGTGGCTTTGCACAGTATGTCGCAGTTGACGAAAACATGCTGCATAAATTACCGGACAATGTGACGTTTGAAGAAGGCGCACTCGTTGAACCAAC
This sequence comes from Solibacillus sp. FSL R7-0668, assembly GCF_038006205.1. Lineage (NCBI taxonomy): Bacteria > Bacillati > Bacillota > Bacilli > Caryophanales > Caryophanaceae > Solibacillus > Solibacillus sp. FSL R7-0668. The sequence goes on along the minus strand of NZ_JBBOUU010000001.1, from coordinate 1,604,943 downwards.
TGCAGTGTCATTTTACAGTGTGAGAGAAAGTAAGCTAAAGGCTGGTGATTTTGTTGTTATTTATGGCGCAGGTCCTATTGGATTACTTACCCTTTTATGCGTCAAAGCTGCTGGTGCCGCTAAAATTGTGCTCGTGGATTTTTCAGAGGAACGTTGCATCACACCACAAGAGCTTGGCGCATCTCTTGTTGTAAAAGGCGATGCCGAGGATTTAGTGCAACAAATTTTAGCCTTTACAAACGGTGGCGCAGATGTTGTATTTGACTGTGCCGGTGTACAATCTACCGTGAGCAATGCGCTTTATACAACGAAAATGGGTGCACAAATTATGTTACTTGCTACATTTAAAAAGCCGATTGAAATTGACTCAAACATGGTCATGTTCAAGGCTCTGCAACTCACATCAACGCTCGCTTATCTCCATGTATTCCCAACAGTTATCGAGCTCATCGCAGCAGGCAGATTAGACGTATCTACTGTAATTACGTCTAAAATCGAGCTGAATGATATTGTTGACAAAGGCTTCGAAACATTGATTAATGATATTAAACAGGCAAAAGTATTAGTGAAGCCATAAAGTAAGGCTGTGCTCGATAAACGTTTTCCTCATCCCCACCGAATATTGCCTTTCACTAATTAGGCTTGTAGGGACAGCTGATCATCACTCAGCTGTTTCTTTTCATTTGTTAGTTTATTTCTTTCAATTCGCATTCTCAATACAGGGAATGACATAATAAATTCGATGTATTCGTTAAAGCATCAAGTTTCAATCCACATCCCCAATACAGGGAATGACATATTGATCCAAATTAGTTAACTGGATTTCCTGTGTTTCAATCCACATCCCCAATACAGGGAATGACGAAAGAGCGCGGCCAAACATTCTACCGATTTGAAGTTTCAATCCACATCCCCAATACAGGGAATGACTGATATTTATTACATTATTGAAGACTATCTACCAGTTTCAATCCACATCCCCAATACAGGGAATGACCTATGTGATGTAAATTGAGGTTTTAAGCGAGTGAGTTTCAATCCACATCCCCAATACAGGGAATGACTGCGATTATCGGTGATATACGGCCAGCTGTGCGTTTCAATCCACATCCCCAATACAGGGAATGACCTCTACAATCGAGCCGTGTTCGAAGTTAATCGCTGGTTTCAATCCACATCCCCAATACAGGGAATGACCGACATAGGCACGCGCACTTGCGTCTACTAGCGGTTTCAATCCACATCCCCAATACAGGGAATGACCTGTACGCGTAATTTCGTCTTGCTCGTAATCCCTGTTTCAATCCACATCCCCAATACAGGGAATGACACGACTAATTCCCGTGGGAAGTATAAATAATAGTTTCAATCCACATCCCCAATACAGGGAATGACGCAAAGCCTACGAATTTATCGTTGACTATGCGGTTTCAATCCACATCCCCAATACAGGGAATGACCAAGAGCCATGTCTACGCGATAAGCTAACGCAAGTTTCAATCCACATCCCCAATACAGGGAATGACATTAAATCAACCATCCCCAAAGTCGTACGCGAAGTTTCAATCCACATCCCCAATACAGGGAATGACCAAATCGGCTCTCACGGATTTCGTCAGCAGTTAGTTTCAATCCACATCCCCAATACAGGGAATGACGTAATGGAGGTTAAAGGTCGAGACGGTAACAAGTTTCAATCCACATCCCCAATACAGGGAATGACATTCCATAAATCCTCTGCTATATCCCTATCAGGGTTTCAATCCACATCCCCAATACAGGGAATGACCTTTTTAATGTACTGATTCTACGATTGATTGTTGTTTCAATCCACATCCCCAATACAGGGAATGACGATGGATGTTGCGCCGTTTGTGACGTATAACGTTGTTTCAATCCACATCCCCAATACAGGGAATGACGATTAAATTAGTTTTGGTTAATTCGTTGGCGAAGTTTCAATCCACATCCCCAATACAGGGAATGACTTTACTTGTAATACTTGTAGCTCTATTCCTTTTGGTTTCAATCCACATCCCCAATACAGGGAATGACATCGCCTGATTTCCTGCTCACTCTGTCGAATCTGTTTCAATCCACATCCCCAATACAGGGAATGACCTGCGCTGATTGGCACCATTTCCCCAGTACTCGGTTTCAATCCACATCCCCAATACAGGGAATGACTCAATTTCTTGAATCAAGTGCAGTTTAGACATAGTTTCAATCCACATCCCCAATACAGGGAATGACAAAGCCGCATGTGAGCTGCTAACGATCCATAAGAGTTTCAATCCACATCCCCAATACAGGGAATGACCGCGTATATAAATACAGACAATTGTATGTCCGTGTTTCAATCCACATCCCCAATACAGGGAATGACTTGAACAAAATTGTTAAGGAAGGATGTACAAATGTGTTTCAATCCACATCCCCAATACAGGGAATGACACCATCAACGCTTACACTTATAATTCGTTCACGGGTTTCAATCCACATCCCCAATACAGGGAATGACTTACTCAAACGCGAAGGCATTGTACCGATGATAGTTTCAATCCACATCCCCAATACAGGGAATGACTGTACACCGCTAATATTCATATCGCGTTTAGCTGTTTCAATCCACATCCCCAATACAGGGAATGACGGGCGAGCAGCAAGAATTATTAGCTCCCCATTCTGTTTCAATCCACATCCCCAATACAGGGAATGACCATGCAAAGACGCACGACAAAGAGCTTTGATAGTTTCAATCCACATCCCCAATACAGGGAATGACTCTGATAATAAATATTGCCACTAGAATCTCTGTGTTTCAATCCACATCCCCAATACAGGGAATGACAGTTCGTAAATGTATTTATTTACGGTTTACGTTGGTTTCAATCCACATCCCCAATACAGGGAATGACTGCGAATTTTGATTCATTTTTAATAAAATCCACAAAAATCCAACAAGAATAATATTTAACCACTATTATTCTAACAATATTATAATACATTATTTACCAATATTTCAATAAAATCAGTGCGAGTCTCCTAGCAATTTTATGTTCACTTTACATCCGCACTAAACGCCATTCTCATATTCATTAACAGTTCTTAACTCCATCACACTCAAACTCCCCCTCTACAAAAAGAAAATTCAAACACTTCTAATTAGTCAATTAAACCCTCCATCATTAATTGCGTATATCATTCGCATATGGTTATACATAAGGCAATCAATAATCTTACTATAGACTGCTATCTTTTGCAGATCTTATATACGTTTCATTGTTATACCTTCCAATTTAAAGGGCAACTCACACTTTGGGAAATAACAAGAAATATTCGAATTTATTTGGTTACTACATACGTCTGGGGATTATTTGATGAAAGATCTTTGATTTCACTATATTCGAGCCAGATATTAAAACGAAGTAGATGATGTAAATTAATTGTTAAATCAACGGGTAATCGGCCTCATTAACGTGTACAAAATTGATCGATAATAAAAGAAGCACACCGATAAACGATTCATAAAGAACTCGTTATCGATGTGCCCACAAAATTAAAAATAGTGTCGCTTTCCGATTCTAATAACCGAAAAACGTTAGCGCTAATTAAGCTGCTTTTTTGCCGCTTTTCTTCTTAGCTTTCTTCTTTGCAACTAATTTCGCAGCTTTTTTCTTTTCAGCCTTTTTCTTTTCTATCTTTTTCTCAAGCTTCTTTTTGTCTGCTTTTTTCTTTGCCTTTTTTTCTAGTACTACTTCTTCTGCTTTGTTTTTCTTAGTTTTCTTTGCCATGCTATATTCACCTCGATAATATATTTGTGAAGAAATCATTCCATTATGGTAGAACGATTACATATAAGGATATATTAACCAGTACAGGAAAGCAAATAAAATTATTTTAATATATTTAGAAGTTGGTGAATGAATACGAATAAGATGCTTACAAACCCAATGAAATCAATACATTTACCGAAATATCTGTAAAAATCAAATTAGCAAAGTCTCCATTTTATTTTCCTCCACTCTCCTACACAAATAGAAACTGACATTAAATCATTTCCTGTATTCCCAACAGAATATTATCATCAAAATAATTTTCCAAATGACAAAATAATCAAAACGCATTAACCAATTCCCTTAAGTTATTAAAAATAATTATTCATTTCTAATTCGCTATACTCTATTTCCATTGTCAAGACATTTCACCAAAATTATTTCCCATGCAATAAAAATACACACCTGTGCCAACTCCCTATATTCTGTCTAACGCTTCACCCTCGAAAACATATTCACATCATGTACCTGATCATTTTGATACATATAATTGCGCAAAACACCTTCCAGTTCAAAGCCATTTTTCAATAATAGCTGGTTGGAGGCTTCATTTCCCACAAAAACAACGGCACCGATTCTTGTTAAATCGAGCTCTTGAAAGCCATAGTCTACAATTTGATTGATCGCTTCTGACATATAGCCTGCACGCCAAAAATCTGGGTGCAATTCATTGCCAATTTCTGCACGTCTATGTAGTGGCGACCATAGGTTAAAGCCGATTGTCCCGATTAAGCCAGTCTCCTCTTTTCTTTCAATCCCCCAGCGGATTCCTCTTTTATTCATAAAGCCTGCTGTAAATGATTGGACTAATGCTTGGGCCTCGGCAAGCTGTGTCATCGCATTCATGCCATAATATTTGATCAGCTGTTCGTTGGAAAAATTGGCGTAAATATTTTGCGCGTCTTGCGGAATTATCTCTCTTAAAATTAATCGTTCAGTTTCTAATATCGGAAACATGTCATTCCTCCCTATCTTTGTATCATTATCGTACTTTATTAATTATTCGAGCAAAGCAATCTATTTCCTTTATTTTGAAATAACCATACCAATTATCTAGCGTATTTATGTAACTTCTTAAAGCCTCACGCGTCTAATCCATCAAATCTCGTTTTTAGGAGGCATTATGCGATTATTATTGCTCACTATACTCTGTACCCTGTCATTACACACCATTTTCCCACAACAAGCGCAGGCATTAAGTTGTGCTGAGCTTGAAGAGCCGATTATAGATAATTTTGATATGGCTGTAGTCGGAACGGTATTGAATGTAAAAAATGATATTGTACAAAAAGGATTCACGGGGACAAAAGAGACAAAGAAGTATGTTTTGCTCGATGTAGAAAAGAGCTGGAAAACCGAAGTAGCCACTCAACTTATTTTTGAAGTGGATTTTACATGGGGTCATGACTTTGAAAAGAACAAAAAATACCTCGTTTATTTGCACGAAAATAACGGTGCCTATACCAATAGCCCTTGTAGTCCTGTGACGGTTGTAAATTCAGGTGAGGATGTCCCCAAAATTGCCGAAAAGGAATTCACACCAACTCAAGAGGTCAACTTAAAGTCTAAAATGTGGTTTAAGTATGATAAGGATTTAGATCTGTTGTTCGTACTTTTACTTGTAACTGCTTTGAGTATCTTTATTTGGAAATGGCGTGCAAAACGAGCTGGCGGTTGATTCTATAACCTTCAGCTCGTTTATTTAGTAAAATGTATTCCCTGCTATTTAGCCTTCGAAACCGATATTCCCCCTAGCGAATACGCATGCTACGATATGTTAAAGCGATAAACATGAGCACACATAGTATCATCAAAATAATAAAGAAATTAAATAACATTTTAGATACCAGTTCAATTGTCCCACCCGTAACTACCATCGCGAAATAACTCATCACCGTTAAACAAACCGTAAGCCACATTGCGGGCATAATCGATTTTCGCAAACGTAGCAGCTTTTCAGATTTTGAAGTAGTGTCCGAATAAATCGGTGTCGTCCCTACTGGCGCTTTGAACAAATGTGTATCATAGCTTGAGCAAACATGCTGCCAGCCTGCAAACTCAAACATCGCAAAATATTCTTCCTCATCTTCTGGTGCTAAACGGCGCACATCAATGCTGTAGTCAATGATTTCAGGCTCACCCTTTTCTAGCTCGTAGCCCATTGCCTTATAGCGCTTGGCAATCCAGCCTTTTGCAGCGTATTTTTTTAATATTTTCAAATCCTTCTTTTCTGAAAATGCAATACCACCGGAAACGATATACTTTGTTTTAGTCATGTGAAACATCTCCCTCTAGTCCAATTTTGGCAAAGCGAATCATTTTTTCTCGACGTGCTATGTCATGTGTTAGCACATCACGCCCTTTTTCTGTTAATGTGTACACTTTTCGGCGTGAATCACTCGCGTCATATAGCGTAATGTATTCCTGTGCCATCAGCTTTTTTATAATGGTATATAACGATGCGGGGCCAATCGTTACCTCGCCGTTCGTTAGCGCTTCAATTTCGCTCATCACCGCATAGCCATGCCTTGGCTTTGTGAAGGCAGCCATAATATAAAATACCGAATCCGTCAGTTGCTCTAAAGATTTCATTTTCGTCACCCCTTTATATCACTTTATGATATATCTAAAATTAATATATCATAAAGTGATATAAAATCAACCATTTTTTTGAAAAATAAGCTGCTTTTTTAGTTTTAAAAGGGTATTATTGGGAAATCACACGTATCCAGCCCCCAGCACCATGCAAAAAACAACAAAAAGCAAGTGCCATCACACTTAGTGACAGCACCCACTTCCTTTTAACCAGCTATTTATTCGATCCCCTACAAACACTCTTATTTAATGTGTCTTCGTTTTCGTTGCAACAAAGAACGCTGCGAACACTGCTAAAATAACAACAAGAAATGGTGCGTAGAAAATTAAAAAGTCATTCATCGTAACGCCTCCTATACATGCGTTTCATCTTCGCCAGAAAGATAACCTTTATTGAAAATAAATAATTTAAATACTAAATACATGGATGGAATAAGTAAAATTAAACCAGCGACAAATGCAATAACAAGTGCAATCGCCATCGTTTGATTTGTGAAGCTATCATGAATTGATAAGTACGGATACAGTAAATACGGATAATGCGAAATTCCGTAAGCAAAGAATGCTGTGGCAAACTGTGCGATCATGATAACGACAGCTAAACCATATTTCACTTTCCCCCAAAGTAACCAAATCGTCGCTAAAAATAAAATGCCCGATACAATAAATAACCAAGATATGTCGATCATGTTCTCGTAATGCCAATTGCCAGTTGCACGCAGTTCAATGATAATCCCAAAGGCACTGACGATTAGTGGAACCGCCCAAATTAGCGCATATTTACGCATTAAGCTGCTTGCCTCTACATCGCCTGCTTTTTTGGCATACCATGTTAAAAAGACGGCGGAAATGTACAGCACGGCGGTAATACTTAAGACGACAATCGACCATGCGAGTGGACTTGTCAATAAGGCACCGTAATCCAGCTGCGGACCAGTTTCATTCATTGTGACAAAACCACCCTCTGAAATCGTTAGCACAACCGATAACGATGCAGGAATTAATAAACCAGCGATTCCATAAGCCGCTGCATAGCCTTTATGACCTCGCAAGCCACTATAGGATTCAAAGGCATAGTAGCTTCCTCGGATTGTTAATAAAATCAACGCAATTGAGGCTGGGACTAAAAGAATCGTTCCGTAATAATAAGCCGTTTGTGGGAAGAACCCAACAATTCCAACGAAGAAGAATACTAAGAACACATTTGTTATTTCCCATACAGGTGATAAATAACGTTTAATCACCTTTGATAAAATCTGATTTTTCCCTGTTAATAAGCTGTAGCCATTGAAAAAGCCTGCACCAAAGTCAATGGATGCGACAATGACATAGCCAAACAAGAAAATCCATAAAACCGATACCCCTAATATTTCTAACCACATTATTGCGCACCGCCTTTACGTAATGCTAATTCTTTTTCTACTGGATTATTTTTAAACATGCGTCGTAGTACTACAAGACTACCAATACCTAATATGAAGTAAACGACCGCAAATGCGATAAATAACCATTCAACACCCGTTGCCGTAGTTGCACCTTGCTCCGTACGCATCAGGCCATATAAAATCCACGGCTGACGTCCAAGCTCAGCTAACCACCAGCCCGCCTCAATCGCTACGAGTGATAAAGGACCACTTAATACGACGAGCCATCTGAACCAACGTGCCTCAATCCAGTGCCAGTTTTTCCATTTTCCGATCACAAATGCGATGGATAAGAAAATCATCAGCACCCCAATTGCCACCATCACATCAAAGAAATAATGCGTAATAAGTGGTGGTCTTTCATCCTCTGGGTAGGCGTCTAGCCCTGTCACTTCTGCGTTAAAATCATTGCTTGCCAAGAAGCTTAATACTTTCGGAAGTCGAATTTCGTACTTCACTTCTTCACCATCAAGCACCCCAAAGAAGATTAAATCTGCCCCTTCCTCTGTTTCAAAGTGCCATTCTGCAGCAGCTAATTTCTCTGGTTGATATTCGGCTAAATATTTTGCCGAGAAATCCCCGATTAAGGCAGTCGCAATGGAGAAAATCACCCCAAGCTTCATCATTAAATAAAGCGCTTTTTTATGGTAAACATGCTCCTCACCTTTAAGTAACTTATACGCTGCAATCGCCGCAAAAATAAAGGCCACTGTCATAAAGCTTGATGCGAGTACATGCCCAATTTTCGTAGGCATCGCTGGTGTAAACATCGCTAAAATCGGTTGAATATTAATAAGCTCTCCATTCACCAAATCAAACCCACGTGGCGCATTCATAAAGGCATTGACAATTGTAATGAATACCGCGGACATCGATGCCCCAATCGCTACGGGAATAAGCAGTAGCATATGATGCTTTGGATTGTTAAATCGATCCCATGTATATAAATAAATACCTAAAAAGATCGCTTCAAAGAAAAATGCAAAGGTCTCCATAAATAATGGCAATGCAATCGTTTGACCTGCTAATTCCATAAACTGTGGCCATAATAACGATAACTGCAAGCCAATGACGGTACCTGTCACGACCCCAACCGCCACTGTAATCGTAAATCCGCGCGCCCATCTGCGTGCCATTAATGTATAATGCATATCATTCTTCTTATATCCTACATACTGTGCAATTAAGATCATGAGCGGCACCCCGACACCTAATGTTGCAAACAGAATATGAAAGGATAATGTAAGCTCTGTTAAAGCTCTACTCCAAAACACAGCTAAGTTTTCCATCGTTTATACCTCCTATTTATCAATTTCGCCTCGGCGTAATTGTGTCCAGATTTTTTCGAGCTTGCTTGAAAAAATCCTTTAAAATCTGTGACATCCGCCGAGGCTTTAGCTTGATTCATCCCCACTTATAGAAATAGAGGATTTTTCGTACCTATCATTTTGCTTATGATGCAGAAAGAACTTACTGAATTAAGTTAAAACATCGCTGATACTAGAACCGCCATCCCAATTGATGACAATGTAAAACTAACAAGCATCCATTTCTTTTTCATGCGTATTCACCTCTTATCAATTACACCTCGGCTTAACTTGATTCAGCCGGAGCTTGAACCCTACTGAATTAAGTTCAATCCTTTAACTAACTTCAAGTATAGTGAGGATGTTGTTGATAAAATATAGGGGTTTCCCACTATAAAGCCTTGAAGACAGCGGCAATTATGTCATTTTTGCAACAAAAAATACCCAACAGCAAAGCATATAGTCTTTGCGTTGGGTATAGAATTTATTGGATATAACCATTGGTAATGCCATACTGAATCAGCTCTGCCTTACTTTTCAAATTGAGCTTTTTCATACTATTGGCCTTGTGATTCTCGACAGTTTTGGCACTAATAAATAGTTTTTCCGCGATTTGAATATTGCTATACCCTAAAATGGTTAGGCGTACAATTTCTCGCTCGCGTGTGGAGAGCACATCGGTTTTTGGATTACCTTTATTTTTAAATAGCTTTTCTAACTGCTCCTGTGGTAAGCCCACTTCATAATAGGTTTTACCGTGATAGACAGACAAAATCGCCTCGTACATGATCCCGCCCTGACTATTTTTTAAAATATAGCCGTCCGCTTCTATATCAATGGCTTGTTGAATATAGGCCACTTCATCATGCATCGTTAACAGAATCACTTTAATATGAGGTAAATTCTTTTTAATTTCCTTCGTCGCTGTAAAACCATCCAGCCCATTTGGAATCGAAATATCCATCAATATGACATCTGGATCTGTTTGGTAAGCTAATTGAATCGCCTCTTCGCCGTCATTTGCTTCACCAACAACTGCAATATCGACATGGTTTTCTAATAATAGTGCAATTCCTTTACGAATGAGCACATGGTCATCTACTAATAATACGTTAATCATCTTGTGGTCTCCATCTTGGCACAACAATGTCAATCGTCGTACCTTCTCCAATATTAGACTCAATTTCGAACTGGCCGTTTAATAAGTCAATGCGCTCTTCCATATGCTTTAACCCTAAGCCGGGACTCTTTATTTTTTCGCGATTAAAGCCAATCCCATTATCACAAATCTTCATCTCAATTTGTCGAGAATCCTTTATAATATCAATTTGAACGTGGCTGGCATTCGCATATTTCACCACATTATGAAGCGCCTCTTGAATGACACGATATAAGTTAATTTCGACAACAGGATCACAGCGATCTACCCCCTCTGTCAGTAAATCAATTGTCAGTGCAGGTGTATTTTTCATCGTCGTATCAATCATCATTTGAATCGTTGGCACTAGACCTAGCTGATCTAAGCTATGGGGGCGTAACTGATGGGAATAGGCGTTAATATCATCCATTGCTCGTTGCAGCTCGGCTTGAACTTCATGAATATACAGCGATAATTTCGGATTTTCTTTGACAAATGACTCTACCGCCTGCAATGCGACGGATACGGTAAATAAGGATTGTCCTATACCATCATGCAATTCCTGTGCAAGACGCTTATGCTCGGATTCCTTTGCTTCAATTAATGCACGAATCATTTTCTTTGTATTTTCGGCTTGCTGTGCTTTTTTAATTAATTCCTGGTCGCGTAACACAAGCAAATACTCACTTTCCCCAGTATCGGCATTTGCATAAATCGCAGCGGTACTCATTTCTACATCGATTTTTTGTCCATGATACGTTGGCATTTGCGATAAAAAGGACGGCACCTCACGATTCGCAATCAAGTAGCAGGTCGGTTCCCCCTCCTTTTTTTCCCGGGTCATACAATAGGTACAATACGGAACGGAATCACCAATTGCCCAGCCCGTTAATTTTGCGGCTGCGGGGTTCATCATAATAATTTCACGGTTTGCTTTCATCACAATAATGCCATCTTGAATATGTTCATAAATTTCCTTTAAATACTCATAAGGTAGGCGAACCGTCATAGCTGATTGCTCCTTTCTAAAACATGTCTGATTTTCATCTTTAATACTATCTCGTTCTCTCCAACTGCGCTAATAAAAGTACTTCCTCAACGTTCATCTGTCTGTAACATTCCTCCTAAATATAGTGGAAAACCCCTAGTTTTGTTTTTACCAAATTTGCCTATTATATAGGTAAGGAGTTGATAACATGCCTTTTCTAAAAAATTTACTATTTGAACATAAATCCAAGCTCGTCCTGCTAATTATCCTATCCTTATTTTTAGGGGGAAGCATTATCTTACAGGGCATCAGTATTGTAGAAATTGTCAATCTTGTTTTTATTGAAAAAGCGCCCTTTTCCAATACGTATCTTTTCTTTTGGCTTTTTTTGATTGCCATAATCGTTCGGCTCACGACGCAGTTTTCATTAGGTCGAATTGGGGGCTGGTTAGCTGAAAAGGTAAAGGGCACTGTTCGGGGAAAACTCATGCAGCATTGGTCACACACGACGATGGAACAGCATGTGTCCTTTCAAACAGGTGAAAAGGTAACACTTTTAGTCGATACCGTCGATCAGCTGGAAAGCTATTACCGTGAATACATGCCACAAGTCATTAAAACAAGCGTTATTCCGCTAATGATTTTAATTGCGGTCTTTATTGTTCACCCGAATAGTGGTTGGATTATGCTAATTACCGCGCCCTTTGTTCCGATTACGTATATTATTATCGGGATGCAAACGAAGAAAAAATCAGAAGAGCAATTAGATGCGTTAAATCAGTTTTCGGGGAAATTTTTAGATTTACTGCAAGGGCTACAAACGATTCGGTTATTCGGTCAAAGTAAACAGCAGGAGCATATTTTAGCGAAAAGTAATGAAGGCTTTATGAGCCGGACATTAAGCGTTTTAAAAATTGCGTTCGCCTCTACCCTATTTATCGAGCTCATCGCAACACTTGGTATTGGGATTGTAGCGTTGGAAATCGGCTTTCAAATGATTGTTTTTAAAACACTCACTTTTGCGCCGGCATTCTTCATTTTGACTTTAGCACCAGAATATTATAATTCCTTGAAGGAGCTAGGGGCTGCCTTTCATACCGGTCGTGGGAGCTTAGGGGCTGCTGATTTAATTGCAAAGCAGCTTCAAGAAGAGGCAAACCCTGTCCAGTGGGGGCACAATTCATTAGCCATTCAACCTGAAATTTCGATTAAGGATGGGTTATTTCACTATCCAAACGGCCCGACAATTGGTCCACTCACTCTCACGATACAGCCTGGACAAACGGTGGCTTTTATCGGCAAAACGGGTCACGGCAAGACAACGATCTTAAATCTGTTATCCAGTTTAACCGAGTTCAATTCAGGAGAAATCTATTTAAACAACGCGCCACGCAGCCACTATCGTGCGGATCATTGGTATGCGCAAACAAGCTATATTTCACAGCACCCTTATATTTTTGCGGGGACATTACGTGAAAATATTTGCATGGGGCTCGACGTTTTGGATACACAGATTCATGCTGCATTAAAAGAGGCACAATTAGTCGATTGGGTGAGCGCTTTACCGAACGGACTTGACACAGCGATTGGTGAAGGTGGCCTTGGATTATCAGGTGGCGAAAAGCAGCGTGTGGCAATTGCAAGGGCCTTCCTAAAAGAGCCCGCTATCGTATTCTTTGATGAACCAACTGCTGGCTTAGATGTTGTAACCGAACAATTATTAGTTGCTTCTATTAAAAAACTACGGGCAAATGCGACAATCATCCTTGCTGCCCATCAATATGAAAGCATTCGATTCGCGGATGTCATTTATATCGTAGAAGACGGGCAAATTGTCAGTTCCGGTACACCAGTGACACTTAAAAACCACCCGTATTTCAAAAAAATTGCGGAAGGGAGAAATACAGCATGCAACAATTAGTGAACATGATTTGGCATGATAAAAAAGATGTCCTACTTGCACTATTAGCAGGGACAGTAAGTGGCTTAACGGCGGTCGCACTGTTTGCACAAAGTGGCTTGCTCATATCAAAAGCAGCCCTAATGCCTCCCTTTTATGTCATTTTAATCTTAACCGCGTTTCTCAAATTATTTGGCGTGACGAAATCCGCCAGTAAATATGCCGAACGCTATCTATCACATCGGGTAACCTTTAAATTTATTAGTATTGTACGGATGAATTTTTTCCAAAAGCTATTGCCACAAGCACATCTGTTTAACAACTATAAAAGTGGCGATTTATTAACGCGGATTACAAGCGATGTTGAGATGCTACAAAACTTCTTTTTACGCGTGCTGTATCCGCCCTTTATCGCTCTACTTGTGTTTTTCGTCACGATTTTATTTACATTATTCTTTTCACCTTGGATTGCCTTGCTCTTACTGATCGGCATCGTACTCACAAGCATTGTCGTTCCCTATCTTCTCTTTCATCGACCATTTCCTACGAGCACAGTCGAAAAAAAGGAGCTGACAATTGAAGCAACCGAGTATTTCTATGGGTATCGAGAATTATTACTTCACAATCAAAAGCAAGCGAAGGACGCGGAATTAGCCTCTTTATACCAGGCTTATGGAAAATCTCGGCGAAAAGAGCTCAATCAAGAGCAAACCTCCTATTTATGGAATCAGCTCATTGCCTTATTCACGAGCTTTGGTGTTGTCTTTGTTGGCGCCTATTTAACATCGATTGGGCAGCTAGAAGGGGTGTATTTAGCCTTAATTATCCTTGTTTCACTCACGGTTTTTGAATCCGCCGTCCCACTATCAATGGTGCCAATCTTTGCACGACATACGAAAAAAGCAGTTGATCAGCTGGAAGAAGTGACTGCAAACGAGCAAGTGGATGGAACAAGAACGCTTGAAAATATTCAAAAAAAAATCCAGTTACAAAATGTCAGCTATCATTATCCCTCTTCAACGCGCCCTGCTTTGAACAACGTTTCGTTAACGATTCAACCCGGGGAAAAAATAGCGATCGTTGGTCCTAGTGGGTCGGGTAAATCAACACTGATGCAGCTTGTAATGAAGGAAATACACCCGACACATGGGGAAATCTCGGTTGGAGAACATGCACTTGCATCCATCACAACCCACTCTCTTTATGAGCAAATAGCGACGATGCTACAGCACAATCATTTCTTCTCGGGTACCATTAAAAGCAATTTACTATTAGCCAAGCCTGAAGCGACAGACACACAATTACAACAAGCGCTGACGAAAGCAGCACTGGATAAAAATTTAGATGACCCGATTTTTGAAAAAGGCGGCAATCTTTCAGGCGGAGAAAAACAACGACTCGCCTTTGCTCGACTGCTGTTAAAAGAAAGTCAGCTATGGCTTATAGATGAACCGTTTACAAGCTTAGACGTGCAAACTGAAAGTATGTTATTTCACACACTACTTTCAGAGGCAGCCGATAAAACCGTCCTGATGGTTACGCATAAGCTGACAAACCTAGACCAATTCGACCGCATTTATGTCATGCAGCGGGGGCAAATTGCTGAATTTGGTTCACATGATGAATTGCTAGCAAAAAAAGGGCTGTACTACGCGATGGTTGCTAAAAACGGTACTTTGTAAGAAAAAGTGAAGGGAGTGTCCGAGAAGTATTTCTGGGACACTCCCTTTGCGCCGAGGATGGAGGCCAGCACGATGCTGGTCATGAATGCGTTGTCACACGATGTGACGGTTTTAGCATTCGTTCCTATTCTGACCACCGCGAAAAGCAGCCTCAAGCGGATAATTAATATATGAGGAGGCAACTGTCTTAAAAGTTTCGACTTTTTAGACAGCCCGTTTATGTGTATTGTATGTGATTGTGACAGATTCCGTCGCTCCATAAGGGCCTTCAATTAACAAACACCAGCCTCTTCAGTAGACTCGCCTAATTCCATAAAACCGCCCGGAACGCCCCATACACCATCATTCCGTTTTTGTAATAATATTTGCCCCTTGTCGTTTATGACAGCAACCGCAACTCCAACCAATAGTAAAGGGTCGCTACCAACGACTTTGCGTAATCTTTCAATGTAGCCCATGTTTCGTTTCCTCCGAATAATATTTTCTCAACCACTATCAAAATCACTAACGCTTCTTATTTACCATACCAACCTTCTTCAAATTGAAGGTCCAATGATTTTCCAAATAGAATGCCAAAGTCAATAAATGCTGACCCCCATGCAGTAATAATATTGCCATCCTTTACTAATAATTGATTCACATAATTTGCTGCTTCGAATATTCCAGAATTGATTCTAGCTTCCTCAAGTAATCCAACCGTATATTTTTTATTCTTTAATAATCCTGCTTTAGCAAGTAAAGCAGGAGAACTTGATATACTAGCTACTATGAAATTCTCCTGATCCGCAATGTTTTTAATAAAATCAGTATATTTAGTATTTTCTAGGATAGGGAAAACATCCATACACCCGGTTAATAGAAGACTGTCGAATTCTTCGTAATTAACTTGATCAATTGCTTGATCTGCCATTAATGTAAGACCTGCCTCCCCCTTAACTAGTTCTTTGTTTATCGAAATAATACTCACAGGTTTCGTACCTTGCATTAATATGGACAATGCCGTTGTTAGCTCATATTCACTAAAATTGGGATAAATAAGGACTGCTGTTTTTTTCATTATAACTTCTCCTTTGCATCAAGCGTTTAGAATCCAAAAGAGGCGGACATCAATTCCACATACTTTTACATGAACATATCAAATTTACTCAAGTTGAATCCCCTATAACTATTTTAAAACAAACGCCATATTTTAACACCCATTATTTGTTATAATTGGGTTCTTATAGACTCCTATTACATATCTCAATGTACTACATAAATCGTGCGTTACACTAAACTCACTGTAGTGCAATAATTATCAAAAATGGATTTGGTTTCTTCTTTATACTAAGTTTTGAGGTGAGCAGTCATGTATAGTCAGCTAGTCCAACATATTGTTGATATGCTTGAGGAAAATATCTTATCTGAATGGCAGCTTGAGCAGTATGCCGAAAAAATTGGTTACTCAAAGTTTTATTTAACGAGGCAGTTCAAAAAGGAGACGGGCTTATCTATCGGGATATATATTCGAAAAAGACGTCTTGCTGTCGCTGCGTTTTTACTATTGCATTCTGATGAATCAATACTCGACATTTCATTGGAATGTCAATTTCAATCACAGGAAGCATTCACACGTGCTTTCAAAGAGCTATACCAGATGCCACCTGGGAAATATCGTAATTTAATGCGATCAATAAACTTTAAGGAGGAACAGGATATGACAACAAATGAAGTGAAGGGCTGGCTTTTAACGGGGACAAACCCATCTTTATATTCCATCAAATCCGATCATAAGGTGTTTCATACGGGCTCTAAATCGGGTTACTTAGGCAGTACACAGCCTGCTCAAGAAGGTCAATTTGGAACGTTAATGCAAGTATTTTCAGCTAAAAATTGGATTGGTAAGCGCATGAAAATGTCTTGCTTTATTAAAACAAAGGATGCAATGAAATGCGGGGCTTGGTGCCGAATTGATTCGAAAAACGGAGACCTCTTACAATTCGATAATATGGATAATCGTTCAATTCATGGCACAACAGATTGGAATTACTATTCAATTGTACTCGATGTAACTGAAGAAGGAGAAGCCATTCA